>CAZOKN010000030.1:0-22917 GCA_964580525.1 uncultured Rickettsiaceae bacterium
TTAGCTTACCCTGAGCCCGAGAACAATAAATTTTATTATTTGAAAGTGTCGCGATTCCTGCTGAGTCATATCCCCTATATTCAAGCCTTCTAAGGCCTTCTATCAACAGGGGTGATACTTCTTTTTTACCAATAATTCCGATAATTCCGCACATAACAACACTAAAATTAGGTTTAGGCAGCAATATATAGCTGTTTCTCAAGAGGCATCTTATAGAAAATAACTGAGATAGTTGCAAATCAATATTTAATACTATTTGTTACTATTGCATGCCTATTCTATTTTCTGGAGGAATTATATCAATTGAATGGTTGTTGGGGGCTGATTCCCAGTCAAAACTATCAAAAGAGCTGCAATTAGTGCATGAAGCTGACCATACTCTGCTAATAAAGCCACATTTTGTACAATGCCATGATGTGTCAGAATTGGCAGTTTCGGCACGTTGTAACCATTGTTGAACTATGTCGCTACCCGACATTTGCTGTTTTTCTAATTCGGCCATTAATTTACAGGCGGAACGGGTTTCTGAAATATCTAGTGCCATTTTAAGATGGTGGCGGGCATCGTCAAGTAGGTCTACAGAAAGAGCAGCTCTAGCGGCAGCTATATGTCCTTCTATATTATCTGGTTTTATAATCAGTAATTTCTCAATATATTTTAGTTTTTTTTCGCCTTTCTCATCACTAAATATACTCAAATAAGTTGTGGCAAGGTCAGGATGAGGACACTGACTCCAGCAAGTTTCAATAATTTTTGTGGCTTTTCTTTTGTAACTTAAGTGTAGTAGTAAGCTAGCATAAGAATTTGCAATAGGTACAAAATCAGGCAGAATTTTATAAGCTTTTTTGATTTCGTTAAGGGCATCATCAATATGGCCAGATTTTACTAAATCTGTAGATTTAGCGAGGCATACCACAGCTAAAGAGCGATTGGATATTTCATTGGTGGCGATTTTTTTCTTGAGGGCGCGTGTAATAACTTCTTCAGCATCAGACCATCTTTTGGTGATTTTATATAGATCAAGCAGAATTAAAATTGCCCAATCAGCATCAGGTTTCATTATCAAAGCTTTTTCAGCGAGGAATATTGCACGATTTATATCGCCATCTTTTTTTGCCTCAAGTAGCAATCCCTTAATAGCTATAATTTCAGTTTCTTTATTTTCTAACATTGAAGTGTATTGAATTTTTGCAGCTTCTCTATTGCCTTCAAGTTGTGAAGTTTGGGCGGAGAGAAGTTTAGTTAGCGGAATATCTCCAAGATAGCTGATTGCGTGTTTTGTAAGACGTTTGGCTTGTGGAACATCTCCGGCAGCAATGGCAGCAAAACCACGCGTTAGGGCTGTTAATCCCTGCTCACGCTTTTTGTCTTTGCGAGATTTTCTGTATTTTCCAGGTGCATTTTTTATCCATAGGATAATTTGAATTACAGTTGTTAATAAAACTAACAAAACCAACGAGGCAAGCAGGCTGAAAGTAATAGATGTTTGTATTCTATAGCCAAGCCATTGCACAATGACGCTGCCATCATTTTCAATGAACCACATAGAGGCAATTGAAAATAATGTTATAGTTAGCAAAAATGTTAAAAGTTTTATCATTATTACCTATTAGTTTGCCGCAACTTTTATGTATATTTTTAGTGTAAGCTTAGGTGTAAATATAATTAGGATTTATAAAAATCCTAAAACACTTTGTTGGTATATGACGGCTTGGTTACATATTCAAATATTTTTTCAGAAGCATCCACAGAATTAATATTTGCTTCAGCTTTTTCTATCCATTCATTAGCTACTGGTTTTAAGCTTTCGTCTAATGTTTTCATTTCATCTAGAGCTTTGGCTAAGTTTGAACTTAAAAGATAGCTGTATGCTCTTGCCAGAATATCTTCTGTATTTGTACTGCTTCCTTCAGTTTTGATTTTTCTAACTTTTACTATTTTGGCAAAGCTGAGTTTTACTTTATCAGATAATGTTGGATTTTCTTTTTGTTTTTTTTCTTCTATTAGAATTTTATCAGCCACCTCGTTAAATTTATCCATAAGGCCTTCTGTAGGAAGGATTCCTGACTGGGAGGATTTTTTTAGTATATTCAGATAAGGTGCTAGCTCTTCATCTTCATGCACAAGTGAAGAAATATTATCAAGTTCGCTGGAAAATCCCCTTGAGCTTTTTACTGCATCTTTAAGCTTTGCAGAGGCGATGATTAGATTATTTGAATTTTGTAATGAACTAACTTTGCCGGCCTCTTGGCTCATCTCAGATATTTTTTTATCCAACGCTTCTGTGCGTTCTTTAATCTCAGAAACATCTGATGCGGAAGTATTATTTTCAAACGCCATATTTTCAAATTTAGCCTTATCCTCAGGTTTTGTAGGCGCGGATGAAACATCATTAGATTTTTCAGAAGAGTTTACTTCATCATTCAGATTTTTTTCTTCGTCATTTAGGGAAATTCCATTGTTGCCAGAGGTTGTATCTGGTTTATAGTTAGGCAGATAATTTTTTGTTATATAATCAAGCTCTCTTGACATGCTATCAACTTTTTTCTCCAAAGCTTTAATTTTAAAATGATAAGCTCTTAGAAGCATTCTGTTATCATCGTTCTGGGAAGAAAGATGGCTAGTATTTGAGCTGCCAAGATTGTTAACAGCAACCTGTATACCAAGAAATAACCAGGTTATGGCCACTAGCACAAATAAAAATCTGAAGCCTTTAGGATAGCCATTTTCTCTATTATTTACATTTTCGACTTGCGGCGAATCCGTCATTTTTTACCATTTAAAGCTTTATTATCGATCCTTAGTAAACTCAAAATTGTTGATTAATTCAAGTAAAGAATCGCTATCTGCATTTTTTGCTATCATTATGTTATTGAAACTACGTTTTTTTAAAGGCTCGCTGACATTTTCACTAAGACAAATATAGCGTAAATCTTTTACTAATTCAGACAAGTTATTTTTATCGATTAAATCTAAAAAAGTTTCTGTTGTACGTTTTGAAAAAAATAATACGCAGTCAAAAACTTTGTATTTTATATGGTTTAGGCATTCTTGAGAAAATGCAGGAACTGGATTTGCTTTGTAAGCTACAATATTATGCACTTCAAAACCATTTTC
Organism: uncultured Rickettsiaceae bacterium; assembly: GCA_964580525.1. Lineage (GTDB taxonomy): Bacteria > Pseudomonadota > Alphaproteobacteria > Rickettsiales > UBA6187 > CAZOKN01. The sequence continues at coordinate 3,118 of CAZOKN010000030.1, forward strand.
CTGCAGAGCGCCAGGCAAATCTTTTGAGGTTGTTTCGGCAGAAATATATATTAAATATCCAGATAGTGGCTTTATTTTTTTAGATATTAACTGGATAAGCGAATCAACTCCACCTGAGGCTGATGTTATATTTGTGAAACCACATGATTTAGCAATTTCTGTACTATCAGAACCAACGGTGTATAAGCTGATTTCTTTAGGACAGTTGAATTTATTGAGGGCTAAAATACCATTTCCGCTTGTTGTGATTACGGCCTGTGGCTTGCCACGCATCAGCGGAGAAAAGATTTTTTCAGCATTTGTTAAAAATTCTATATTCAATAACGGTTCTATAAAACTGTCTACACCCATAAAAGACAATCGTTCTGCAGTTTTTGCTGCTTCTGTAGATGGTCTTGTTATCAGTGCAAAAGGCTTTTTCATTCAAAAAATCCTTTACCAGCTTTTGCTAATAATTCTAGCGCTGCATCTTTGCCAAGCTTATCGGCATCTTTAGTTTCGCCGTTTCGAGAAGTTTTAAGGATGGTTTGGCCATCCATACTTGCTATAAGACATTCCAATTGTAACCTATTACCATCTATAACTGCAAGTGCGGCGATAGGTGTTTTACATGATCCTTCAAATTCTTTTAGAAATGCGCGTTCAGCAGAAACGCATAGTCCCGTTTTTTCATGGTGCATTGGTGCTAAAAGTTCATTTAAATCTTTACGGCTTTTTAATATCTCGATACCTATTGCTCCTTGTGCAACTGCTGGCAAGCAAACAGATGTGGCAATTGGATGGATTGTTTTATCTTTTATTCCACTACGATTTAATCCTGCCATTGCTAAAAATGTAGCGTCGACAGCATTGCTATTAAGTTTTTCAAGGCGAGTATGGATGTTGCCGCGGAATGGTACTATTTTTAAATCTGGCCGTAAATTCAAAGCCTGTGAAGAGCGGCGAGGGGATGAGGTTCCAACTATTGCTCCTTGCGGCAGTTCCATAATGGTTTTTGCCTTTTGAGAGATAAGGGCGTCTCGTGCATCTTCGCGCTCTAATATGCAATTTATTATGAGATCTTCGTGATAGAAAGCTGGCATGTCCTTCATGGAATGCACAGCTATATCAATTGTGTTATCCAGGAGTTTTTCTTCTATCTCTTTGATAAATAGACCTTTTCCACCTATTTCATATAGATTTTTTTCTAATATCATGTCACCAGTAGTTTTTATCTCGACTATTTCAGCCTTGAGATGCTTGTTTAGTGATAAAATTTTATCGCGTACTAAATGCGCCTGCGCGAGGGCTAATTTACTGCCTCTTGTTCCTATTCTTATAATTTTTGAGTTGTTTTCGGTCATAAAATATCTTCATCAAAATCATGTATAAATGGGTTTTACCGAAATTAGTTTCAGATTGATACAAAAAACGTAATTATAGCTGTTATTTCGCTTCATTTTGACCCCAATTTTTGGGTGCGATGCAGCGACGAATTGGTGCATCGCAGCGCAGTAAGTCTTTGTTTTATAGTAATAAAAGTGATACAATAATATTATTGTTGTCTAACTTTTATATGAGGAAATGTTTTATGATAAACTTCAAAGAATGGAACCTTAAATACATCGGTAATGTTGTATTTGTGAGTATAATTCTAGTAGTTTTCGCAGCAGTAATTAAAACCTTTATAGGCCCATTATTGGTTACTGTATTGCCTACTATATTTGCTACTCCGCTTACATTAACTGAGACATTATTATTGCTAATGTTAGTACGTTTACATACTAAGTAGTGAACTATAATATTAGACTTAATACTTTAGTTAACGGCCTGCGCCTTGGTTACCAAGGCGCAGGTTTTTTCTCTGTATTTTCATCCCACGATATATAATTGATATCAAAACACTACAAATCATAAGATTGAGATTAATTATCACTTGCCATAAATAAAGTTTATCGCTATAAACGCAATTAATAATCATTATTAATTGGAGAATGTTTCATGTCGGTAAGGTCTTTTGTAATGGCAAATATGGTTGCAACGCTGGTAGCAACTTCAGCATTGGCGGCGCCAGCTGTTGGCGATAACCGTTATTCTCAGGAAAATTTTGTAGCCAATAAGGCAAAATATGGCGCAGAGAAAGTTGATGATAAGCTTATAAATGCATGGGGTATAGCCATACGTCCTGCAGGTGCTGGTGGACATTTTTGGGTTAATGCTAAAGATATAAGCTTTGAGTATGTTGGTGATGTATCTGCTTCTCCTGATGAAAAATTGAGAAAATTGCATCAGGATTCTTTGAAAGAAGTTAAACTTCCTGTGGGTGGTGAGGACAATGTTTCCACTGGTGTTGTATTTATAGATAGCAAAGATAGTTTTGTGATTACACAAAAACCTGTGACAGGCGAAGAGATTACTGCGCCTGCGAAATTTATGTTTGCTAGCGATGGTGGCATTATTTCAGCTTGGACGGAGCGTAAAAAAGAAGATGGCACTTTTGATAGGCCAGCTGAAGCTATGTCTGTGATTGATCAATCAAAAGAAGGAGTTCAGTTTTTTGGTCTGGCTGTAAACAAGGATTATAATAGAATTTATGCAGCAAATTTTGGCGCTAATCCTGATATTAAAGTGTTTGATGGTAAATTTAAGCCTGCAAACATTAAATTTGATATGCCTTTTGATGATAATAAAAACGGTAAGGTTGATCCGGGTGAATATGCTCCTTTCAATATTCAGGCGCTTCAAACTCCTAAAGGTGAAAGCCATATATTTGTAGCTTATGCAAAAACGCAAGCTTGTCCGGCTGAAGAAATAACTAAAGGATCTTGCAAAGCTGGTGAGATGTTTATTGGTGAAGAAGATACATCTAAGCCAGGAAATGGACGTCTTGCAGAATTTACTGAAGAAGGAAAATTGGTTTCTGCATGGAAAGATGGCGGGAAGTTAAGTGCTCCATGGGGTTTATCTTATGCACCGGATGATTTTGGCGCATTGTCAGGAGCATTATTGGTAGCGAACTTTGGTGACGGCACTATATCTGCATATGATGCCAACACTCATGCCTTTATTGATTATTTAAAAGGTAAAAATGGCAAGGCTTTAAAAATAGATAAAATATGGGGTTTAGTATTTGGCAATGGCTCAAGCCTTGGCGATAAAAATGCCTTATATTTTACCGCTGGTCCTGATGATGAAGTGGATGGATTATTTGGTGTTTTACGTCCTGTGAAAAAATAATTAGGAAATATGAATTATCAAAAAGTTCGTAAATTTGCGCGGGGCGGTCATATAGTAATCGCCCTTGTGCAGCTTGCGTATATTTATACTCCAATACATAACCTTCCATATGCACTTATAATAGTTCAGTGCATAACAACCCCGTTTTTGATCATAAGCGGTTTATGGATCACTAAAGGCCATAAAATCTGGCAATGGAAGAATAGTTTGAAGAAGAAATGGAAGTTATCCAGAAAGAAACGTTAATTATTAATTTTTGGATTTTTTATGAGTGCATCACATTCTTTTTCTAGTTCCAGTTTTTCTAGCGATAGTTATGAATCGTTTTCTGACGAAGAATCTAGCTATGTAGAAGAAAAAAAGACAAATCCTCTACTTAAATTTGGAAAGAAGCTACGCTCTCTTGACGGTGCAGATGAACTTGCACAAGCTCTTGGCCAGATTTTGCCAGGCATTGCCGGTCCTATTGCCACAGCTTCAGTTCTTGCTGTAGCTACGCCATTTGTTTTTATGGGACTTTTGGGAATGAAAGAAGAATATCTTGAAGCCCGTAAAGAATATGATGAAATCCTTGCAAGAAAAATGGATACCAAAGAAAAGCTGAGGCTTCTGAGTGCAAAATCTGAGGAATGGAGACAAATTTTATCTCAAAAATTAAATCTGGGTAAAGCTGATAAGAAACAAACTGGTAAAAGAAATCTTAGTGGTTTTGATTTAAAAGGCCAACAATTAGATGAATTTGCTTACCATATGGTAGAATCTGAAGTTCTTAGAAACGAAGAATTTGTAGCAAGAATCGGCAGAAAATATGGATGGACTGGCATAGTTGGAATGGGAGGCATGTTTGTGGGCATGCTGCCTGCTATAGGCTCGGCAACAATAGGTATACTTAAAGAAGCAGGAGTTACAACAGAAGCATTAGTGAGTGCTGCTGATGTTTTAACTACTATATCAGGAAGTGCCTTTCTGGTTGGTCAAGTTGCTATGTCAGCATATGCAGCAAATAAAACACGCCAAGGTGTGGCCATAAAAAAACTCCTTAAATCACATAAAGAAGTTTTGAATAAATTTGGCGCAAATGAAATAGCTCCAGAAACAAAGAAAGCTCTGAATGAAATTTTAGATAGAAGTTTGCATCTTAATAAAAGAGCAAACATACAATATGGCGGTGCAACTGTTGTTGGTCAGGGATTCATGGCTGCCGGAACAATTGCAAGTCTCTCCGGTGCGGGTAGTGCCGTTGGTATACCTCTTGTTGCTATAGGAGCACCAATAACTGTGGGAGCTGCTTTAGGTCGTATTGTTTATAATGCTAAAGAAGAGAAATTTAAGGGTGAGGAATTTGATTATTCCAGAAAGCGCAAAGAACAGACTAGTTTATTGCAAATGATTTTGGCTGATAAAGATACAGTTATAAGTAACTTGGAAAGGGATTTTAAATATTCCAGCAGACAATTAGCTTACTTGAAACTTTATTCTTTAATGAATCATCTTACAAATGATAGAAAATATAAAAATTATAGTCCAGAGCAAAAACTTCAGCGTCTTGAGAAAATAGTGCAGTCTGGTAAAATTTCCTGGAAAAGGAGAACCAGTCTTCGTGGTGATGTGATGGAGATGGTTAGTGAGATATTTACATCTAATCGTGATGAGATAAACGATTTTTTTGCTAGGCCAAAAAATGCAGCTAATCACTCGCTGCGTAGAAATGTTGTAAATTGTATGCAAGATAAATCAGGCAAAGTACCTGATTTTGCTAATCATATAGCTTCAGATGGTGATTCATTGAAAGATTTAATGAAATTAATGGGGTTAGAAGGTAGTGAATTATATCATAAAATAGCCATACAAAATGCTTCAGAAGAGGATTATAAAAAATTAAACAAGGTACTCATAGGTAACTCAAAAAATGCTTTAAAAGATGTTAGGCATGATCTTGCGGATAAAATGATACAAATGCTCCACATCAAAGAGCTGCAGGAAATTATTGCTAAAGAAAAGAATGTAGGAAGTGATAATAAATTTCAATCTATGGTCAAGAGAAGTGGTCATGGTAGGTCATCATTATATTCGTCATCGAATATTGCTACTAATAACAGACCATTAAACTTTTCTGAAAAAATTAATTCACTTACTGAATCTCTAAATATTCATGACTCACATATAGTTGTAGATAAGGTAGAAAATGCCAGAAAAAATCAGCAAGAGATTGATAAAATAAGAGAACATGCGGCAAAAGAAAAATTAGATTTTGTTCTTATGAAAACATATAAAAATGAAAATGGAGATACTGTTTATTTGTGGGAAGATCGTAAATTTCCTGGTCAGCATTTAGAGCGCGGTGTTACCTATATAGAAGATAAAATTACAAAGAAAATATCAGTGCAATATGGTACAAAAACATCGGCAACAGTTATATTTGATGGAGATGTTAATAAAGGTATATCTCCTTTGATGCTTGGAATAAAAGATGCAAATCATAAAGTGCATGGAGATAAGAGAAATCCAAAATTAAGCTTTGATTTGACTGGATTACACAAATCTGAGTCACGCCATATAGAGAGAGCCTATACACAATTATTTGCTAATAACGCAAGAAGTACGCAGATAATATACAGATAATTTATTCTGGTTTTTGTAAACCGCTGCCTGAGATTCTGTGAGAAAGGCTGGCATTAATAAAATCGTCTAAATCGCCATCAAGCACTCCGGTGGTGTCACTGGTTTCATGGCCTGTACGTAGATCTTTTATCATTTGGTATGGTTGCAATACATAAGAACGGATTTGGTGTCCCCAGCCAATTTCGGTCTTGTTGGCGTTAGCAGCATTTTTTTCTGCTTCTTGTTTTTGCAGTTCCATTTCATACATTCTTGCACGCAACATGCTATATGCTTCGGCTCTGTTTCTGTGTTGCGATCTACTAGTTTGGCATTGTACAACTATATTTGTTGGGATATGAGTTATACGAATAGCACTGTCAGTTTTGTTGACGTGCTGTCCTCCAGCTCCTGAAGCGCGGAAAGTATCAATTCGTAAATCTTTTTCATCAATAGTTATTTCAATAGTGTCGTCAACAACTGGATAAACCCAGGCGCTGGCAAATGATGTGTGGCGGCGGGCGGCGCTGTCGAATGGAGAAATTCGTACCAGCCTGTGTACACCGCTTTCTGTCTTAGCCCATCCATACGCATTTTGGCCACTTATTCTTATGGTGGTAGATTTTATGCCAGCTTCTTCGCCGGGATTTTCATCTATAATTTCGGTTTTGAAACGATGAGATTCTGCCCAGCGCGTATACATACGAAGTAGCATTTGCGCCCAATCTTGGGATTCGGTACCACCTGCTCCAGCATGAACTTCTAAAAAGCAATCATTGGCATCAGCTTCTCCAGAGAATAAGCATTCAACGGCTTTCTTTTTTATTTTATTTAATAATTCTTCAAGAGCGGTTTTAGCTTCCTTTTCTGTTGCTTCGTCATTTTCAGATTCTGCCATAGATATCAGTTCAACATTATCGGCAATATCGCGATCTGCTTCATTGCAGGTACCTATTGCATTTTCCAGATAAGTGCGTTCTTTCAGTAGTTTTGTTGCACGTTGATTATCTTGCCATAAACCAGGATCTTCGCATAACACATTAAGCTCACTGAGACGTTTTATTGCACTATCCCAGTCAAAGATACCTCCGAATTAATTCGAGATTTTGTTGTATGTTGTTTACTATTTCTTGTATTTCGGCTTTCATTAATAAATTCCCCCTGATCCAAGGTCCGGTACTGTTTCTTTTCCTTCATCTCCGCCTTCATTTGAAGGTGTGGATGGTAGGAATGTTTCCTCTGAGCTTGAGGTTGGTTCCTGACCGTCGCGGAAGGCTTCAAATATAATTCGGTTTCTTGGTGTTAATGATGATGGAAGCAAACCTGTTTTTGCATCTATTTTTACAAGCTTTATACCGGCAGGCCTTCTGAATGGAACATCAGGTTTGTTGGCCAAAGCATTGGTCATAAATTCTTTCCATATAGGTAAAGATACAGCAGCGCCTGTTTCTCTTTTTCCTAAGCTTCTTGGTGTGTCGAATCCTACATAAACACCAACGACTAAATTGGAGCTGAAGCCCATAAACCAAGTATCGAAGCTGTCGTTAGTTGTTCCTGTTTTTCCTGCTATTGTGCGACCAAGCTCTGCTGCACTGTGACCTGTTCCGCGTTGAATAACACCTTCCATGATTGAAGTAATTTGGTAAACGGCAAGAGGATCCGCGATAACTTCACGTTTATCTTCAAGAGTTGGGGGTTCAGGATTGTTTATAACCTCATTGTCTTTTATTACTACGTCGCACTTATCGCATTTTCTATTATCCATTTTGTATATAGTCTGTCCGTTACGATCCTGTATGCGTTCAATTAAAGAAGGTGTAACCATTTTGCCGCCATTGGCGAGCATTGAATAAGCATTTGTAAGATCTAGAAGGGTAGTTTCATTTGCTCCCAATGCAGTAGAAAAATTCTCTACTGGATTTTGAGAAATACCAAAACGTTTTGAAACTTCCACAATTTTATCAATACCAAGTAGCTGTGATAAACGAACTGTCATAGCGTTACGAGATTTTTCTACACCGATACGGAGAGTAGAAGGACCATAATATTGGCCTGAATAATTCTTTGGCCTCCAGTCAGTATTATTTCCGCCATCTAGCTGAATCTCATCGTCTATTATTATTGAATTGGGTGCAAACCCATTTTCAAGAGCTTTCAGATAAACGAATGGTTTGAAAGCAGAGCCTGGTTGGCGCTTGGCTTGAACGGCTCTGTTGAATTGGCTATCGCCATAATGATATCCACCAACTAAAGCAAGAACTTTACCTGTGTATGGCTCCATAGCAACTATACCGCCGTTAGCTTCCGGAACTTGTTCTAGACTATATGTTGTAGTTTTTCCTTCGGTTTTTTTACTAACTGCAACAACATCGCCCTTTGCGAAAACATCAGATGGTTTTCTGATGGCTCCACCTATACTGTTATCGTTGATATATTTTTTTGCCCATGACATATTTTCCAGAGAAATTTTTCCTGTAGAACCATCAGCTAAACCAATCACAGCATGTGCCGCTGTAAGATCTATAACTACGGCAAGTTGCCACTGCTCAAGCGATTTTGAAGGATTGATCTTGTTGAGTTCAGTTTTCCAGTCTTTAATATCTTCTATATGTTTTATAGGGCCGCGATATCCATGCCTTCTATCATAAGCAATTAAACCATTATGTAATGCTTTTTCAGCATATCCTTGCAAGATAGGGTCAACAGTTGTTCGAACTTCCAATCCTTTTTCGTAAACACCTTCTTCACCATATAAAGATTCAAGCTTCTGTCTTACTGTTTCAGAGAAAAAAGCAGCATTGCTGACAATTTCTGGGTCTTCTTGATCTGAAACTGTAACTGGTTTGGAAGTTGCTAATACTGCATCAACTTCACTTATATATCCATCTTCTTCCATGCGCGAAATTACCCAATCGCGTCGTTCCTTGTTCTTTTCTGGATAACGTCTTGGATCAAGAGTGCTAGGAGCTTTTGGGAGAGAGGCTAAAGTTGCAGACTCCTCTACTGTCAATTCGTCCAATGATTTATTAAAATAATTTAAAGCAGCTGCGGCTATACCATAAGAATGATTGCCGAGATAAATCTGATTTAAATAAAGCTCCATAATTTTGTCTTTGGAATAAGCTTGCGATATTCTGAATGAAAGTATGGCTTCCTTTATTTTTCTATTGAAAGATTTTTCATTTGTTAGAAGGAAGTTTTTGACTACCTGCTGAGTTATAGTTGATCCACCTACTAATGATTTGTGTTTTCCTAAATTAACAAGGTTTTGTGCACCAGCTCTAAAAATACTCGGTAGATCTATTCCAGGGTGAGTATAAAAATTCTTATCTTCAGCTGCAACAAATGCATTTATAACTTTTTTTGGTATCGCGTGTATAGGAACGAAAATGCGTTTTTCTTTAGCGTATTCGTCTATCAAATGTCCGTCAGCGGCATATAGGCGTGTGACTACAGGAGGTGAATATTGAGCTAGTTGTGAATAATCAGGTAAATCCCTACTATATTGAAGAACTAAATAGAACACACCGATGGCAACAACTCCGGTTCCTATTAAAACCAGGGTAATCAAGAAAGCAAAAACACCAGTTATATTGTTAAATATTTTTGTTACCACAAGGTTTTACTCTAGATTATACTTGTCGAAGTGATTATCTATAGCCTCTACGATGCCTTTCGCCAACTCATTTTTGTAATTTTCTGCAGTTAGCAATTTCTCTTCTTTCTTATTGGTAATATAACCAAGCTCAATTAAGACCGCAGGAATATCTATCCCTGTAAGTACTCTGAAGCCTGCAAACCGGTGAGGATTTTGTAGAATTTTTACTTTATTCTGCATTATATTTATTAATGTTTCACCAAAGCTAGCAGATAAATTTTTTGTTTCACGCTGAGTCATATCTATAAAAAGTTCTGCTATATCATCTTGTTGATTGCCCAAATCTATGCTGTCTAAAACACCGGATTTATTTTCTTTCTTTGCTATATTATCGGCTTCTTTATCTGATGCATTTTCAGATAATGTATAAACGGAAAGTCCTTCTATAGCCGGATTTTCGTGAGAGTTTACATGCAGAGATATAAATAAATCACCCTTAGCCTTTCTTGATAATAAAACTCTTTGCTGTAATTCGATAAATATGTCACTCTCTCTTGTTAGATAAACGTTATATTTTCCGGTTTCCAATAATTGTTTTTTTAATTCTTTGGCATAATCGAGAGTTATATCTTTTTCCTGCACTCCCCAACGGCCTATTGTGCCAGGGTCATGGCCACCATGGCCTGGGTCTATAACAATAAGTGGTTTACGTTTTGTTTTTAAAACAGGAATTGGAATAAAAATTTTATCTGAAGGCTTAAGAGTTGGTATTGGAGCTGCAGTTTTTGGTTGGGATGATTGTATCTCGTCATCCAACTTTTTCTGGAGGGTTACCTCTTCTTTTGTGTCGATTGCTGGAGTGATTGGTGTGATTTCTATCACTAATCTATATTGTGCTTTGTCTGATGACGGGTTTATAATAAAAGATTGTTTTATAGTAACATCTTGGCTTAAATCAAGAACCAGTCTTGTATCATTATCGTGTATGGATCTGCGAATACCGATTATGAAATTTGAGGTATTGGAAGAATTTACCGCTTTGCCAAGAATAACATTTTTTAAATCGATTACTGCGCGAGGAGGATTATTAAGAGTAAAAAGCTTGTAATCCGGCTTCTTTTGTAAATCTAAAACAAATCTTGTAAAGCCTTCGCGGTCGGAAATTCGGAAACTAGTCTCCTCTCCGGCAAAACATGGTAATGCGGTTAATATAAATAAAGCTATAAAAGCCAGTTTTTTCAACATATTACAAAAATAAACAATATATTTTATAAAAATTTATTTATTTGGAAGTATTATTGTGTATATTCGAAACCACTACATCTAAAAAGTAGTATTTTAGGTCTGCGCTAAAATAATAGCGATGATCACGTGGAAAACAGGTTTTTTTATGATTGAATTAAGTATCCTTCTAATACTTAGCACAATATACGTAATATTTGAATTTGTAACATTCGTAATGATTACAGATCGCATCGGCGTATCTGTAACAAAGAATATGGAGTTTTTAATAAATGCCAAAAAGAATTTTGATAGATGCTACGCACGTCGAAGAGACGCGTTTAGTGATCCTGGAAAATGGTCGTGTAGTAGAATTTGATTCTGAAACATCGATCAAAAAACAGTTAAAGGGCAATATTTACTTAGCGAAAATCACCCGAGTTGAACCGTCTTTGCAGGCGGCTTTTGTTGAATATGGTGGTGATAAGCATGGTTTCCTGCCGTTTTCAGAAATACATCCTGATTATTATAACATTCCCGTTTCTGATAAGCAGGAGCTTCTCCGTTCTATCAGGCGTGAAATGGCGGATGATGACGATGATGATCATCCTGTACAAGCAAAACAACAACGCAGCGAAAAAGGATCTGAAGATTCTGATCATGAAAGTGGTTTGGAAGAGGGAGCATCTGATGAAGACTCATCTTCGCCAGATGTTGATATTCTTGGTGGAGATGAACCTGAAAACGCTACCAGCATAAAAAGCCAGAATCTTTACCGCAAATATAAAATCCAAGAAGTTATCAAACGTAACCAGATCATATTGGTTCAGGTTGAAAAAGAAGAGCGCGGTAATAAAGGTGCGTCTTTAACTACGTTTATTTCTCTTGCCGGAAGATACTGTGTTCTTATGCCTAACTCTCTAAAAAGAGGGGGTGTTTCGCGTCGTATTGCAGATAGAGAAGATAGAAAAAGACTTAAAACAGTTATAAGGGAGCTAGAAGTTCCTGAAGAAACTGGAATAATAGTTCGTACTGCTGGATCTAAGAGAAGTGCCGAGGAAATTAAAACCGACTATTATTACCTTGCAACTTTGTGGAATAAAATAAGGGAAGCTACGTTGATTTCGACGGCTCCTGCGTTTATTCATGGCGAAGATGATATAATTAAGCGTGTTATCAGAGATTTCTATGACGAAAATATCGATGAAATTTTAATAGAGGATGATGAGGCTTATAAGGTTGCGAAAGACTTTATGAAGCTAGTAATTCCTAAACATGTTTCTAAAGTTAAGCATTACAGGAATAAAGTTCCTTTGTTTAGTAGATATAAAGTTGAAGAGCAGATAATGTCTCTTTATAGCCAACAGGTTTCTTTGGAATCTGGTGGTGCTATCGTTATAAATCCAACTGAAGCTTTGATATCTATCGATGTTAACTCAGGCAAATCTACAGGTCAGAGAAATGTTGAAGAAACGGCGCTAAACACAAATATGGAAGCGGCATATGAAATTGCCCGCCAGCTTAAATTGCGCGAGCTTTCAGGGCTTATAGTTATCGATTTTATCGATATGATGGATTTGCGTAATAAAAAATCTGTCGAGCGTGCTTTGAAAGAAGCATTTCAGGACGATAGGGCAAAAATTCAAATAGGAAGAATAAGTTCTTTCGGTTTGTTGGAAATGTCACGTCAGCGTTTGCGTGCGAGCTTTTTGGAAGTTAATACTATGGTGTGCAGTACATGCCATGGATCAGGTTTTATAAAAGCGACAGAATCTAATGCAGTTACAGTTTTGCGTGCGATTGAAAATGATGTTAGCCGTAGCAAGTCTTGCGATGTGGTGAATGTTTCAGTTTCACACGATGTTGCAATGTATATACTAAACAACAAAAGGACGCAGCTATATGCCATTGAAAAGAGGTATGGTGTTAGGGTGGTTATAAATTCTGACGCTTCTGTAGGCACTGATGGGTTCTATTTAGAAAAAATTGGTAATGGCAGAGGTGTTGAAGATGAAGATCAACCTGCAACAAACAGAGAGGCGCCAGTTGTTGAAAAAGAGGCGGAGTTAGTTTTGGTTGATGGTGAGGCGGAATCTAATTCTAGTAGACGTGATAGAGGAAGAAGAAAAAAAGGCGCTGCTATTCCTGAGAAAACTGCTCCTGTTATGGACGGTAATGTTACCGTGAGCGAGATATTGGGAGAACTTTGGAAAAAGATTATTGATTAGTCATATGTCCAACGTTGCTACATTACAAAAGAATATATCTGTAAAATCTTCCGGGCTCAATGGTGTTGTCGTTGTTCCTGGTGATAAATCCATATCACATCGCTCTCTGATGATTTCATCGCAGGCGATTGGCGTATCCAAAATTAGCGGTTTGCTTGAAGGCGAAGATGTTTTGGCAACTGCTGAGGCTCTACGCAATCTAGGTGTACAAATCACAAAAGAGAAAAATGGCGACTGGGTAGTTAACGGCGTAGGGGTTGGAGGATTGCGAGAAAGTTCTGCTGTTCTTGATTTAGGAAATTCCGGAACAGGTGTCAGGCTTATGATGGGGTTGGTTTCAACTTATCCATTCACAACCAATTTTACTGGCGATACAAGTTTATGTTCGCGCCCTATGTCACGTGTTATGAAACCTTTGGAAGAAATGGGTGTTAATTTTAATGCCAGAACGGGTGGTAGATTGCCGCTTTCTGTTGTTGGAACGCCTGATGTACTGCCTATAAAATATGAATTGCCAGTGGCGTCAGCGCAAGTGAAATCAGCTATATTATTTGCTGGTATTAATTGTCGTGGAAATACTACCGTTGTGGAGCCAGTTAAAACACGCGATCATACTGAGCTTATGCTTAAAAATTTTGGTGCCACATTGGATATTAAAGATTTGCCAAATGGCGGTAGAGAGATAACAATTCATGGTTATCCTGAGCTTAAAGCAAGGGATATTGTCGTGCCTGGAGATCCTTCATCTGCTGCGTTTTTAGTTGTGGCAGCGCTTATTGTTCCTAATTCTAAAATGACCATAAAGAACATTTGTATGAATCCTTTACGTACAGGTCTTTACGATACTTTGATAGAGATGGGAGCAAATATAAAATTTGAAAATAAACGCAAAGAAGCAGGTGATGAAGTTGCTGATATTGTGGTTACTTCCAGTAAATTGAAAGGCATCAAAGTACCTGCAAATAGGGCGCCAGCGATGATTGATGAATATCCAATACTTAGCGTAGCTGCGGCTTGTGCTGAAGGCAAAACCATGATGGAAGGTTTAGAAGAATTACGGGTTAAGGAAAGTGATAGATTAGAAGCGGTGGCTAATGGACTGAAAAAATGCGGTGTTCAGTTTGAAATGGGAAAAGATTGGCTTGAAGTTACAGGTGGCCAAGTTGCTGGTGGGGGTCTTATTGAAACATTTATGGATCACAGAATAGCTATGTCTTTTCTGGTGATGGGAATGATTTCTAAGAATCCTGTGGAAGTCGATGATGGCAGCATGATAAATACCAGTTTTCCGGGGTTTGCTAAGTTGATGAATTCCTTAGGTGCGGGGATAGAAAATGTCTAGATTTAACCGTTTGTTGATAGCAATTGATGGTCCTGCGGCTTCTGGTAAGGGAACTATAGCTAAAAAATTAGCTGAATACTACGATCTTGATTATCTCGATACTGGCAGTATATACCGTGCTGTAGGTTATAAAATGATCCATTTGGGCCAAGATCCCAATGATGAGAAATTGGCTATCGAAGCGGCGAAAAATATTGTTCCGGAAGATATAAAAAACGAGCATCTTTATGATGAAGGTGTGGGTGCTGCAGCTTCGATAGTGTCTGCAGTTCCAGAGGTTAGGAACGTTTTATTTGATTTCCAAAGGCAGTTTGCAGAAGGCCAGAGGGGGGCTGTTTTGGATGGGCGTGATATAGGGACAGTTATATGTCCAGAAGCCGATTTTAAGTTCTATATTACAGCTGATTTGGAGACCCGTGCAAAAAGACGATATAAACAGTTGCAAAATAAGGGAAATCCTATTATATACCAGTCCGTGCTGGAAGATTTGAAGAGGCGCGACGACAGGGACAGTAAGCGGGATGCGGCTCCTCTTAAACAAGCCGAAGACGCGGTTTACATAGACACTACCGAATTACAGGTAGAGGAAGTTTTTGTTAAAATTTTATCGATAATTGCTAGTAAACGCGAGAAATTAGATAAGATTGGTTAATTCTTCTTCATTTATTTTAGTATTTTAATTGTCTCGTGGCACGGTGCTACGGGGTGTTTGTTTAACTTCTAATAAAATTAAGATTGTAGAAAATATGGCTAAAAATAAAATTGCCCTTAAAGGCGAACAATATGATACTGGTGAAAATTTTGCGGAACTTTTCGAAAAGTTTATAAAAGAAGAGAAAACAGAAGGTGCCGTTGTAAAAGGCGAAATAATAGCAGTAGAAAATGATATTGCTGTAATTGATATCGGAACAAAGACTGAAGGTCGTATTGCCTTGAGAGAATTTGCAGATATACAAGGAAATCTTACTGCAAAAATCGGTGATAAAGTTGAAGTTTACATAGAAAAATTGGAAGGTCCAAATTCTGGTGGCGCAATGTTGAGCCGTGAAAAGGCAATAAGACAAAGAGCTTGGGAAGATTTAGAAAATTCACACAAAGATGGCGATATAATCGAAGGTGTTATATTCGGCCGTGTTAAAGGTGGATTTACTGTTGATATCAATGGTGTTATAGCATTCTTGCCTGGTAGCCAGGTTGATATTCGTCCCGTGAAAGATATAACTCCTTTGATGAACATTAAACAACCATTCCAAATTTTGAAAATGGACAAGAAGCAAGGTAACGTTGTTGTTTCTCGTAGAGCGATTCTTGAAGAATCAAGAGAAGGTGAGCGTAACGATATGCTTGCTAAAATCAAAGAAGGTGTTGAGCTTGACGGTACAGTTAAAAACATCACTGATTACGGTGCTTTCGTTGATTTGGGAAGTGTTGACGGTTTGTTGCACGTTACTGATATTTCATGGAGCAGAATTAGCCATCCTTCGGAATTGCTATCTCTTGGTCAGAAAATACGTGTTAAGGTTATTAAGTTCAATGAAGAGACAAAGAGAATATCTCTTGGTATGAAGCAACTTGAAGGTAATCCTTGGAAAGGCGTTGAGCAAAGATTCCCTAAATCTACTCAGTGCAAAGGTAAAGTTACTAACATCACTGATTACGGTGCTTTCGTTGAAATCGAAGAAGGCATTGAAGGTTTGGTTCACGTTTCAGAAATCAGCTGGACTAAAGATAATTCTCATCCAAGCAAGAGATTGTCTATAGGTCAGGAAGTTAAAATTATGATTCTTGATATCGATGAAGAAAAACACCGCATTAGCCTTGGTATGAAGCAGTGTGAGGATAATCCTTGGCTTGCATTTAGCCAAAAGAATCCTTCTGGTACTGTTCTTGAAGGCGAAGTGAAGAACATCGTTGATTTTGGATTATTCGTTGGTTTTGAAGGTGGTGTTGATGGTTTGGTTCACGTTTCTGACCTTACATGGGAAGAAAAGCCTGATACTGAATTGAAGACTTACAAAATAGGTCAGAAAGTTACAGTTAAAGTTCTTGATATAGAGCCTACTAAAGAGCGTATCAGTCTTGGTGTGAAACAACTTAGCAAAGATCCTAGATCTGATGCTATGAACGAGTTCAAGAAAGGCGACAGAGTTACTTGTGTTGTTTCTGAAGTTAATGAAGAAGGCATTGAAGTTAAAGTTAACGATAACGTAAAAGCTTTCATCAAAAAGCAAGATCTTGCACGTGATCGTATTGATCAACGTTCTAACAGGTTTGCTGTAGGTGATAAGGTTGATGCTAAAATCGTATCTGTTGATAAAAACAGCTGCGCGTTGACTCTATCAATTAAAGCTCTTGAAGTTGAAGAACAGAAAGAAGCTATAGCTAACTATGGTTCTACTGATAGTGGTGCGAGCTTGGGAGATATCCTTGGCGAAGCATTGAGCAGTGGTTCTAGCAAAAAGGCTAAAAAAGAAGATAAATAATGTCTTTGGCAGCTGACAGATTGCTCGATAGGAGCAAACTTAAATCTGAAATAATGAAGTGGCGGTCGCTAACCATAGTGATTGCCACTTTGTTGGCTGCATCTGTTTTGGTGAAATCTTTTGATAATACGAAATCGCATCATGATTACATCGCTTATGTGAAGATTGATGGCATAATATTAGAAGATGAAAGTAAGGACGAAAAATTAGAAGCTATAATTAATGATAAGCATGCCAAGGCTTTGGTGGTTTATATAAACAGTCCCGGCGGCACTATGGTGGGTGGGGAAAGTTTATATAAGACTCTACGTGAAATATCTAAGGTTAAGCCAGTTGTGGCATATATGGGCAGTGTTGCTGCTTCTGGTGGTTATATGGCAGCTATTGCTGCTGATAGAATATACGCAATGGAAGGAACAATAACGGGCTCTGTGGGTGTGTTGTTGCAAAGTGCTGAGGTAAGTGAATTGTCTAAGAAAGTTGGAGTGAATTTTATCACTTTCAAGTCCGGACAATTGAAAGCTGTACCTTCGCCTTTGGAGAAAATTACTCCTGAAGCAGCTGCTATGGTTAATGAAACCATAAAAGATAGCTTTGAAACCTTTATTGGTATGGTTAAAGCAAGACGACCATTGACAGAAGCTAATATTGCTAATATTTCAAGTGGCAGAATATTCACAGGCAAGCAGGCAGTTAAGAATAAATTGATTGATGCTATAGGTGGTAAGAAGGAAGCCGTTGAATGGCTTTACGCAGAAAAAAAACTTGATAGAAAACTTACACTTGAGGAAATTAACCTCGAGGATGATAAAGAGTGGTTCGGCAAGTTTTATACGAAAATTATGGGGGGAAGCTCCTATATTACAGGTAGTTCTGGAAGAGGGATTATGGCTTTATGGAATCCCGCTTTGATGTATTGACAGGGAGTACTGTTTTTTTGAATAAAATTTAAGGAGATACATAGAAGTGACTAAATCAGAATTAATTAGAAATTTATCTAAGCGTTACCCTGATATATTCTTGAAAGACATTCAAGAAGGTGTTGACACTATTTTTAACGAAATTGCTGTTGCCTTGGTTGAAGAAAGGCGTGTGGAGCTGCGTGGTTTTGGTGCTTTCAGCATTAGAAAAAGAAAAGCCAGGACAGCTAGAAATCCTAGGACTAACCAAGTTGTTAAATTGCAGGATAGAGCAGTTATTTATTTTAGAGCAGGTAAAGAGTTAAATACTTTGCTTAATGGCTAATTTTATACGGGAGGTGGCGTTTAAATATGAGAAAGATATTAATTATTTTGTCATCTTTGTTTTTTGTTATGGTTGTAGCGGCCTTTGTAATTCCTTACATGGTCGATGTTAATAATTACAAAAAAGAAATTACCTCCCTAATAAAAGAAAAAACAGGTCGGGACGTAAATATCAACGGAAAGGTGAGTTTGAGGGTTATACCTAATCTTGCTATATCGCTCGATAATGTTGTTGTTGCTTCGACTATTGATTCTAACAAAACTCTTTTTTCTGTAGAAAATGTAATACTTGAAGTGAAGCTTAGGCCTTTAATTCATGGCAAAGTGGAAATTGAAAGTTTCAAATTTGTTAAACCTGATATACATCTTTACACTTCAAAAACCGGAAAGAAAAACTGGGTAATTGAAGAAACTAAAAATAAAGCTCCTGTCCAAGCAAAATCGGCTGAAGTTAGTGCTGAAGATTTGGAGGATGGCTATGTTAATTTGGATGAAGAAGAATCTGAAGGAGCATCATCGTGGCTGTATAGTATTTTCCAGTTTAACGATATAAGGATTGTTGATGGAAATTTCCTTTCTGAAGATGAACAAACTGGTAAGTCTTTGTCTATATCTAAGATAAATTTAAGAACTTCCATTCAAGATGGCCAAAGTCCTTTTCAGATTTCAGGAAAGCTGAATATTTTTAAAGATGAAAAGCAAGGCGATTTTTCATTAGAAGGTAAATATTATCTTTCAGGCGGTCAGTATAATATCAAAGATGTAAAAATATCTTTTGATAAAATAGAAGGTCATAGCGAAGCATTGGTTGATATGGAAACTACTCCTATTGATACAAAACTTTCTCTGTATTTTGGTGATATTGATTTAAGAAATTATGAAATGAAAGATGCCAAAGGAAGTAGTTCAGATTCTTCCGGTTCGGAAGGTGCTGCTAGCAAAGAGTTTTCATGGAGTGATCAAAACATAGATTTATCTGCATTATTTAGCTTAGATTTAAATCTTAATTTTAAATCTGGCGCAGTTAAGTATGATTCTGTATCTATCGGAAATTTAATGTTTAATGCTTACCTAAAGGGTGGCAAGCTTACTGTCGTTATTAAAGAAGCTGGGATATACCATGGGAATATCACAGGTGAAGTTGTTGTAGATAATGGTAATGGCAAGCGCCCTGTCTTCCGCAGCAAAATGAATCTGGAGAATATAAATCTTGCAGATATTAACGCTTTAAAATCTAAGTCTGGTGAGGAAGTTACTGGAGTTGCAAACGCTAGTTTGGATATTTATTCGATAGGTAATAGTCAGAGAGAAATAGTAAATAATTTGAGTGGTAATGCTAACTTAAGAGCGGCTGAGGGAGCAATTAAAGGTATAGATTTATTCTCTATGTTAAAAAACGTGACTTCTGCGATTAACTTGGGAACAAATTCTGGTCAAACAAAATTTCAGGAAATTTCCGGAGATTTTGTTGCACAAAATGGTATAATTTCTAATGATAATTTTGTGTTAAAATCTGACGCTTTAAATTTTGTTGGAGCTGGTAAGGTAAATTTAAATGCGATGACTGTTGATTATAAATTACTACCTAAATATTCTCAGGATTTTGAAAAAGATAAAAAGAATTTGAATGTTCCTATAGTTATAAGCGGTAGTTTGTTCAAACCTGCTTTTAGGCTTGAAGTTTCTGCTGTAGTTCAGGATTTGATTAAAAATCCACAGGGCGCAGAGAATCTTGTGAAGGATCTTAAGAATAATTTTAAGTCTTTGAAAAAGAAAGGCGGCTCACCTGATTTGAAGAATTTACAGGATAATTTGCAAAATATGTTTCATCAATAGAGACTAACTTAACCATAAGATAAAGTATGTCTGT
>CAZOKN010000031.1:0-22434 GCA_964580525.1 uncultured Rickettsiaceae bacterium
TGTTTGCCAAGGTTTTGGGCAGAACCATTTTTTCACCAATTCCGGCTCCACCAAAGCGCGCCAAACCAAATCTTTTGGCACATCAATGCTGCGCTCGAGCACAAGATCTAAATCTTTGTTAAAAGGTGATATGCAAGTATTATTCATGACTTTATCCTATTTCGTTTCAACAATAGATTTAAGATTTTCCAATCCTTTTTCAAACTGACCACCAACCATTTTGTCGCAGTTCATAATAAGCCCCATCGCCTTACCAATGAAATTATTTTGTCCATACATCGACCATGTAACAACTGTTTGGTTTGCCTCATTGGTCAGTGTAAATTCGGTTGTGCTGGTAGACTGCATTGGCTTTAAGAATTCCATTTTGAATTTAACAAACTCGTTTGCACGGTTTTCCACATTGGTCATGCTGCCGGAGCCAACTTCATTATTCCCATCCCAACGCATAATGGCACCAACACCTTCTTCTGCGCCTTCAAAAACAACTTTCGAATTTGGATCAATCTTCGCCCACGGATTCCAAACATTAAAATTATGGAGATTATTTATTTGTGAAAACACAGCCGGTGCTTCCGCCTTTATCGCAAGAGAACGCGTGATACGAAAATCATTTGGCTGCATAACAACCATACCAATGAATATGGAAATGATTGCGAAAAAAATATAAAAAATATTAGCAGCCGTTGATCTTTTCTTTGGATTTGTTTCTGTAGTCATTATTTCTTCCTTTAGTTTTTGTTGTTTTTGCGTTTTCTTCTTTAAGCATGGTATCAAGCGCATAGCAAGCCAATGTTCAATTTCTGCTTAATTAAGTCAATACTTAATTCACAAATCCATTGCTATCAATTTTTTTTATAATATCTTTAGATTTGTTCAACTAAAGGAAGAGTATCCTGTGGAGCAAATCAAGCAAAATGATTTAGAACAACAAAGATTATCAGAAATTGTAGCTATCCAAAGAGATGTTGCGCATGCCCACCACGATTTACAGTTGGCCATGGATTTAATTGCCGAACGCACACATAAACTCACCGATGCAGATAGCAGCGTAATTGAAATATTAGAAGGAAATGAAATGGTATACCGCGCGGCCAGCGGACGCGCAGCAAACTTTATTGGTTTGCGGATTAAGGCGCAAGGTAGCCTATCCGGCCTATGTGTACGTGAAAATCAAATATTACGCTGCGATAATGCTGAAACCGATCCACGCGTTGATAAAGAAGCCTGCCGAAAAATCGGCGTGACCTCTATGTTGGTATTGCCTTTAACACGGAACAAGCAGGCTGTGGGCGTGCTAAAAGTTTTATCCGGCAATGTCGCCGCATTCAATGAACAGCATGTAGTTATGCTTGAAATACTGGCAGGAGTGTTATCCGCCGCTTTCAGCGATGCTTTAGTTTATGATACGCTGCGTCAAAGCGAAGAAATTTTTCGCAGCTCAATGGAAAATTCTCCTATGGGCATGGCATTAGTCACGCTCGAGGGACGCTGGTTTAAGGTTAATAATGCGCTATGCACATTGCTGGGTTATACCGCTGAAGAATTTGCCCAGATGGATTTTCGTGCTGTAACACATCCCGGAGATATTGCAATCAGCAATCAAAAAAGGGAGCAAATGATTGCCGGTATTATTAAACGCAATGAATACCAAAAACGCTATATTCATCGCGATGGACACACTGTTTGGGTACAAATCTATTCGTCAATTGTGCGTGATGCTGAAGGTAAACCACAATATTTTATTGCACAAATTGAAGATATTACCGCACGCCGTGAAGTTGAAAGTCTAAAAAATGAATTTATTTCTGTCGTTAGCCACGAGCTGCGCACACCACTAACTTCCATCCACGCATCACTTGGATTACTTGTTAATCTTGAACTATCACAGGATACAGCAGAACTTGTTGATATCGCCCATAAAAACAGTGCCAGATTAGTAAGACTGATTAATAATATTCTTGATATAGAAAAAGCCGAATCTGGCAAAATGGTGTTGGACTTAAAACCAATATCAGTGCCGGAATTCCTAAAATTAGCCACCGATGCCAATCAGGCCTATGCTAAAAAATACAATGTAAAGTTTGTAATAGGCGATTGTGTCACCGCAAAAGTTATGGCCGATCAAGATCGGCTTATGCAGATAGCAACTAACCTGCTATCCAATGCCGCAAAATTTTCTCCTTCAGAAAGCTCTGTTACATTCAGCGCTTATTGCAAAGACGGAAAAATTTGTTTTGAAGTAACAGATCATGGAGATGGTATCCCAGAAAAATTTCAACCCCATATCTTCGGCAAATTTTCACAATCCGATAGCTCAGACACACGCCAACATGACGGCACAGGCCTTGGCCTAAATATTAGTAAACAACTTGTTGAGCTTATGAATGGTGAAATCGGCTTTCGTTCAAATAAAGGCAAGGGAACTACGTTTTATTTTAATTTACCAGAAGCAGTTTAGCCGGTAGAATTTATTTACTACCTTGCACTTACAACCCGAACCTGATTGCCTTTACCAAGATATGTCAACTCATCAAAGCTAAGCAGATTAGCCTTGGCTATTCCGCGTCCATTTGCCTGAGTGGCGCGAGAAGGTTCTATTTGCATATAAGGACGCCAATCAAAACCAGCACCTTCGTCCGTAATAATTACTTCAAGTTTATTTTTATCCTGCACAAATTGCACAGAAACTTTTTTATTAAGATTTTCCGGCAGGTTTAAGCTTTGACGCACTTTCGATTCCCAATCTGATACGTATAAAACTTGACCAGACATATATCCCTCGCGTAATCTTATAATGCCTGGTATGACAGTACAGGCGGATATCATGACTGGTAATCGCAGCATACTACAATATCTTTTGAAACCTATAAATGTTGCGATGGAGACGGCATTTCATGAACACTGATATAGACATACAAAAAATAGAAGAACTTAAAGAATTATTTCAGAGTGATTTTGACAAACAGCTAAATATATTTCTTGATAACACACAGTCTTACCTTGGTAAGATAGAGATCTCTCTTAAAGAAAATGATTATGCAAATGTGCGCGAAATTGCCCACAAAATTTTTGCCGGCACTGCACAATATGGCGCAATACTCGTTTCACAATTAGCAAGAGAACTAGAATATAGCGATGAAAAAATTCTTTCGGCAGCAGGAGATAAAATGCTTACGCGAATGAAAGAAGAATTTGAAAAGTATAGAACATTTATTTCTTGATATTAAATCATTCTTATGTTGTATTAACATCCAATATAGGCAACTAATGGGTGTAGCAATATGACAATCCTAAGACGTAAAGTAACAGCTTTTCACGTTGCCATTATTGGCATTATGCTATTGCTAGGCATGATAACTCTACAGGGTATTTTTTTCTATAAACAATCTTCAAAAGCAGAAGAATCCCGCAAATGGGTGGCACATACTTATGAAGTGTTGGGTGCTATCCGCACACCATTTGCAAAAATTAAAGATGCACAGATTGCTCAGCGTGGCTATCTTTTAACCGGAAATGAAAGTTTTCTGGAACCTTATTATGCTGCTATTGGCGACGAGAGAGCTGGCAATTCTGCAAAACGTATGGGCTATCTTGATATAAACTCATTTGCCGCTAACATTTCCGAACTACGCGTCTTAATTAAAGACAACAAAGAACAATTACACTCACTAGAAAGATTGGAATATCTGCTTCATCAGCAAATGAACTTTATTACAAAATGTATAGAAACATACAGAAAGAATCCAGCAGATGCCATTCAAATGGTTCGTGGTGGCGATGGACAGAAAATTATGAATGAGCTACGGATTATTGTTACTGAAATGATGGATCGTGAACGTAAATTACTTTCTGAGCGTTTGATTCAAGATAAACACATAGAGAACACTTTTACATGGTCTATCATCATATTAGCTTTATTCACTTATAGTGGACTTCTAATAGCCATTCTAATTATCACACGCTATTTCGCACATATACGTCGTGTTGAAAGCGAGCTAGTTGAAAAAGATACATATTTCCTTGCCGCAGCTGAAGGGGGCATAGACGCCTTTTTAATATTCAAGTCAGTTTACAATTCAAAAAATGAAGTTACAGGAATAGTTCTTGAATATATGAACTCTGTTGCTGAAAAAATGATGAATTCTTCAATTGAAAAACTTAGTAACAAAAAAATTGAAGAAGTATTTTCCTATAGAGCCGATTCTGCAGATAAAATACTGCAAATTTATCTCGATGTGTTGAGCGCCAAAAAAGCACATCAAAGTGAATATTGTATTACCTCTGGCATCAACGAAGGACGTTATTACCAGGAACAAGTTGTGCCATTGCCTGATGGTATTGCAGTAAGCTGCCGCGATATAACTGAACGCAAAACTATGGAGCGTTTGAAGAATGAGTTTGTTTCTATGGTCAGCCATGAACTGCGTACACCACTTACATCAATACGTGCAGCGCTAGGATTAGTGCTTGGTGAAAATCCTGAATCACTTCCTGGAGATTCAAAAGAATTGTTGACCATTGCGCATAATAATTGTGAGCGCTTAGTACGCCTTATAAATGATATTCTGGATATTGAGAAAATTGAATCCGGCAAAATGGTATTTGATTTTCATCCTGTTTCACTCATTCCTATGATAGAGCAAGCAATAGATAATAACCGTTCATTTGCCGATAAATTTAATGTTACTATTGGTCTTGAAGTTGCAGAAGACGTAACTTCTAATCTTCATGTTATTGTTGATACTGACCGTTTGATGCAAGTTCTAACCAATTTAATTTCCAATGCAGTGAAATTCTCCCCGAAATATGGCGAAGTTACTTTAATCTCTTCTATAAAAGACGGATTTGCTTATGTGGAAGTTAGAGATAAAGGTAATGGTATACCGGAAGAATTTCATAGCCGCATATTCCAAAAATTTGCCCAAGCAGATAGCTCTGACACACGTCAAAAAGGCGGCACTGGACTTGGCCTTTCTATCGTTAAAACAATCGTAGAAGAAATGGGTGGCGAAATAGGTTTTCACAGTGAGATAGGCGAAGGTACCACTTTCTGGTTTACTATGACAATTGCAGCGGCACAGCCAAAAGAAATTTCATCATCTTCTAATGCTTCAAACAGCGGCTCTCGTGTATTGGTTTGTGAAGATGAAGAAGATGTAGCAAATCTTCTAAAGATTATTCTGGAACGTGCGGGTTTTGCTGTGGATATTGCAAAAACTGCAACTGAGGCAAATAAATTGCTAAATAAAAATACTTATATAGCGATGACTCTTGATCTAATGTTACCTGACAAAAGCGGTGTTACGTTTATTCACGAACTACGCGCAGAAGCCAGTTTCTTTAATCTTCCAATTATCGTTGTCTCAGCAAAAGCGGAAGAAGGACGCAAACTTTTAAATGGCGATGCTATCAACGTAATAGACTGGATGCATAAACCAATTGATGTAGAACGCCTTGTTCAATTAGTTAAAGGACTTGGAATAGCACACCGTCCAAACATATTGCATGTTGAAGACGATATTGACATCACCAGAGTTCTTGGTTTAGCCCTAAACAAAACTGCTAACTTAATCTCTGCACCAACATTGTATGAGGCACGCAGATTACTTGAATCAAAAGTATTTGACCTTGTAATTCTTGATATAGGTTTACCAGATGGTACTGGTACTGATCTTTTACCATTACTTGGCAGCGAAGGAACAAACCCTACTCCAGTAATTTTATTCACTGCGACAGAGGTTTCAAAAGAGCTTAGTGAAAAAGTTTCAGCATCGCTGATAAAATCACGTACTTCCGAAGAGAAACTTTTGGATACAATTCGCAAACTAATAACACCTTTAACATAACTTAAACCGGAGACTAAAATAATGACAATACCCGCTTTGAAAGTTCTTTATGTAGAGGACGAGCCGGATATACGCATGGTGGGGAAACGTTCCATGGCTTCCATCGGTAAATTTGAAGTGAAAGAATGCCCATCAGGTGCTGAAGCAATAAAGGCAGTTGCTGAATTTACACCCGATGTAATTGTACTTGATGTGATGATGCCATCTATGAATGGACCAGAAACAATGAAGGAATTACGTAAATTACCGGCAACTATGAATACGCCAGTAATTTTTATGACAGCAAAAGTTCAGGCCGCAGAAGTAAATGAATATATGGCGATGGGTGCAATTGGTGTTATTGCAAAACCATTTGAGCCTATGACACTTGCTAAACAAATCTCTGATATGGTTGAAAAAACAAAATCTTGAGGAAGTTATGAAACTACGTTTTATTTCCTTGTCTATTGCAAACGTTCTTTGCGCATGTACAGTTGGCAAAGATTATCATAAACCGACTCTCGATTTAAATGAGGAATGGAAAACCCTACAAGAAAACCGCGAACTAATCCTCAGACTTACGCCACCTGAAACCGAAGGCAAGAAGCCACAAAAATCTGCATCATGGTGGAAGGGTTTTAGCGATGATACTTTAGTGCAGCTTGTTGATAAAGCGTTCGAAGGAAATAATGATCTCAAGATTGTACAAGCACGCATTATAGAAGCACGTGCAAATGAAAGGCTTTCTGTTTCAGCTTATTTTCCGCAAATAGATGCTACAACCAATACTACCCGTGAAAAAAGTCGTGGCGCTGGTGGCGATATAATCGACACAACATCACAGAGCGGAATAAATGGTTCGTGGGACATTGATCTTTTCGGTGGTAACCGCCGACTGAGAGAAGCTGCAGGTGCTGAGTTTCAGGCTGTAGAGGCTGATGCAAGTCAGACAAGGCTTGCTCTTATTGCAGAAGTAGCACGTAATTATGTACGCCTACGCGCTGCTCAACAACAATTTGCAATAACCCAAAGAAATCTTAATCTGCAAAAAGACACCCTTGCTGTTACTAAAGGGCAAAGAAAAGAAGGTGCTGTTTCTGACCTCGATGTTGCCCGCGCCGAAGCACAAGCAGTTGCAACTAAAGCACGCTTACCACAAATTAAAGCATCTATATCATCCTTACTTAATCGCCTTAGCATCTTAACTGGTGAACAACCAGGGACACTTAACCAAATGTTAAGTAACGTGAAGGCTGTGCCAAAAACTTCGCCTAAATTTGTTATGGATGCTCCGGTAAATGCTATTGCAAATCGTCCGGATGTAAAAGCTGCAGAGCGTCGCCTTGCTAAAGCAACTTCCCTTTCTGCCGCTGCTGTTGCCGATTTTTATCCCAAGTTATCACTACAAGGATTCTTTGGAATTTATCATTCCGAACTTTATGGTTCCGTATCACCATGGAGTACTACCGCAAGCGCTTTGTTACCATTACTAAATTTCGGCAAGCTGACTTCACAATCAAATGCAGCTGATGCCAGAACAGAACAGGCTTTATCAACTTATAAACAAACAGTGCTTCTGGCTATGGAAGAGGTAGAAAGCTCTCTTTCAAATTACATAAACGAATTAAACCGACATGATTCATTAGTTCTCGTTGCAAAACATCAAGCGAAGGCTGCAAAAATTGCACGTGAGCAATATAAATCAGGAGTTCTTGTTCAGATAGATTTGTTATTGGCTGAACGCAGTTTGCTTGATGCTGAAAATGATGTTGTTCTTTCCGAGCAGGCCGTTGCAGAAGACCTGATACTTCTATATCGCGCTCTTGGCGATAGCGGCGAGGAGCAGAAACCTGCCGAACAAAAGGACGCAGAGCCTTCTGATAAGAAAAATTAAAAGCAACGCCTACTAATCTTAAGCGTGAATAATATTATCACGATTTTCTTTGTGATATAAACCGCGAGTATCAACAATAAGCTTAGCGTTATCCATAATCATTTTATAATCAAAGTCATCATGTTGGGTTAGTAAAAGTACGCAATCAAATGATTTAATAGATTCTGGAGTAATTTTCACACTCTGAAGATCAAAATGATGTTTGCGCATTTTAGGAAATGAAGGCCAGTAAGGATCCGAATATTGCACATTTGCACCACGCTCATGCAACAACTCCATAATTTCAACCGATGGCGATTCACGCGCATCATCAACGTTTTTCTTATAAGATATGCCTAGCACAAGAATTTTACTACCTTTCAGCGCCTTAACATTTTTATTAAGCCCCTGAGTAACCTTATCAACAACCCATTGTGGCATTGCACTATTTATTTCACCTGCAAGCTCTATAAATCTTGTGTGCAAACCATATTCCCTGGCTTTCCATGTTAAGTAAAAAGGATCAATAGGAATGCAGTGACCACCAATTCCCGGACCTGGGTAGTATGCAGTAAATCCGAATGGTTTAGTGGCAGCTGCATCGATAACTTCATGAATATCAATACCCATTCTATCCGCCAATATCTTCATCTCGTTAACTAATCCGATGTTTACTGAGCGATGGATATTTTCCAATAATTTAGTCATTTCCGCAACGCGCGTAGAACTAACCGGTACAACTTTATCAATAATTCCACCATATAAAGCAACGCCAACTTCAAGGCACTTTGCAGTATATCCACCTACAACTTTAGGAATAGTTCGAGTTTTAAATTTTGCATTACCTGGATCTTCACGCTCTGGAGAATATACAAGATAGAAATTTTCACCAAGTTTAAATCCCTTATCTATAAGGCGTGTGGCAAGTTCTTCATCAGTTGTGCCTGGATAAGTAGTTGATTCCAGAGATAGCACCTGCCCTTTTTTTAGATATGGCAAAAGGCTTTCTGTAGTATCAATAACGAAGCTTAAATCAGGTTCGCGATATTTATTAAGAGGAGTTGGCACACATAAAATAATAGCATCAACTTCTGCAATGCGTGCAAAATCGGTAGTAGGAACAAAACCTCTTTCTTGCATAGATGCAATATCATTTGCATCTATATGCTTAATATAACTCTCATTTTTCAGAAGCTTATTTACTTTATCACCATCAATTTCGAAACCAACAACTTGATAACCAACTTCTGCATAACGCAAAGCCAGAGGAAGGCCAACATAACCAAGGCCCACTATGCCTATTTTAGCTTCTTTGGTAGTTAGTTTTTTTACAGTTTCTGTCATAATAGTTTCTGTCATTAATTAAATTGCCTTCCTTATAAAGATTTTATATGTTCACTGCAATAAAAACCACAGGAGTTATTGGGTGCAATTTATTGATTTGTCTCATCAGTATAGAATCATTGAGAAGGATGTAACTGATCGTTTTAAAGATATTATGGAAAATGCCCGTTTTATTATGGGTGCAGAAGTTAAGGAACTTGAAGAAAAACTAGCTACATATACACAAACAAAATATGGAATTGCCTGCGCTAGCGGAACAGATGGATTACAAATTGCTTTAATGGCCTTAAATTTAGAAGCTGGTGATGAGGTAATTACAACACCGTTTACATTTTTCGCAACTGGTGAAGTGTTAGCGTTATTGAAATTAAAACCTGTTTTTGTTGATATCGATAAAGATACTTACAACATAAATCCTGATTTAATCGAAGCAAAAATTACAAAAAAAACTAAGGCTATTATACCAGTTAGCCTTTACGGGCAATGTGCAGATTTTGATTCTATAAATGCTATTGCTGCAAAACACGGCATTCCTGTAATTGAAGATGCGGCACAAAGTTTTGGTGCAGAATATAAAGGTAAAAAATCATGTGCACTTAGCACCATAGGAGTAACCAGTTTTTTCCCATCAAAACCACTTGGCTGTTATGGTGATGGCGGCATGATATTTACTGATAATGAAAAACTTGCAGAAGACATGAAGATGATTCGCAATCATGGTCAGGAGAAGCGTTATTATCATACTAAAATCGGCATAAACTCTCGACTTGATACTATGCAGTCTGCGGTTTTATTGGCCAAAATGAAAATATTTCCAGATGAAGTACGTGCTCGTGGTGAAATTGGCGCACGCTATACCAGCCTGCTAAAGGACATTGTAAAAACTCCAACCTTACAAAAAAACCAAACACATGTGTACGCACAATATTCTATAGAAATCGAATCAAACAGAGATGAGTTTTGTAAAAAAATGCAAGATGAGGGAATACCTACAGCTGTGCATTATCCGGTACCTCTTCATTTCCAACCTGTTTTCAAAGACTTAGGCTTTAAGCAAGGCGATTTTCCTGTTGCAGAAAAAACTTCAGAAAGAATAGTAAGTCTTCCTATGCATCCATATTTAGATAAAAAAACCCAAGATCAAATTGTAGATAAAGTGAAAAAATGCCTATGAGTAAATTTATAACACCATTCACAGATAGAAAAATCCGCCTTGGTTTCGTTGGATGTGGACGTATTTCACAAAAACATTTTGAAGCTTTGCAACAACACCAAAGCAATATTGAAGTTGTAGCCGTATGCGATGAGATTGAAAGCCGTGCCATACAAGGCGGCAAACATATGAATGCACAATCTTATACAAATCTTGATACAATGCTAGCTTCAGAAAAACTTGATGTTGTAACCATAGCCACACCAAATGGCTTACATCCTGGTCATGTTATGCAAGTTGCAGACAGAGGTGTAAACGTGATTACAGAAAAACCAATGTCTATAAAATGGGAAGATGGTTTGAAAATGCACAAACACTGTGAGGATAAAAAAGTACAGTTGTTCGTTATTCATCAAAACCGCTTTAACGATACGGTACTTGCGCTCCATAAGGCTTGCACACAAGGAAGATTTGGAAAAATATACATGATAACTTCCAATGTATTCTGGACTCGACCGCAAGATTATTACGATAAAGATGGCACATGGCACGGCACAAAAGATATGGATGGTGGAGCATATTTAACTCAAGCCAGTCATTATGTAGATTTGATGCAATGGATTGCAGGTGGAAAACCAAAATCTGTCTATGCAAGCCTAAAAACTTTAGCCCGCAAAATTGAAACCGAAGATAGCGGTGTTGCAAGCTTTGAATGGGATAATGGCGTTATTGGCGCTATGAATGTTACAATGCTCACGTATCCACGCAATCTTGAGGGTTCAGTTACTGTGCTTGGTGAGAAAGGTACAGCACGTGTAGGAGGCGTAGCAATGAATGTAGTTGAGCATTGGGAATTCTCTGATAAACGCCCCGAAGATGAGGCTATTTTAAAGGCTAATTATGAAACCTCTTCAGTATATGGTTTCGGCCATGTACGTTATTATGAAAATGTTATTGATGTTTTCCGCGGCAAAGCAAAACCTTTGATTGACGGAGAAGAAGGACTTAAATCATTAAAGCTTCTAACTGCGATTTACGACTCGAATCAGCAAAGTAAGCCGGTATTATTCTAAAAAGGAAATCTCATGGCAAATTTCTTCAAACATGAAACAGCCATTATCGACGAAGGTTCGAATATAGGCGATAAAACAAGAGTCTGGCACTGGACTCATATTTGCAGCGGCGCAAATATAGGTACTAATTGTGTATTGGGGCAGAACGTATTTATATCCTCACGAGTTACAATCGGCAATAACGTAAAAATTCAAAATAACGTTTCCGTATATGACGATGTGGTTTTAGAAGATGATGTATTTTGCGGCCCTTCAATGGTTTTTACCAATGTAATAAATCCACGCGCTCATATTGAACGTAAGGACGAATATCGCAAAACCATCGTTAAGAAAGGTGCTAGCCTTGGCGCAAATTGCACTATTGTTTGCGGTAATAATATTGGCGAATACGCAATGATTGGCGCAGGAGCTGTCATAACTCGGGAAGTAAAACCTCATGCTTTAATGGTTGGAGTCCCCTCAAAACAGATAGGATGGGTTTCACATGCAGGTGAAATATTAGGAGATGATTTGCTTTGCCCCAGAGAAAAACGCCAGTATTTCATTGATGCTTCAGGTGATTTGAAAGAAAAGAAATGAATATACTTTATATCAATCATTATGCCGGGCATCCTGAATATGGGATGGAATTCCGCCCGTTTTATTTAGGTAGAGAATGGCACAGGACTGGTCATAGTTCTTTAGTTTTAGGAGCCGATTTTTCACATCTTAGACGTAAAAATCCTAAAGCTGGTTTTGAGCAAAAAGATAACGTAAATTATTACTGGATAAAAACACCTGCCTATAAAGGAAATGGATTTGGGCGTGTATGCAATATTTTTACTTTTGTTGGTAAAATATTTTTTCAGAAGAAAAAAATCCTTAAGCATATAAAACCAGATGCCGTTGTCGCTTCATCGACGCACCCTTTTGATATTTTTCCCGCATGGTGGATAGCAAAAACAACAAAAGCAAAACTCGTTTTTGAGATACACGATCTTTGGCCATTATCACTAACCGAATTAGGTGGAATGCAAAAATACCACCCTTTTGTTTTATTGGTAGGACTGGCAGAAATATTAGCCTTTAAATTACCTGACAAAATAATATCAATCCTACCAAATACGTTTGAACACGCCAAAAGATTTGGAGTTAAACAAAATAGTTTTAGTGTCGTACCAAACGGGATTATTATTGAAAATAATGCGCCATCCGAAAAACTTCCAAGCAATTACAGTGAAGAAATAGAAAAGCTTAAACAACAAGGCAAATTTCTAGTTTGTTATGCCGGGGCACATGGTATTGCCAATGCTTTGCGATATTTAATTGACGCCGCCAAAACACTTGAAAATAATAATGTACATATTGTTTTAATCGGCGATGGACAAGAGAAAGAAAATTTAATTAAGTATACTAAAGATAATTCCGTAAATAATATTACTTTTATTGGACGTATTTCTAAAGACGCCATACCGGACGCACTAAGCAAAATGGATGCGTTATATATAGGATTACAAAAACAACCATTGTTTCGCTTTGGCACTAGCGCTAATAAAATGTTTGATTATATGTTGGCAGCAAAGCCTATTATTAGTTCTATTACAGCTGGAAATGATCCTGTTGCTGACGCAAATTGTGGCGTATCCGTTGAAGGTGAAAATGAAAAAGCTATAGCTGACGCTATAATAAAATTAATAAACACAACAGAAGATAGTCGCCAGCAAATGGGCAAAAATGGCAAAGACTATGTTCTAGCACACCATGATTACAAAATACTGGCACGAGATTTTTTAAGAGCTTTGGAATAGGATAGATAATGAAAAAAATTCTTACAGTTGTTGGCGCAAGACCACAATTTATTAAAGCAGCTACTATTTCACGAATTATCAAAGAACAATATGCTGATTCAATAGAAGAAATTATTGTTCATACAGGTCAACATTATGACCAGAATATGTCGGATATATTTTTCAAAGAAATGCAAATCCCCTCTCCTACCCACTCTTTAAATATCGGTGGAAAATCGCACGGTGAGATGACCGGCGAAATGCTTATCAAAATGGAAGCTCTCCTGTTGCAGGAAAAACCAGATATAGTTTTGGTTTACGGAGATACAAATTCAACCTTAGCAGGAGCACTTGCAGCAAGCAAATTGCATATCCCTGTTGCACATGTGGAAGCTGGTATGCGAGCTTTCAACAAACGTATACCGGAGGAAGTAAACCGAGTATTAACCGACCATATTACCAGCCATTTTTTTTGCACAACTGATGAGCCAGCAAATAATTTGCGAAATGAAGGTTTGAACAAAGGCATACATATAGTTGGAGATGTGATGTATGATGCAGTTTTATTTTATCGCAAAATCATGAAGCCTACCGCAATAGTACAAAGCTTGCCAAAAGATTTTTATTTAGTAACCACACATAGGCAGGAAAATACTGATATTAAAGAAAATTTAAGCGCTATTTTTAAAGCCCTCACTGAGCTTTCTAAGCAAAAAATAGTTGTTTTTCCAATGCATCCTCGCACACGCAAATATATTGATAACTATGGTATCACAATCCCAGAAGGTATAACCTTGCTCGATCCTGTAGGTTATTTTGATATGCTTTATTTACTGGAAAATGCATCTTTAGTCCTTACAGATTCCGGAGGATTACAAAAAGAAGCTTATTATTTCAACAAGCCCGCTGTAATTATGCGTGACCAAACCGAGTGGACAGAATTAGTAGAAAATGACGTGGCAAAATTAACTGGAGCAGATACAGATAAAATTTTGGATGCGGTAAATAAACTTAAAGGCATTACCGCTTTTCCAAAAAATCTTTATGGAGATGGCCATGCTGCAGAAAAGATAGTGAAGATTTTGTCTGCACAATTATAGTTTATTGTACATATCCAGAAGCACTTTTTCTTGCTCTTCCCAGTTATATACCTTCCTCAATGCAATGGTATTACTATGCATTTTATTTATATCATCTGGGTTTAAATCTTTCAAAACCTGCAAGAGAGATTTGCTATCATTATTTGTTGTAAGGCCATTATCATATTTATTAATAATAGATTTCATTTCATAAAGGTCAGATACAATAATCGGTAGCCCTGCCATAGTATATTCAAAGAATTTATTCGGAGAGCAATAGTAGTGGTTGAGACAAGTATTTTCGTAAAATAAAATTCCTATATCAGCTGACGCTGTATAATCCAAAAGCACATCCTGCTTAACAGCTTCGTGGAAAAATATATTATTATGCGCTGCAGCCGCCTCCTTCACCAATCCCTCTAAAGGTCCATAGCCCATAAAAACTATAACTTTATTTGAATCTTCAAGATTTTTAAAAGCTTCCAAAGTTATTTCAATTCCCCTGTGTGCTGTAAATCCACCCTGATACAAAACAACAATTTTATCCTTACTGATATTAAATTTTTCACGAAAGCGGTTTTGTTTTTGCACATCTTTATATGGCGGACAATTCAACACAAGATAAGGTTTAGGAATATTATAAAGACGCTTATATTCATTAGCTATTGAATTGCTGACCGAAATTACACTATTGGCATAGCGGATAAAAAAACGTTCCGTTATTTGATATATTTTTTTGGTAATGCCTTTTAAGTGCGTACATTCGGTTTCATATTCATGAGCATCATAAACTAATTTTGTTCCTGGCTTTAGCCACTTAATCATCACCCCAATTGGCAAAGCGTCAATGTCGTGACAATGAATTATTTCGTAACGGAAACTTCCTTTTACTATGCAGTTAAACGTAAATGCAATAAGTGCCTTTATCTTATGAAATTTTGAAGATTGTTTCTGCGGCATGTAGGCGATACGCCTAATTCTAATATCTTCTTGCGTTTCTTCTTTTTGTAACCCATTGTCCCATAAACAGAAAATAGTAACTTTATAACCAGCTTTGGTTAGAGTTCTGGCTTCTTTTAATACTCTGGCATCGTTAGTGAAATGGTTTCTTAAAATGAAAAGTATATTCTGCACTTTATTATATTTCCTGTTTAAGAATTTCATCAATTTCACTTCTAGCCGGATAGTTAATTAAAACGGCTTTATGAACACCTGTAAAAACAAATAAGCTCCCAGCTGCTGCTGCCGAAGCTCTAGATTTATTAATAACATCACCCATGTTATTTAAACTCGCCGCTCCCCCTAATGCAGTTACAGGAATACTGATATTTTTTGTAATCTCCTTTATCAGACCTAGATCGTAACCTTTCATAGTGCCATCATTATCAATAGAATTAATTACAATTTCGCCAGCACCTAGTTTTGAAACTTCTCTTGCCCATTCTATAACATTAAGCTTAGTATTCTTTGTGCCATTTTCTATATATACATGATATTGACCAAGCAATGATTTTTTAACATCAACTACCACAATAATCGATTGACTCCCAAATATAGAAGCAGCTTCTTTTATAAGGTTAGGATTATTAATTGCCGCAGAGCTTATAGCAACCTTCTCAACCCCTAGTGCAAATATTTTTCTTATCTGTTCAATGGTTTTAATTCCTCCGCCATAACAAAGTGGCATAAAACATTCGCTAGCTATATCTTCAATTAACGCATAATCTGGCTCAGTCTTTTCCCTTGTAGCATCGATATCAATAAAAATAAGCTCATCTACTTCTTTTTCATTAAAAATACGTATAGCATTAAGCGGGTCACCCACATAAACAGGATTCTTAAATTGCACTGTTTTTACAAGCCCTTTATCGTGCAATAACAGGCAGGGAATGATACGGTTCTGATGCATAGTTAAATCTATAATCCACAGGTAAAGTCTTTACAATACAAAATTAAATGGTAATTTCAGCGCTACCTACCTTGGAAGCTAAAGTTATGGTTAAAAAATATATTCAGGAAAAACTGAAAA
The DNA here is from genome assembly GCA_964580525.1 of uncultured Rickettsiaceae bacterium. GTDB lineage: Bacteria > Pseudomonadota > Alphaproteobacteria > Rickettsiales > UBA6187 > CAZOKN01. Next base: position 16,146 of record CAZOKN010000031.1, read on the forward strand.
AATCCGAGTTCATGCGCCATATTCTTATATTAATGTTAGGAACAGGCTTAGCACAGGCAATCCCTATACTCGTCAGCCCTATCATAAGCAGAGTTTATTCGCCCGCAGAATATAGTATTTTTGCGCTTTACACCAGCATAGTTTCCATTGGTGCAACCATCGTTACACTTCGGTATGAGCAACTGATCGTATTGGTAAAAAATAAAAAAGAAGCCCTTAACATGACGTTATTGGCCTTTTCAATAGTTATAATACTTCTAAGTATTTTTATAATTTTTAGCTTAATTATTGGAAAAACATATCTATTGTCTCTTATCCATGCGGAAGAAATGGCGCCTTATTTTTATTTAATTTTTATCGGAATTTTTCTAACAGCGCTGGCACAAATACTAAATTATGTATTCAGTTGTGAAAAAAAATATAAGAATCTTGCTGGTATAAAAATCATTCAAATGGGTAGCCTAACCACAACGCAAGTATGTCTTGGAATTAACGGGTTTGGAGGACTAGGCCTTATTGCTGGCAATGTAATTGGAAACTTCGTTGCCAATGCAGTTTTGCTGCGCAGCTTCTTTAAAAACATATTTAATAAATCTAATATTTCTCTTAAGAAAATAAAAGAGCTTACTAGGAACTACAAAAAATTTCCTTTATATAATACCGTCAGTGACACTATTAACGTTTTAGCATCCAATCTGCATATTGTGTTATTCCTTAAATATTTTGGTCAGGAAATTGTTGGAATAATTGCATTTACATCACTATTATTTTTAGCGCCAATTTCGCTTATATCAAATTCCTTCTCTCAGGTTTTTTATCAGAAAATATCAACTATCGAATCAAAGGAACATTTATTAAAAGTATATAATGGCGGATTAAAATATTTGTTACAAATAGCCGCTATTGTGATCGCAGTATCATTCTTGCTACCGAACAATTTAATTCCTTTTGTTTTCGGAGAAAAATGGGCCGGCACCTCTGCTTATTTGCTACCTCTAGCCGTCTGGTTTGGCTTTCAGTTTGTAGGCTCTTCTTTATCTATGATATATGTTAGATTACACAAACTTGGATTTTTACTCACCTTGAATATCATTAATGCTCTCTCAACTTATTTTATCATTTACGGTGGCAATATTTTTTCATGGGCGATATATAAAACTGTACTGGTTTTTTGCTTAGTAAAAGCTATGCTATATGGCTGCACTGCAGTATTAGGAATTTATGTAATAAAGAGTTCTAATGGCAAACTATAAAAAATACCTCAAAAAAATATATTGGTTTATCACGCCACTACTACCATATGGCAAAATCATATTTGAAACAAAGGACACACAAACCAGGGTTACATGGAAATATATATTCTTCCAGAAAATTCTTGGATTTAACAGATGTGCTTACTGGCCTGTACATTTCACTAGTAGCGTTGGTAATATTAAAAATATATATGCCGGGATAGAAACCTGTCCAGGTTATATGCCTGGCTGTTATATTCAGGGAAATGGCAAAATTTACATAGATGACTACACTCAAATCGCAGCCAATGTAGGCATTATCACTGCTAATCACGATGTATATTGCAGCAAAAACCATGCTCCGGCACGAGATGTTAGAATTGGAAAATATGGCTGGATTGGGATGAACTCCACGATATTGCCGGGAGTTGAGCTTGGTGACTTTACAGTTGTTGGAGCTGGATCGGTTGTTACAAAATCATTTCCAGAAGGATATTGTATTATAGCAGGAAATCCCGCAAAAATTATTCGCAAGCTTGAAAAAGAAAAGTGCATATTCTTTAAAAGTGAGTATGAGTATAACGGCTACGTTGAGCATATAAATTTTGAACAATTCAGAAAAAAGTACTTAGATGTCTAGAGATTATCAAATCTGCAACCGCTGCATTATGGACACAACAGATCCTGAAATTGTTTTCGATGAAAGTGGAAATTGCAATCATTGCAACAAGGTAGAGACATTTATAAAACCACAATGGCTCCCAAATACAGAAGGGGAGCAACGCCTTGCAAAAATCGTTCAGGACATAAAATCAGCAAAAAGTGATAATAAATATGACTGTATTATCGGATTAAGTGGCGGCGTAGATAGCTCATATCTTGCTTATATTGCAAAAACAAAATTGGGTTTAAACCCACTTGCAGTCCATGTCGATGGCGGCTGGAACTCTGATGAAGCTGTAAGCAACATTGAAAATCTTACCAAAAAACTTGGGATAGACTTATATACAGTTGTGGTTAACTGGCAGGAAATGAAAGACCTTCAACTTGCATTTTTAAAAGCTGCTGTTGCCAATCAAGATGTACCGCAGGATCATGCATTTTTTGCCGGGCTTTATAGTTTCAGCGTTAAATATAAAATCCGCCATGTTCTGAATGGCTCTAACTTTGCAACTGAGTCTATCCTTCCAGCATCCTGGGGCTATAACGCGATGGATTCAATATATATAATGGATATCCATAAAAAATTTGGTACGCGTAAATTAAAGACATTCCCAATAGTAAGCTTCTATAAACGTTATATATATTACCCTTTTATAAAAAAAATGCAGGTCATAAAACCGCTTAACTATATGCCTTATAACAAAGACGAAGCCATTGCGATTATGGAAAAAGAGCTGGGATGGAAATATTATGGCGGAAAACATCATGAATCACGCTTTACCAAGTTCTTTCAAGCTTATTACCTGCCGGTGAAATTTGGTTATGATAAAAGACGCGCACACCTTGCAAGCCTTATTATGTCAGGTTCTATAACACGCGATGCAGCATTGGCTGAAATGGAAAAACTACCGTATAATGAAGATACGATTGAAAGCGATATGGAGTTTGTGGCTAAAAAGCTTGGCATTAGTATGGCTGAATTCAAAGAATTAATGGCGTTACCAAACAAAGCGACCAGCGATTATAAATCCAATGCAAAATTTTTGGCATTTGCCCTGAAGGTTAAGCGCTTTCTGAAAATTTAGTTATATGCGCTAGACATATTTTAACTTGAATTTTTGTCATATCATTCGTCGTCATCCCCGACGTTAGATGAGTCAAAAATCTTTCTTCAAGATTTTTGTGATGAATCTTACGAGCGGGGATATTGTTCAATTAGAACCGAATCCCCGCTCCAAGGCTCTTAAAGCCGACTAAGCATGTCGGCTAACTCGCCTAAGGTCGGCGATGACCATAAACAAAATTAATTAGGAACAAACCACTCAACACCCTCCCTTGCCGCTATTATTGCAAGCAGATCAAAATCTTCACGGGTTTGTTTAATAGAAAAATAATTCTCCGGGTGCGTTAAAATTGGAATAACTGCATTCTTTGCATTAGCTATGCATTTTTCAATAGACATAGTTTTTAGATCCCTATATCCAGTCTCAACCCAGAACATTTTTGGGTAAAAATTATCTTTCGGCACATCAAAATTATCCATCACCCCATTGCCAAAAATAAACGGAACATTAACTTTTTTCGACCAATCCAGATATTTTTCTTCCTCATAAGGCGCATAATGATGCCTGCCCAGCTTAAGCTCACCAGACCCATGTTTAGAAAAAGAATGTATTTTATCGCATCCTGTTTTCTTTTTAAAAACATTTAACTCACCTTCAAAAGATTCAAATGTTCTGGTATCTTCTGCATGAAAACCAATTAAGTGGCCAAGCTGCTTAAAAATAGCAGCAGTGTCAGAATCAGGGGCTGTGCAATTACGAAAATAAAAAATAGCCGCAATTCCACGCTGATTTAATATTTCAGCAAATCCTATAGCTTGCTCAATATATCCAAGGCCTTTTATCGGTGGAAAATAATAATCCTCCCTAAGTTTCGATATTATCCGCCTGAATAAATTTCCGTTACCAAAAGGCTTATCCACATCTAATCTTAAAATCATCGGCATATGATAAACCTATTTATTGAACAATTTTTTCTTAAGAAACTTATATAATATTCCAGGCATTTTATGTAGCCTATCCCACCTGCGCACATTGCATGCAAAACACAAAGCATTGTCGCATATATTGAATTTCGCATCAGATTTCATTAAGGAATATTCTATTTTATACGCCTCTTTTAATGGAACCAGAATAGAAACCGCATTTCCAACCATGCCCTCTTTCAGCAAGCCTTCTTTTTGATAATATGGGTAAAATTTAGAATATGACTGCGAGCATAGGCCCACATCTTTGCGCCTGAATAATTTCATCTTACCTTCATTTTGAAAATACACCCTGGTAAACCACGGGAAAATCACTCGTTTGTGTAATCCCAGATCATATTCTGCTAAATGCGCTGTGGTAAAACCGGGACTTTCTTCTAAACATCCTATTAAAACACCTTTTACATTTAAATCCATTAGCTTTCGCATAGGCTCATATGCCGGCGATAAGTGATCGTGCCTATTAACAATTTCTTCTGCATGCTTTCCAATTGCTACAAATGAACACATTGGATGCACACTTCGTTTTGCATCAGGGTGGTCAAGCATCATTTGCGCCAAAGCACCTGCATATGTTGGAGTTTTTATATGAAAATAATTTTCAGGATTTGGCTTTTTTATGGTAAAGCTTTTCGTAAATGCAAGCCCTACCAACGTTCCTTCCGCGCCAATAATATTAAGCAGTGCTTCTAAAACGTCACGTTTATTAATTTTGCCGATAACGCTAAGTTTTGTCCTTATTAATACGGTATCGCCGGATGATATACCCAGATTTTTCAAATCCTCTATTAAACTATCTTTGGTGATTGTCTTCATGTTTTGCCGCTTTTTGCGACGAATTTTATTGTAATGACCAAGCAATGTCTATAGAAAATCCTTTTGAATTATTATATATAATACTTTAATTTTGGATTACCGCATTTCTTCACTTTTTTAAAAATAATATGATAACAATCATCGACTATGATATGGGCAACGTGAAGTCCGTTATGAATATGCTAAAGAAAATAGGCATAAAAAGTACTCTTTCCAGAAATATGGACGACATTATAAAAGCTGAAAAGCTTATCCTTCCTGGTGTTGGTGCATTTGACGCAGCTATGCAAAAATTGAAAGAATATAATTTAATAGATATATTAAACACAAAGGTGATAAAAGAAAAAACTCCTGTTTTAGGAATTTGCCTTGGAATGCATATTATGTCAGAAACCAGTGAAGAAGGAAATCTATCTGGTCTTGGCTGGTTTAATGCGCAAGTAAAAAAATTCAACTTTGATAGCTCTCCTAATCATAACTTACCAATTCCACACATGGGATGGAATGTTGCTACACCAAATTCTACCGAAAATCTTTTTAAAGAACTTGACGCAAAATCACGGTTTTATTTTGTACATTCTTATCATATTGAATGCAGAGATAAGAACGATATTCTTGCTACTACAAATTATGGTTATGAATTCACATGCTCTGTTCATAAAGACAATATCTATGCTGTACAATTTCACCCGGAAAAGAGCCATAAATTCGGCATGCAATTGCTTAAAAACTTCGTCAACTTATAATGACGCAATAAGTTTATTGCATAATCATTATTCGAAAATCTCCTCACAAATCAGCTACTGAAGTAGTTTTTACAGGACTTTAAGTCCTGCATAATCAATTACAAACTATAAAACCCCCACTTCGAACAACTTGGACTTGCATATAACAATTAAATGATGTATATACCCACATCCTGATTGTAAGAATATTGTATCTTATATTTTGTGGCATAGTTTTTTATATTAATTTAACTATAGGTTGCAGCGATACTGCAAAATTCAATCAAAAGGCTGCATTTATTAACATTTAAGCTCTATTTTTAAGCGATTAATCATATTCAGTTAACTATTTGTTAATAATTAGATTGTATATAATTTCGCGACATTTAGTGGGTTGAGTTATTTTAAGGCACGAAGGTAAAAAATACGGCATTTAAATGATTGGGTGCCATTTAAAAAAAGCCAGATAGGCGTTTTAATTTAGGAAGATGCGATGACTGGTTTTAAGAATATGGCATTATTGCTGAAACGTTATTTTGCGGAATTGCTTTTGGGCGTTGGCACTGGCAAATTAATCGCTTATAATGGTTATTCTTTTTCTAATACAATTGCCGAAAACCAAGGCCATTCCATCAATCCAGACGACAACTACTTAGAAGAAACTTTTGCGCCTGTAAGATCTTTTGCTTTTGCACGCTCTTGCATCTGTATTTTCATATCATTCTTATTAGTTTTCGAACCATTTGTAGCGCATGCAACAGACGGCATTGTTGTAGATGCGGCAGCTGGTGCGCAAAGGGCAACGA
>CAZOKN010000032.1:0-19821 GCA_964580525.1 uncultured Rickettsiaceae bacterium
ATCTTCTGTTGCAGTATGAGAAAATGCCCCCATTTTGTCATAATCATCAAGGTTCCAGTTTAGTGTAGAACCTTTTCTTATCGACATAACCACAGTACCTGATTCACAGGCCGGCGGAAACACTATCTGAATACGAAAACCATTTGGCAATGTTGCTGACAATAGGGGAGTTTCTTCGCTTATACGCTGTTCTGTAGATTGTGCAACTAGGCGAGCTAGGCCTTTTAAATGTTCGAAATCAAACTCAGGTAAGTCAATACGGCTCATGTCGCCGCGTTTTTCTATCCATGCTTCAAAAGGTTTGTTTATAGATATTTCTGCAACACCATCTTCTGCGAAAATGTTTTTTAAAGGAGTCAGGTATGTTTCTAGTGCTGCGTGGCTCATCATAAATTCATTTTATAAGTAAAAAATCTATATTAATGCTAAAGAACTAAATATTTATTAACACGTTAGTTAATTCACGAATTTTGTGCTTCCAACAGCTGATTCAGGAAAAACAAGATCTTTGTTTACAAATACTTTTATAAGTGTTCCCTGATTTACGCTGATTGTAGGCTTACTATTAAGCATGTCTTTTACTATGCCGCTTGCAGTATCACTAAAGTCGCTAACGCCTTGCAAGACAGCAAAGTCGGTGGCCTTTCCAGTCTGAGAGCTCGATGTTGAACCGCTAGTATCTGTTGTTGTTGTTGAAGTGGTGGTTTGCGAACCTTGAACTCCGTCAAGAAGGGCAGTTCCGACAACAGATACTGCACTTAAAAGCAATGAGTTGCGTATAGTTTCAAGATATTTATTGTCGACAAATCCTGAAACTCCTGCACGGCCAAGTTGGTCAGTTCCTGGGGAATCAATAGCAATATCAACGCCGTCTGGTCTTATAACACGACCCCATGTTACTATTACTCTGCGCTGTCCTTTTGAAATAGAATTATTGTAAGATCCTATTAGTCTTGATCCTCTAGGTATAAGCACATTCTTTCCCGATTCTGCGTAGATATCTCTGGTGATTACTGCCCTTAGCGATCCTGGTAAATCAGTGTTTATAGCTGTTTCCAGAACGGCATCTATCATTTTACCCTGAGCTATCATGAAATCTAGATCTCCTATAGCAGTTGCTGTTACCTGCTGTGCTGAAGTTTTAGAAAGTGTTTTTGGGTTTTTTAATGTGTTAGTTCCATCAGTTGTTGTGTCTTTTTTATCACTTGAAACAGATTTGTCAGATGGTGATCCTCCACCATTTACAACAAGCATGCTAGACTTTCTTTTTGCAGCCTTCTGAGCAGCTAATTCTTCAGGAGTAGGGCCTGTAATTATGACTGGAGGAGCAGCTTGAATAGCAGGCTTTTCTTCAATAGGCTGTTCTTTTAATGGCTCACTAACAGGATTTTCAACTATTTGTACAGGTTGTGGTGCTGGTTCAGCTACGGGCTGTGGCTGAAAACCACCGAATGATTCTGCAGGTGCTACCGGAGCTGGAACAGGTTCCGCAATTTCTGGAGGAGGAGGTTGAATTCCTTCTATATCAGGTAGAGCTGGAGTTTCTACTACTCCCACATCTACCTGTGCTTTTTCTTCTGGTTTTGTTGCTTCTACAGCTTTTTCAACAGGTTGTTCTTTTATAACTTCCTGTATTTTCTTCTGTTCGGTTACTTTTGGGTCTTCCTGAAAGACGGTTTTATAAAGAAAAAATCCAGCTCCGATTACAAGTATAGCTATTACAAGGATATTTTTTGCGGGTGCAGAAGCTACTTTAGAGCCTGTATCCTCTATTTCTATGTTGTCCGTGTCAAAATCAGGCGTGAAACTTGGACCACTGCCGTTCTCAAGATCAGATTCAGAATTATCTAACTCTGATTTTTCTTCATCAACTGGTATGTTTTTCGCCATCTACATACGCCCATACGATTTGTTAAAGCTTTCGTTAAATATGTATACTTTATCTTTTTCAAGCTTAAGAGCTATTTTTACTACAATCTTCTTTATAACTATATAATCACCTTCACGAGAGTATGTCGTTTTATTTTCTTTCCCATCCTTATCAACGATGAAGATGTGGGGGATTATTGCGTTATTGTTTGGGAATTGTAAAAATGTATATTTACCGTCATCAAATACTTTGATTGGTGCAATATTATCTGAGCCGGTTAGCGTGTAATTAAAGTTATAATTATCTTTTTTATCTATAGATGCTGGTACAAATTTGTTTGTGTCTATCTTAGGCTGAGGCGAATCCAGGTTGGTGTCAGGGTAAAAAAAGCGTACTACATAAACAAGTTCGTCATCGAGATTTTCGTCAGGATTTTTTGATTCAAGCTCGAATTGGTAAGTGTGTTTGTTGGTAATAACAGTCATATTTGTGTGAGCAGCTCCCTCAAGAGCTTTTATAAAGAGACGCCTGCCTACCGGACTGATTTTCCAAGAAAAATTATCACCTACTGAAATTGTGTCGATTTCTTCATTCTTAGCAAATTCAATATTTGATTGGTAACCATAATGAATGGTCAGGTGAAAAACTTCATTTTCGCTGAAAACGAAAGTTTTTATTCTGCTGTCAGTTGCAATTGGAACTGCCGCAAAAGAATCCCTTATGGCAAAACTGCATATTACAAAAAATGCAATAAACAAAAATATTCTACAATGTTTCTTCATCTACTCTATACCCTAACACTTCGAATCCCAATGGATTGATATCTCTTTCTTCGGTAGTTAAATTTAGGTCAATAAAATCAAAGTTTATAATGGCAATTAGATTCTTTTGTCCTTCTTGAGAAATTTGAGTAAATCTAACCTGATAGGTAAAACCTGTTTGACCCTGAGTTCCTGCTGGAGTTGGCGATATTGATTTTACTTTTATAGTTTTAGAACCTCTGGGACCAAGCCGTACAGGGCTTCCAGGGGTGTCAGATGTTGCAAATCTGCGGAATTCAGAATAAACATCTCCTGCAGAAAGTAATCTTACTACTGTAAAGTAATTATATTGATAGCTGCCGCCATCATAAGTCTCACGGGCATTTAGATATTTCATAATAAAGTATCTACGTAAAGCTTCATTGCCGGTGAATTCTTGTGTTAATAAAGGGCGTATAACGTTAGTTATTCCTGATTTTTCTTCTATTTCGATAACGAATGGTTCTATGGTTTTGCTGGATGTTACTTTAATTACTGCCAGAACAGATACCACTATGCCGACAAGGGAAGCTATTGTTAGTAATACAAGGAAGTTACGCTGAACCAAAACGGTTTGGTACCTATCGGCATACCAATTCTTTTTTGCAGCAAGAGAATTATCTGCATCTTTTTTTTTAAATAAATCGATTAAACCCATAATACCTAAAACTACTTATTTTAGAATGTAGACACCGTACAATACTATACTTTTGTATGCAAATCAATATTGGAGCACTTTCAAGAGCCAAAAAGCATTTTTTTAACAAAATTACAACATATTTGTTTTGGCATCCTTGTCTGTATATTTTTCATACCTATCCCAATTGGGTAATTGATAGTGCCACCACTCGTTGGGATTATAATGCCATCCCGCAAGAGTCATTATACCCATAAAAATATGCCTGTTAGTTTGACTTTCTTTTGATATTTCTAAATTTCCATGATGGGATTTTGGTGAAAATTCGTCAAAGCCAGTACCCATATCTAACTCTTTTCCTTTCATGTCAATCAGAGTTAAATCCACTGCTATGCCTCGACAATGCGGTGTACGTCCAGTTTCTGGATTGGAAATAAATTCTGGGTTAGGATAATCCTTCCATAAGGCTTGTTGAATTTCAAGTGGCCTAAAGGCGTCAAAGATTTTTATTCTAAATCCTAAAGCTTTGGCAAATTTTATAGATTTTTTTAATGCTTCTGCGGCATCGCTGTGTAAATAGCATAGAGCATTTTTATAAAGTTTACGCTTTGTAAAATTATCTTCAGTTGCGTATGCAAGATAAAAATCTACATCAAATTCAGGTTTGTTTATTTCAACTAGGCTCATTTTTACTCTATTTTTTTAGGTTATTTATTTTACTTGCGACAATGAAATCATTTTCGTGTAGGCCATTTATAGAGTGGGTGTATAGCCTGACTTCGCAATATCCCCAACCGAACTCTAAGTCAGGATGGTGATTTTCTTCTTCGGCTATAGCTCCTATTTTATTAACAAATTCAAGAGATTCTATAAAATTTTTGAACTTAAAACGCCGCTTTATAAATTTTTCATCAGAGTTTTTCTCCCACTCGGTAAGGTTCTTTAGGAGTGCTTGTATTTGTGAGTTTGATAAAGGTTTTATATTGCCTTCGCAGGGTACACAGCGTTTTTTTGCAAGATCCATGTAAGTTTCTCCTTTATAGCAGATCACGATATGGTATATCAAATAAGCTTTATATTAGGAACTGTAATAATATTAATTTATGAAAATTCTCAGCATAGATACAGCTCACGGTGTTTGTTCGGTAGCTATTGGCGAAGGTGGCTCTGTTATTTCAGAAATAAAGGATGATGAATCCTCAAAACAAGCGGAAAGGTTGGTTGGCTATATAGAGGGTATATTGGCACAAAATCAATGGACTTATGATGATTTAGGGGCTGTTGCGGTTAATATCGTGCCAGGAAGTTTTACTGGTATAAGGATTGGTGTTGCTGCGGCTAATGGTATTGGCTTAGCTAAAAATATCCCTGTTTTTGGTGTAGGAAGTCTTGAAGCTATGGCCTATAATTTTGCTAATAATCCAGATAAAGCCAATATGGTTGCAGTTCTGGATGCTAGGAGAAACCAGTTGTTTATGCAGGTATTTTCTTTTGAGATGCAGCCTTTGTCAGAAGCTGTGCTTTTGAATTACGATGATATATCCACTATAATTCCTGAATATCGTAGCTTAATTATGGGTAATGGTGCTATTTATATGAAAGAATATATAGCTAATGCAGGCGATTATTTAAAGATTTTAGATGATAAATTACTATCAGATGCAGCTTCTATATATAAGTTATCAAACTATAAGTTGCAGATGGGCTTGCTCCAGCATGAAGCTTCCCCCCTATATGTCAGAAAGCCAGACGCTAAGCCATCAAAATAGCTTTTTGGCGATTATTTAATGTATTAATGATTTGGTAATAATTAGTAGTTATAATTAGGAATAACGGACTTTAATACAATTATTGGTTTACATAGTATGAATGGCGAAGGCAATAAGTATAAGAAATATTTTAACTCTCTTTTGCCTAGAGGTAAATCTCAGGATAAGGGTGCTAACTTTTCTTACGATAAAAATTCAGAAATTCCTTCAATGTATGAAATTTATATTTCAGACAGTGGGGATACTCCAAAAGAATTCGTGGCAGAAATCTTAGAGAAATTTTTTCATAAAGAGAAAAACGCAATTAAAGATATCATGGATGTTGTTTATTGCGATGGAGCGGGTGCGTGCGGCAGATATACAAGGGACGTGGCAGAAACCAAGGTTTTGCATGTTACTGAACATGTATATGGCAAAGGATTTCTTTTAGAATGTACAATGCAAAAGAGTAGAAATAATGTTATCTAAAAATCTTGAACTCAGCCTGCATAGAGCATTAACTTTAGCTCATAAGTGTTCGCATGAATATGCAACATTGGAGCATTTGCTTTTAGCGCTGACCGAAGATCCTGATGCTTGTGCAGTTTTAAATGGTTGCGGGGCGAGTATTCCTGATTTAAGCGGGGAACTAAAAATATTTCTGGCTAAAGAGCTTTCAGCTCTTGTAGTTAGCAGCGATGTTGAGGTTAAACCAACGGCTGGATTCCAGAGAGTTATACACAGGGCAGCTATACATGCTCATTCTTCAAGCAATAAGGTTGTAACTGGAGCTAACGTTCTGGCAGAAATGTTTGGAGAGCATGAATCACATGCTGTTTTTTTCCTAAAAGATCAGGGTATAACATACTTAGACGTTATTAATTATATATCACACGGTGTAGTAAAATATTCTGATGGCATTAATAGGGATGATGATGAGTTGGAAGAAGGTTTATTTTCTGACCAATTTAGCCAAGAGGATTTTGAAAGAATAAGTGAGCCCACGCCTCTTACGGCGCCAATTAGCAATCCTAAAGAAAAAGAACATGATAAAGATAAGGACAGCGCACTTACGAAATATTGCGTGAACCTAAATAAGAAAGCTGAAGAAGGAAAAATTGATATTCTTATCGGCAGGGAAGTTGAAGTTGAACGTACTGTTGAAATCTTATGCAGAAGAACAAAGAACAATCCATTATTTGTTGGTGAGCCGGGAGTTGGAAAAACAGCTCTTGTGGAAGGATTGGCTTTAAGAATTGTTCGTGGACAGGTGCCAAATGTACTCAAAAAAGCCGTTATATTTTCTCTAGATATGGGATCGCTGCTTGCGGGTACGAAATATCGTGGTGATTTTGAAGAGAGAATAAAAGCAGTTATAAATGAGATAGAAAGGCTTCCATACGCAATAATATTTATTGATGAAATACACACTATAGTTGGTGCTGGATCTACAAGTGGTGGTTCTCTGGATGCTGGAAATCTTTTGAAGCCTGCTTTGGCAAGAGGTGAGTTTAGATGCGTAGGCTCTACAACTTATTCAGAATATCATTCTCATTTTGAAAAAGACCATGCGTTGACTAGACGTTTCCAGAAGGTAGATGTACAAGAGCCAACTAGAGAAGCGACTATAAAAATATTGAATGGTGTAAGACCATATTACGAAGAGCATCACGATGTTACTTATACTAAAGATGCTATAATCGCAGCTGTTGATTTAGCGGATAGATATATCAATGACAGAAAGCTTCCTGATAAAGCTATAGACGTTATAGACGAAGCTGGTGCTCACCAAAAGCTTATGTCAGATGATAAAAGAAAAACTGTTATTACAGTGAGGGATATTGAAGAAACAGTGGCCAAAATCTCTAGAGTTCCTATTGAGTCGATAGAGATAGATGAAAATAAAAAAGTACAGTTACTCGAAAGTAATTTGAAAGCCGTAATTTATGGTCAGGACAAGGCTGTTGAATCGCTTGCAACGTCCATAAAATTAACCAGAGCTGGATTGCGTGATACTAAGAAGCCTATGGGTTGCTATGTGTTTGCTGGGCCAACAGGAGTTGGTAAAACTGAGCTTGCAGCGCAGTTGGCTTTATGCATGAATATGGAGCTGATCAGAATAGATATGTCAGAATATCTTGAGAAGCATTCTGTTGCAAGATTGATAGGTGCTCCTCCAGGTTATGTAGGTTTTGAAAAAGCTGGTATATTGACTGAATCTATCGATAAAAATCCATATTCAGTTATACTGTTTGATGAAATAGAAAAAGCTCATCCTGACGTTTACAATATCCTATTGCAGGTGATGGATTATGGTAAAATCACTGATAGTAACGGTAAAAGCTTGAACTTCCGCAATAGTATTATCATTATGACCACTAATGCTGGCGCTGCTGAAATTAGCAAAGCTCCTATGGGATTTGGTCGTTTGGACAGGGTTGGTGAAGATGATACTGCTCTTGAGAGAACTTTCTCACCTGAATTCAGAAACAGGTTGGATGCTATAATCAAATTTTCTGCCCTTGATGATAAGGTTGTTGAAAGGGTAGTTGATAAATTTGTTGAAAATATGCAAAGACAGTTTGCTGATAAAGGTGTTAAGATGGAAGTTAGCAAAAAAGCCAGAAAATATCTGTCTGATAAAGGCTATAACCCTTTAAATGGTGCCCGTCCACTTGAGCGTATGATTAACGATGAAATCAAACGTCCTTTGGCTGACGAAATACTTTTCGGCAAACTTGCCAAGGGTGGTAAGGTTACAGTAGATTTGGTTAAGGATAAGCTAGAGTTTATATGTATGGACAAATCTAAGATAGAAGCGTAAATTGTATCTTTGTAATTCTTAGATTTTGTATATGAAATCCAATACCGTATCAGCTAGAAGAAAGGGCGATGCCGTTCTAAAAATACGGCAGGATAACCTCGCAAAAAAAATCGAAATAGGTAAATTAAATAGAGCCGCTGAAAAGCTTACTGGCTACTTAAATGCTGAGCTTGAGGGAAAAAATATTGAGCAGATTTTGCCGGGCAGAATCTCTGAAACGGTTAAAAATTACGTTGATTTTTCTGATGTAGCTAGTGATTTTGCGTCCGTTGCTAGGAAAGTTCCTAATTTTCAGGTTTTGAATAAACAAGGCAAGGAAGTTGCAGTTAGCCTTAAGGTTTTTTACATGATATCTCCGGATGTTAAAAAGCCGGAATATGAACTTTTGATGCGTGATATCACGATGATAAAGCGTATGGAAGAACTGAAAAAACAGATTATGGCTACTCATAAAGAAGAGGTCATAGATAATGAAACTGGATTGGCCAGCTCAAATTCTGTTAAAGATGCACTAGATATTACCTATTCATTTGTAGAAAAAGATCCTATCGAAGTGACTTTTGTTATAGCGGCTATTGATGGCCTTGAGGGTATAGAAGAACAGGTAGGAAAGCCTGCAATGCTTAATCTTATAGGCAAGGTCGGTGCAAATATAGCTAAAACATGTCGTGACGAGGATATTGTAGGGCATTTGGGTGATGGTGATATAGGTATGGTCTTGCTTGATTGTAATTCAGAAAATGCTGAGTCTGTTTTGGGACGTGTTTATAATAATATAGTGAAAAATCCTATAATGTTGGATAATGGACGTCAGCTTGATATAAGTGTTAGTATGGTTTTCTCACAGTTGAAAAAAGAATATGCGTTAGTTGATATATACGAGGCTTGCCGTAATGCTATTATTGAAGCTCAGGAGCAAGGTAATTCGGTTTTAATGGAAATTTGATATTTGAGTTTTACTCTGCTATTATTCCTCCCATGAGGCCACAAGTTTTATACCCTATTTTTTCAGATATCATAAGCATACCAGGTATTGGTAGCAAAACCAAAGAGGTATTCCAGCATCTGGCTGGAGAGAGAATCCTTGATATACTTTATCATTTGCCGGTGGGTTTTATAGATCGCCGAAATATGCCTGATATATTAAGTATGCAAAATGGTGATGTTGTGACAGCTATAGTTAGTGTTCAGGCGTACTCACTGCCGCCTATGATAAAAGACAGAAAACTGCCGTTTAAGGTTATATGCTATAATAAAACCGGATTTATAAATCTCATTTTCTTTCAAGCATTTCCCGAGTATATAAAAAAATCTCTGCCAATTGGTGAAGAACGCGTTATCAGTGGCAGGGTTGAGCGGTTTGGTGGTGAGATTCAAATAGCTCATCCTGATTATATAGTTCCCGTTGCTCAGCTCGATAGTGTTAGGCGTCTTGAGCCGGTATATCCTCTTGCTGCTGGTGTTTATCACAAAAAGGTAATTAACACGGTTAATGAGGCAATTAAGCGTACACCTGATAATATGCCTGAATGGATTGAGCCGGAATTTGTCAAAAAAAATGGCTGGCAAGGTTGGAAAGAAAGCCTGATAGCGGCACATTTAATTGTGAATCCAGAAGATATATCACCAAACAGCAAATCCAGACAAAGGCTGGCTTATGACGAATTATTGGCTAGCCAATTGGCGTTGGCTTTGGTGCGTAAATATGTTAACAGAAATTTAGGTCGTTCTTTTAAAGGTAACGGAAATTTAAGTAAGAAATTATTAGAAAAATTACCTTTTACCTTAACTGGTGGTCAGCAAGAGGTTATTAAAGAAATTAATAGCGACCAGGAATCTCCAAACAGGATGACGCGTCTTTTGCAGGGGGATGTCGGTAGCGGTAAGACTATAGTTGCGTTATTTTCAGCGCTAAATGCAGTTGAGGCCGGAGCGCAGGTGGCGATTATGGCGCCGACCGAAATTTTGGCTGTACAGCATTATAAATGGATAGAAAAAATAACCTCTGAAATTGGTGTAAAGGTTGCTTTGCTGATTGGCAAAACCAAAGGAAAAGAGCGTGAAAATATTATTAATAATCTTAAAAATGGCGAGATTAATATTGTTGTTGGAACGCATGCGCTTTTTCAGGAAAATGTAGAGTTTAAAGATCTTGGTCTGGTCATAATAGATGAGCAGCATCGTTTTGGTGTGGAGCAGAGAGTTAGTTTGGCTAATAAGGGTAATAATGTTGATGTTTTGCTTATGACAGCTACCCCAATTCCGAGAACTTTAACTATGGCTGCATATGGTGATATGGAATGTTCAAGACTCACAGAAAAGCCAACGGGTAGAAAAGAAATAGATACCAGAATTATGCATTTTGATAAAATTGCGCAGATAATAACAGGTCTTAAGCGAGTTTTAGAAAAAGGTGATAAAATTTATTGGATATGTCCACTTATAGAAAGTTCGGAAAAGTCAGATTTAGCTGCTGCACAGGAAAGAGCTAATGTGCTCAAGAAATTCTTTGGTGATAAAGTTGGGCTACTTCATGGTCGTATGAAAGCTTCTGAGCGTGAAGAGGTGATGTCAGAATTTAAAAGCGGCAATATTGACATGCTTGTAGCGACTACTGTCGTGGAAGTTGGTGTGGATGTTCCTGATGCCACAGTGATCGTTATAGAGCATGCCGAGCGTTTTGGCTTATCGCAATTACATCAATTACGGGGCAGGGTAGGGCGTAACGATAAGCAATCATCATGTATATTGCTTTATCATGGGTTGGGTGAAGTTGCCAAAGAGCGTCTAAAAATTATGCGTGAGAGTAATGATGGTTTTAGACTGGCTGAGGAAGATTTGCGTATAAGAGGTGGTGGTGATGTCTTGGGAACCAAGCAATCTGGGCTTCCACAGTTTAAAGTGGCTAATTTATACGAGCATTATCAACTTTTGAAAATAGCTCATGATGATGCCAGGAAAATCATGGAAATAGATCCTTTTCTTCAGACTGAGAGAGGAAAAGCCCTGAAAATCCTGCTTTATTTGTTTGGTTATGATAAGCAGGTGGCTTTGTGTTAATTTCAGGCCTGACAAATTATTTTCAAAATTTTCTTAGAAGCTTTTTCACTAGGAGTTGAGCTTTCATCCTTGCCAAGCTGTTTGAACACAGCTGTACTTTCAGCGATTTGTTTGCTGCGTAAATCTTTGCTGTTTATTAATTTTTCTAGTGATTCTGCCAGATTTTTCGGAAAGCATTTTTCCTGTAGAAGTTCCGGTATTAATTCTTTATCAAGTATAAGATTTATCAAATTGGCATATTTAATTTTTATCATTCTCTTTAAAATCAAATATGAAATATGATTTATTTTATAGGCAATAATCATTGGGCAGCCAGATAGCGCAACTTCCAGGCTGGCTGTGCCAGATTTAACCAGCGCAATATCTGAAGCCTGATAGGCAGCATATTTCTCATCTTCATTGTCTACAACAATAGTGTCCAGATCTAAATAATCAGCGGCATATTTAATTTGCTTGGCCAGAGGGGGCAGGGTAGGGATTATGATTTTTAAATTTTTATGTTTAGCCTTTAATATCAAGGCTGTTTCCAAAAAAATGTTTAGTAATTTTGTTAGCTCAGTGCTGCGGCTACCTGGCATTAGGCATAGCAATATATCTGAATTATCAATCTGATGTTTTTTTCGGAATTCTGCTTTGTTAACATTACCGATAGTGGTTTCGACAATAGGATGTCCGACAAACGTATTTGCCAGCCCAACTGCGTCAAAATATGGCGGCTCAAATGGTAATAACAGTAAAAGATGGTCGAATAGTTTAGCAAATTTTTGTGCGCGTTTTGGCTTATATGCCCAGACAGTTGGAGCGACATAATGTACAAGTTTTATGTTTGAATCCTGCAATTTTTTTACTACGCGACAGTTAAATCCAGGTGAATCTATGGTTATTACAACATCAGGGCGTAATTTTAAAATTTCTGAAACGGTTTGGTTTATTCTGTTTAAAACATTTGGTATATGCGGGATTATCTCCAGAAAGCCCATGATGGATATTTCCGACATAGGAAATATGCTGGATAAGCCCTCTGAATTCATTCTATTGCCGCCAATGCCGTAGAAATTTATTTTGCCTTTGTAGATATCGCGCAGCGAATTCATTAGTTTTGCGCCGTATAAATCTCCGGAAGCTTCGCCGGCAATGATGAATATTTTCAATTCCTTCATAGCCTATACCCCAATTATAAAAAGGCCAAGCTCATTAGCTTTTTGTAAAGTGCGGTTTTTATCAACAACGAGCGCACCACCTGCTTCAATAGCAATGCCGCGCAGACCAGATTTATGAGCATTTTCTACCGTAACAGGGCCTATCGTTGGCAAATCTATACGTCTATCCTGTGAAGGTTTTTTCATTTTAACTAATATGCCGCCTGGCTCTCCTGAAAGAAGTGTTCTGCAGCGGGTGATAAGAGCGTCTGTTCCTTCAATTGCTTCAACGCCAATAACAACTCCGCGCTGTACTATAACGCTTTGGCCAATATCCAGATTACCTATAGCTTTTGCAATTGTGATGCCGAATTCAATATCTTTATAAGCTGATTTATTGGGCTCAATTTTTCCCATGATACCTTTTGGTAATAATAGGTCGCTTAAAATTTCTTCAGCACCCAAAATATTAAATCCAGAATCTTCAAAGAATTTTATTACTATGGAAAGCAGGGAATTATCGCCTATCAATTTTGCGCTTGAGATTTTTGCAAGGAGTTTTATGCCGCCTGCATCAGGCCTTAGAGAAGAGAAATTAGGACGGTTTAATCCGCCTGCAAATACAACATCTTTAACCTTGGCCTGGCGGAAATTTTTGATAGCTTTACCAACAGAACCGACATTTAAAACAGTATGTGGAACTTTTTTTATAGAAGGTGGTTGGTTATCTGCATCGATAGAAATAACAAAAATTGCTTTATTATTTCGGATATATTCCTGAATAATCTTTTCAGGTAAATCACCTCTGCCAGCTATTAAACCTAAAGTATTTTCCATGCTAACCTGTTTTCTATGGTAGAAGCTGCATTGTAATATAATATAAAATAAAAACTGAAACGAGTATAATTTCAGGTTATTTGATTATTCATCTGCAACTTTTACAGTAGTATTTTTCGGCTGGCAAATTGCCCGATTGTTATTTGAGCGTATAAACTCAACAATCTCCATTGCAGCATGATTTTTGCTGAACATCTCGATAACATCGTCAAGTCTTTCCTGTAGCGTTCCTTCAGGAGAAAACAACATTCTATAAGCGCCTCTTAGGACATGGATATCGTCGCGTTCGAACTTTCTTCTTTTTAAGCCCACAAGGTTTAACCCACATAATGCAGCACGCTCTCCAGAAGCCTGACCATAAGGAATTACGTCATTTTCAATGCCAGACATGCCACCTATCATGGCATGATGGCCAATACGAACAAACTGATGTACTGCGGATAAGCCGCCAATTATGGCAAAATCACCAACTTTAACGTGACCGGCAAGGGTTGCATTATTTGCAAGTATTACATTATTTCCTACAACGCAATCGTGGGCAACGTGTGCTCCAACCATAAATAGGCAATTATCGCCGACTTTAGTAAGAAGGTTATCGCCCTCAGTACCAGGGTTCATGGTTACATGTTCGCGGATTATATTATTTTTGCCGATAATCAGTTTTGATTTTTCGCCTTTATATTTTAGATCTTGTGGAATGTGACCAATGGAAGCGAAAGGAAAAATCGTTGTATTCTCACCAATTTCAGTATCGCCATCAATTGCCACATGCGAATGAATTTTTACGTTATCGCCAATTTTTACGTTATCGCCAATTACAGAATATGCGCCTACGGAAACATTTTTTCCAAGCTTGGCGCCTTCTTCAATTATTGCAGTTTTATGTATATTCATACTCATTTTTTTTCATCCATTATCATGGCGCAAACTGTTGCTTCGGCAACTTTCTTGCCATCAACACGTGCTTCGCCTTCAAATTTCCAAACCGGACCACGGTTTTGTATTTTTTTAATGTGTAGGTATAAGCTGTCACCAGGAACAACTGGTTTACGGAATTTAGCATTTTCAATCGACATGAAATAAACCAGCTTACCTTTAGCATCCGCGCCTAAAGTTTTGACAGTGAAAATAGCAGATGCTTGTGCAATTGCCTCAACAATTAGAACTCCTGGCATTATAGGTTTTTGTGGAAAATGTCCTGTAAAATGCGGTTCATTAAAAGTTACATTTTTCAGAGCCACCAAGCCTTCATCAGCTGTAAATTCTACAATTCTGTCGATGAGGAGAAGGGGATAGCGATGTGGAATCATGGTTATGATTTCATCTATGTCTAGTACGCAATTATTTACATCTTCTGTCATTTTATGCCTATTTATTAACTAGTTTTTTTAGTGCTATTGTTTGCCTGTGCCATTGTTTTATAGGAACCGCAGGAGAACCGCCAACAGTTTCCTTGGCTTCAATATCCTGTGCAATACCGCTTTGTGCGGCAACTGTTGCCATGCTGCCTATATTTAAATGTCCTGCAACTCCAACCTGGCCGCCAAGAACAACATAGTCGCCAAGTTTTGTGCTGCCTGAAATACCAACCTGTGAAACTATAATACAACCACGTCCTGTCTGCACATTATGGCCAATTTGAACTAGATTGTCTATTTTTGTTCCTGCTCCTATAATTGTATCTGGGCCGGCCCCTCTGTCTATACAGGTGTTTGCGCCTATTTCAACATTATCTTCTATTATAACGCGGCCAAGCTGTGGAACTTTTATATGAACACCTTTATCAGTTGCAAAACCAAAGCCATCCTGGCCTATGCGAACTCCAGGGTGAATGAAAACATTATTACCAATTATTGTGTGAGTCAGGGTGCAGGCATGCATTATACGGCAATTATCGCCAATTTTAACGCCTTTTCCAACATACACACCAGGAGCAATAAAGCTATTTTTACCGATTTGTGCATTTTCACCTATATAGGCTGTGGCTTCGATTGTGCATCCTTCTCCTATATTAGCGCTTTTGGCAATTGTTGCTGCAGGTGAGATAGAGGATGTGTATTTATCATCAGGATAAAAAACTGTGGCAATCTTTGCATAAGATGCATAAGCATTTTCTGATATAAGCAGAGCCATGCCATTAGGTGCTTTAGCCGCAGAATCCTTGCTTAAAATGCATGCAGATGCTTTGCATTCTGGCAATTTTGCTGCATACTTCTTATTGCTTAGGAAGGTAATATCATTTACTCCGGCTGTATCAATTGGAGCAACTCCATTTATCATTAAATTACTATTGAAGGTACCTTCTAGCTGGCAACCAGATAAAAAAGCCACTTCCTTTATAGAAAGCGGCTTAATTGTATTGAAAAATCTATTATCTGCCATAGTTTAGTTATTCTTTTGTTCTAATGGAGCTTGAGAATCTTTATTAGCAGGCGTTGGCTCTGCAACACTTACTTTCTTAAGCTTATCATTTAATTTTTTTAATACTTCATCAGTTATATTAAGATTAGCTTGCGCAAACATAACTTGAGAAGAAGGTATAGCTATCTTGAATTTCTTCTCTTCCGCAAGATCAGCTATAATTTTCAGAACATTCTCTTGTATTTGCCCAAGTGCGTCATTCAATGATTTATCAAGAGAAGCGCGTTTTTCCTGATAATTACGCTGGAATTTCATAACCTTTTCTTTAAATTCATCACGCTTTTTTTCAAAAGCCTTGTCGGATAAAATACCTTTTTGCTCGTTCAATTTCTTTTCCTCAGCTCTCAAACTCTCTTCTTGTTTAGATATTTCAGTCTGATAATCATTTTGTTTTTTGCTTATTTGTTCGCGTATGTCTTGAGCTGCAGCTGATTCTTGTAAAACCTTTTGAACATCCACAATTGCAATATCGTTGCCGTTTGATGAGCTGTCTTTTGAATTGCTGTAGAAAGGCACACAAGCGAGCAAAAGAAGTGTCAAAACAGAAAATGTTATCAGTTTATAGTTAGCTTTTATAATATTCATAATTAAAACCTCGTTCCAAAATTAAACCTTACATGCTGTATTCTGTCGTAGCTTTCTGAAGCTATAGGGTAAGCTATATCTATCCTAATAGGTCCAAGAGGTGAACTCCATGAAAGACCAACACCTGCCGCGGATCTTATACTATTTGAATCAACCACGGTAGGGCCAGTATCTTCTACACCAAAAAGGCTACCAGCGTCAATAAATGTTGATCCTTTGAAACCTAATTCTTCTGGCAAACCTAAAGGAAACGTGAGTTCTGCTGACGCAGCATAATAAGAATCTCCACCTAAAGCGTCTCTTGTAGTCAGGTCGCGTGGGCCAATACCGGCATTTCTAAAGCCACGAATTGTGCTGCCGCCTATGAAAAATCTATCAGAAATGTTAACATTTTTTCCACCCCAGCCTTGAATATGGCCAATTTTACCGGTTAGATCGAACACAACATTGTCAAAGAATACAGGGTGATAATAACCTGAACTCAGCTCATTTTTAAAGAATTGAGAATCACCACCTAATCCAGCAAAATCTTCGTCAAACTTTATAAAATAGCCTTCAGTAGGATCAAATTTATTATCGCGTCTGTCATACATCAAAGTGTGTCCTACGAGGGAAGTTACAGTTGTTCCCTCCTGTTCCTTAATGAAAGTAGATGCAGTTGATAGAACTCCATTCACATCCACTGTTTTTGCAGAGTATCTAACAGTATGGCGCAAGTTTTCGGTTAGGGAATAAGATCCATGGACAGTGCCGCCTAAGGTGCTGCTGTTGAATGAACTTTCATCCTGTAAATCTTGTTCGATGTTGAATAAATCAAACCCTGCTTCTATGTCTTTATCCATAAAATAAGGCTCCGTAAAGCCAAGTGTTGCCTGACTAACTTTTGAAGATTCTTGTAAACTTAAACGTAAATCTCGCCCTGTTCCAAGCAAATTTCTTTCACGTAAACTGATGTTTCCTAACACGCCTTCATTAGTAGAAATTCCCGCGCCAAAGCTTAGTTCTCCAGTTGACTTTTCAGTTACGGACACATTTATATCAGCTTTATCTGGAGAGTCTGTTCTTTGATTTTCTAAATCAACTTTATCAAAGAAACCAAGATTATCGAGACGTTGTTTAGAGCGCCTTAATTTTGCAGCATTGAAAGGATCTCCTTCTGCAATTCTGAATTCGCGTCTAATAACTTTATCAAGTGTTCTAACGTTACCATTAATGTTGATGCGATTTATATAAACCTTAGGGCCTTCGGATATCTTGTAGGTAACTCCAATTATAAGATTTTCAGTATCTCTCCTATAATCAGTGTTTATTTCAACGAAAGCATAGCCAAGATCGTTTAGGCGCCCAGTTAGTTTGTCTATAGTGTCATCAACTAAATTAGCATTGAAAACGTCACCCTTAATAGTTTTTACGCTGTTATAAAGCTGGTCAACTTGCAGGCTTGGCAAAGTGCTGGAAATTTTCATATCGCCAAATTTATATTTAGGGCCTTCTTCGACAGTGAAAGTGAGGATAAACGATTTCTTATCTTTCGTAATTTCAGCAGTAGAGGAAGTAACTTTGAAATCTGCATAGCCTTTTGACATGTAGAATTTTCTTAAAAGTTCTTTATCAAATGAAACTTTGTCAGTGTCATATGTGTCGTTATTTGAATAAAACGTATACCAACGATATTCTTTGGTATTAATTATTGTGGATAGTTTTGCATCGTCAAAGCGCTTATTTCCTATGAAGTATATTTTGCTTACAGATGTTTTTTTACCTTCGTTTATTTCAAAAACTAGGTTAACCCTGTTTTGATCAAGCTTTACTATTTTAGGATCTACAGTTGCGGCAAATCTTCCGCTTTTACGATAAAGGTCCTGGATTTTTTTGGTGTCGCTTTGTACTTGTGAACGGGTGTAAACTGACCGTGGTTGCAGGCTTATTTCAGATTTTATACTCTCGTCATTGATGCGTTTATTTCCTTCAAAAGCTATTTTGTTTATAATGGGATTCTCAGCTACTTTTACTACAAGGTTATTGCCTTCACGAGATATAGAAACGTCTGAAAATAAGCCTGTATCGAACATGTTTTTTAAAGATGAGTTGATTTTTTTCTGATCAAAACTATCTCCTACTTTAAGGTCCATGTATGAAATTACAGTGGCTGTTTCAACACGTTGATTATCTTCAACTACTATATTTTTTACAGTGTCCGCAAATGCAGAAGAGCACGAAAGCGAAAGCGTGATAGCGGCTAAAAAGACAAAAAGTCTTCTGATATTGGAGAGCATAATTTAAAACAAATTAAGGTTTCTGAAATCATTAATGATAGCAAATATAGCCAGTGATATTACTAAGGCAACACCTATTTTAATACCATAAGACTGTAAGCGGTCTGCCATTGGTTTTCCTCGCACTGCTTCAATAGCATAATAAAGAAGGTGGCCGCCATCTAGAGCTGGTATTGGAAATAAATTTACAAGACCTAAATTTATAGAAAGTACAATTATAAACCACAATACAGCCTGTACTCCCTGTTTTGCAGATTGGCCAGAATATTTAGCTATACCTATTGGTCCAGTTAACTCTTTGGCAGAACGCTTGCCGGTTATTATTTGGCCAATAGCCTTTAGAGTGCTGGAAGACAAATTGTAAGTTTCCTTGAAAGCTTCTTTAACCGAAGAAGGAAAATCTATTTGTGCATATGAAATTTCTGTAGAAGCAACGCCTATCATGGCAATTTTAATGTCATTTCCAAAAGCATCTTTACGTTCTGTGATTTTTGGCGTTACCTTCAAATTCAGGATTTTGTCTTTTCTCTGTAAAGTGACATCTATAGTTGTTCCTGTATTAAGGCTTATTATACGAGAGATGTCGGAAAAGCTTTCTATATCTTCATTGTCGAGTTTTAAGATGAAATCTTCCGGTAATATACCAGCTTCGGCGGCTGGGCTTTTTTCTAGGACGCTACTTACTTCTGGCAATGTTACGGGTTTGCCATAATGAAAGAAGAAAAATATCAATATTGCTATAGATAGTATGAAGTTTGCTATAGGTCCGGCTGCAACGATAGCAGCCTTTATATATAGTGGTTTTTCATGGAAGGCATTTTTTTTCTCTTCTTCAGTAAAAGAGGCTATTTTATCGCTATCAGGAGCACTTACAGGATTGATATCACCAAACATTTTTACATAGCCGCCGAAAGGTATCCAGCAGAACTTCCAGCGTGTTCCTGATTTGTCATTCCAGCCGAATATTTCTTTGCCGAATCCTATGGAAAAAACTTCAATTTTCACTCCAGATAGCTTGGCTATATAGTAATGTCCAAATTCGTGAATGAACACTATAGTTGATAAAACCACTACAAATGCGGCCATGTTATATAAGGCTGTATGAATCATTTCCATGAATTGTTCTTTATTTTAGGTTTGATAGGGAATTTATAGCAATAATAGAGGGGGGTGGCAATTAGAATAATATAGTCGTTATTATCGTTGTTTTGTAAAGAAACTTGATATTTATATTATTCAGGTTTGTAAATATGGCTTTGGGATTTCAATATTCTAAGGAAAATAGGATTATAAACAGTCTAATCAAAAAAGAATGAAAAAAAATGCAACTCTATACTGCTGTTTTTCTGCCATTTTTTGAAAAAATGCATTTTTTTATAAAAAAAGTTTAAATTAGTGTTTGACAGGTGAAAAAGAAAACCGTATAAAGCCACTCCCTGCAGACGACGAATGTCCGATGCGGGTTGAAAGAAGAGTTCTTTGACATTGTAAATAAAAAAGAGAAATGAAGGCGGTGGCGCGTAAAAATAATACATTTTCGCACGCCATTGCTAATTTCATTTTCTTATTAGAATTAATGAATAATGTGCGTGCGGGAAAAATTAGATTTTTTCTTGTCAATTAA
>CAZOKN010000033.1:0-18989 GCA_964580525.1 uncultured Rickettsiaceae bacterium
CTAGTTGCAGTTGCTCTAGCATCAACAGCAGTTTTGTTGATTTCGTTAAGCATTGCGCGATCCTGATCGCTAAGTTTTGTTGTGCAAGCAGTTGTAGCAAGAAGCGATAGAAGTGTTATTGCGTATATACGTTTCATAATTTCTCTCCTGTATGTTTTGACATATTAAAATGTAACATACGGACAATAAAGCAATAACATTTAAAATCAATTTATTTATGTATTATTAAAAATAAATAATCTCCAAATCCCTCGATTTTCAATGATTTTAAAGAGTTATTATTGTTATTTTTAAGAAAAGCATACAATTCCTATTGACTTTATATGAATTAATCTATATAAGATTGGTGTAGATAACAAATTGTGGGTAAAACACATGCTGTCGATGAAAGCAAAATACGGGCTTAGAGCCTTGATGGTTTTGGCGGAAAATAACAAGCGAATGTTGTCCAGTAAGGCAATTGCTAAAGAGGCGGATGTTCCGCAGAAATTTTTGGAAACTATTTTGATGGAACTTAAACACCATGGAGTAGTGGATAGTAAAAGAGGGATACTTGGCGGTTATTTTTTAGCCAAAGCACCTTCTGATATAACGATGGGAAACTTGATTCGTATTATTGATGGGCCCCTAGCGCCTATCAGATGTGCAAGTGTAACGGCATATCAAAGATGCGAAGATTGTTTGGACGAGAAGACCTGTAAAATTAGAAAAATTATGATTGAAGTTAGAAATTCAATCGCTGGGGTTTTGGATAAAAAAACTTTAGCACAAATTGTAAAAGATAAATAATTGTTAATTTAAAGGAGGTTTTATGACCAAAAACATAAAAGAGCCTAAAATTTTGAGTGAAGTTGAGGATTATATTCTCGGCACTATTCAAAATATACAATATGGAGCCGTGGAAGTAGTTATCCATGATTCTAAGATTGTACAGGTGGAAAAAAGTGAGAAAGTTCGTTTTTCTCAAAATAACTAAACTAATACAAAAATAGCCGACCAGACAACTGGAGGCAAACACTTATAAAAACATAACAAATAAGGAGTTTGCCATTATGAATAAGAAATTTTTAGCAGCCAGTGCAATAGGCCTGGTTTTATTAAGTAACTCAGCTTTTGCGGAGGATTCTATAAAAAAGAGAATAGACAGTCTTGAGCAGGAGATATCTCTCTTAAAAAGACAGCGCGAAGTAGATGAAGAAAAAACTTCGGCTGCGGCAGAGAAAGCTGCAAATGTTGAGCTGGGAAAAAAGGGGCTAAGTATTACGTCACCTGATAAAAAATATCAATTTGATGTGCATGGGGTGTTTCAGTTTGATAACCGTTCATTCTTTAACGACACTGCTGGCACTGGAAGGAATGATAATATAGTCCGCAAGGCGCGCCCTATATTGACCTTCAAATCTGGAGATGCGTTGGTTTATTTCATGCCTGATTTTGCCGGCACTTCTTCTACAGCAAATAATACTAAAGTTTTTGATGCTTATGCGGAATATAAATTTAATAATGCTGCGAAAGTGCGGGTAGGTAAGTTTAAACCTGGAATAGGACTTGAGCAATTACAAGGCGATGCGGATGTTGCATTTAACGAGCGTGGTTTTGTTTCCAACTTAATACCAAGCCGTGATGTTGGTTTGCAAGTTGCCGGAGAAATATTGCCAGACGTATTAGAATATCAGGTTGGTGTATTTGATGGTACGACTGATCTTGGTAATGCTGATGGCGATAACGATGATAAGAAAGATTTTACAGCGCGTGTATTTGCAAAGCCATTCCGTAATTCTAGCATTGTTTCTTTGCAAGGTTTAGGCGTTGGTATTGGTGGCAGTATTGGTGATCGCGAAGGATCTACTACAAATAGAATACTTCCGTCTTACGTTACTCCTGGCCAACAATCATTCTTTAGTTATGGTACCACAACTTTTGCTAGTGGTGAGAATTGGAGATTATCTCCACAGGCTTATTGGTATTCTGGTAATAAAGGAATATTGGCAGAATATGCAATTGCTAACCAGAACGTAAAAAATGGTACTGCAACGGCAGAGCTAGAAAATAAAGCATGGAACGTTGTTGCATCTTACGTACTTACAGGTGAGGATGTAAATTTTGCTGGTGGCGTTAAACCATCTAAAGATTTTAAACCTTCGGAAGGTAACTGGGGAGCGTTTGAAGTTATAGCAAGAGCTGGTAAATTAAATATTGATGATGCAGCATTCCCTGTGTTTTCAAGTATTTCAACATCAGCAAAAAGTGCATCAACTGTTGGTACTGGAATTAACTGGTATTGGAATGAGAACATTAGAATCTCCACAAACTATAATTATACGACGTTTAGTGGTGGTGCTGCTGGAGGAAAAGACAGACCTGAAGAGCAGGTTGTCCAAAGCCGTGTTCAATTTAGATTTTAATTATACAAGAATTAGTATAGAAAGGATTTTATCATGAATATAAAGAAAATATTTTTATCAGCAGTAGCAGGTATAGGGATTATTTCTGCGGTTGGAGCTTATGCGGCCAACCCACTAGAAATACTCAACGTTTCGTATGATCCAACACGTGAGTTATATGAAGAATATAATCAATTGTTTATCAAACACTGGAAAGAAAAATCTGGTCAAGATCTTAAAGTACAACAGTCTCATGGCGGTTCTGGTAAACAGGCTCGTGCAGTTATAGACGGTTTGCAGGCTGATGTGGTTACTTTGGCACTTTCTTATGATATCGATGCAATTGCTGAAAAAGGAAAGTCACTACCACTTGATTGGCAGTCAAAACTTCCTAATAATAGCTCGCCTTACACTTCTACAATCGTTTTCCTTGTGAAAAAGGGAAATCCAAAAGCTATTAAAGATTGGGATGATTTAATAAAGCCAGGTGTTCAGGTTATAACTCCTAATCCTAAAACATCAGGCGGTGCTAGATGGAATTATCTTGCGGCTTATGGTTATGCTTTGAAAAAGTATAATAATGACGAAGCTAAAGCGCAGGATTTTATCAAAAAGCTATTTGCAAATGTTCCTTTGCTTGATACTGGTGCTCGTGGTGCGACAACAACATTCGTACAAAGACATATCGGGGATGTGTTGCTTGCTTGGGAAAATGAAGCTTTCCTTGCAGTAAACGAACTTGGTAAAGATCAGTTTGATATCATTGTACCTTCTCTTAGCATATTGGCAGAGCCTCCTGTGGCTGTAATTGATAAAGTTGCTAATAAAAAGGGCACTATTGATGTTGCCAGAGAATATGTATCTTACCTTTATTCTCCTGAAGCTCAGGAAATTATAGCTAAGAACTATTACAGACCTACTGATAAAAATGTTGCAGCAAAATACAGTGAACGTTTCCCAAAACTGGAATTATTAACTATAAAGGATTTCGGTAGCTGGAAAGATGCGCAGAAAAAGCATTTTGATGACGGCGGCATATTTGATCAAATTTATAGGAAGTAATTAGTGTCTGGTATTAGGTCTATGCAGTTTAGAAAGCCAAGCGTCCTTCCCGGTTTCGGGTTGGCGCTTGGTATTACTATAACATACCTTAGCCTTATAGTTTTGATTCCTCTTTCCGGATTATTTATAAAAACCTTCGCCATGAGTTGGGCTGATTTCTGGAGAACTGTCACTGACGACAGAATAATGCACGCATATTATATAAGTTTCGGCTGTGCTTTTTTAGCTGCGTTAGTTAATGTTTTCTTTGGACTAATCGTTGCGTGGATTTTGGTGCGCTATCAATTTCCTGGACGCAAACTTCTTGATGCCGTTGTGGATCTGCCTTTTGCTTTGCCAACAGCAGTTGCAGGCATCGCCCTTACAGCTCTTTACACGCCTGATGGCTGGGTCGGAAAATATTTTGAAATGATTGGCATTAAAGTTGCCTTTACCCCAATTGGTATCATGATAGCGTTGATATTTATAGGCATACCATTTGTTGTTAGAACTGTTCAGCCAGTATTAGAAGATATGAACAGAGAGCTGGAAGAAGCTGCCGCAAGTTTAGGTGCTTCGCGTTGGCAAACTTTTACAATGGTGATTCTGCCTTATATCGCTCCAGCATTATTAACAGGTTTTGCGATGGCATTTGCCCGTGCTTTGGGTGAGTATGGCTCGGTGATATTTATTGCCGGTAATATGCCGATGGTTTCAGAAGTTGTGCCTTTGCTGATTATTATAAAGCTTGAGCAATATGACTATGCAGGAGCGACAGCAATTGCGCTCGTAATGCTTATATCATCATTTATGTTGCTACTTACTATCAACCTCCTCCAGAAATGGAGCCAGACAAAAACTTTGCGAGTGTGATTTATGTCAAAAGTTAATGATAATGTGACTGAATCTGCTCCTGTACGTTTTATCCTGATTTTCTTAGGATTGGCGTTTATGTTTATAATTGTTGGCTTGCCAATTTTAACTGTGTTTATAGAAGCATTGAGGAAAGGTCTTGAAGCTTACTGGGCAGGTATAAACGAAGAATATGCAATCGCAGCAATTAAATTAACTCTTCTGGTCACTGCAATCGCGGTGCCATTCAATGTTATTTTTGGTCTGGCAGCGAGTTGGGCAATTGCAAAATTTGAGTTTGTCGGCAAAAGATTATTACTAACTTTTATTGATCTGCCTTTTTCTGTATCTCCCGTTATATCAGGCTTGATATATGTGCTGCTTTTTGGCGCTCATTCAATGTTGGGAGAGTGGTTAATAGATAATAACATCCAGATTATATTTGCTGTTCCCGGCATTGTTATTGCCACGATATTTGTAACATTCCCTTTTGTTGCGCGTGAGTTAATACCACTAATGGAAGAACAGGGAACTGAAGAAGAAGAGGCTGCAATTTTGCTTGGCGCTTCTGGTCTTAGAACTTTTTGGTTTATAACATTGCCGAATATCAGATGGGGTTTGCTATATGGCGTGCTGCTTTGTAATGCGCGTGCAATGGGAGAATTTGGCGCAGTGTCTGTAGTTTCAGGCCATATAAAAGGCGTGACAAACACCATACCATTGCATGTTGAAATACTTTATAACGAATATAATTTTGTGGCAGCATTTGCGGTAGCTTCAATACTTACTCTTCTAGCATTAATTACCTTGCTGTTGAAGAAAGCTGTTGAAATGCGCGTACATAATCAATGAGGAAAAAACATGGGAATCCACGTTAAGAATATCAGCAAGCAATTTAAGGATTTTACGGCTTTGAAGGATGTGAATCTGGAAGTTAATTCGGGAGAATTAATTGCATTGCTTGGCCCATCAGGTTCCGGAAAAACTACCCTACTTCGAATTATTGCAGGTCTTGAATTTCCAGACACTGGCTCGATATTGCTTGAAGGTAAAGAAGCTCACGATCAAAATGTCAAAGAAAGACAAGTTGGTTTCGTATTCCAGCATTACGCTCTGTTTAAGCACATGACAGTTTTTGATAACGTAGCATTTGGTTTACGCGTACGTGAAAAAGAGCACAGACCTTCAGAAGAAAAAATCAGACGTAAAGTTATGGAATTGCTTTCGCTTGTGCATTTGGAAGCATTTTATGATCGCTATCCAAGCCAACTTTCTGGTGGGCAACGGCAGCGTGTGGCGCTTGCTCGTGCACTTGCCGTTGAGCCGAAAGTTTTGTTGCTGGATGAGCCGTTTGGTGCGTTGGACGCAAAAGTTCGTAAAGAATTGCGCCGCTGGATGCGCCGCCTGCATGATGATATCCATATCACCAGTATTTTTGTAACGCATGACCAGGAAGAAGCGATGGAAGTTTCTGACCGCGTTGTGGTAATGAGTAATGGTAAGATAGAACAGGTTGGCACACCTGAGCAGGTTTATCACTATCCTGCCAATGCATTTGTTTATGACTTCCTGGGAAATTATAACGAATTCCAAGGCTGGAAAGATGAAGAAGGCAATGTTCACCTTGCTGAACTTGATTTGTTTGAAGCTCCGGAAGAACCACAAGATCCTGTGTTTCCACAAAATAGAGGCTGGCTCGGCCGCTATCCTGAAATTGCTTCAATCGCGCGCAAGGTTGCTCCTTCTCTTGTTAAGGAAACAAAAACTGTACAGCCTGCACAAAAGAAGAAGTTTGTTTTTGATACAAGTCGTGGCAAGTCTGTCAAAATATTTGCACGTCCACATGAAGTATATATAGAAAGAGAACCACAAGCAGGTTTCGAATTTATTCGTGCAAAAGTGGTGCACATCAATCCGGCAGGTGCTTTGGTTAAACTTGAATTAATCCGCCGCAATGGCCAACTGATACAAGTTGAAGTGCCTAAAAGCATTATGGATAAATACGAAGTTAAGAAAAATGATCTGCTTTATGTAAGGCCAAAAACTATGAAGGTTTTTGAATAATAAAATTTTAGGTTGAAATACCTCAACTCATTTCTTGCACATCGTGCCTATAAATTGTATAGAATCCCCATAGGAATTTTCAATTTATAGGTAATATTTATGATGACACTACTAGGTAGTTTATTGGGTTTTATTAGCTCTACCTTCCCAGATTTGGTTAAGATATTCCGCGACATGCAGGATAAAAAGCATGAAATAAAAATTCTTGAAATGCAACTGGAACAACAACGTATTGTTCCACCCCAAAGACCTGAGGAAATTGTTTTTCAAGGCAATATCCAGGCGGATATAGCGGAAAGTCAGGCTCTATACGCTACATATAACACAGGAATATCTTGGGTTGATGCATTTAATGGCACTGTGCGTCCTGTTATTGCTTATTCTTTTTTCATTCTATATGCAGCGATAAAAGTTCTTTCTTATTATGCCGCTCCTGCACCTGAATCAATTTCTCTTTCCATTATATACAGCACTCTTTGGACAAATGAAGACTCGGCAATTTTCGCTGGAATTATAAGCTTTTATTTCGGCCAAAGAGCAATGAATAAATTTAG
Source organism: uncultured Rickettsiaceae bacterium (assembly GCA_964580525.1). Taxonomy (GTDB): domain Bacteria; phylum Pseudomonadota; class Alphaproteobacteria; order Rickettsiales; family UBA6187; genus CAZOKN01. Next base: position 6,896 of record CAZOKN010000033.1, read on the forward strand.
AAAACATTAGGATTATTATGCGTAGCATAACTCAAGAAGGTCTTGATCTGATTTGCCGGTTTGAAGGTTTTTCTGCGAAATCATATATCTGCCCTGCTGGCTATCCAACAATTGGCTATGGTCACGTTGTTAAGGATAATGAAAAAGCGGGATTTGCAGGTGGAATCACTAAAGATGAGGCTATGAAATTATTGCGTCAGGATGTTAATATTGCTGAACAGGGTGTGCTGCGCTTTATTAGTGTTGTACTAAGCAACAACCAATTTAGCGCTCTGGTTTCTTTTACTTATAATCTTGGCACTGGCGCTTTGCAGCGTTCAACATTGCGCCAAAAGGTAAATCGTGAAGAACATTCAGAAGTTCCTGCCGAGTTTGAAAAATGGGTTTTGGGCGGTGGAAAAAGGCTTCCGGGTCTTATAAAAAGACGTCATGCTGAAGCTGTTATGTATGCCACTCCTGATTCTGGCATGAAGGTTGTTGAAAGCACAACTGATTCAGCCGAATTGTTGGGAATTTACTAGTTTTTATAAGGAATAATTATGAGCGATAATATTAATATTCTTGGAATATCTGGTAGCTTAAGAAAAGGCTCTTATAACACTTTATCTTTAGTTGCTGCTCAAAAATTAGCACCGAAAAATATCACTATAACTCTTTGCGATATATCGGCAATTCCACTTTATAACGAAGATGTACGCGATAAAGGAGTTCCTTCTTCTGTTAATGATTTTAGGGATAGCATAAAAAAAGCTGACGCAATTATAATCGCCACACCTGAATATAATTATTCTATTCCTGGTGTTTTAAAAAATGCTATAGATTGGGCTTCACGTCCGCCTGAGCAGCCTTTTGAAGCTAAGCCTATTGGCATAATTGGAGCAAGCATGGGTATGCTTGGAACTGCCAGAGCTCAATATCACTTGCGTCAGTGTTTTGTTTTTATGAACGCCTATATTATGAACAAACCTGAGGTTATGATAGGCGGTGCGCATACTAAATTCGATCAAGATGGCAATCTAACAGACGATAAAACGCAGGAAGTAATTAAGAAGTTTCTTGAAGAACTAGTTTCGTGGACAAAGAAATTTGGCAGCAAATAAAGCTCTACGCCCGTTTAAAGCAATCTGCTATGTGGTCGTTTATCAGTCCTGTCGCCTGCATATGTGCATAGATGATTGTTGAACCAACAAAACTCATGCCACGTTTTTTTAAGTCTTTAGATAATGCATCTGATTCTTTTGATGTTGTGGGAATATCTTTGAGTGTTTTTGGATGATTTGTTATTGGCTTGCCACCAACAAATCGCCAAACATAATTATCAAATGAGCCGAATTCTTTTTGTATAGCAAGAAAAGCAATTGCATTTTTACGGGCAGCAAAAATCTTCAGACGATTACGTATAATTTCGGAATTATTGAGCAAAGCTTCAAGTTCGCTATCTGTCATGGCGGCAACAGCTTTGGCATCGAAGTTCTTGAATGCCTTGCGATAGCCATCACGACGTTTGAGTATTGTTTCCCAGCTTAATCCAGCTTGCGCACCTTCCAAAATCAGAAATTCGAAATGTTTCTGATCGTCATGCACAGGCACTCCCCACTCAGTATCATGATACTGTTCGTAGAAAGGTTTTCCTGTTCCAACCCAACCGCAGCGCTTTTTCATACTTGTTTCTCGTGCCAACATTTTTCTGTGTACATCAATATATATGCCAAGCTGCCGAGAACAATAAATCCTAAGGCAATTGGAATCAAAGTATTATTATACATTTGGCCTATGAAGGTGCCAAGTGCTAGAGAAAGCATTGAGGAAACCGAGCCTATAATTGCAGACGCCATTCCAGCTACTTCGCCCATAGGCTCCATAGCAATTGCATTTATATTGCCAAACATCAAACCAAACGAGAAAAATAAAACTGCAGCATAAACCACAAACATTGGCAGAGTAACGTTTTCTAAAACAAAATGCAGTCCGAGAAATAATAATGACGATATAACAATTGCCGCCATAGCATGTGTGCATATATAGCGCATGCCAACCTTACCAACTATTTTTGAGTTCAGTAACGATGCAAATCCTAGCACTAAAGCCAAGCCACCAAAGTAAAATGCAAATGCTTCGCCCACGCCAAAATGATCTTGGAAAATTTGCTGTGAAGCACCGAGATAGCCTATAAATCCACCAAAGCACAATCCCATGCAAACCATGTATGTGGTTGTTGTGCGATTGCGTAGTATTATTCCTAGGCCATGCGCAAATGCGCTCCATTTATGAGGAATACGCTTTGCAGCTGGCAATGTTTCTTCCAATCTAAACATAATCCACAAACCAATAACGATCGAATATACGATATATAGCAAAAATATTGCACGCCAGTTGGCTACGTGCAAAACTGCCTGACCAAGGCTTGGAGCAATTGCCGGCACTAATATAAATACCATCATTACAAGCGACATCACGCTGGCCATATCGCGGCCACTGAATTTATCACGCACTACAGAAACTGCAGTTACATAAGGTGCGGCAACGCCCAATCCCTGCACAACGCGACCTGCTAGCAAAAGGTTGAAGCTATCTGCTAAATAACAAATAACGCTGCCAACTAAATATAGAGCAATGCCAGTATATAAAACGGGTTTACGACCCATAGCGTCCGACATAGGGCCGGCAATTAACTGACCAACAGCCATACCACCAAAAATACAGCCGATTAGCAGCTGCACTTGATTAGGGTTAGTCACTGTAAAATCTTTGCCAATAATTCCAAGAGCGGGCAACAAAGCATCAATGGAAATAGCAACTACGGAAATAAGCGATGCTATCAAAATGGTAAATTCGCGCGTAGCAGTGTTTTGGGTCATTGTTATTCCAATTTATTAATTTGAGCAATTATTATACAGGAGCTGATGTTACTTGCCAATAACAACAGAAGTCATTGATATAGAAGTCATCACCTTATCATTTATGAAAGATATTTTTTCTTCTGAATTTTGCAGTGCTATTGCATATAGCAAAGGCAGATAATGTTCATCTGTTGGAATTGCAAGTGCAGCATCTTGCCCCAGAGATTTATAATTAATTATTTCATCATGCTTGCCGGTAATTATCAGTTCTTTGATTTTTTCATTAAACCGCAAAGACCAGTCATAAGGTTCCTGCGCGTGGAAATTAAACATGCGTAAATTATGCACAATATCGCCGCTAGCAATAATCAAAACGCCTTCTTCGCGCAAGGGGGCGAGTTGTTTGGCAAGGTTATAATGAAAATCCGGCTTCTTTGTTCTGTCTAAACTTAGCTGCACAACCGGGATATTAGCTTCCGGATACATTGGCAATAAAACACTCCATACTCCATGATCAAGACCGCGGGTTTTATCCAAATGCACAGGTGCTATGGTTACTATGTCACAAATTCTTTTAGCAAGTGCAGGGTTACCAGGAGCATCATATTTTGCAGCAAAAAGTTTTTCCGGAAAGCCATAAAAATCATAGATGGTTTCGGGATTTTCAGAAGCTGTGACAAAAACTCCTTCTGTTTCCCAATGTGCGGAAATACACAATATCGCGCGCGGAGCTGGCAATGTTTTTGCCAAATTTTTCCAGCCATCGCTAAATTCATTATTTTCAATAGCGTTCATTGGTGAGCCATGCCCAAGAAATATGACTGGCATTTTTGTGTTTTGCATAATTATTCTGCCAGCAATTTCTCAACAGCACCAAGAATATTTACAGAATCTGGCGCAGTTGTTGAGTTAAAATAATCAACCAGTTTGCCATTTTTATCGATGAGATATTTATGGAAATTCCATTTTGGCGCAGTGCCAAAACCTAAGGTTTTGTGTGCCCATTTATAAAACGGATGTGCATCATCACCAGACACTATCTGCTTTGACGACATGGGGAAAGTCACGCCATAATTTAATTTGCAAAAGCTAACAATTTCCTCGGCGCTGCCAGGTTCTTGCTTGCCAAAATCATTGCTTGGCACACCAATTATAACCAATCCACGATCTTTATATTTATCATATAGTGTCTGCAAGCCTTCATATTGTTTGGTGAAGCCGCATTTGGAAGCAGTGTTGACGATTAGCAAAACTTTGCCTTTATATTGCGCCAACGGCAAAGCTTCACCACTGCTAAGTGTTGTGAATGAATAATCATAGGCACTGCCAATTTGCTCAGCATGCGTGTTTTGGGAAGACAGCATAAACATCACTAATGAAATTATTAAACCGAATATAAATTTTATGAAAGCCATAGGTTTTTCATTTTTGTTTGAGTGCGAGCATAGCATATATGTTTGGTTTGTTAAATTAAAAGCTTTTAAATGTTTGTTTGATTTTATCAGGTGTTAATAGTAGATAGATGCAGAAAATCAGCCATTTAGAGGGATATATGAAAAAAGGCAAAATAGTTTTCACCGGGCATTTTATGGAATATTTTATAATGATGTTGGGATTGATGGTTTTAACTGCCATAACTTGCGGCATAGCTCTGCCATATTTGTTTTATTGGAGCCATAAATATTTCTTCACCCATATGGAAGTGCATATTCAAGATAACGCCTAGGCTTTATTGACTGGCTATTTTTAATTTAGCCGCCCTATCTAAAGATTTTATGTGATATTCACGTTGCGCCGCCGTGCTTTTTGATGGGTGTATTTCGGTATATATAACCTTCAGCGGCGCGCGGCCACGGGTATATTTTGCACCCTTTCCGTCTGTATGTTCCTGCAATCGCCTTTCCATGTTGGTGGTTATGCCGGTATATAGGCTGCCATCTCCGCATTGCAGGATATAAACTGTCCATGGATTGTCTTGTGGGGTGATATTTGTTTGATTCATGAATTATATCTTATACCAAGTCTCTTCCTCTAGCCACAATTAAACCCAATAAAATAAGATGGTCATTTGCAGATCACTAAACCTGAAATAGTCAATATTCCTGCTAATTTGGAAAAATGGTAGGTGGTTTTTCTTGTTATAAATAGTTAATATTTTAATAAAATTTTAATAAAAGCAATAATTTTCAGCAAGTTAATAGCAGTTTTTCGTTGACGCGAGGGCGGTTTTCGTGGTACAACCATTGCACATGGAATGATATTGTAACACTAAATCAGAGGAAGAGTGATATGGGTAAAGATGTGTGGGTAGAAGCAGGGAAATCTTTAAAAAAACTAACTGATGCTAAAAAAGATAAAGAGATAGTAAAAGCCATTAAAAAATTGGCTGAACAAGCTGAAGTTCTTGACCCTAGGGGTGATAAAGCACACATGGAACAACTTGCTAAAATTTATTCAGTTTTAGCTGCAAAAAGTGAAAATATTGGCAAATCAGGTGATGCTGCAAAATATAACCAGAGAGCTGCTGAATATAAGCCACAAGATATTCAAAAATCAGCTTCAAAAGGCAAACCTATAAACCATTCTTCTGGTAGTGCTTCTGATAGCCCTAATGGTTACAGTTCTAGCCCATCTTCTGATACAGAAAATAAAATTAAGTTACCAACAGCAGGTTCTGGTAATGAATTAGTTAAAGGAAAGTTCGTTGCACAAGTTGAAAAGGAACAGTCTTTAAAGCAAGTAACTACTCCTGCCAATGATGATGCCGCGGCAGCTAGAAAAGCAGCTGCAAGAGCTCGTTTGCAGAAAGGCGTAGGAGAATTGACGGCACTTACTGCAGAAAGAGAACAGCATGCTGCTAATGCGAAGCGTCATGGTGAGGAAGCAGATAGAAAGTTTGCTCTTGGTATGAAAGTGCTAGGAGAGGAATTAGAACACGCCAAAAAGCTTAAGGAAAAGGACTACAAAAAAGCTGGTATCGGCGGATTGGTGTAGTCAGTTATATAATATCTTTTAGCCCCGTTTTTTACGGGGCTTTTTTTATCCTTATCTGTCCCTAGAAGTTGGTTTATTGTTGGCAGGCTTCAAGGCCTTATCTTTTTCCTGTTCTTTTTCTGTAAAAGATTTTTTTGTCTTATCATCGCTGCGATGGGCCGCATTTTGTAAAGTTTTAGCTGCTTCTTTGCCTTCTTTAGCTTTAATATTGTTTATTTCTGAAGCCGGTTCCCTCTTCGTAACTTTGCCGCTTTCTTTTTCTTCTTGGTTAGAAGGTTTTTCCTTCGCAACATCCTTTTGAACGGTTTTCGATTTATCATTCTCTTTAGGAAAAAGATTTTCCAGCTCGGTTTTGTAATTTTTAACTAAATCATCAAATTCTTCTGGTTTTTCTTTTTCCAGCTTGTTAAGTTTTTCTATATATTTTTTGACATCGCCATCAAAAGGCATATCCAATAAATCACCTAAATCTTGACAAATTTCTTTTGCCTTAACATTTTCCTTCTGTGCCTTAACATTTTCCTTTTGCATTTCTAAAATTTTGTCAGTTTCACTTTTCTTAGCTTCTGCGAATATTTCTGCTGAAGAGCTACCACTCTTGGCTTGCATTGCTTCTTGTTTCTTATCAATAGCTGCATGCACTTCTTTTGCAGTAAGATTAAGATTTCTATCGTAAAACTCAGGCATTACAGTTTTATCTAGCTTCTTAGTCTCAGCTAGTTGTTTTTCAGCTACCTTTGTTTTGTTCTCAAATTCTTCGAATTTTTTGCCGTCTTCATAAAGAGCATTAATGTGCTTATCTTGCATGATAGGATGCTTTTCATGATGCATCTTTTTCAAATGATCTATCAAATGTTTCGGGCTATGAAGATGATGTGGTTCAAAATGCGGATGCAAACTTGCTCTTTCCAGCATTGATTCACCCAATTCTTCGCACGATTTTTTCATTTTCTTGTGAATAGCGCCAAATATGGCCATATTGGCTTTGTTAGAAACAGCTAAATCTTTCAATTCATTGTCGTTAAGGCCTTTTAACTTTTTCTTCAATTCATCTTCAGGTAAATCCTTATATTCAGCATGCTCATTTTCTTGCGTCATAAAGTCTAAGATGCTGTTTGCAGCGCTGAAATTGTTCTTGGCACTCTCACCCTTCTTCTCAGCCGTTTCGCGTTGCTTATTAACCTGATTTGTGGCGGGGGCGGATGCTCCATCTTGTGCAACGGTGCTTCTAATTTGTTGTTGCAATTGCACGCTATTATAAAGACTGCCAGCTTCCGAAATTGCTTTATCTATCTGGTTCATAACAGCAGGGTCTATGCCCGGCAAGCTCCTTGCCTCGGCCTTGTAGCTATCCAGGCTGGCCTTATAACTGATTATTTCTGAAGCGGAAAGATTTAGATAGTTATTAAAAGCGGCGTTGATTCTTTTGACATTAAGCAAGATATTGTCAGCTTTTTCTTTAGCGCTGGCATCTGCGTTTATTTTTACAAGACTAAAATCTTTTTTATCTTCTGGCATAATATATACCTTTTCCAACCTTGTAACATTATTGTACCATGAGGTATATTAAATATATGTTACAATTTAGTGGTATTTTAATTATATTATGAAGATATTAACCAATCATTAATTGCATTGTTACAAATGATAATTTGCCTTTAATAGGAGGCACGCGAATCCTCAGAAATGTGGGTTTTTAGCCAATAATTGAGCAATTTTGCACGAAAATAGGGGTTTTATGGGCAAAAATTGGCTTATAAGCCTATAAAAGCCAAAAACCAGCCATCCGGAAAATTCTCTTAAAGTTCAATGCCTAGTTGCAGAAATTAGGTGTAAGGTGACTTATTTTGTGGGTGATTGGTGGTGGATTTGGCGATAAATTCAGCTGTGGCTTTATCACTTATCCAATATCCGCCGCCATTATTGCGGCATATAAAACTGTTCTTTACACAATTTTAAAGAACTTTTAGTAAAGTCTTTAGAGACAAGTTTTAATTTTATCATCCATAAATTCGGAACTGAATCTCACATGTCCTGTAATGCTTTTTCTGCTATGAATTTCAATATTTGATTTATTCTTGCCAACGCCCTTTATAACCATTATCCAAGTCTTTACATTAAAATTACCATTTTTATTATAATCGGTTATATAATAGGTTTCGTTAGGTTCGTCTAATTTGTAATCATAACCAATGGACGTGCTGTAAGGAATTGGAACTAACGCACCATTTATATAACTATAACCCACTGCATTTCCATTTGTTCGCAAACCAAATTTCTTTTTCAGGCACTCGCCAAGTTCAGCATAAGGAACATTAACAGTTTTAGTGTAATAAACAGGTTTACTAAGCAATGTTCTATGCGATGTAGTACATGCAGTAAGAAAAAATATAAAAAATAGCGTGATTGATAATGTTTTCATAAGATACCTAAAAATAAAATTTATTTTACTTTTTCTAATTTAATTCCACGTGAAATTTGTCCGTCTGTGCTAAAATCAAAAGTTTTTTGCCATTGTGTACCACATGCTTCAACTGTCCATATTTCTTGCCACCATATTCCATTCTTACTTTCTTCTTTATATCTCGTATTTATTATTTTCATGTTTTTTTTATTACAAGATGGCAAATAAGAAGACACACTTACAAACATTGAATTACTAGCAACTGCTTGCTGATTTCCATTGGCTTTTGTGTTTCCTGGTATTGGCTGGCAAGGTCCATCCCAACATCTATTTGGACTACATGAAATTAAAACCAATAAACTAACAAATAATAAATATTTCTTCATTTATTTTACTTGTGTTAAACGAATGCCACCACCAACTTGACCATCTGGATGAAATTCAATCTTATTTTTCCATCTTGTTCCACATGCTTGAATCGTCCATGTTTCTTCCCACCAGCTATATCGGCTAATACCTTCGTAGTGAGTATCTATAACTTTCATATCTTTACATCCATGAACATAATATCTTGCACTGTCAAATAACGAAGCTGCCGCATAGGTTTGTTGTATAGGAGTAGCCCTAGAATTTCCTGGAATATCGACGCATGGGTCTTTAAAACAATTAGGAAACTCGCCACATCCAACAAGTAAAAATGATATTATTATAAAATTTATTTTTTTATTTAATTTCATCCATTAGGCCTATTTAATTATTTTTACAAACGCTACAAATATAATTTGAATGTGTACTCAAAGGTGTAAATAACAAAGGAGCTCTTATTATACTTGATATAGCTTCTCCTGTAGATTCAGCATTTCCCCCAATAATTTTTCCTACAAAATCACCTGGATTATTTTTAATAACTGGGGTACTTATAACATTACTATTAACGGAAAGAATATCTTGTCTATTCACCGGACTACCAGAAAACTGCAATAAATCATTAGTAAACGCACTAGGATTGCTTTGAGTAGCCAAAAACAACCTAACCGCTCCCGCACTGTGGCTGGCATCAATGATACCAACGTTTTGCTGGCTGATAGCTGATATAAAATGATTATCCTGAGCCATGTTCACTGTTTGTATATCATTACCCACAAATTTATTATATCCAACCTCCAACAAATCAGGAACAAGTCCATGGTTAGGGTCGTAAGCTATAACAAATTCACTTTGATTAGTTTGCATCAGGCCATTACGTATAGCATCTTCTGGGCTGTTCATAATGCCGTTCATAAATAAGCCTTTTACACCAGCAAAAATATCAATGTTATCAATGGCATAATCATAATCGTAAGTATTAACATTAGCAAGATAACGTTCTCCGCTACTTAAGACCATGTAAGTATCATCACCAGATTTTTCCCATTTTACTTTTACTTCGCCGGATTGAATTGCTTTAAGCTGAGTTTTTGTTATTCCTTCAATACTAACTTTCATATACTCACGATCACTTGTAAAGAATGCTCCAACCTGACGAATTAAACCTCCGTGATTACTAGGCAATGGAACGATATCGGCCACTAAATAGTTAGCAACAATCACCGTATTAGTATTAACAACCTGATCATACCCATCCTTCAGCTGCCAAGCCAGATCAGGAGCGACCTGCACATTGTTGGTGCTATATTGCACTACGCCAGATTGTGATTCAGCAATGTCTGCTGAAGTGTAAACATCTTCCTCATCATCGCTAACTACAGCACTGGCGCCAGCACCGATTATTCTTGCATAATCGCTATTTATATTATGCGAACCAGTAATACTACCTATCGTACCACCAATTGCGCCGGCAGTACAATCATTCCCCGCCGCACTTGCTGTTCCGCAACCTATTGCGCCCTGTATAGCAGTGTTCAAAATGCTATCCTGGTTGCCGGCAAACTGGTCAGCGGCAACGCCAGAACCCCATGTGCCAAAGGCTCCGGCAATTCCATTTTGTAACCTATTCTGTAAGCTATCTTCGAAGTCTGTGCCGTTGATTAAACTTTCAGTACTTGCACCAACACCAGATTTAATTACTGCATAATCAATACGTTGACCTAGAGTTGCTGTGCTATTTTGATTTAGTGTATTGCTATTCACCGTATCACCAAGGCCTACCGCGTTTGCAGTTCCGGCAGTTGCGCCGGCAGTTATCACCGATATTGCTAACTGTTTCAGGTATTCATCTGAACCAATTTCCTTCATCACAGCTCCCATATCGCCGCCATTGTTAATAGTAGAAATCAACGAAGTGGAGGCAAGTGATGCAGCGGCAGCACTTATTGCTGCAGACATCGCTGCCATTGTAGTAGCACTTACTACTGTTGCAGTAACAGCAGCAGTTGTTGCAGTTGCCGCAGTTACAGTAACTGTTGCGCCAACAGCCGCGGTTCCGGCTGCAGCTGATCCTGCTCCCACAAAACCCATTGCTCCCATTGCTGCGGCACCAGCTCCTGCTGTGAAAATAGCAATAACAATCGCAATAATCACTGCAGCAACGGCGGTTAATCCCTGGCCGCTATGATCCCATGCGTTGTAGGCAGCATTAACTTTTTTCCAGTCGATATTTGGATTATTTTTGAGGTCAGCGAGATATTCTAATCCTGGCTGCTTAGATAAAATATCGATCGATTCCTCGATGGAGCCAGCGTTTTTGATATCAACTTCAACTCCTTGTAAAGCGTTTATCACTAGCTGGTTGCGCGCGACAATCTCTGTCATCACAACATCAGATGAGCTGTAGCCGCCGCTGCTCTGGCTTACCTATTTTTTTATAATAAAGCTTAATCTTGGCGCTCAATAATTAATTCACTTGAGCCATCTTGGAGAGAATTACTTTCATCTAAGTGTATATGATAGCCTTCAGGAACATTATCCTGTGATAAAGACAAAAAAATTCTTGCCAGAGAGATTAATCCTTCCTTGTTAGATTTTAGGATAATTTGTTTATTATTAGTGATTTTTATTTTGAAATTTTTTTCCCACTTTATTTTTAAACCAGATTTATTATATTCAGGAAAATTTATTATTTGTTCCATAGTCTAATCCACCAAATAAATATGTATATTTTTATCAATCATCATTTTACCTGGTTTATTACCGCAGCACAGACCTGAGCTGGTTATTTTTTTATTAATGGATACTCCATCTTCTTCAGTATTTTCTCTGAGATATCCTTCTTAAGAACATCTTTTAGAGTTAGCTGAAGAAACATCTATAATTACTAAGCCTTAATTAAGAATTTCTTCCGGGAGTGGTTTTCTAACTTTTGAAATAAATTCTTTCTCAGAAGCTCCATATTCTTTAAAATTTTCTCTTGCCTTCTTTAAAGAGACTTTATTTGCCCCTCCAGAAAAATTAGGATTATCAGATTGAACATTATCGTCTTCCCAATAACATACTGGGCAAATTTCAAAAGAACCACTTGGTTCTTCTTTTAGGGTTAAATAGTTACAGCATCTACATTTGTACATTTATTTTACCTGATTTAACCAATAATTCATTCCGTTAGTTGGCCTAAAGAAAGTTCTTATTTGCCCTTTTGGATTAATGGAGATAAACTCATTTGTAGTTACATTGTATTTTATAGTGTCTCCAGTACTTCTGGTATATGATAATATATTTTGATTATCAACTTTACTATTTATTAAATCGTTTGCTTTTGCAGCGTATTCTTCTTGGCTTATATTTCCCCATTCGCTGCCATGTTTATTATAATGTTTTTCTAAATTATTTTTATCCCAATTACCTTCATCATCCGGATCTGGAGCAGCACCGCCAGCAGATGCTTGAGAGCCACCAACAGCATGGTTAACACTTGTACCAT
>CAZOKN010000034.1:0-12946 GCA_964580525.1 uncultured Rickettsiaceae bacterium
AAGATTGATTCAGGACATTCCGGATGTGCGATAATATGAGCTTTTGGATGTAGCGTTCTAAGCTTCACTAATTCCTTTTCCGAAAATCTCTCATGCACAATACAAGAGCCTTCCCAAAGCAACATATTGCGGCCGGTTTTACGGTTTATATGGCCTCCAAGATATCTATCAGGAGCAAAAATAATCGGCTGTGTTTCTGGTATCTTGCTGATTATATGCTCAGCATTGGAAGAAGTAACTATGATGTCTGACAAAGATTTAACTTCTACAGAAGAATTTATGTAAGTTAAAACAATATGATCAGGATGTTTTTCTTTAAAAGCCTTGAATGCAGATGGTTTGCAGGAATCTTCCAACGAACAACCCGCGGCTAAATCAGGCAATATAACTTTTTTTGTTGGATTCAATATTTTAGCCACATCAGCCATAAAATGCACACCGCAAAACACTATAACATCAGCATCAGTAGCGGCAGCTTTACGCGATAAATCAAGTGAATCACCAACAAAATCTGCAACATCTTGCAGCTCAGGATCTTGGTAGTAATGAGACAATATAACAGCGTTCATCTCTTTACGGAGACGATTAATTTCTTCTTCCAGGTTAAGCTTAGGATCTATATCCTTCTCGCTTTTTAGCTTTAAAGAACCGCTGTTATTGGCCATTTAAATCAATAAAACTCTATAAAAAAACAAAATTTAAAGCGCACATATAATACATTCGTTACATAAATGCAAGTTAAGCTTGCAAAAAACCCATGATTTTTTTGATTTCACTAAGGTTTTTGCTAGTAATTTCCCTTGCCTTTTCAGCGCCTTCTTTCAAAAGACTGTCTATATAAACCGTATCTTTACCCAATTCCATAAGTTTTTCCCTTATTGGCGATATATTTTCTATCATAACTTCCGCTAAAGATTTTTTAAACGCCGCAAAACCCGAATTGGCAAATCTTTCAGCAATATTATCACGATTTTCACCTGTTAGAGCTGAATAAATATTCAATAAATTACTAGCTTCTGGTCTTTTTTCTATATCATAAGTAACTCCAGGCTCCATATCAGACTTAGCCTTTTGGATTTTATGGGCAATAGCATCGTTATCATCTGTAAGGTTTATACGGGAATTATCTGACTCCTCTGATTTACTCATTTTCTTAAGTCCATCACGCAAGCTCATAACCCTGGTTGCCTGGCCAGTTATAAGTGGCTCTGGAAAAGGAAAATACTCGTTATGATATTGACGGTTAAACGCACCAGCAATATCGCGCGCAAGTTCCAAATGTTGCTTTTGGTCTTCACCAACGGGCACATGGGTTGCCTTGTAAATTAATATATCAGCTGCCATCAGAACAGGATAACTATATAATCCCAAACAGCTCTGATCTTTATGTTTTCCAGCTTTTTCTTTGAATTGCGTCATTCTGTTAAGCCAGCCAAGAGGAGTTATACAGCTTAATAACCATGCTAATTCTGTATGTTCAGGTACGGCAGATTGATGGAATATAACAGATTTTTTAGGATCAATACCGCAGGCGATATAGGCCGCCGCTGTTTCTCTTGTAGCTTTTAGCAGGCTTGCCGGATCTTGTGGAACTGTAATAGAGTGCAAATCAACAATGCAAAAAAAACACTCATGCGTTGTTTGCATGTTTACCCAGTTTTTTATCGCACCAAGATAATTACCTAAATGCAAATTTCCTGTTGGTTGAACTCCAGATAATACGCGTGTCATGCTGCCTCTTAATAAGCGGATTTGCAAAACTTATAGCATATCGACTATTAACTGCAAGGATTGGGTCGCGGCTTATTGATCTTTCATCATCCTTTGCTGATCACGCTTCCAATCTTTTTCTTTCTCGGAAGCACGTTTATCGTAAAGTTTTTTGCCCTTTACCAAGGCCATTTCGATTTTTGCGATATTTTTCTTATTAAAATACAAAGAAAGTGGAACAAAGGTATAGCCCTGTACTTTTAGCTTACCCAAAAGCTTCTTTAACTCTGCCCTATGCATCAATAGTTTTCTCGGCCTGGTGGGATAATGATTGAAACGATTGGCCTCTGTATATTCAGCAATATGAGCGTTCAGAAGATATATTCCATCACTACTTGGCTCTCCATAAGCATCAGCTATATTAACTTTACCCTGACGCAGAGACTTAACTTCGCTACCTTGCAGCATTATGCCAGCTTCATATGTGTCTTCGATAAAATATTCATGCCTAGCCTTACGGTTCTGTGCAATGACTTTTCTATCTTCTATGGGTGTAATTGCCATGTTAAACTACAATATTTTAGCCTTTTGCAAAGCTGCTTTTATAATTGCTTTTTTATCATCACCTGGCTTTGTTACTGGCAATCTGACATCTGATCCGCACAAACCCAGCAATTCTGCAGCATATTTAGCAGGACCAGGGCTTGAATCGCAAAACATTGAAGAATGTACAGATATAAGTTCGCTGTGCAATTCTAATGCTTTTTTATAATCCCAGGCCAAAGTTGCATTTTGTACAGCAGCAACTCTATCCGGCGCTATATTTGAAGTCACAGATATACAGCCAATGCCGCCTTCTGCATTGAAAGCAACAGCAGTGCCATCATCACCAGATAATAAACAAAATTTCTGCCCCTCAAGAGCAACTCTAAGAGAACCAACGCGACCAAGATTGCCTGTCGCATCTTTTAAGCCAACAACATTTTTCAGGTTTTTAGCAATTCTCGCGATAGTTTGATCTGTCATATCAACAACAGAACGCCCAGGAATATTGTAAAGAATTAGAGGTATTTCAACAGCATCATTTATTGCCTTATAATGCTGGAACAAACCTTCCTGATTCGGTTTGTTGTAATATGGCGTTGCAACAAGTATGGCATCAGCCCCTGCTTTTTTAGCATGCTCTGCCAGCTGAATAGCTTCTACTGTGGAATTAGAGCCCGTTCCTGCAATAACCGGAACGCGGCCACCAGCCGCTTCAACACAAAGCTCTACAACTCTATTATGCTCTTCATGACTAAGCGTGGGCGATTCCCCGGTTGTGCCGCATGGAACCAGGCCATGAATGCCTTTTTTTATCTGCCAATCAACAAAGCTCTGAAAAGCCTTTTCATCGACTTTGTCATTTTTAAATGGCGTTATAAGTGCTGTAATTGCTCCCTTGAACATTGTATTTTCCTTAAATTGTCTGCTTATGTACTGCTTATATTAGTGTAAAGCGTAAGTGTAAAGACCCTTATACCCCTTAAGGGTTATTAGCTATCGTAACAAACCCGTCTATTTTCTTGCATTCACGACGTAATATTTCTACCGTTTCCTGCAATCCTGTTTCAGTATATGGTTTATTTCCTTTACCCCAAACAGGTTCTGGCCAGGCATCATCTGTTTTGAATCGCGCTATAATATGGACATGCAACTGCTCAACCTGATTACCAAGTGCTGCAATATTTATCTTATCAGGCCAATATACCTGTTTCATCGTTTTAGATATAAGGCTGATCTCTTCCATAAGAACCGAACGTTCAATCTGCTCTAAGTCCATTATTTCAACAAGAGCATGTTTTCTTGGAACAAGAATAACCCAAGGAAACATAGAATTATTCATGAGCAGCACCATGCATAAAGGAAGATTGCCTATAAATACAGTATCATTATTAAGCCGTTCATGCAGAATAAACATCTATTTCCTAACCAGTTCGTGGTAAGCATCTTTCAATAAATTAGTAACAGCGCCCGGAACAAATTTATACTCTCCAATAGAACCAACCGGAGTAATTTCTGCCGCAGTTCCAGTTAAGAAAACTTCCTGAGCGGAAGATAGTTCTTCAGGCTTTATGTGGCGCTCAATAACTTTTAGGCCTTTCTCTTTAGCAAGAGCAATAACGGTTTTACGTGTTATGCCATCCAAAAAGCAATCTGCTATAGGCGTGTGAATTTCGCCATTTATAACTAAAAACAAATTTGCACCTGTAGCTTCTGCAAGATAACCACGATAATCAAGCATCATAGCATCATGATAACCGGATTCTTCAGCTTTTCTTTTGCTTATAGTGCATATCATGTAAAGACCAGCAGCTTTTGCTGAAGTCGGCGCAGTATCTGGAGCAGGACGCTTCCAGTCCGCCCAACAAATTTTAATACCGTTTTTATATAATTCTTCAGAGAAATAGGTCGGCCACTGCCATGTCGCTATTGCAAGATGAACCTTATTACCTTCTGCATATATCTTTAAATTATCGCTACCTAGCCATGCAACCGGCCTGATATAGCCATCTTTTATATTTTGCGTTTTTACTATAAGCTTGGTCGCTTCATTTATCTCTTCTAGCGTATAAGGAATATCAAAACCAAGAGTTTGAGCCGATTTTATCAATCGCTCAGAATGCTCAGTAAGCTTGAATATTTTGCCATTATAGACTTTAATACCCTCAAATACACTACTGGCATAGTGCAAACCATGACTTAAAACATGTATTTTTGCATCGCGCCATGGTACAAGATTACCATTATACCAAATGAAACCATCTCTTTGATCAAAAGGAATTATATTAGACATATATTTATCATAAATCACATTAACATTAACAACCGTATGCTTTATAAGACTAGATAAAGATTGGTTCAATAAAAAATAATGAAAAATAACTAAAAATTACTGCCGGCAGAAAATATTATGGAAGAAGTTACGCATATACTGGTTGTAGACGACGATACAAGAATAAGGGATTTGCTATCTAAGTTCCTGATAGAAAAAGGTTTTTTTGTATCATCAGCATCAGGAGCAGAAGAAGCCAGGCAATTAATGGAAAAATTTACGTTCGATTTAATTGTTATGGATGTCATGATGCCAGGAGAATCTGGAATCGAATTAACTGAAGAAATAAGAAAATCATCCGATATTCCCATATTGATGCTAACAGCCATGGGAGAAGTCGAAGACCGCATTTCTGGATTAGGTGCAGGTGCCGACGATTATTTACCAAAACCTTTTGAACCCAGAGAATTAGTTTTACGTATAGAAAATATCCTTAGGCGAATAAAGCCTTTTGATAAGAATAAACCTCTTCGTTTTGGTAAGTTGGTATTTGATATGGAAAAAAACCAATTAGAAAAAAATGGTCAGAATATTCCTATAACGGAAGGAGAGGCAAGGCTCTTAAAAATTTTCTGCAATAATATAAACGAAATTATTTCACGGGAAAAATTGGCCACATTATTCGGCGGTGTTAATGAACGATCTATCGATGTACAGGTAACCCGTTTGCGCAATAAAATAGAAGAACAACCTAGCAAACCAGTATATCTTAAAGCCATAAGAGGGAAAGGCTATGTTTTGTATAGCAGGTAATATTTATGTTTAAAAAATTCTTACCACGTTCTCTATTTGGCCGCTTTTTACTGATAATATTAGTGCCAAATATAATAGTGCAGATGGTAGCTATTTATATTTTCTACGAAAGGCACTGGAGCGGCGTTAGCAAACACATGACAGTAGCTCTTGCTGGCGATGTATCTATGCTTGTACGCAGCATGTGGAGTGCTCCGTTAGATGAACGTGAGCGCATAATGAATATTGCCCATCAAACTTTATATCTTGAAGCCGAATTTTTACCCGGTAAAGAATTACGTGACGTCAACTCAGGAAAACCCTCTTCCGATTTCGATTATTTATCCGACGAGTTAAGCAATAAATTGCCTGTTGAATACAAAATATCTTACACACCTGACCATTCAGAAGTCGCAATTGATGCACAATTATCTGATGGCGTAATCCATATAGTATCTTCTCATAAACGCCTTGATAATCCATCGACCTACATATTCATAATGTGGATGACAGGAAGTGCTATGACATTTCTACTTATATCAATAGCTTTCATGCGCAACCAAATACGGTCAATAACAAAACTTGCATTTGTGGCTGACAGATTTGGTAAGGGGCAAGAAGCTGATGATTTTAAACCTTCAGGAGCATTTGAAGTTAGAATGGTTGGTCAGGCTTTTATAGAAATGCGAGACCGAATAAAAAAACAAGTAGAACAGCGTACAGAAATGCTGGCAGGCGTGTCGCATGATTTAAAAACGCCAATGACTCGCATAAAATTGCAAATGGCCATGATGAAGCAAACAAAAGAAATCAAAGAATTGCAGGAAGACATTACTGAAATGGAAAAAATGGTTCAGGGCTATCTCGATTTTGCCAATGGCAAAGAACGAGTCACAGATTCCGCTGTTAATATTTCTGAATTATTACGGAGTGTTGTTGCAGGTTATAAAAATTATAAGAGAGAAATAAACCTTAAAACAAAATCAGGAGTAGTACTTCACGGCAACGCCAATTCGCTAAGGCGTACAATAACTAACATTATTGATAATGCGCTCAGATACGGCAAAAATATAGAAATCAATTTAAGCAACAGCACAAAAAATGTAATTATAACAATTGATGATGATGGGCCAGGAATTCCTGCAAATAAAAGGGACGATGTATTCAAGCCATTTTTCAGGCTTGATAAGTCGCGTCATCTGGAAGGTGGCAATACCGGACTTGGATTATCTATTGCAAAAGATATAGTTGTTGGTCATGGCGGCGAAATATCATTGGATGATTCTCCGCTAGGTGGTTTAAGAGTAGTTATAAAATTGCCTGTTTAACTAAATTGCTATATAAGACCGCTTGAATTTAAAATTATCGGACGCAGAATATGTCAAAAAAGCAAAGTTTTTTTTCCAGACAACAAACAAAATCACAAAAAACTGTGCTCACCAATGCCCGCATTATTGATCCTGAAACTGGCTATGACAAAGTTGGAGAACTAGTTATAGAAAATGGAAAAATAGCCGATTTTGGCCAAAATATATTTAACAGCACTTCAAGTGATGCCGAAATTATAGATTGTCATGGTCATGTTTTATGCCCAGGCTTGTTAGATATACAAGTACATTTCAGAACTCCAGGTCAGGAACATAAAGAAGATATAGTAACCGGCAGTAAGTCTGCTGCTGCAGGTGGTGTCACTACTGCGGTTTGTATGGCCAATACATCCCCAACAATAGACAATTCACAAATAGTTGATGAATTATATGATGTGGTAAAAAATAATTCCTACGTAAATGTTTATACCTACGCATCTATAACCAAAGGCTTAAAAGGCCTTGAACTCACTGATATGGAAAAATTAAAAGCATCAGGCGTTATAGGTTTTAGTGATGATGGCTTGCCGGTTATGAATTCTCTAACTATGCGCCGCGCCATGGAAAAAGCCGCTGATTTAGGCATTCTAATTGCCCAACATGCAGAAGACTCTAACTTATCAGATGGTGGCTGCATGAATGAGGGAGCAGTTTCAAAACGTCTTGGATTAAAAGGCGTCCCTAATGCTTCTGAAGCTATAGTTGTAGAAAGAGATTTATTGTTACTAGAACTAACTGGTGGTCATTACCATGTTCTACACATTTCAACACATCAAGCTATTGATGCTGTTCGTCGCGCCAAAGCAAAAGGATTAAATGTCACTTGCGAAGCAGCACCACATCATTTTGCTCTCACCGATGAAGCTGTTGAACAATGGGGAACTTTAGCAAAAATGAATCCTCCTCTTAGAGCAGAAAAAGATCGTTTAGCCATTATTGAAGGAATAAAGGACGGCACTATAGATGTTATCGCAACCGATCACGCTCCGCACGATCCAGATTCAAAATGCGTACATATTTCAAAAGCTGCCTTCGGTATAGTAGGGCTAGAAACAATGTTGCCTTTATCTCTAGCACTTTATCATAACAAGACTTTATCATTAAAAGAAGTTCTTGGAAAAATGACTTACAAGGCCGCTGATGTAATTGGAAAATCAACTGGTCGTATAAAGAAAGGTGCTGAAGCAGATATTGCAGTTATCGATCTTAATTACAAATGGGATATAAAATCTGAAGAACTAAGCAGCAAATCAAAAAATACCCCATTTGAAAATTATAGCACAATAGGCCGTGCCGTCCGTACTATAGTTGGTGGCAAGACTGTTTATAGTTTAGAATAGCAAAGGATTCAAATGCCAGATAAAAAATATAACCCGATAATTTGCGCTCTAGATACCAAGAACATCCAGGAAGCCTCCAAACTATGCCAGGATATAAAAGCCCATATCGGCTTCATAAAACTAGGATTAGAATTTTTTACAAAAAATGGTCCTCAAGGTTTTACAGAGGTTGCCAAGACTGGGGTTCCTATTTTTCTTGATCTTAAATTTCATGACATACCCAACACAGTTGCAGAGGCAGTAAGCTCTGCCCTGACCCTTGATGTCAGCATAATAACAATCCATACTCTTGGTGGCAGCGAAATGATGAAAGCCGCAGCAAAAGCTGCAAAAGAAACTGCGGAAAAACTAAATAAGAAACCACCATTGATCGTTGGTGTTACTATACTTACCAGCATGGATGAACAGGACTTAGCCGGGATAGGAATAAACAGACAAGTTGCAAAACAGGTAGAAATTCTTGCAAAGCTAGCAAAAAGCTCCGGTCTTGATGGAATTGTTTGTTCTCCTCATGAAATAGAACTCGTAAAATCAGTCTGCGGCGTTGATTTTAAAACAGTAGTTCCTGGTGTAAGGCCTAAATCAGCAGACGCTGGTGATCAGAAAAGAATTATGACTCCGTCACAAGCTTTAGGCAAAGGTGCCGATTATATAGTGATTGGCCGCCCTATAACTAAAGCCAATAACCCTGTTATAGCAGCTAAAGAAATTTACAACGAATGCTTCCAAAAATAAAAGGCATCCGCTGATAAGAACCAAAACGAATGCCTTTCTTTTAAAAGAAAAAGATTTACGTATTCAAAAATCCACGCAACTTCCTAGAACGGCTAGGATGCTTCAATTTACGTAAGGCCTTCGCTTCAATCTGACGAATACGCTCCCGTGTCACTGAAAATTGCTGTCCCACCTCTTCCAAAGTATGGTCGGTGTTCATACCAATACCAAAACGCATACGCAGTACACGCTCTTCCCTCGGAGTAAGGCTTGAAAGAATTTTAGTTGTTGTTTCACGTAATTTAGCAAGTATTTCGTCATCAACAGGTTGCACAGCGTTTTTATCCTCGATAAAGTCACCAAGGAAGCTGCCATCATCATCGTCACCAACCGGATTTTCAAGACTCACAGGTTCTTTTGCAATTTTTAGAACTTTACGAACTTTATCCAATCCCATAGACAATCTTTCTGCCAATTCTTCAGGAGTTGGTTCGCGACCTATTTCATGAATCATCTGTCTTGTTGTACGCACGATTTTATTAATCGTTTCAATCATGTGGACAGGTATACGAATTGTCCTTGCTTGGTCAGCTATAGAGCGGGTTATAGCTTGACGTATCCACCATGTTGCATAAGTAGAAAATTTATAACCACGGCGATATTCAAATTTATCTACAGCCTTCATCAGACCAATATTACCTTCCTGAATCAAATCAAGGAATTGTAAGCCTCTGTTAGCATATTTTTTCGCAATGGAAATAACCAGACGCAAGTTTGCTTCTATCATTTCTTTTTTAGCTTTGCTGGCATCACGGTCACCCTTTTGTACATCTTTCACAAGATTTTTAAATGTACCGGTATCCAAGCCAACCGTTTTAGCTATAGAAATAATTTGTGCTAAAATGGCCTTAACTTTTTCTTCTTCAGCCGTTGCAAATTCTTTCCAGCCTTTTTCTTTCAATTTTGAAACTTCTTCCAACCAGTTAGGATCAAGTTCATGTCCCAAATAATTATCCAGGAAACTCTTTCTTTTGATTTTATGAATCTCAGATAGCTTTAATAATTCTGTTTCTTTAGAAATAATCTCTTTGTTAAAATCATAAAGTTGGCCAAGCAGTGCTTCAATTCTACGCTCGTTAAAACGTATGCCCTTTACAAGCTCCAACAAATCTTCTCTTAATTTTTCGTATTTAGAATCATTCTTTTCTTTATTGGTAGATTTTTTATCGCTCATCGCTTCAAGAAGCTTCTCTTCCTGCATTTTCAACATTTTTTCGCAAGTAGTAGAAGCATCTTTAAATGTCTCGAGCATTTTAGGCATTAATGCCTGCTCCATTGCAGCAAGAGACATGTTAGTATCTGTGCTCTCTTCCTCAAACTCACTTTTCTCTACTTCCGACTTTTCCTTATCTTCACCATCTTCAGAATCATCACCTTCTTCTTCACTTTCTTCAGAATCTTCGTCGTCTTCATCTCTTTCAGAATTTTCTTCCTCTTCTTCATCGTCGTCTAAATCTTCTTCTTTTTCACTGAAAAAACTTTTTTCAGAAGACAATGCCGTTTCAAGATCAGTTGTGCCACCAAAAACTTCGCCAAATTCCGAGCTATAAGTAGCATCAAGATCAACAACATCTCTCAATAAAATTTTGTCGTTAGTAAGATCGTCGTACCATGAAATAATTTCGCGCAATGCAGGAGGCGTTTCACAAAGCGCTCTCAACATTCTCTCACGACCTTCTTCGATACGCTTGGCTATCTCTATTTCACCTTCACGCGAAAGAAGCTCAACGTTTCCCATCTCGCGTAAGTACATACGAACAGGGTCGTCAGTGCGTCCTGGGTCTTCAGTAGTTTCAGCAACTTCTACAACTTCATCTTCACCACCTTCCATTTCAACACCAACAACATCATCAATATCTTCTTCCTTGTCGATAATGGTAATGCCTCTTTTAGAAATGGCTTTTATAACTTCATCAAGTTGCTCAGGATTAATAGCTCCCTTAGGCAGAGCCATATTAACTTCTTCGTAAGTCAAAAATCCGTGTTTTTTAGCATCAGCAATCAATTTTTTAACTACGGCACTTAAATCAGAACCTAGTTCAGGAGCACCTTCTTCTTTTGCTTTGTCCTTTGAATCAACATTTGCTGCCGCTTGATTTGGTTGTTTTTTTACTTCAGCTTTTTCCTTTAAAACTTTTTCAGTTTTTACTTTTACTGCCTGAGGCTTAGCTTGAGGTTTAGTTTTAACTTCCTTAACTTCTTTTGCTTTTGAAGGAACCACCGCCACTTTCTTCGATTTTACTTCCTTTGGAGCCAATTTTTTTGGCGTAGCCTTTGTTACCGCTTTAGAAACTGACTTAACAGCAACCTTAGGAGCTGGCTTAGCTTTAGATTTTTGGGCTTTTTTAACATCTTTGCTAACACCCTTAACTTCTTTAACAACTGCCTTAACAGCTTTTGCGAAAACTTTTTTCACAGACTTCTCAACTTCGGCAAATGTTGTAACTTTTTTAGATGGCTTTGATTTGCTGACTTTTGCCTTTGAATCTTTAGCTTTAGTAGTTTTTTTTACTTTTTTATCAGTTTTTTTAGCCATGTTTTAAACCTGTAAAATTGAGAATAATTATTTTTTATTTATCATCACCGAATGCCAATTCCATTCTCATGATTTCTTTCTGTAAATCAGTTACTTGCCTTCTAAGTTCAGCAGCCATTTGTTCGGAATCTTCCGACACTTCCTGCTCAACAATTTGATACTCTAATTTCAGTACCAATAGGTTATACAACGATATTAAATATTTCCAACTTAATAACGCACTATTACTATCACCTTTTGTAAAATTTTCTAAAAGAAGTTCGCCTTTTACACCCTCTAAATATCTTATATTGGAAGACAATCCAGCTTTTTCAAGAGCTTCTAATAATTTTTTATCACTTATATCTTCGTTATGTCCTATTTCCAATATAGCAGCATGTATTTCTTCTAACCTATCGCTACGCAATTCTATACCAGAAAATTCTTCATAAACCTCTGAATTGCTTAATAATTCCGGATGGCTAAGTATAATTATTACAAGAGCATGCTCGCAGCCTTCCGGTGTATTTAAGTTTATTGCAGGGGATGATGGTAAAAAATTTAATGTTGTTTTTTGACTTTTTTTACCCTTAAAATTTTTATTTGCATTAAGCTCCCACAATTGCTGCTTAAAATAATCTCTATAATGCTTAGCTAAAGTAGAATTTTTAACCATTTTCAACAAATCTTCCAGACGCTTTTCTAGATCGGCTTTGTCTTCTGGAGTTTTTGCATTATTTTTTGCCAACTCTGACTGCCACAAAGCTTCCGAGAGAGGCATGGCATTGCGCAATATCTGCCTCAAAGGCTCAACACCATATTTTTTTACAAAGTCATCAGGATCAAGTTTTTCCGGAAGCAAAGCAAATTTGAGAGTAAAGCCAGGTTCCAAAACCGGCAAGCACAAATGCGCCGCGCGCACCATAGCCTTTTTGCCTGCAGAATCTCCATCTAAACAAACCACAGGCTCCGATGCCAAACTCCATAAACGCTTTATATGAGTATCAGTAATTGCCGTGCCAAGAGGTGCAACAGCTGATTTTATACCAGCGTTATCCATAGCGATAACGTCCATATAGCCTTCTGCTACAACTAATCTTCCAGTTTTAAATGCAAGCCTTCTAGCATTATTTTCATTATAAAGAACATGACCTTTTTTGAATATTTCGGTTTCCGGAGAATTAAGATATTTAGGCTGACCCTCGCCAATTATACGACCACCAAAAGCAATCACACGATTTTTTACGTCTATGATAGGAAATATAACCCTACCTCTAAACCTGTCATAACTATCTCCGCCATCGGTTTTGATTAATAATCCAGCATCTATGGCCAGTCTTTCTTCTATTCCCAAGGATTCGAAATGTTTTTTAAGACCAGTGCGAATATCAGGCGCATATCCTATCTGAAATTTTGATATAGCAGCTTCACCAAGGCCACGTCTTTGCAAATAAGCCAGAGCTTCTCTTCCCATTGATGCTTTCAAATTTTGGACAAACCAATTTCTAGCGGCATCCATAACATCATATAATGTGGCTTTTTTCTTTTCGTTTCTTATAATTTCTTCGGTAATTTGTGGCATAGGCAAACCTGCCATACCTGCCAACATTTCAACTGCATCAGAAAAAGACAT
>CAZOKN010000034.1:12956-18975 GCA_964580525.1 uncultured Rickettsiaceae bacterium
TGCCTTCAGATTCTTCGAGGAATTTAAAAATATCGCCGTGCGCTCCACAACCAAAACAGTGATAAAATCTTTTTTCATCGCTTACGGTAAAAGATGGAGATTTTTCTTTATGGAAAGGACATAGGCCACCAAACTCACGGCCATTATGTTTTAACTGAACCCTTTTACGCACCACTTCCGAGGGAAGAACGCGCATTCGGATCTCATCCAAAAAAGACGGTGGAAACCACATAAAACATCTACATTAAATTATTATTTGAAAGGCCATATATAAGTAGCGTGACAATATATAGCAATATTTTTAGTGGATTAATAGTTTTTATTGCTTGACAGGTGGGGGGCTTTTCCATAAATTCCCGACAATTTGCCCGGAGGGTCCTTTTATTAAGTCCTTGAGCGGCAGACGTTATGAGATAAAAAAACTGATAAAATTTAATATGACAACAACTGGACATAAAATCCCTAGAAAAGCTACGGCTGCACTTATACTGGCAGATGGAAAAGTTTTTTTTGGCGGCGCAATAGGCGCAAACAATACAACTTTCGGCGAAATATGTTTTAATACCGGCCTAACGGGATATCAGGAAATACTTACTGATCCATCCTATGCTGGACAAATCATAACTTTCACCTTTCCACACATAGGAAATGTCGGCACAACTGACGAAGATAAGGAATCAAACAGCCCAGTAGCACGTGGCTTAATTATAAGAGAAGATATAACTTCTCCATCTAATTTCAGAAGCACAAAACACTTAAACGACTGGCTGATTAAAAATAAAATCACCGGCATTTGTGGTATAGACACTCGTGCATTGACAAAATATATCAGAACAAACGGCGCACAAAATGTTGCTATTCACCATTTTGACAAACATTCTTATAAAGAAGTTGAAGATGTTTTGGCGCAAGTGAAAGATTATCCTTCACTTAAAGGCATGGAACTGGCTGCAACGGTAACTTGCAATGAAAAATACAAATGGAATGAAACAAGATGGCAACTTGGCCACGGTACTGGCAAAACTTCAAATGCTAAATACAAAGTTGTAGCAATTGATTATGGTGCTAAGCAAAATATATTGCGTTGCCTAGCAGATTTGGGCTGCGATGTTAAAGTTGTTCCTGCTCAAGCAACTGCTGAGGAAATTCTTAGCCATAATCCAAATGGTATATTTTTATCAAACGGCCCAGGAGATCCTGCCGCAACAGGCGAATATGCTTTGCCTGAAATTAAGAAGCTAATAGAATCCGGTTTACCGATATTTGGTATATGCCTTGGCCATCAGTTATTAGCACTGGCTATGGGCTGCATAACCACAAAAATGCATCAGGGTCACAGGGGTAGCAACCATCCTGTACAGGATATACACACTAAACAGGTGGAGATAACCAGCCAAAATCATGGTTTTGTGGTTGTAAAAAGCGCATTGCCGGAAGACGTGGAAATAACGCATCTATCTTTATTTGATGATACTATCGAAGGCATCAGGTCAAAAACAAAGCCTGTATTCTCAGTGCAATATCACCCTGAGGCATCGCCTGGACCGCACGATAGCCATTATTTATTTGGTAGATTTATTAAGAATATGGACGAGTTCGGCACAAAATAACTTATAAAAGAACTGACAACTGGATACTAAATTATGCCTAAACGCACAGATATAAATTCTATATTAATCATCGGAGCTGGTCCAATTGTAATTGGTCAGGCCTGTGAGTTTGACTATTCCGGAACGCAAGCTTGCAAAGTTTTGCGTCAAGAGGGTTATAGGGTTATTTTAGTGAATTCAAATCCTGCCACAATCATGACAGATCCTCATCTGGCAGACGCAACTTATGTTGAACCTATCACGCCTGAGATGGTAGAAAAAATTATAATTAGAGAAAAGCCAGATGCAATTTTACCAACAGTTGGTGGGCAGACAGCATTAAACTGCGCTATGGAATTGGCAAGACGCGGTATACTAGAAAAATACAATGTGGAACTAATTGGCGCAAAACCAGAAGTAATTGAAAAAGCCGAAAACAGACAGCTTTTCAACGAAGCTATGGCACGTATTGGCCTCGAATGCCCAAAAAACAAAGTAGTTCGTAGCATGGAAGATGCGCGCAAAGTTCTCGATTATGTGGGATTGCCTGCAATTATTCGTCCATCATTTACTATGGGTGGTTCAGGCGGCGGTGTTGCCTATAACAAGGAAGAATTTGAAACAATCGTTGCCAGCGGTCTTGAAGCTTCCCCAACCAACGAAGTACAGATTGACGAATCAATCATTGGCTGGAAAGAATATGAAATGGAAGTTGTACGCGACAATGCCGACAACTGCATAATAATCTGCTCAATTGAAAATATCGACCCTATGGGCGTACATACTGGCGACAGCATAACTGTTGCTCCAGCGCTCACTTTAACAGACAAAGAATATCAAATCATGCGTAATGCATCGATTGCGGTATTGCGTGAAATTGGTGTTGATACTGGCGGTTCTAACGTGCAGTTTGCTGTGAATCCTGAAAATGGACGCTTGGTAGTTATTGAAATGAATCCGAGAGTTTCGCGTTCTTCTGCTCTTGCTTCCAAAGCAACAGGCTTCCCAATTGCAAAAGTTGCTGCCAAACTGGCAGTTGGCTATACGCTCGATGAAATAAGAAATGACTGTACAGAAGTTACTCCGGCATCATTTGAGCCAGTAATTGATTATGTAGTTACAAAAATTCCACGTTTTAATTTTGAAAAATTTGTTGGCAGTGAGCCTAATCTAACCAGCGCTATGAAATCAGTTGGTGAAGTTATGGCGATTGGCAGATCTTTTTCTGAATCTTTACAAAAAGCATTACGCTCAATGGAAACTGGTTTAACTGGCCTTGATGAAAAAGAAATTGGCGAAGATATAGACACCATAAGGGCAACTCTTGCAAAAGTAACGCCTGATAGATTGCTAAACATAGTGCAGGCAATAAGACAAAATGTATCTCTGGAAGAAATTCATGCGATAACAAAGTTTGATCCTTGGTATCTTGAACAATTTAAAAACCTTATCGAAATCGAAGCTGAAATCAAAAAGAAAGGTTTGCCTGAAGATAAAGAAGGTTTACTGACAATTAAGAAGATGGGATTTTCTGATAAGAGATTAGCAAAACTAACCGGCTTAACTGCACATCAAGTTAAACAAAAACGCGAAAAATTATCTGTTCACCCTGTTTATAAAAGGGTTGATACATGCGCGGCTGAATTTGAATCTGGTACGCCTTACATGTATAGCTGCTACGAAGGTGATGGTCTAAATGATGCAGAATGTGAATCAAAACCAACAGATAAGAAGAAAGTTATAATACTTGGTGGTGGTCCAAACCGCATTGGTCAAGGTATTGAATTTGACTATTGTTGCGTGCATGCTGTTTATGCTTTGCAGGAAGCAGGCTATGAAACCATAATGGTAAATTGCAATCCTGAAACAGTTTCAACTGATTATGACACGGCAGACAGGCTTTATTTTGAACCACTGACAGAAGAAGATGTTTTAGAAATTGTGCGTATTGAGCAATCAAAAGGCACACTTCATGGCGTGATTGTGCAATATGGTGGCCAAACACCTTTGAAGCTGGCAAAATTATTAGAAAAAGCGCATGTTCCTATTATTGGAACTTCTCCATCTGCAATTGATCTTGCTGAAGATAGAGAGCAGTTCAAAAAATTGCTTAACAAGTTGAAATTAAAACAACCAAATAACGATACTTGTTTCAGCAAGCGCGAAGTTGAAGAAAAAGTAGATGCTATTGGGTATCCTATTGTTGTACGCCCTTCTTATGTTCTTGGCGGTAGCAATATGGCCATTATTTATGATCAAGAATCATTACAGGAATATTTAAAAAGACCGACTATTTCTTTTGAAGATGGTCCTTTGCTTTTGGATAAATTTTTGCAGGATGCTACAGAAGTTGACGTTGATGCTATTTGCGATGGCAAAGATGTTTATATCGCCGGTATTATGGAGCATATTGAAGAAGCAGGAATTCACTCTGGTGACTCGGCTTGTTCATTGCCGCCATACTCTCTCAGCAACAAACTTATTGAAGAAATAAAAGAACAAACCGCTGCTATGGCGCTTGAGCTTGGTGTAAGAGGTTTAATGAACGTACAGTTCGCTATTAAAGATGAGGAAATTTATATCCTTGAAGTGAATCCGCGTGCAAGCCGTACTGTACCATTTGTTGCAAAAACAACCAATGTAGCTATAGCAAAAATCGCTGCTCGTATAATGGCTGGTGAAACTCTTGCATCATTCCATTTAAAAGAGAAAAAATTAAATCACGTTGCAGTAAAAGAGGCTGTCTTGCCATTTGCAAGGTTCCCAAATGTTGACGTTTTGCTTGGCCCTGAAATGAAATCAACTGGTGAGGCTATGGGTCTTGATTTAGATTTCGGAAGTGCCTTTGCAAAAGCGCAATTGTCTGCCAGCAATCCATTGCCAGTTAAAGGCACAGTATTTATTTCCGTAAAAGAAGGCGATAAAAAGCATGTGAAAGATATGGCAAAGACGCTGGAGAAACTTGGTTATAAAATTATAGCAACACGTGGAACTGCAACTTTCCTTGAGAAAAATGGTGTGACTGTTACAAGGGTAAATAAAGTTTTAGAAGGCAGGCCACATGTAGTCGACATGATGAAAGATGGTCTTGTGCATTTGGTTATAAACACAACAGAGGGCTCTGCTGCAATTGCTGACAGCTTCAGTATCAGACGTACTGCGTTGTTAAATAAAATTCCTTATAGCACAACAATTCCGGGCTCAAAGGCGCTTGTTATGGCCATTGAACGAATAAATAATGGTTCGGGGCTTGAAGTTTGTCCGTTACAAGCTTATTTTAAAACAAATTAGAAAATGATTATTCCTGAGGTAAACTTATGGGCGAGAAATTTCCTATAACAGCTACTGGCTTTGCCACTTTAGAGGCAGAGTTGAAAGAATTGAAAACAAAGGAAAGAGCTAAGGTTTCCAAAGAAATAGCTGCTGCCCGTGAACATGGTGATTTAAAAGAAAATGCTGAGTATCATGCTGCCCGTGAAAAACAAAGCTTTATGGAAGGTCGTATATCTGAGCTTGAAGATAAAATAGCACGCGGCGAAGTTATAGATGTTAGTAAACTTAGCGGCGATACCGTTAAATTCGGCGCCACTATTGTTTTGCTAGATGATGAAACTGATACCAAGGTAACTTACCAGATCGTTGGCGAATATGAAGCTGATATAAAAATAAATAAGATTTCTATAGTTTCTCCATTAGCTCGCGCTTTGATCGGTAAATCAGTTGGAGACTATGTTGAAGTTGTAACTCCTAAAGGCTCTAAGGGCTACGAAATAATCTCCGTTGAGTTTAAATAAAAAATGACCATAAAAATCGTTCCTGCAAAGTTTGAAGAAGATTTTGATGCTATCTGGGATATTTTCCAAAGCGTTATTGCTACTGGTGATTCTTATATTTATCCGGAAGATATAACACGAGAAGAAGCAAAAACTGTATGGTTCGGCGGCACAGCAACTTACGTTGCAAAAGATGGTAATAAAATTGTCGGAACTTATGTTATCAGACCTAACAAAGTTGGACGCGGCTCACATGTTTGTAATGCCGGATTTATGACATCCCTTGATCACAGAGGCAAGGGCATAGGACGTAAAATGGGCATGCACTCTCTTATAGAATCGAAAAAGCTTGGCTATCTCGCAATGCAGTTTAACGTTGTGGTAAGCACAAACGCAGTCGCAGTTAATTTATGGCAATCTATAGGCTTTAAAATTATCGGCACTATTCCTGAAGGCTACCAGCATAAACAAAAAGGCCTGGTGGATATTCATATCATGTATCAAAAATTATAGTGTTTAAGCTCTTATATACGTGAATTTAACAAATCCAGTTCCTGAAACTTCTATATATGCTATAAGCAAGATCAAGCACCCGTAGCTCAGTTGGATAGAGCGTTGGATTCCGAATCCAAAGGCCGCACGTTCGAATCGTGTCGG
>CAZOKN010000035.1:0-18868 GCA_964580525.1 uncultured Rickettsiaceae bacterium
AATAGATTGCTTCTTCGTACTCACGTTGTTCGACTCATCGCAATGACGAAGTCTACAAATCTCTCAAAATTTCCAAAGGATTATCGGATACTATACTATCCACCTGGAAATCTCCAAGATGCTTTATATCATTTAACGTGAAAATATCAAGTTTTACGCCATTTTTCTTCATATTTTCAATAAATTTATAATTTAACAGCCTATAATTTACCGATACATATTCGGGCTTTATGCCTCCGCATATGGCCATAATTTGGCTAATATCTTCAAGGCTGCGTACTGCCGTATTTCTAGCTAAGAATTCCTTTTTCTCGTCCCAGCCATCAAGCCCGGAAAAGAGTAGGCAAACAGGGCGTTTTGGCTCATTATTCTTGATATATATAACCACATTTTCCTGGAAGGAGCGAGGTATAGTTTGATGGTTGATAGCAGGGTATTTTTTTAAAATTTTATGCACTGCATCCCATACTTGATTAGAATCAGGTTTTATTTCCAGATGGAACTCAAAATCACGGCTAAAACCATGTTTGCTTATGGCCGCGAAAGCATCTTCAAGAGTATCTATTTTTTGAGAGTGATTCTGCAGTTCAGCAAAGCTTAAGCTAGATATTTCAGTGCCATCCTGCAAACATTTATCGTGGTATAATAAAGGCACCAAATCTTTTGTTGCTAGAATATCAAATTCAATTCCTGATATGCCATCGCTCTCAGATTTTACTGCCTGCAAAAACATGGCAACGCTATTGCATTTGTGCCATAGGATTTTTGGTACCGTTTTATGTTCGGGCATGAATTTTTTCTCTACAACATAATTTAATCTTCTTATCTCACTGTCATTCCCGCGAAGGCGGGAATCCATTGCCCTATAAGATAATATTTTTTATTTAAACATTAGATTCCCGCCTTCGCGGGAATGACAATCGCTAAAAATGTATTACCTTTCCAAACGCATCCAGCACACTCTCATGCACCATTTCCGACAATGTTGGATGTGGGAATATAGTATGCATAAAATCTTCTTCAGTAGCTTCCATTGTTTTGCCAACCAAGAAAGCACTGATAAATTCTGTCACTTCAGCGCCAATCATGTGTGCGCCTAAAAGTTCGCCGGTTTTTTCATCAAATATAGTTTTCACCAAGCCTTCAGGCTCACCCAAAGCAATTGCCTTGCCATTGCCAATATAAGGGAAGCGGCCAACTTTTATTTTAAGCCCTTTATCTTTTGCCTGTTGCTCAGTGAGGCCAACAGATGCAATTTGTGGCGCGCAATATGTGCAGCCTGGAATGTTTTCTTTTTTCAATGGGTGCACATGCTTGCCTGCAATTTTCTCAACGCAGATAACACCTTCATGGCTGGCTTTATGCGCAAGCCAAGGAGCTCCTGCAACGTCGCCAATAGCATATATTCCCTTTTCGCCAGTTTCGCACCATTCATTTGTTACAATATGGCCCCTGTCTAACTTAACCTTAGTGCCTTCAAAGCCAAGATTTTCTGAATTAGGAACAATGCCAACAGCCGTGATAACCCTATCAACTTTGATTTCGCTGGTACTACCTTTTACATCCAAAACAGCAGTTATGCCATTGCCAGTTTTTTTGAGTTCTTTAACAGTTGTGCCGGTTTTTATTTTTATACCTTGTGCCTCAAAAGCTTTTTGCGCTAATTTTGAAATTTCAGCATCTTCTACAGGCAGAACTCTGTCTGCTAATTCAACAACTGTAACATCAACGCCAAATGCATTATAAAAGCTGGCAAATTCAATGCCTATAGCTCCAGAGCCAACGATAAGAAGTGATTTTGGCATATCATCAGGAACCATAGCTTCCTTGTAAGTTAAAACTAATTTGCCATCGCTTTCAAGGCCAGGCAAGGTTCTGGCGCGCGCGCCTGTTGCTATGATGATGTGCTTGGTTTCAATATCAGCAATTTTTTGTCCATCTTTTTCGACTTTAACGCGGCCTTTGCCGTTTAGTTTGCCATAGCCATCGAATACTTCGATTTTATTTTTTTTCATCAACATAGCTATGCCGCCAGATAATTTTGCAGCAACATCGCGAGAACGTTGTACGATTTTTTTGCTATCAAATTCAACGCCTTTAACTGTTAGCCCATATTCGTTTGCGTGCTTTATTGTTCTAAAAACTTCAGCCGAACGCAATAATGCTTTAGTTGGAATGCATCCCCAGTTCAAACATATTCCACCTAAGTGTTTTGCTTCCACAACAGCTGTCTTTAAACCCAGTTGTGCTGCCCTTATAGCAGCGACATATCCACCAGGACCACCGCCTATTACTACTACATCAAATGCTTTATTTGTCATAATTCTACTTCCTATTTCTTATCAAAAATTCAAGACTTGGCTTCGCTATCGCTTCCCTTGTTGCAATGACGAAAACTACCTAACCTTCGCGTAACACAACGCATCAACAAATTTATTTTTTTTCTTATAATATTTGCGGAGAATGCCCTCCATAGCAAAACCATTTTTTTCTAAAACCCTTGCAGATGGTTTGTTATGTGGCAATATAGGTGCAAAAATCCTAGTTAATCCTAATTGTTCAAAGCCATATTTTGTAACTTCTGCAACAACTCCGGTCATTACGCCGGCACCGCTATAATTATCTGTAAGCCAATAGCCGATTTCGCCCTTATGGCCATCGATATTTATTATTCCAGCCGAACCTGCCAACTCGCCATTTATTTCAATCACAAAATGTACTTCGGATATTGGAGTGTGATTAGCTGCATCGTTGATGAATGAAATCCACCACTGCGCCTTATCCAAAATCCACGGCAGATTTATTGTGGTGTCGCGCTCTATTGTTTCGGTATTGAGGCCAGCAACAAAAGCAACAGCATCGCTATCTTTAAATGGTCTGAGCTTAAATTGCGTTTTTGTTATCTCTACCACCCTTCGTCCTTTTTCTCTTTTGGGTTTATATTATTGTTTTCGTGGCGCATAATTGAAATTACTTTTTCACGTTCTTTGTTACCGAGAATACTTTGCACTTTCGCAATCGCTTCTGGAGATATTTCTTTTTCTATTTCTTCTATTTTGCGTCTACCTATTGCACTACCAACTGCAAATACAGTGTCTTCTCCGCAATGCACACAAATATATTTTTTATTAAAAAACCGCCAAGCAGAATAAAATGGGCCGGGAATTAAAAGAACAGTCCACAGCAAAAGTTCAACCAATCTACTACCAGGCTTTACTTCCTTACGTCTCCCTACATAGCCACAGCTTGTGCAGACATATTCGCTCATTTAAGCCAACATTGTTATAGGTTTCTCAATAAATCCTTTAAATGCTGTTAAGAATTCTGCACCCACAGCGCCATCCACAACTCTATGGTCGCAAGAAAGCGTTATGGTTACAATATTAGCAACAACAACTTTACCGTTTTTAACAATAGCACGTTCCTCGCCAGCACCCACAGCCATTATGCAGCTTTGTGGTGGGTTGATTATTGCACTAAAACTTTTAATTCCGTACATACCAAGATTAGAAATGCTGAAACCACCCCCCTGGAATTCCTCTGGTGCAAGCTTGCCTTGTTTTGCTCTAACAGCCAAATCTTTCATTTCATTGGAAATTGCTGGCAATGTTTTTTGATCAGCATTGCGCACGATTGGTGTAATCAAACCACCATCGATGGCAACGGCAACTGAAACATCTACGTTGTTATAAAAAATTATTTCTTCATCAGTCCATGTAGCATTTGCTGCCGGAACTTTCTTTAATGCTTTTGCAACGGCCTTGATAACCAAATCATTTACTGAAAGTTTATATGATGGTTTGCCGGTTTCTGTATCAATAGCAGCTGTATCGTTTAGGTCTTGTCTAGCTTCGAGTAATTTATCGATATTGCAATCAATTGTTAGATAAAAATGCGGAACATGTTGTTTTGATTGCAACAAGCGTGCAGCGATAACTTTGCGCATGTTATTGTTGGCAACGCTGTAATATTCCACAGGATTGCGTGTAACACGTCCGCCGCTTGCGCCGCCTGAGCGTACAGCATCTTCCACATCAGCCCGTAAAATTCTGCCATTTGGTCCACTGCCAATTAATGTACCTAAATCAATGCCAGAGTCTTTAGCAATGCGTTTTGCCAGTGGGCTGGCTTTTGTGCGGCCACCGGAATTTACGATATTTTTTTGTGCTGGGGCAGATGGTAAAACAATAGATGGGGATGGTGTGAAGGAGGTAGTTTTTTGTGTTGTGGTGACGGTTGGTGCGATTTCTTTTTTGACTTCTTTGGCAACTTCGGCGACTGCAATTTTTGGCTTATAATTTTTAATCGCAGAGGCATCTTCACCGTCTTCGAGCAGCAATGCAATGGCCTCATTGACCTTCACATTCTGCGTGCCTGCAGGCACAATAATTTTGCCTATAATACCTTCGTCTACCGCTTCTACTTCCATAGTAGCTTTATCAGTTTCAATTTCAGCAATAACCTCGCCAGGCTTTACTTTATCGCCTTCTTTTTTTGTCCATTTTGCCAAGTTTCCCTCTGTCATCGTCGGGGATAAAGCTGGCATTAAAATTTCTATTGGCATTAAATCCTCACGTTAATTTTAAACTTATCTTTTGCGTAAATAATAATATTTTCTAAAACTTTAATGAGCTCTGGAGAAACAGACACAATATTATTTAGATTATTTGCTACTTTTTCACTATCTATATCATATTCGTGAACTATAAGATTTCTTGCTTCTCTGAGCTTATCCCAAATTTCTGTTTTTTCTATAATCCCGTATTTTTCTATCTTATTTAGTACGTCTAGCATTGTTTCTGCATCCTCCAGAGACAACAAAATTACACCTCTAAAAAGCTTGCTGCCCAAAATATCCTGTAATTTTCCAAACCTTAATATAAAAGAATCTATGTTTCTTTTATTGTCGTCAGAAATTTTTTGCATTTTTTCGGATGTTAAGCGCCCTAAACTCTTTACAATTTCAAATGCTTCCTTAAAGCTCTCTCCTTGTTTTATGGCTACAGATAAATTTTTCTCAAACGTTTGTTTTGAATTCACAAAATCACTCCTGTTTCTTTTGCCAATAATTCAAACGGTTGGTATTCTTCGCCTTCAATATGAACTACCAAATCAATTTTTTGATCTCCTAACCGTTTCTTCAATTGTATCAATGTATTTATCTTAGTGTCCAAAGCTTCCTGTTTATTAGGCAATATTGCTTCTATATACAAATCAATATCTCCACCGCGTTTTTTATCATCAACACGCGAACCAAATAGCCAAACCTTACTGTTCTGACCATAATTATCAGATGCAACTTCTTTGATAATATTTATCTGCTGCTCTGTAAGGCGCATAATTATTTATTCCTATAACAAACACCACGTATTGCCTCGCAAATATCTTCAATTTGCGGCAATGCGGCTTTTTCCAGATTGGCGGCATATGGCAATGGTAAATCCTTGCCTGTCACCCTCACAAACGGCGCATCCAATTCGTCGAACGCTTCTTCCATAATGATGGCGGCAATTTCTGAACAAATGCCGGCAAATGGCCAACCTTCTTCCATAGCAACAATGCGATGCGTTTTTTTCACTGAGTTTATGATAGTTTGGCCATCCAGCGGGCGGATGGTTCTAAGATCGATAACTTCAACGCTGATGCCTTCTTTTTCTAAAATTTCTGCTGCATATAAGGCAAACTTAACCTGCAAAGAAAAAGCTGTGATAGTTACGTCTGTTCCTTTTCTAACAATATTAGCTTTACCAATTTCAACAATATGATCACCCTCCGGTACATCATGTTTGTGGCCGTAAACAATTTCATTTTCCAAAAATATCACCGGATTAGGATCGCGTATTGCAGCTTTCAGCAAACCTTTAGCATCGCTGGCAAAATATGGCGCAATAACTTTCAGGCCAGGAACATGCGCATACCAGCTGGCATAACATTGCGAGTGTTGTGCACCAACTCTTGCTGCCGCGCCGTTTGGTCCACGAAAAACTATTGGGCATTTCACCTGTCCACCTGACATATACAAAGTTTTTGCTGCAGAGTTTATGATATGGTCAATCGCCTGCATGGCAAAATTGAAAGTCATAAATTCCACAACAGGCTTAAGGCCAGTATAAGCCGCACCAACGCCAAGCCCGGCAAACCCATGTTCAGTAATTGGTGTGTCGATAACACGCTTATCACCAAACTCAGCCAATAAACCTTCTGTTACTTTGTAAGCACCTTGATATTCGGCGACTTCTTCGCCCATTACAAACACATCTTTATCACGGCGCATTTCTTCTGCCATTGCATCGCGTAGGGCTACTCTTACGGTGGTCTCCGTCATTTACTCTTCTCCTTACTTAACTTGACCTGGAATCATGATTCCAGATTCTATATTCCAGATTCTCTTACTGATAAATATCCGTCCAAAGCTCGCTATAATCAGGCTCTGGGCTGGCTTTACAAAACTCTACCACTTCATTTAAATGGTCTTTTATGTCCTTCTCGATTTTTTTCAAATCATCTTCAGAAGCATGTTTGCCGTCTATTATAAGCTTTTTCATGCTTTCGATTGGATCGCGGTTTTCTTTCATTTCCTCAACTTCTTCCTTCGAGCGATATTTTGCCGGGTCAGACATTGAGTGGCCACGATAACGATAAGTTTTCATTTCAAGAATTAGCGGGCCTTTGCCAGAGCGGACATATTCAACTGCTTCGCGGCCAGCTTTGATAACTTCCAGAACATTCATGCCGTTTACCTGCATTCCCGGAATACCCATGGATTCACCGCGGTGATAAAGATCGGTTTTATAAGATGAACGTTTTACAGAAGTCCCCATCGCATATTCGTTATTTTCAATGATATATAAAACCGGTAAACGCCATAATGCTGCCATGTTGAAAGCTTCGTAAACCTGTCCCTGATTAGCTGCGCCATCGCCAAAATATGTAAGGCAGATATTGCCGTTATCACGATATTTATTGGCAAACGCTATGCCGGTTCCAAGTGGCACGGGTGCTCCTACAATGCCGTGACCGCCATAAAAATGACGCTCGGTATCAAACATGTGCATTGAGCCGCCTTTACCTTTTGAACAGCCATCAATACGACCCATCAATTCTGCCAAA
Source organism: uncultured Rickettsiaceae bacterium (assembly GCA_964580525.1). GTDB lineage: Bacteria > Pseudomonadota > Alphaproteobacteria > Rickettsiales > UBA6187 > CAZOKN01. The sequence goes on from CAZOKN010000035.1 coordinate 7,111, forward strand.
ATAACTTTAGGGTCGCTACCAGAAGAAAGCATCAAGCCGTGATCGCGGTAAGTTGTGATTATGCCATCACCATCTTTCATGACATATTTCATGCCGGTGGCAATTGCTTCTTGGCCGATATAAAGGTGGCAAAAACCACCTATCATGCCCATTCCATAAAGCTGTCCGGCTTTCTCTTCAAAGCGGCGGATATTTAGCATTTCTTTATAGAGTCTTACATAATCAGCTGATGGTAGTTTTAGTGAATTCTTGTTTTCTTTCAGCGCATTTTTGGACATGCTGCCAACTGTAATAACTGCTTTATTGCGCAAAGAATCGATAGTTTTATCTTCTCTCGCCATAGCTTCAATCTGTAGCCAGCTGATTGTGGGGATTGAATCGCGCTCTTTCCATTTTTCAATGGCTTTACGGCTAATCTCAATGCCGGATTTTGTAAATCTTTCGTGCAGAGGTGTAATTCCGCCAAAATGGTCTATTATAGCGTCGACATCCAGCTTTATTTCCATAGTAAAAAACCTGACAATTAATTAAAATATCTCCCACAATATGTAGGAAAAACTGATGCAAGTCAATAATCATGTTTTTATCTACCAAATGTAGGAAATGGTATATTGTAAAATTAAAGAAATAACCTTCTATTTTATATGAATTATTTAAACCAGGCTTGAATTTTATCGTGGGATATTTTTTTTGCTTCATCAAGATTTGCAGGGAGTTTTTGCATGGCATATTGTTCAAGTGCGGCATCGCCAAAAATTTTAGGCAAAGTTAAATTTAGCTTATTTTCAATGCCATGTGCAATTCCGGCCAAAACTGCTGCTATAGATATATACGGATCGGCCATAGCAGATGCTAACCTATGTTCAATCCTGCGATTATGCGGCTCGGTAGTGGAGGTTGGCAGGCGAATGGCTACTGTGCGGTTATTGCCACCCCAGCTTATGGTTGTTGGCGCATCATTTTTTTGCACGAAGCGCTGATAACATTCTTCAGTGGGAGCTAGATATTGCATTGATGCCGGCATGGTATCTAATAGCCCTGCGATGGCATGGTGCATCTCTTTGCTTTCCTCATCGCCTATTTTCTGCAAGATATTAATATTTTTTTGATCGAGCAAACTAACATGAATATGCAACGAGCTGCCATAATCATCTGGAAGAGGCTTAGCCCTAAAATCGGCTATAATATTATTCTCATTAGCCAAATTACTGATTTCTTGTTTGAGCCTGCAAATTTCGTCAGCAATTTTTATAACGTCATTTTTGTGTTTTAGGCTGATCTCAAACTGGTTTTTGCCTTTTTCTTCTTTTATGTCGAATATGTCAAAATTTTTGACAACACACATGTTGCTTAGAGCGTCATGAATTTCTTGAGTATCGGAATTACTGAATAAATAAAACTCCAGCTCCGTCCCAATAACAGGCGTAAAAAAAGTGTCGCTAACAAACGCTTGCGACACTTTTTCCAATATTTCTTTACTTTTCAGCACCTATGCCGCCAAAGTTGTCTGAATCCAATCAACAAGGCTGCTCTTTGGTAGTGAGCCAACTTTAGTAGCAACAGGATTACCATCTTTAAATATAATTAAAGTTGGAATGCCGCGCACGTTAAACTTAGCAGGAGCATCAGGATTTTCATCAATATTAACTTTATATACCTTAATTTTATCACCCAATTCAGACGCAACTTCGTCAATAACCGGAGCAAGTTGCTTACAAGGGCCACACCATTCAGCCCAAAAGTCAACAAGCACAGCACCCTTCGCTTTTATGATATCTTTTTCAAAATTCTTATCGTTAGTTTCGTGAGACATAAATAAAAACCTCTAGTTTCCAAAAAACCATTTTCATGGCGTTGAGCCGGGATATTCGTACATATCGAGGGCAAAGTCAATAACGTTATAGTAACCTGCTGTTATACATATGTTTTTCCCTGCTATTTTGGCGTATATATAGGCTATGATTGCCGTAAAATGCGAAATGAATAAATATTTGCAGATGCAAAATCAAACGGCTATAACGTTAGCCATGGAATCTACATTTGTTGAAAGAAGAGATTGGCTTTTAGAGAGTAAATTTTACGCTTTTTTGCGTAAGGTTACGCATACCAGATATATTGCGCTGATTTTCATGATTTTGAGCGCTCTTTCTATTATTCTTACCTATTTAGCAATTACCAAGAGCGAGAATCCTTTTGGCCCAAATTTGCGAAAAATTATGGGGCTTATTGTTATTGATCTTGTCTTTTTATTGGCTTTTGCCGGAGTTATTTCAAAGCGGTTGGTTGATCTTGTTATAGAGCGGCGCAAAGGTTATGCAGGCTCGGGTTTGCAAACAAGAATCGTCGTGATGTTTTCTATCGTTGCAATAATTCCTTCAGTTGTTATGGCGGTATTTTCGTTAGTATTTTTTAATTATGGAATACAATCATGGTTCGACAAAAAGGTTAGCACAGCTATTGAAGAATCTGTGCAGGTTGCCAGACTATATTTGGAAGAGCATAAGAAAATCATAGGTGCGGATATTATGGGCATGGCGAATGATTTAAATCGCGACGCCTATAATGTTAGAAGAAATCCCGAAACTTTAAACAATAAATTAACGATATTAGCTGGCATTAGAAAATTGCCAGAGGCTATTGTTTTTCAGAGGGGAATGCTGGGTAAAAAAATATTAGCGCATACGCCTTTGAGCATGTCACTTGGTATGATACTTGAAGGTGTTTCAGAAAAAGTTTTCGATGAAATAGATAAGGGCGATTTGGTTATATTGACTAATGATCCTGATGACAGAGTTATGGCTATTGTTAGGCTTGAGAATTATTTTGATACTTATCTGGCCGTTGGAAGTTATGTTGATGAAAAAATTATAAATCACATTGAAACAACTGAAGGTGCGGCTAACGAATATAGCAAATTAAAATCAAGCATGGCACTTTTACAGGTGAAATTCTTTATAGTTTTTGTCATTGTTTCGTTGCTTCTTTTGTCGGCAATTGTTTGGCGCGGTCTTATATTTGCTGTTGAACTGGTTAAGCCTGTCGGTGGTTTGATTGAGGCAACTGAAAAAGTTAAAGAAGGAAATTTTAAAGTTAGGGTAGCCGAAGGTGATGATGACGATGAGTTGGCAACCTTAGGGCGTGCATTTAATCGAATGACCGAGCAATTGGAATTCCAAAGGGCGGAATTGGTTTCGGCGCAACGAAGATCGGCATGGGCAGATGTGGCAAGACGTATCGCACATGAAATAAAAAACCCTCTAACGCCAATACAATTAGCAACTGATAGATTGCGACGCAAATATCAGGATGATGTGAAAGATAAGGAATTGTTTCTGAAATATGTAGATACAATTTCCAGAAATATTAATTCAATAGGCCATATGGTAGAAGAATTTGTAAGCTTTGCCAGAATACCTGCACCGGTTTTTTCGAATAATGATATAGGCAATTTGATATGGGAAGTTATATTTTCCAGAGAGGGTAGTAACCCTTATATAAATTTTGAATATACACCACCACAAGCGCCAATAATTATCAATTGTGATGCTGGGCAGATATCAAGAATTATGATTAATCTTTTGAAGAATGCTGAGGAATCAATAGATGAAAAATTAAGCTCTAATAAAGATTTTGGTAAAGGTGTTATCAAGGTGAACTTAAAAGCTGATAAAGAAGAGTGCCATATAGAAATAAAGGATAATGGCAAAGGCTTTGATAAAAATATTTTAGACAGGGTTACTGAGCCTTATGTAACCTCAAAAAGCAAGGGAACAGGGCTTGGTTTGGCTATAGTTAAGAAGATTGTAGAAGATCACAATGGTGAAATAAAATTTGCTAACATCAAAGGAGAGGCTTGCGTTTCTTTGATTTTTCCTTTAGAGCCTAGAGTTAGCTAACTATTAGACAGGAAGTCGAATGTCACTAGATGTACTAGTTGTCGATGATGAAGCGGATATAAGAGATCTTGTATCTGATATTTTAAAAGATGAAGGCTATGTTGCGAGGATGGCTAGCGATAGCAAGACTGCAATGGAAGCTGTTAATGAAAGAGTGCCTGCCGCAGTCATTTTAGATATATGGTTGCAGGGCAGCGAAATGGATGGGCTTGGAATTCTCGAAGCCATTAAGAAAAAATATCCCAATGTTCCTGTCGTGATGATAAGCGGCCACGGCAATATAGAAACAGCAATAAATTCAATCAGGCTTGGTGCTTACGATTATATAGAAAAACCTTTCAAGGAAGATAGGTTACTCCATATTTTAAAGCGGGCTATAGAAACTGCTAAGCTTAAAGATGAAAACGCTCAGCTTAAAGGTAAGAGCACATTCGAAGAAAATTTGATAGGAAAATCGCAGGCAATCGTTGCACTAAAAACATGCATAGAGAAAGTTTCTCCAACTGAAAGCCGCATAATAATAACAGGTCATGCAGGTGTTGGTAAGGAAGTTGTGGCGAGGTTGATACACCAAAAATCCAATAGAAAGAAATTTCCTTTTGTTGTTTTAAATGCAGCTAGTATTTCGCCTGACAGGGTAGAGGAAGAATTATTCGGTCATGAGGATGACACCGGTATAGGCGGTGATTTTGAAATTAAAGTCGGTACGTTTGAAAAAGCGCATGGCGGAACGTTATTCTTTGATGAGATAGCTGACATGCCGCTTTCAACGCAGGGAAAAGTTTTGAAATTTTTGCAGGAAAGCAGTTTTGAGCGGGTTGGTGGAACACGTAAAGTCAAAGTTGATGTGCGCATCATCGCAGCAACAAATAGAGATTTAAAAAGCGAAATAGCAGAAGGCAGGTTCCTTGAAGACTTGTATTATAGGCTGAACGTTGTGCCTGTGAAGGTTCCCTCATTGTCAGAGCGTAAGGGTGATTTGCCGTTGCTGGTTAATTATTTTATGAAGCGTTGTTCTGAAATTATGGGTGTTGCGCCTAGAAAATTAAGTGATAGCGCAATGGCGGCTATAGAAGTTTATGATTGGCCAGGCAATGTTAGGCAATTGCGCAATGCGATAGAGTGGCTTTTGATAATGACGCCGCAAGACGTGAATGATTCGGTTTTGCCATCAATGTTGCCACCGGAAATTTTATCAAAAAATCCTATATCGGAAACATCGTCAGCAACTTCAGATGTGATGGGCTTGCCACTTAGATCTGCGCGCGAAGTTTTTGAAAAACAATATATATCTGCGCAGTTAAAACGTTTCGGCGGTAATGTTTCAAAAACAGCATCCTTCATTGGTATGGAGCGCTCTGCATTTCATAGAAAATTAAAAATGCTTGGTTTAGGCGGTAACGATAACGAAGTTTCAACAGAAACAGTACAGGAAAAAATTACTATAGAAGCGTAAGGAGAATTTCCGTGAAGATAATAGTGTGTGGAGCAGGCCAAGTAGGTATTTCAATTGCAAAACAACTATCTATGGAAGGCAATGATGTTACCGTTATCGATCATTCTCCCGAATTAATACAAAAAGTTAGTGATACCCTAGATGTTAGAGCGGTGAGCGGCTTTGCATCGCATCCAACTGTTTTGGAAGCTGTCGGTGCTGAAAATGCAGATATGATAATTGCAGTAACTTTATCTGACGAAGTTAACATGATAGCTTGTCAGGTTGCCAGCTCTCTCTTTAACGTGCCAACAAAAATTGCCAGGATAAGAAGCCAGAGCTATCTTAAGCCGGAATATAAGCTACTTTATCGCCATGATAACCTGCCTATAGATTATATAATTTCTCCGGAAGTTGAAGTTGCCAGAGCAATCGTTAATCGTCTGCATGTTCCAGGAGCGGTGGATACCATACCTTTCACTGATGGCAGAATTAAAGTGGTTGGCATAAGATGTACGCTTGATTGCCCGGTTATAAATATTTCTCTCTCAAAAATTCAGAAGCGTTTTGCAGAATCGGGAGTTTCCATTCTGGGAGTTATGCGTGGTGATAATTTTATTGTTGTAGGAGATGAAATAGAATTATTGGAAGAGGATGAGCTTTATTTTTCATGTGATAGTAAACATCTACAAAATGCAATGGTTGCCTTTGGTCATGAAGAGCGCGAGGCGAGAAGGATTATTATTATAGGCGGTGGTAACGTTGGGCTTTTTCTGGCAGAACATTTGGAAAGAGAAGAGCCAGATACGAAAGTAAAACTTATTGAAATAAATAAAGACAGGGCGGAATTTATTGCGGATAGATTAAATCGAACCACTGTAATAAATGGTGATGCTCTATCTCAGGAAATTTTGGATGAAGCCAATGTTGCAGTTGCCGAAACTGTTATATCTGTTTCTAACGATGATGAAGTGAATATATTATCTTCATTATTAGCAAAAAGATTTGGTTGCCAAAGAGTTGTGACTTTGATTAATAATTCTGCCTCATATTCTTCTCTTATGTCTTCGTTGGGCATAGATGTGATGATTAACCCAAGAGATATTACGGTTTCAGGGATATTGCAGCATATAAGAAAAGGCCGTATAATCTCTGTCCATTCGATATGTAAAGGTAAGGCCGAAGTTATAGAAGCAGAAGCTGTAGAAGCCTCGCCTGTCGTTGGTAAAAGAATAGAAGATCTTGGTTTGCCTAAAGGAATAGTGATAGGTTCAATCGTGCGTGATAAAGAAATTATCGTTCCTGAAAATGATACTTTAATTCGCCCGGGCGATCGTATTATAATTCTCAGCCAGGCCAATATGGTTAGTAAGGTCGAAAAGATATTTTCGGTTATGTTTGAGTATTTTTAGAGGATTTTCCCACATGAATAGAATAAGTTATGTTAATGGCAGCTACATAGAACATGATAAAGCCACCGTTAGCATTGACGATCGTGGATATCAGTTTGCTGATGGTGTTTATGAAGTTGCGTTTGTAAAAAAAGGTGTATTCCTTGATTGGCAAGAGCATTGTCAGAGATTGCAAAGATCACTTGATGGTTTGCAGATTAAATATAAAGTTTCTGAAAAAGAACTTGAGAAAATCACTAGAAAATTAATGAAAGAAAATGGTTTGGCTGATGCAGTGATGTATCTGCAAATTACGCGTGGTGTTGCCAAGCGTGATCATCGTTTTCCAAATCCTGCGCCTGTGCCTAGCGTTGTTATGACAGTTTCAAAGCCAAGCTTGCCAACAGACGAGCAATATACAAAAGGTGTAGATGTTATTACCTATCCTGATATCAGATGGAAAAGACGCGATTATAAAACTATATCTTTGTTGCCTAATGTTATAGCAAGGCAAAAAGCGGAAGATGAAGGCGTCATGGAAGCGGTTTTTGTTGAAGATAATGGTGTTATAACTGAAGGAAGCTCAACTAATTTCTTTATTATTGATGATAAAGGCAATATAAAAACCCATCCTGCTAATGAGAGTATATTAGGCGGCGTTACACGCAACGGCGTTATAAAGGCTGCAAAAGGCGGGAAGTTAAAAGTTGTGGAGAAAGCATTTTTTCTCGACGATGCAATGAATGCTAAAGAAGCGTTTATAACATCGACTACAAAGCATGTTTTGCCAGTGGTGAAAATTGACGGTAAAAAGATAGGCAACGGGAAGCCTGGTGTAATTACAAAACAACTGATAGATTTATATAAATGCTACATAAACAAACAGATAGACGGCAAATAATGATTCTTGAAAAACCAAAAGCAATATTGTTCGACTGGGACAATACTCTGGCTGATACATGGCCAACCATATATAAAGCAATGGCGCAAACTTTTGTTGAAATGGGACATGAACCATGGACTTTTGAACAAACGAAAGAACGCGTACATCGTTCGTTGCGCGATTCTTTTCCTGAAATATTTGGCAATAGATGGGAAGAAGCGGGTGATAAATATCTGCATAATTTTAAACAGATACATCTTGAGAATTTAACACCTTTAGAAGGTGCGGAAGAAGTTTTACAGGCTTTGCAGGGAACCGATATATACGTTGCTTTGGTAAGCAACAAAACCGGCGCTAGTTTGAGACTGGAAGTGGATCATATAGGCTGGAATGATTATTTCAAAAAAATTATTGGTGCAAAAGATGCGGAAGAAGATAAGCCTTCGCCAAAACCAGTTTTGATGGCTTTGGATGGAAGCGGCATTAAACCTGGCCCGGATGTCTGGTTTGTTGGGGATAGCATCACTGACATGGAATGTGCCTATAATTCGAATTGCCTTCCTATATTCTACGGCGATCAGGATTTGACATCTGAACGCTATGCCAACCATCAGCCGGTTAAACACTTTAAGCATCATAACGAACTGATTGATGTGATTAAGGGGTTTAAGTAGACTATGGAAAGACAAAAAGCTATCGTTCTGCATCCCTATTTACGTACAAAGGAAAGCCTTGTTGATACACGCACCAATGAAAGCAAGCTGGAAGAGGCTATTGGTCTTGCTTTGGCGATTGATTTAGATGTTGTGTTTAGTCAGGTTTTTACCCTGCATAAAATAACCCCATCCACTTTTATTGGAAAAGGGAAGGTGGATGAAATTGCCACTTATGTAAAAGCGCATGCAATAAAACTTGTTATAATAGATAATGAAATAACCGGCATACAACAGCGTAATCTAGAAGAGGATATGGGCTGTAAGGTTATAGACAGGACTGCGCTTATTTTGGAAATTTTCGGCAGCAGAGCAAGAACAAAAGAAGGCAGGTTGCAGGTTGAGCTTGCTGCACAGGAATATCAAAAATCACGCCTTGTTCGTTCATGGACGCACCTTGAGCGTCAGCGTGGTGGCTCAGGATTTCTTGGTGGTCCGGGTGAAACGCAGATAGAGTCAGATAGGCGTGCTATACGTGATTATATTGCGCATATTAGAAGGCAATTGCAGAAGGTAGTTAAAACTCGTGAGCTGCATAGAAAATCGCGCAAAAAAGTTCCTTATAAAGTTGTGGCTATTGTTGGTTATACCAACGCTGGAAAATCGACTTTATTTAATCGTCTAACGGGGGCGCAGGTTTTAGCGGCTGACAAATTATTCGCGACGCTTGATCCTACCATGCGTGTTATAAAGCTGCCTTCAGGCCGTAAATTTATATTATCTGACACGGTGGGTTTTATTTCAAATCTTCCAACTGAGCTTGTTGCGGCGTTCCGCGCTACTTTAGAAGAAGTGTTGGAAGCGGATATTATTTTGCATGTACGCGATGTTTCCAATCCTGATTCAGAGGAGCAGAAGCGTGATGTTATCAATGTTATGCGTGATTTGGGCGTTGAAGATAAGCTTGAGAATAATGCTATAGAGGTGCTCAATAAAATAGATATGCTGGATTCAGTGCATTTAGTTGAGCTAAAGGAGCGCATAAAAGGCAATAATAATATTATTCCTGTTTCAGCTGTTACCGGAGTTGGTCTGGATAAATTGCTCGAAATTATCGATGAGAAAACGGCAGAAGGAAATAAGGTAATTGATATAGAAGTTGATGCGGGTAACGGCAAGGTTATCGCTTGGGTCTACGCCAATTCAGAGGTTGTTGAAAGCCATGAAAAAGATGGCGTGATGTATTTTAAGCTTTCTATATCAGAGAAGAACAAAGGTAAGCTGGAAAAAATGCTTTAATTACTCAAAGCAAGGGCCAACGCAGGCTCCAGCAAACTATCTACATGATGACCCTGATAAAGCGAAATGCCAATTGATTTGCCATAATCAATTGCAGCTTGATTGTCACAACGGCAAAGGACAATCCGCGTTGGACCACATCTTTTAACAGCTGCTGCAAGTTCTTCATCATTTTCCTTGTTGCTTTTTGTGCCCATTTCTGGTGACCAGCTAAGCTTTGCAAGATCAAAACCAAGTGCATTTCTGTCTATCTGTTTGAAGCTCAAATCGTTAAGACCATCCAGGCAAACCCTGTAACCCAAACTCTGTAGAGTATTTCTGGCTAAAACGAATTTATTTATATCTTCAAAAACGTCAGCTACATGAATTTCAATTATAATTGAAGGCTTGTGTTTTGGAGCAACTACCGAATCAAATTCAGCAAACTCTTCAGTGAATAAAGTTACGACGTTAAGATTAATACTTATAGGCGCTGTGTGCATAGATGCTTTGTCTTTCAAAACACCAAGAACTTTTTTATCTAACACTTTTGTAAGATATTTCAAAAGGGTTTTGCTGCTGCGCAAATCAACATTTAGAGGGATTATTTGTTGTAAGTGATTAAGGTTAGTATAAACCTCTTTAAACATTATTTTAGGCTCTTTGCCTTTCATTACAGCACATATTGGCTGGCTGCGCAGGGCAACGCTGATATCCTTATCGGCCAATTCTGAAATAACTTGAACAAGATAAGGTGGCGAGAAAACATGCAATTTATCTCTGTTACCTGTCGGAGTTTCAATTTTTGCTGTTGGCGCGGCCAGAGGTAAAGATTCAATAATAGCTTCTTTACCGATTTTGCGTTTGCACGCCACGAAGAAATCGCGCCATTGGAATTCCAAATCATAAACTGTGCAAAAATCTTCATTTTCATAGCCATCGTCAGTATATCCAAGAGGATCATCCATAAACAAATAGCGAAGCTGGAAAATTGCTTTTTCGAGTAAGGCACGGTTTGAGCCGTTATATAGCAAAACAACGTCATAATCTTTCATTATGAAAGCAATGCTGTCATGCGTTTTGAAAAGGTCGCCCAATATATTTACGGCAATCTTAACTTGATAATCGCTACGGAATTCTTCTTGTAAGCGGGATAAATTATAGTGGAGGGCATAATAGCCATCAGGGGTTTCCTTGAGGCTGTTTACCACTTCTAATAATTTGGTTTCGGCACCTTTGGCAACTGTTTTCATGTCACACCTTGATAGTTCACAAGGAAGCTTAAATAGCTACTTTCGATTGAAACTATACAAACCCAATTGCTATTAAGCAACCGGATAAAATAAATTCACAAAAACAAAATTTTGTGAATTTATTAAATTAGCTTATAGCCTTTATTCTAGAGGAAAGACGGCTGATTTTTCTTGAAGCTGTGTTCAATTTGAAAACGTTATGTTTTACAGATTTTGTCATTTCAGACTGAGCAACGCGCAATGCTTCTTTAGCAACGTCTTTTTTGCCTTCAGCGATAGCAATTTCAACCTTTTTCAAGAAAGTCTTAACACGACTTTTGCGAGTTTGGTTCAATGCTGTACGCTTTTTAGTTTTGCGTATATCTTTTTTTGTAGCCGAATGATTTGCCATAGTACCCTTCTAATAACTTAAACCCTTAAGAGGGCGCGTAAAATACATGGAGTGAGTGGGTTAGTCAAGGGAAAATTAGTGGGAGTGTGAGTAAGGCAAAAATTCTACCTTTTACTACTCACACCCACACCCAAAACTTTAAGCGGCACTTTTCTTCTTTTTGCTAGTGCTTACAGATTTTTTGCCTTCAGGAGCGTTTATAGCGGCAATTGCAGCCATATTCAGTATTTCAGATACTGAAGCACCCATTTGCACGATCTGGATAGGCTTTTCTAGACCGATAAGCACAGGGCCGATCGTTGTTCCACCACCTAATTCTTGTAGCAATTTAGAGCTTATGCTAGCAGAATGAAGGGCAGGCATTATCAAAACGTTAGCAGGTCCTGACAAACGGCAGAACGGGTAAAGCTTCATAAGAGCAGGGTTAAGCGCTACTTCAGGTGACATTTCGCCATCATATTCGAAGTCCGGGCTATAGCTATCCAGAATTTCCACTGCTTCACGTACTTCACAAGATCTATCACGCATTAAGCTGCCGAAATTTGAGAATGAAAGCATTGCAACGCGAGGGTCATAGC
>CAZOKN010000036.1:0-3094 GCA_964580525.1 uncultured Rickettsiaceae bacterium
ATATCTTGATAAGAATTATAATGATACCTTTGATGATGGAGATGAAATTATAAAAGATGCATCATATAAAGTTTCAGGTGCTAAGGCACAGGATATTGGTGGTGGTACAAAATTCATAACCGGTCTAGATCCATATAAACCTTCTAATATTGAAGTTGATGTTTCTTCGCTTGAAGATCCTTTCTGGATTCCAAAAGAGAAGGGGATTAGTGTTGTGCCAAGGCCTGGAAGTGTTACTAAACTTGATTTTCCAATTGTAAATACTAGCGAAATAGATGGTAATACATATGTAGTTCGTGGTGGTGATAAAGTTCCGGCACCAAGGGTGATATTAAATTTATTGGATAGTAATGGTGCAGTTATTTCTACAACAAAGAGCGAATTCGATGGGTTTTATATATTTGAAGGTGTTGTGCCAGGTAAATACGTAATTGCCGTGGCTGATGATAGTTTAGAAAAATTTAAATCATCTAGTTCAGATACGAAAGAAGTTGAAATTAAACCCGGCGCTGATTTCATAAGCGGTTTGAATATTGTTATTAGCGGAAGAAATCGTCGAGAAGATGCGGAAGCTTTTGATAGAACTGTTATTGAGAATATAGAAGAAGAAAAAGATGACGTGCCAGAAAATATAAAAGATGGTGAACCTGTCGCATTGCCTCCGCCGGAGGAGATGAAGGAATAAAAAGGGGCGAAAAATCGCCCCAAAATTTCCTAGGCCATCAACATTGTGCCGGTTCCTAGCTCAGTGAAAGTCTCCAGCAATAAAACATGTGGAATTCTGCCATCAAGTATATGCGCGGCTTCTGTATGATTTTGAATAGCTTTAATGCAAGTTTCTACTTTTGGAATCATGCCGCCGGTTATAACGCCGCTTTTCATGAGTTTTTGGGCTTGTGATACTGTCATATCACTAATCAATTTACCTTCTTTATCCAAAACTCCTGGTACGTCAGTAAGCATAATAAGTTTATTTGAAGCAATCGCAGAGGCAATTGCGCCTGCAGCGCTATCAGCGTTAATATTATAAGTTTCACCATTTTCACCGCGGCCAATTGGCGCTATAACAGGAATTATGTCTGATTCTTCAAATAGAACAAGAGCCTCAGGATTTATGTCTGTAGGTTCGCCCACAAATCCAAGATCAAGTATTTGCTCAATATTAGAATCAGGATCTTTTTTAGTTCTTCTTAATTTTCTTGCTGAAATTAGGCCTGCATCTTTTCCAGATAAGCCAATTGCTGTACCACCAGCAAGATTAATAGCAGTAACTATTTGTTTGTTGATTGATCCAGCTAAAACCATTTCCACAATTTCGACAGTGGCTTGATCAGTTACTCTGAGGCCATCGATGAAAGAGCTAGTGATTTTCAATTTTTCTAGCATTTGGCTGATTTGAGGACCGCCACCATGTACTATCACAGGATTTATACCAACCTGTTTCATCATAACAACATCGCGAGCAAATTTTTCGGAAAGCTCTTTGCTGCCCATTGCGCTACCGCCGTATTTTATGACGAATGTTTCGCCGGAAAACTGACGCATGTAAGGCAAAGCTTCTGATAAAACTTGTGCTTTTTCTAATTGTTCTTTTGTTGCTTTTATTTGAAGTGGTTCTTTACCTTTTGTCATAATCTAATCTTTCTTAAATTAATCTTGCTAGATCAGCGCGCAAAGATTCTATGCCTTCCTTTTCGCGGCTGCTGGTTACAAATACCTCCGGTAGAAGAGCCGTATGGTTAATCGCAACTGACTTTATATCAGAAATAATTTTATCTACATCTGTTTTTTTAGTTTTATCAGCTTTTGTTAAAACAAGCTGATAGCTCAATGCTATATCGTCTAATAAATACATTATATCGCGATCAGATTCCTTAAGGCCACGGCGCGAATCGATCAATAAGCAAAGCTTCTTTAAAGTTGTGCGACTCATCAGATAATCTCTGATTAAGCCCTTCCATTCATTTCGATCTTTCTTTGAAACTTTTGCGTAGCCATAGCCGGGCAAATCAACAAGGATTAATTTATCGCGCAGAGAGAAAAAATTAAGCTGGTTAGTCTGGCCTGGAGTGTTAGAAGTTCTAACTAACGTTTTGCGGCCGGTGAGGGCGTTTATAAGGCTTGATTTGCCAACATTGGAAAGCCCAGCAAAAGCCACTTCGTTTACCGTTTCATCCAACAAATCCTCTATTCGCTTAGCACCGGCAATAAACTGGCAATGCCCAGAAAAAAGCCAATTACCAAACTCTATAGACTTCTGCTGACCTTCATCCATATTATTTAGGCAAACGTTTAGTTATAAATAGTTGCTGTATTATCGACAATGTGTTGTTCCATGCCCAGTAAATAACAAGTCCAGCTGGGAAATGTGAGAACATGAATACAAAAATAAAAGGTAACATGTTCATTATTTTTTCCTGAGTAGGATCTGCCGGTTTAGGATTTAACTTTTGCTGGATATACATTGTTAATCCCATAACTATAGGCAATACACCAATCATCAAAAACGCTGGAGGTGTCCATGAAATTAGCCCAAACAAATTGAACAACGAAGTTGGATCTTGAACTGAAAGGTCTTTTATCCAGCCATAGAAAGGTGCATGGCGCATTTCTATCGTAACAAACAGAACTTTGTATAGCGCAAAAAATACTGGTATTTGTACTATCATTGGCAAACAGCCAGACATTGGATTGACACGCTCGCTTCTATAAAGTTCCATTATTGACTTGTTAAGAGTGCTTTTATCTTCTTTATGTTTGTCTTTTAGTTCTGTTACCTGTGGCTGTAGTCGCTTCAGGTGATGCATGCTTGCATAAGATTTATTTGCTAATGGGAATAAAGCTGCCTTTACACAGACAGTAAGTAAAAGAATTGCTAGGCCAAAATTACCACTTAGCTTGTGGAAATAAGTTAGCAATTTAAATAGAGGCTTGGTGATAAAATACAAACGTCCAAAATCAACCGCTCTGTCGAATAGAGGGATGTGAAGTTCTTCTCTGTATTTATCGAGCATACTAAATTCTTTTGCGCCGGCAAATAGGTGATTCTTTACCTCAAAACTTGCTCCTGGAGCGATCTCATTTCTCTGGCCAA
>CAZOKN010000036.1:3104-18722 GCA_964580525.1 uncultured Rickettsiaceae bacterium
CTGGCCAAGATAATCAACCTGATAACGGTCATGACCGTTTATATAAAAATATTTAAAATCAGCATTGAAGCTATGTTTTTCATCAGGAATTATGGCAGAAAACCAATATTTATCTGTTATGCCAAACCATCCAACTGTATTTTTAAATTCTGTTTTTTTATTTTTCTTCAGATCGTTGTAGGTATTTTCTGTAAGTAATCCGTCCATAGCGCCGATAGGTCCCTCATGCAATATGGCATAAGGTTTTGCAACCTGAATATAAGCTCTATTTATTAGGCCATAAGGGAGTAGAGAGATTGACGAACCGCTGCTGTTTTCTACTTTTCTTGTTATGGTAAACATATAATCTTTATCAACAGCAATGTTTATAGAAAATTTTAGGCCGTTGCCGTTATCCCAGAAAAGACTTACAGGTTTATTTTCTGCTAGGATTTTATCATTCGTTTTCCAAACAGTTTTTGCAGTAGGGACTACAATATTTGAGTTTGTATCTGTTACCCAGCCAAATTCAGCAAAATAAACATCACTAGAGCCCGATGGTGAAAATATAACTACATCTCCTGAAGACGGATCGATGGTATTTTTGTATTTTTCTAAAGTTAGATCGTCAAAACGCGCACCTTTTAGGGATATAGAGCCACGCAAACTATCAGTTTTGATTGTTATACGATCGGATTGTTTTATTGCATCGTCGCGTGACAATATTTTATCAGGAGAGTTTATTTCTCCTCCAATGGAATTTTTTTCTGGACCTGTAGATAGTGTTTTTGCTTGCTCGGCAGCGGCTTGTGCAGCAACTTCTTGAGCGTGTTTTAGCTTAGGGCTTGCATAAAAATGCTGCCACAGAAATAAAACTGAGCATGATAATATTATGGCGAGTATTAAGTTTTTTGTGTCTTGCATGATATTTTATCGCATTTTGTTGGTACAGGATCAAAACCGCTACCACCCCAAGGCTGACAGCGAAATAAACGTTTTATAGTTAATAACGTGCCGCGTGTTATACCATGAACTTTCAATGCTTCAAGTGCATATTGCGAACAGGATGGATAATATCTGCAAGCCGGTGGTAGAAATGGTGAGATAATTATCTGATATAGTCTGATTATAGCCATTAAGAGCGTTCTGAACATTTTAGAACCTGCTTAGTTTTTATTGCTATGAATTTGATATAGTATTGTTAGCTGTATGTAATGCGTATTTAAGATCTTTTACTATGTCACCAAAGTCTCTGTCTAAAGCCGAATTGCGACCTATGATGACATAATCATAAGACGCTGTTGATAGAGATGGTAAAGCAATTCTAGCTGCAGCCCTAAGCCTTCTTTTTATACGATTGCGTATAGCAGCGTTGCCAAGTTTTTTTGTAGCTGTGAAGCCAAGCCTTACAGTATCTTTGCTTTCTGTATCATTATGGGACACCTGCAAAACAAGGCTCTTTGCAGAAACCCTATTTTTAGAGCCATTAAGCCTGACAAACTCGCTTCTTTTCTTTAAAGATTCGATTTTCATTAAGCACTGAGACGCTTACGGCCCCTTGAGCGACGGTTGCTAAGAATTTTTCTGCCACCAGTGGTTTGCATCCTGGCACGGAAGCCATGTCTGCGTTTACGAACCAAATTACTAGGCTGATAAGTACGTTTCACCTTAAAACTCCTTCATTTCTCTAACTATAAGAGGTGACCTATATAAACTAAATTAAAGTTAAGTCAATATTAACTATTTAGATGTTATAATAATATTTACGTAAATTTTGGATATGGTATTATTATTTTGTAGTTTTTATCATATTGATAGGTTGCTTAAGTTCCTGTAGCCTATAATTAGTATATTATAATTATTAATAGGGTGAGTTGCTATGTCGTCCAATAAACAAAAAGGTTTCACACTGGTTGAATTATCCATTGTGATAGTAATTGTGGGTTTGATTGTTTCCGGTGTAGTTGCTGGTCAGAGCTTGGTAAAACAAGCGCAGCTCAGGTCTATTATATCTGAACAGGAGCAGTTGAAATCAACGATAAATGCTTTCAGGCTGGAATATAACGGTTATCCTGGTGATATAACAAACGGTTCTTCTTATTTTACAACCGGTTGCAGTGCTGCGGGCGGATGGGCAGCTGCAAGTGTTGCGGCTGATTGTAATGGTGATGGTAATAGTCAGGTTTTAATGGCTGCTGGTAACACAGGAGAGGCCTATGCGGCATGGGTGGAGCTTGCAAAAGCTAACCTGTATCCTGGTGTATTTATTCCTGGTGCGGTAGTTGCTGGTACTATAAACACCAACATTCCGGCATCTAAATTTTCCGGTTATGGTATAACTTTAGGTTATGATGATTCTTCTAGTGACTTGACAGCTGGTGACGCTGCTTCTTCCGGTGGAAGAGATGCTGGTAAAAATGTGATTGTATTTGGATCTGCGACTGCTGGTGTTGCCAATGGTACTGGCCTTTCAGTTAACAGGGCTTATGTTATAGATACAAAAGTGGATGATGGTAACCCTGTAAAAGGTATAGTTTTGGCTGTTGGCGTTGTTGCTGCCGGCGCTACAGATTGCGGTGTTGCGGCGACTTCACTTTATAAATATAACTCTACAGATACAGCACCTTGCTCTGTAGCATTTCCTTTCTAGTTAGGGAAGATATATCCTAAAAAGGCCTCCAAATGGAGGCCTTTTTTTATGCACTAGTTCCGCCAACTGTCAGGCCTTCTATTAGCACTGTAGGCTGCCCAACGCCAACAGGAACGCCTTGACCAGCTTTACCGCATGTTCCTATGCCAGGATCGAGCTTCATATCATTTCCTATCATCTTTATGTTCTTTAAAGACTCAGGGCCGTTGCCTGCAAGTGTTACGCCTTTTACTGGGGCAGTTATTTTGCCATTTTCTATCAAATAAGCCTCCGAGGCCGAAAATACAAATTTTCCGGAAGTTATATCGACCTGTCCACCGCCGAAATTTGGGGCGTATACGCCCTTTTTAACTGAAGCTATAATTTCTTCCTGAGTTTTATCGCCGCCCAGCATATATGTGTTGGTCATGCGGGGCAGGGGGGCATATTCAAAGCTTTCACGGCGGCCATTTCCGGTTGGTTTTACGCCCATTAGCCTCGCATTCATGCGATCTTGCATGTAACCCTTTAATATTCCATCTTCTATTAATACGGTGTGCTGGGATGGTGTGCCTTCATCGTCTATAGTTAGAGAGCCACGCCTGTCATGTATTGTGCCGTCATCTACAACGGTAACGCCTTTTGCAGCAACTTGTTGGCCTAATAATCCAGAAAAAGCAGAGGTTTTTTTTCTGTTGAAGTCGCCTTCCAGTCCATGACCAACAGCCTCATGTAGTAATATTCCTGGCCAGCCATTGCCCAAAACTACCGGCATTTTTCCGGCGGGGGCGGCAACAGAATCTAGATTAACCAAAGCTTGTCTTAAAGCTTCGTCCGCGCCTTCCTTCCAAACTTTTTCAACAATGAAATTTTTATATATTTCACGTCCACCTGTTCCATGTGAACCTCTTTCCATGCGGCCATTTTTTTCAACAACAACCGAAATATTAAGACGCACTAGCGGTCGTATATCACCTGCGAATTCACCACTGTTTTTTAAAATCCCAACAACTTGCCATTCTCCAGACAAAGAAGCTGAGACCTGCTTCACAAAAGGATTTTTATCACGCAGATATTTATCGATAGTATTTAGCAGTTCAATTTTTGTATTAAATCCTGTTTCTTTAAGTGGATTTGAATCGGTATAAAGCTGCTGATTAGTTTTAGTTAGAATCTGACCATCGATATTAACCTTGCCGCTATAGCCATTTTTTACAGCTTCAACAGTTTTTGCCGCTCTTTTCAATGATTCATCTGTTAGTTCAGAAGAGTGGGCATATCCAGTTATTTCGCCCAAAACAGAACGTAAACCAAAACCTTTTCTGATATTAAAATTTGAATTTCTTAAAACTCCATCATCAAAAACAAAACTTTCTGATTCATTATATTCAAAAAATATTTCACCATCATCAGTATTATTCAGAGAGTTATTTAAGATTTTTAGGCTATTTTCCTTAGAAAGATTTGTATTATGAAAGAAAATATCTTCTACCTTTTTTATATCAGTCATTAAAAAAATTCTCCCCTGATGGTTGTTACTTTACTTTTTGTAAAAGTTGGATATACATGTGGCATTAGTAAACTAAAGATGAGAAAAATTGAAGATGTTTTATAGATTTCTTAGCGGCTTGGTTGCTTTTTTATTTTCTGCTGGTGCGGCATATGCCGATAAGCCTGTGCCTTGGCAGATGACTTTTCAGGAGCCAGCGACTCCTATTATGGAACATTTAGTGCAGTTTCATAACCTTCTTTTGGTTGTTATATGGTCTTCCGGAATATTTGTATTTCTTTTGCTTGTTTATGTTTGTATACGCTTTAGTGCAAAGAATAATCCTGTTCCGAGCAAAACTTCTCACAATACTTTAATCGAAATAATATGGACTACAGTTCCTATTATAATATTGGTTTTGTTGTGTATCCCTTCAATGAAAAATCTTTATTTTATAGAGAGAATTAAAGATACTGAAATGACTCTTAAAGTTATCGGTAATCAATGGTACTGGACATATCAGTATCCTGATAATGGTAACATATCTTTTGATAGTAATATTTTGAAAGACGAAGAGCTAAAAGAAAATGATATTAGATTGCTATCTGTTGATAACAAAGTTGTTTTGCCTATTAACACAAAAATAAAAATACAAGCAACTTCTGTCGATGTAATACACGATTGGGGAATTCCGTCATTCGCTACTAAAATAGATGCGGTTCCTGGTAAGTTAAATGAAGCTTGGATAGAAATTGAGAGGCCAGGTGTTTACTATGGTCAATGTTCTGAGCTTTGCGGAGCTGGACATGGATTTATGCCTATAGAGGTTGAAGCAGTTTCTAAAGAAGACTTTGCTAAGTGGGTTGTGCAGGCAAAAAAGAAATTTGCTAGTTCCACAGATTCAGAAGTTGCTTCTAAATAGTTAATAAATATAAAGTTTTAATTTAAGTTAGGGAATTTTTATATGGGTTCGCATCACGGTACGCCTCACGGCTGGAGAAGATGGCTTTTATCTACAAATCATAAAGACATAGGAACTTTGTATCTTATTTTATCTATTTGTGGTGCCTTAATTGGTGGTCTTTTCTCTGTTTTGTTGAGAATGGAGTTGGCTCATCCTGGTGAACAGATTTTTGGTGGCGATCACCAGCTGTATAACGTGATATTAACTGCGCACGCATTTATCATGGTGTTCTTTATGATAATGCCAGGATTGTTTGGTGGTTTTGGTAACTGGTTTGTGCCTTTGATGATTGGTGCGCCGGATATGGCATTCCCTAGAATGAACAATGTGAGTTTTTGGTTGTTGTTTGTTGCATTTTTAATGTTGATAGCTTCTGCCTTTGTTGATGGCGGTGTTGGTACTGGTTGGACGGTTTATCCTCCACTTAGCAGTATAAAATTTCATCCTGGGATGGCTGTAGATATGGGTATATTCAGTCTTCACCTTGCGGGTGCTTCTTCCATCCTTGGTGCTATAAATATGATTGTTACCATATTTAACATGCGTGCGCCTGGAATGACTTTCCATAAAATGCCTTTATATGTTTGGTCAATCTTGATAACTGCTTTCTTGCTTGTTCTTGCGTTGCCTGTTTTGGCTGGTGCAATTACGATGCTTTTGACAGATAGAAATTTTGGTACGTCATTTTTTGACCCTGCTGGTGGTGGCGATCCTATTTTCTGGCAGCATTTATTTTGGTTCTTTGGTCACCCTGAAGTATATATTATTATACTTCCTGGCTTTGGTATCATTAGCCACGTAATTTCTACGTTCTCTAAAAAGCCTGTATTTGGTTATCTTGGTATGGCTTATGCGATGGCAAGTATCGGTGTGGTTGGTTTTGTGGTTTGGGCGCACCATATGTACGTAGTTGGCTTCAGTGTTGATGTTTTGGCTTATTTCACTTTAGCCACTATGGTGATTGCAGTTCCAACTGGTATCAAGATATTTAGCTGGATTGCAACAATGTGGGGTGGTTCTATTGAATTTAAAACGCCAATGTTGTTTGCTATAGGTATGATATTCTTGTTCACTGTTGGCGGTGTTACAGGTGTTGTTCTTGCCAATGCTGGTATGGACAGAGTGTTCCAAGACACATATTACGTAGTTGCGCATTTCCATTATACAATGTCAATGGGCGCGGTTTTCTCGGCTTATGCAGCATTTTACTACTGGTTTGGTAAAATGTCGGGCCGTCAGTACAACGAAACGCTTGGAAAGATTCATTTCTGGCTGACATTTATTGGTGTGAATGTAACCTTCTTCCCGCAGCATTTCTTGGGGCTAGCTGGTATGCCAAGACGTATACCTGATTATCCTGATGCTTTTGCTGGTTGGAATCAGATTTCATCATTCGGGTCATATATTTCATTTAGTGGAGCATTATTGTTTATTTTCATAATTTTCCACACTTTGAAATTTGGAAAGAAATGTTCCAACAATCCATGGAATGATATATCTGGATCTTTAGAGTGGACAATACCTTCTCCTCCTAATTTCCACAGTTATGATAAAATTCCTGAGGTAAAGTAGGGTAAATAGTTTGTGGAAACTTCTTCTGGGACTAAAGATTTTGGTGTTGCAGAATCTCAAATAAAAGACTTCTTTATGCTGTTAAAACCACGGGTGATGTCACTCGTGGTTTTTACTGGTATAGTGGGTATGATTGTAGCTCCTGGTCATATCAATCCATTTATAGCAATCATGGCGACATTCTGTATAGCAATAGGCTCTGGTGCTGCCGGCGCTGTTAATATGTGGTATGAGAGGGATATCGATGCCCTTATGGAAAGAACAAAAAAACGTCCTATTCCGGCAAATAAAATTTATCCGCAAAGTGCTCTTGAATTTGCTGTAATTGTAGCAGTTGCAAGTGTTTTTATAATGGCTTTGGTGGTCAATTTTATGTCAGCTTTTTTACTGGCGGTGGCGATTTTATTTTATGTTTTTATCTATACAATCTGGCTTAAAAGAAGAACTCCGCAAAATATAGTAATTGGTGGTGCTGCTGGCGCATTCCCTCCTATGATCGGTTGGGCGGCTGTAACTGGTGATGTTTCTATAGAAAGCTTGTCGTTATTTTTAATTATTTTTCTTTGGACTCCACCACATTTTTGGGCTTTGGCACTTTATAAAAATGATGATTATAAACTAGCTGGAATACCTATGATGCCGGTGGTTGCTGGTAGTGAATCTACAAGAAAACAAATATTGGTATATACAGTATTGCTTTTAGCTAGCACTCTTTTTCCTATTTCTATAGGTATGTTTGGTATTGTTTATACTGTTGGCGCAACTGCGTTGGGTGTTAAATTTTTGCAATATTCCTATTCGTTATATACTGAATATTCTGAAGCTTTAGCAAGGAAAGCTTTCAAGTTTTCTATTTTATATTTATTTTGTATTTTCGTTTTAATGATTGTCGATAAGGTTGTGTAGGATGCCAATTGAAGAGATTCATCAAAGAAAAAAAGCTAAAAATTATGCTGTTCTTGTTATATTGCTTGCAGTTATGGCGGTTTTCTTTGTTTCAACTATAGTTAAATTTAAAGAAATTGCTGAAAAGAACGCAGCTAATAAAATAAAGTCTGAACAAAATGGCAAATAATAAAAAAACTGCAATATCAGTTGTTTATATCGTTTTAGGAATGTTTTTCCTGGCGTTCGCATCATTTCCTTTGTACAATCTTTTTTGTAAAGCTACAGGTTATGGTGGAACCCCGAAGGTGAGTTTGGGGCAAGAAAGTAAGATGTTGGGCAATCGTGTTGTTAAGATTGAATTTAATGCAGATTTGGCACCTGGATTGGATTGGAAGTTTGAGCCATTGCAGAGAAGTGTAGAAGTGAGGGTTGGAGAAAATAAGCAAGTTTATTATTCTTCTGAGAATCTTACGAATAATGAAGAAGTTGGTATGGCTACTTTTAACGTTTTGCCGGAAAAAGCAGCAATGTATTTTAATAAGGTTCAGTGTTTTTGTTTTAATCAGCAAACTTTAAAACCGCATGAAAAAATTAAAATGCCTGTGGTTTTCTTCGTTGATCCGAAATTTGAATCTGACCCTGAAATGGCGGATGTTAAAACAATTACGCTTTCTTATACATTTTTTAAGGCAAATAACTAGATTTTTAGAAAATCTTTGTGTAAAAGAACAAAATATTTTTTATTAGAATTTAAGAGGTATGAATTATGAGCTCAGATAAACATCATGATTATCATTTAGTGGATCCTAGTCCATGGCCGTTGATTGGCTCTTTTTCTGCCCTTACGATGTTTACAGGCGTTTTGTTTTTAATGCACGATAAACCACTTGGTAAATTACTTTTCCCTGTGGGGCTTTTGCTTGTTCTTTACACAATGTTTATTTGGTGGAAAGACGTTATAAAAGAAGGTGTTTCTGGTGGTCATCACACTAGTATAGTTCGTCATGGTTTAAGGCTTGGAATGGCTTTATTCATTATGTCGGAAGTTATGTTCTTCTTTGCATTCTTTTGGTCCTTTTTCAGGGCTGCTCTTGATCCTGTTCTTGTTTTTACAGGTCAGCACGTTCTTGACGCAACAGGAACTGTTACAGCTGGAATTTGGCCTCCTAAGGGTATTGTTACTTTTGATCCATGGGACATTCCTATCATGAACACTCTCGTGCTTTTGCTATCTGGAACTACTGTTACTTGGGCTCATTATGCTTTGTTGCACAACAACAGAAAAGATTTAATTAGAGCTCTTACAATTACAGTATTGTTGGGTATCAGCTTCACTTGCCTGCAAGCGTTTGAATATCACCATGCTCATTTCGGTTTTAAGGATGGTATTTATTCTTCCAATTTCTTTATGGCAACGGGCTTCCATGGTGCTCACGTTTTGATTGGAACTATATTTTTATTGATATGCTTGGTACGTGCTATTAAAGGCCAAATGACTCCAGAGGGGCATTTGGGATTTGAATTTGCTGCCTGGTACTGGCATTTTGTAGACGTTGTTTGGCTGTTCCTGTTCTTGTTTGTTTATGTTTGGGGCAGATAGTCTTATTTTTTCTTAGATATAATTTTGCTGAAGGAGCTATTTGTTGGCTCCTTTGCTTTTTCCTAGTAAAGGAACTATTAGATGCAATTCAAGCCTAAATTATTGCCAACTTTATTCACCATTCCTGCGATTATTATTTTGCTATGTTTGGGTACTTGGCAAATGCAAAGATTGCACTGGAAAAAAGAAATAATAAGTTTGATGAATGAAAAATCATCTGCGCAGGCTGGCGACTTGCCGGCTGATACAGCTAATATAGAAGACCTGCAATATAGAAAATTCCTTTTGAAAGGCCATTTTCTCAACGATAAGGAAGTACATCTTTTTGTTGGTACCCGTAGCATAAGAGGTGAAGCGGGATATGATTTGCTAACTCCTTTAAAACTTGAAGATGGCAGAGTTGTTATTGTCGACAGGGGCTGGATACCTTCTTCTAAAAAAGATATAAAATTGCGCCCTGAAACTATATCTGACAATGTAGTTGAAGTTGAAGGTATGTTGCATAAAGGCGAGGCAAAAAAATACTTCACTCCTGAAAATAATATAAAAGGAAATCTATGGTTTTGGATAGATTTAAACTCCATATATTCTTTTATTGATGAGAAACCTGAAGCTTTCTATATAAGGGCTTTAAAGAAGGGAGAGGGCAATAATCTTCCTATAGCTGGAGACGCAGTTATTAAGTATAGAAATGACCATTTGGAGTATGCCATAACCTGGTATAGCCTTGCTATTATTTTGTTTGTGATTTATGTTTTGTACCATTTTAAGAAGGATGGAAATAAAGCCTAATTTCTGAATAATTTCTGGTGATGAGTTTTTTTTCGTCGCCACAAATTAATCAGTAATTTTTGAGTAGAGAGATATGGAAAGTTATAAAACGTTAGAAAAAATATTTTACAAAATAAACGATATTAATCAGGCGAAATCTGTTTTGCATTGGGATTCTGCTGTGGTTATGCCTTCTGGTGGTGCTGAAGCCAGGGCAAATCAGCTTGCTACATTATCTAGTATTGCGCATGCAATCTTGACTGATCCTGGTGTTAAGAATTTGATAGATAGCGCTGGTAGCAAAGGCAAGAAATTGAATTCTGAGCAGGAAGCTAATTTGCGCGAAATGAAAAGGCTTTGGAAACATGCTAATGCTGTGCCACAAAGACTAGTGAAAGATCTAGTGAAGGAAGGTTCTAATTGTGAAATGGTTTGGCGAACTGCCAGAGCAGAGAATAATTTTAATATGCTAAAGCCGCATTTGAAAAAAGTTGTGGGCATTGTTAGAGAGATAGCTAAAATTAAATCTGAAGCTTTTGGTTGCTCTCCTTATGAAGCCTTACTTGATCAGTACGATCCAAGTAGAAAAGAAGCTCAGCTTGATGCTGTTTTTGAGGATTTAAAAGTTTTTATTCCTGATTTTATTCAGCAAGTTGTTGAAAAACAAAAATCTTCTCATACAGATATCGATCTTAAGGGGCCATTCCCAATTGAGAAACAAAAAATTCTGTCGAATAAGATGCTGGAGATACTAGGTTTTGATTTGAAATTTGGTAGGCTTGATGAAAGTCATCACCCTTTCTGCGGAGGGTATCCTTCTGATGTTAGGATAACTACCAGATATAATGAAAATGATTTTCTTTCGTCTTTGATGTCTGTGGCGCACGAAACTGGTCATGCAACTTATGAAAAAAATCTTCCTAGTTCTTGGATAGGCCAACCAGTTGGTGAGGCGAGGGGTATGAGTATACATGAAAGCCAATCCCTTATTATCGAAATGCAAGTTTGTAGAAGTAAGGAGTTTTTAGAATTTTTGGTTCCAGTAATTAAAAAAGAATTAGGAATTAAGAACAAAAACTTTACTCCTGAGGGGCTTTATCAAGTTTGTACGAAAGTTCAGCCTTCGCTTATCAGAGTTGATGCCGATGAAGTTACTTATCCTGCGCATATAATGCTACGTTATTATATGGAAAAATATCTAATTTCTGGCGATATGGAAGTTGATGATTTGCCTGATGCATGGGCGCAAGGTATGGAAAAATTTATTGGTGTTATGCCTGATAATGATAAAGATGGCTGTATGCAGGATATTCATTGGATGGACGGAACATTTGGCTATTTCCCTACATACTCTTTGGGAGCCATTCACGCAGCTCAATTTTTTACTGCTATAAAAGCAGCTACTCCTGATTTGTCAGAATCTCTAAGGAAAGGCGATATCTCTCCGGTTACTAACTGGCTGAAAACAAATGTGCATGAAAAAGGTTCACTGCTTAGCACTGAAGAGATTGTTTCGGAAGCAACTGGCAAGAGCATAGATCTTGATGTGTATAAAAATTATTTAAAAGAACGTTATCTTGCATAAGCTTGCGTGAGGAATATTCCAATGAGATATATAAGTACCAGAGGAAATTCTCCTATTCTTGGTTTTGAGGATGTTGTCATTGCTGGTCTTGCCCAGGATGGAGGTCTTTATGTTCCTGAAAATATTCCACATTTTACTTCTGCTGAAATTGCACAAATGTCAGGTTTATCTTATACAGAACTGATGTTTAAGGTTATAAAGCCATTTATTGGTTCTGATATTCCAGATAATATTCTGAAAAATATAATAGAAGAAAGCTATTCTGATTTTCGTCATGAAGCTATAGCACCGCTAAAACAGATTGATAATGAAGAATTTATTCTTGAGCTTTTTCATGGACCTACCATGGCATTTAAAGATTTTGCCTTACAGTTTTTAGGTAGAATTTTTGATTATATATTGAAAAAAAGAAATGAAAAAGTTGTGATCGTTGGTGCGACTTCTGGTGATACAGGTTCGGCAGCGATAGAAGGATGCAAACATTCTGATAATGTGAAGATATTTATTTTGCATCCGTATAATCGTGTTTCTGATGTTCAACGTAGGCAAATGACGACTGTTTTGGATAAGAATGTTAATAACATAGCATTGGAAGGCAATTTTGATGATTGTCAGCATATAGTGAAGGAATTGTTTAAGGATCAAAGTTTCTTAGGCGGAAAAAATAAGCTGGTTGCGGTAAATTCAATAAACTGGTGCCGTATTATGGCGCAGATAGTTTATTATTTTTATGCAGCATTGAAGTTAGGTGCTCCTGCTAAATCGGTAGCTTTTTCTGTGCCGACTGGGAATTTTGGCGATATTTTCGCGGGCTATATTGCCTATAAAATGGGCTTACCTATAAAACAGCTGATTGTGGCGACAAATAAAAACGATATTTTGCACCGTTTTTTCAATGATAATGACTATAGCCGTGGTGATTTGGTGAAAACGTTATCACCAAGTATGGATATTCAGGTTTCTAGCAATTTTGAGCGTTTATTATTTTATGTTTATGATTGCGATGGCAAAAAAATTGCAAGGATAATGGATGATTTTCAGGCAGGTGGAGCTATATCAATTGAGAAGGAAAAGTTAGAAAAAATCAGGGATTTGTTTGATAGCTTAAGTGTTGATGATAAGGCTACATGTAAAATAATCAAAAATATACATGAAAAAAGCGGTGAGATAATTGATCCTCATACAGCAACTGGATTTGGTGCAGCTGAAAAATGTAAAAAATACAATGGTGTTCCAATGGTTGTTTTATCAACAGCTCATCCTGCTAAATTTCCTGAGGCTATAAAAGAATCTGGTGTTGTTGAGCCTGAATTGCCTCAATATTTATATGGATTGATGGAAAGAAAAGAAAAATATGATGTTATTCAGAATGATATAGGGGCGATAAAGCAATATATCACTAAAGCTGTTTAACTTATAATTTTCCTGATTTTTCTTGCCTATTTGATTTTGCTGTATATACTGCCCCCGCAAGTTCAACAGTCTTATGGTTCGGATTTGCGATATGCCAAATGTAACATTCCAAGAAGCTTTAACTTTTGATGATGTCCTGCTTGTGCCGGCTTATTCTGAGGTTTTACCCACACAAGTCGATACTTCTACTTACATAACCAAGAATATAAAATTGGGCGTTCCTTTAATGTCCTCCGCCATGGATACTGTTACCGAATCACGTCTCGCCATAGCTATGGCCCAAAATGGTGGAATTGGCTGTATACACAAGAATCTTACCGTAGAAGAGCAATATAACGAGGTAAGAAAAGTTAAAAAATTTGAATCTGGCATGGTTATAAACCCGATAACTATCAATCCTGATGCGACTCTTTCTGAGGCTCTAAGCCTAGCACAAGAATATAAAATATCCGGAATTCCGGTTGTGGAGAAGGCGACAAATAAGCTGGTTGGCATATTGAGCAATCGAGATGTTAGATTTGCTACTAACTTAAAGCAGCCTGTATCTTCTCTTATGACTAAAGAAGGCCTTGTTACTGTAAAAGAGGGTGTAGACAGGGAGGAGGCTAAAAAATTATTGCATAAGAACAGAATAGAAAAACTACTTGTTGTTGATGATAAATACAGATGTGTTGGTCTGATAACCGTAAACGATATTGAAAAAGCTGAAAAATTCCCTAATTCGTGCCGTGATGATAAGGGCCGTTTGCGTGTTGCTGCGGCTGTTGGTACTGGTGCTGACGTTATGGAAAGAATTGCTGCCCTTGTTGATGCTGGGGTTGATTTGTTGGTTGTAGATACTGCGCATGGTCACTCAAAGAAGGTTTTGGATACGGTTGCGGCTATAAAGAAGATTGGATATAAGGTTGATATAATAGGTGGTAATGTGGCTACCGCAGATGGGGCTAAGGCTTTGATTGATGCTGGTGTTGACGCGGTGAAAGTTGGAATTGGTCCAGGTTCTATATGTACTACCCGGATAGTTGCTGGGGTTGGTGTTCCTCAATTAACGGCGATAAAAAACGCTGTAGATGCTTGCAAAAAGAGAAAAATTCCCGTTATAGCTGACGGCGGTATTAAATATTCTGGAGATTTTGCTAAAGCTATAGCCACTGGTGCAGATTGTGTGATGGTTGGTTCTTTACTTGCGGGTACGGAAGAAAGTCCAGGTGAAGTAGTGTTGTATAAAGGCCGCTCTTATAAAACTTATAGGGGTATGGGTTCTGTTGGGGCTATGGCACGTGGTTCGGCTGACAGATATTTTCAGCAAGAGATTAAAGATCAGCTTAAACTGGTTCCTGAGGGCGTGGAAGGTCTTGTTCCGTTTAAAGGTAGTGTTGCAGGGGTTATACACCAATTGGTTGGTGGTTTGAGGGCTGCGATGGGCTATACGGGTAATAAAAACATAAAAGAAATGCAAAAGAATTGTGAATTTGTACGCATAACTAATGCTGGATTGAAGGAAAGTCATGCGCACGATATAACAATTACACGAGAAGCTCCTAACTACGCTCATAGCGAATAAAAAGTCACTATAAAACAGCATGTTGCCAACTTATCAGCAGAAAAGAAATTTTTATTTTATTTAGTGCTTGCGATAAGTAAACGGAATATGTTAGGAATGTTATTGGTAGATTTCTTTTATTTTATAATTCGTAAATCTCGGCGAAGTTTTGTTTTAATATTTTGCTTTGATTTTTCTGAATAAATCAAAAGAAAATTCACTATAGAACTAGCGTTAACGTTTTTTTAACTTTTTGTTACTAATATCGAGGGTCTAGTTGTATTGCTAGGTAAGCGATTAGCTGAGGAAAGTATAGTGGAATTTAGTAAACTAGAGTCTAAAATCAAAGGTATTGCTGAGAGGTACTCGGATCTGATGTCTGACGTATTGTCCTTTGTCAGGCAGTGCTTAAGCCACAAAAAGATCGTAATTATCTCAGATAAGGGTATTTCAAGCCTTCCTGTTAGCTTCAAAGTTCAAGCTTCTATATTAATGGGTTTTTTAACGTTTATGCTTTGGGTTTCTTACTCTACAGGCAGATATTTTGCATATGAAAATATCATTTCAGAGAAAGATAGAGAAATTTGGACAACGAGCGTAACGAATGAAAATCTCCAATATCAAGTTGCTGATTTGCATGAAAATCTTCAGGAATTAAATAAATATTTTGAGAATATCCAGCAATACACAAGAGATGCAGCTTCTGCTAAGGATAAAGCAAGTGCTGGTGATGATACTAAAAAATCGGAAGAATTATCTAAGCGTGAAAGCGATGTTAATTCAATACTTTCTCGTATAAAGGGTAAAGTTGTTGAGCGTATAGGCAGTTTAGAATCTGTAATCAAAATGACAGGCTTGAAGGTTGAAGATGTTGCCGCTCATAACAACAGTCTGAAAAAAGTTCTCTTAAAAGGTGATGAATCTTCTAAGCAGGGTAATGGTGATTCAAGTAATCAGGGTGGTCCTTTCATCCCTCTTGAAGAAGGTTCTGGAACAGCTGTGAAGTTTGATAAAGAGGTTAATTATCTTCTTGAGCTTGAAAAGGTTGTTCATGCATTTCCTTTGTCTGCTCCTATGGAAATGTACAGAGTTTCAAGTGGTTATGGTGGCAGAGTTGATCCTATAAGAGGCCGCGGCGCATTCCACAGTGGTGTTGACTTGGTTGGTCCTTATGGTGCGAAGGTT
>CAZOKN010000037.1:0-18641 GCA_964580525.1 uncultured Rickettsiaceae bacterium
ATATCAAACAAAATACTTCTCTTTTGCCGGCAGCGCATTTGACCTGCGTTGGAGCTACCAAGGAAGAAATAAATGCTGTAGCAAAAAGCTATCTTGATATTGGTGTAAACAGGATTGTAGCATTGCGTGGTGATGTGCCTGGTCTTGATGACGAATATAAACCTCATACCGGTGGTTATGCTTATGCTAATGATTTGGTTAAAGGTTTAAAACAACTAGGTGATTTTGATATTAGTGTGGCGGCTTATCCTGAAGTGCATCCGCAAGCACCTTCCGCAGAATTTGATCTTGAGCATCTTAAGAGAAAAGTTGATGCTGGGGCAAACAGAGCAATAACTCAGTTCTGTTTTGATACTGATGTTGTTTTAGATTTTATTGGTAAGGCAAAGAAACAAGGTGTGAATGTTCCGATAGTTGTTGGCATTGTCACTATGAATTCATTTAAGCAATTGGTTAGCTTCAGCCAGAGATGTGGTGCGAGCGTTCCAAAATGGATATATGATATATTTGAAGGATTGGATGAAAACCCGCAGCAGCGTGATAAGGCAGCCTTTGCAGTTGCTTTGGAACAAATCAGATTATTGATGCAAGAAGGTATAAACGAATTCCATTTTTATACACTTAACCGTCCTGAAATAACGGTTGAATTATGTAAGGCGCTCGAAACTAATAAAAAGGGTAGCTAGCTTGGCGAAACCTATAATGCCAATCAAAGATTGGATGACTGAGGAAGATGTCACAAGAGTGTTTGACGCGCTTTTGGGCAAGGCTAGGTTTGTTGGTGGATGTGTACGTGATGGATTGCTTAATAAGCCGATTAAAGATATAGATATTGCGACATCACATATTCCTGAAAAAACAATAGAATTGCTCAAGGCAAAAAACATAAAGGTGGTACCAACTGGCCTAAAGCACGGAACTGTGACTGCGGTTATAGGTAATAAAAATTTCGAAATTACTACGCTGAGAAAAGATGTTGAGTGTGATGGGCGTCATGCTGAAGTGGAATTTACCGATTCCTGGGAAAAGGATGCAGCCAGACGCGATTTTACCATTAATGCTATGTCATGCACTCAGAAGGGTGAACTATATGATTATTTTGGCGGTATAGATGATTTGCAAAATCAGGTAGTGTGCTTTGTGGGTGATGCCCATGTTAGGTGTGAAGAAGATATTTTAAGAATATTGCGGTTTTTTAGATTCAGTGCGTATTATGGTAGCGTTCCACTTGATATGAACGGTCTTTGGGCTTGTACAAAATTGGCTAATAAGATTTCCAGTTTGTCGGCTGAGAGAATTCAGGCGGAAATGCTTAAATTACTTGTTGCACCGAAAGCATCTAAGATAGTTTCAGAAATGAAAAATATCAGTGTTTTAAAGAAAGTTTTGCCTCTTGATATTGAAATAGAAAAATTGGTTTTTGCTGAAAAACTAGAGAAAAAGATTGGTTTGGCACCAAATGCTTTTGTGCGTATTGCTATTATGGCAGAAGAGTCTGATAGAAGAATAGAGAAACTGGGAACGTTTTGGAAATTGTCTGGTAAAGATAAGCAATATTTAAGTTCTCTAGTGCTAAATAAATTTAGATTTGCGATTGATGATAGCGTAGATAATTTAATTCAAATTATTAGAAAAACCGGTAAGGAATTATTTGCAGATTTATTTTTTATAAAAATTGCCAAGACTGGTGGAGATATAACTAAATTATCTAGCCTTTATAAAAAGATGGCAAAGAAACTTGATGAGATTGAAATACCTCAATTTCCTGTAACTGGAAAAGATATTATGGAGTTGGGAGTAAAGTCTGGGCCTGAAGTGGGAAAGATTCTACAGAAAGCCGAAATATGGTGGGAAGAGGGTGATTACACTTCCTCCAAATCCGAAATTCTGAAATTTATAAAAAATAAGCTATAAAATTTATTTGCTAAATATTTTAGAGAAATCAGGAATTTTTGTTTTAGAACCTTTGTCTTTTGCATCGTTTACTGCTTTAAACATTTCTTCTAAAATAGCGTCTACGTGATGAATAGTTAAACGACGTTCTCTCGCCTTATTTTCTTCTACAGCCTTATAAACTGAATCAAAAATTTTCTCCAAAATTTTATTTATTCCTTCTTCTTTTTTCTTTCCTGTACTAGAAGTCATTATATGCCTCATCTGATATTAATTAGAGTGTTTTAAAATATTGTAAATTAAGCCTCAGCTGTTGTTGTAATTTTTTCGGTTTTCTTAATAGTTTCATCGTCAAAAATATTTTCAACATTAAGAACTTTTACCATCTTTTCATTTACGGAAATTAAACCATCAATAAAATCTTGATCTATTTTAGACTCCACATTATTAGCAGAGCTTATTTTGTTTTGTTGAACGTTCAAAATATCAGAAACAGCATCGACCAATATGCCAATAAGCTTGCTACCTATAGCGGCAATTATGACTACGTTTTTTTCTGTAGGGTTTGTTTCTCCCATATGAAAACGATTTTTAAGATCAAAAATTGGAATAATTATCCCTCTAAGATCTATAACACCTTTCATGAAAGAAGGGGAGTTTGGAAGTTTTGTTGTAGCAGCCCAGCCTTTTATCTCTCTTATGGACATAAGCTCAATTCCATACTCTTCTTTGCCAACACGAAAAGTTAAAAATTGCCTTGCAGCGTTGTCGCTATCTATTTTTAGTTTGGTGTTTCTTTTAGTTTTATCTTCTTTCACGAGAAATATCCATTTGATGTAGAGATAAAAGTTTCATATCAACCTTAATATGTGGGAATGAGGGTTTTATATATCAACCTTAGATTTAAAAAGAAAGGAAAAAGTAGCGTATAGGTTTTAAATCTCGGCTTTTTTCAAAAAAATATCACTTAATATTATACAGTCGCTTTTTGGAGTGACTTTTTTGCACTTATTTTAAGAAAAAATGAAAAAAGTGAAGGTAATGCTTGCCATTTGCGATTTTAAGCGATAATCAG
Source organism: uncultured Rickettsiaceae bacterium (assembly GCA_964580525.1). GTDB lineage: Bacteria > Pseudomonadota > Alphaproteobacteria > Rickettsiales > UBA6187 > CAZOKN01. The sequence goes on from CAZOKN010000037.1 coordinate 2,969, forward strand.
GAATGAAGATATTTTTAAACCATTAGTTTAACTATTAAAGAAAGGATATTTTTCCATGAATAAAGAGCAACTTACAGCAGCTATAGCTGGCGAAACTGGCAAAACTAAGAAAGAGGCTCAAGACTTCTTAGATGCTTATATTAAAGTTACTTCTAAAGCTCTTGCTAAGAACGATAACGTTCAATTGGCTGGTTTGGGTAATTTGTCAGTTAAAAAGCGTAAAGCTACAAAGGGTAGAAACCCTAGAACTGGTCAGGAAATAAAGATTCCTGCGAAGAATGTTGTTAAGTTTTCTCCAGCTAAAAAGCTTAAAGAAGCTATCAATAACTAGTAGTTGAAAAACTATTTTGGTAAATATGGGGTCGATACTTGTTGTATCGGCCCTTTTTTATTATCTTAAATTTCATTTCTTTTATATTTTTCTACTAAAAGTAGTAACCCATTGAAATATAATATTTTTCTCTAAAAAATTAACCTTCTGTTAACTGTAGATGTGATATTATTGGTACATAAAGTATGTTTTACGAATAACATAATTTTGGCCATGTAGACCATTATAGGGCGTGTTGGGTACGTAACCCTGGATTAGCACGTACAGGTATGGAAGATGGTTATGATTCAAAGTGTGATTGCTCAAGCAGTCGCTTCAAGGATGTTTCAAATCAATAATGATTTAAACTCATCTATAATAAATCTAGTAAGTGGTCATAAAGAAAATGCAGGTGTTGCTGATTTTTCGATTGGTACCATGTTGTCAACGCAATCAAGCACTCTAAAAATAGCGACTATAAATGCTGGTCAGGGCAAGAGTTTGATGCAAACTGCAAAAAGCGCATTAGGGCAAATTATTGAATTATTAGGTGATCAAAAAGATTTAGCAATACAAGCGGCGGATAGTTCGCTAACAGATAATGAAAGAGCATCACTGAATACGCAATTTGCGGCAATTACCACAGAAATAAACAGACTTGCTACAACCACTAAATTTAATAATAAATTATTGTTGGATGGTTCAATAAGTGGAAATGCCGGACTAACTAGTGTTACTGGTCAGGCTACAGAAAATTATTCGCTACTATCTACTTCGGATTTTTCAATGTCTGGAACTGTTGCTGCGGGAGAACTTGTTACGAGCAGCACATTTAATACTGTAGCAACGAACAGTACAGGAAAAACTGCTGGAAGCTCAACGTTAAGCTTCGCGGTTGGTGGAGCTACAACAAATGCTGTAGTTACTTTAACAGGCGGTGCAACAATAACTTTTGGCTCTGGTCAAGCAACTGCTGCAGGTGTTGCAACAGCATTTGTTGCTGCTGCTGAAGCTTCAACGAATAATACTGTCAGGAGATTTACATATAAAGATAATGGTGATGGCACAGTTACTGTAAAAGCAGCAGACTTAGGTACAGGAGCAGCCAATATTATTAATACTACCGCATTTTCATTAACAAATAGAGGCGGTGGTATAACGGCTAATGCTACTACTTTTGGCGGAGATAATATAGATACTATAGGTGCTGGAACAGCAGAGAGTTTCACATCATCAGCTGGTTCTACTTTGGGAACAAATAAGAGCGTTACAACTGCAACATTAGATGCAAAGTTAGAAGGTGGGTTTAGTAATTTTGCTGCAGCACTGGATACTAGCAATACTCAAAATGAAGTTACATTTACTGTTGAGATAAACGGTACGACATATACATCTCAGGCCGTAACTTTGTTTGGTACAGGTGGGTTTAACAGCAAAGGTAATACAATAAGAAATGGTCAGGTGATAGTTTTCACAAATACAGCAGGGCCAACAGATTCAAATGGTGTGGTGACTGACAATGCTTTCAGTTTAACAGTTGGTGCAACTGATATAACAATAGCAGGTGGTACTCAGGATGCATTTGAAACTGATTTAAATAACACTGCTACAGGATTTGAAACACAGCTTGCAACAAATCAGATAAACCAGAGCCGTGACGTTATATTGGATGAAACAAATCCAACAGGTTCTGATTTTACAATTTCTGCTGCTACAGGAACAACATTTGCGGGAATCAAAGGTTTTGATGCGATAGGTTCCAATACCAAAGGTGACATTTTATTCGTAGGCAGCACGTTTGGTGACGATGGGCGTCTTGGTTCGATAGGTTCATTTAGTTTTAATAGTTCTGTTAATAAAATCTCTGTAGATATAAACGGAGAAACTTATACTGCGGATATATCAGACAGTACTGCAAACACAGGAGGTATAGTGAATGGGGCTGGAAGTTATAATTCAACTACCAAAGTTATAACAGCTGGTGCGGGAACCATTCTTGTGTTTCATAGTGCTTCTACTACAGATGGTAAGCAATTGCGAATAGATTTGAGTAATCTTACAGATAACTCAATTGATTTGGGAACAGATGCGTTATCTGAGGCTTTTACAGATGATTTAGATACTTTGTTTGGAGTTTCTGAGAATCCTTCTCTGTCATTTCAAGTTGGTGCAAGCGGAAGTGATACAATAGGCATAACATTAGGCAGTGCTAAAACAACTGATATATATTTAGATAATGCTGGAACATCGAAGACCTTAGATATATCAACGTTGGAAGGTGCAACTGCGGCATCTGATGTTTTAGATAACGCCATTAATAACGTTTTGAGTCTTGTGGCAACAACTAGTGCAGGAATATCTTCTTTCACATCAGCAATTGTTGGCAATAATGTTATGACGCAAAATTTTGATGCGGCGAGCTCTGTGTTATTGGATACAGATTATGCTGAGGAATCGACTCTATATGCAGAAGCAGCGCTTAAATTAAGTTCAGGAGCAGCAGTTTTGGCGCAAGAGCAAAGAAGACTAGAAAATATTTTAAAGCTTTTACAGTTTTAATATTTATTAATTTAGGAGTGCATAAACAATGTACGAGAATTTTGAACAATGTAATGCTTATAAGCATGCTAATGAGACAAAGAGTCATTCGGAGCAAATTGTAATGCTATATGCAGCTTCTATAAGTTATATTAAGCAGGCGAAAGAAGCTATAACAGCGCAAGATCATGATACAAGATACTCTCTTATGAACCAGGCCTTGATGGTTATAAGAGGATTGCGGAATTGTTTGGATTTTCAAGCTAATGAGCAAGTTGCTGTGGCATTAAATAATTATTATGATGCTGTTGAGAGTCTTTTAATAAAAGCCCAATGTGAGGCTGATCATGATATATGCGACAAAATCATTGATAACCTGATGGTTATAAAAAAGGCCTGGGAAAACATTACTATATCATCTTCTTCATCTGCAGAAGATGATCAGGAAGATTATAAGCCGCAAAATATGCTTATTTAGACTTATTAGGATTCCTCAATTTTCCAATTGCTTCTCCCATACGTTTTAGTGAGCTACTACAATCATCACGTGGAACGCGCACTTCTATAAAATATAATTCATCATGGTCTCTGGCTTCTTTGAGTGCTTTATTTAATGCGCCTTTGGTTTTTACTTTCACTGATTTACCATAGCCGAGCATATCAGTTATTTTTGTATAATCCCACATATGTATGTTATTGAAAGGCCCATCTATTATGTGGCGCTGTGTTCCATAACCATCATTGTTGATGACAATAACCACAGGTGCTAATTTATATTTAGCTGCAGTGGAAAGTTCTATACCTGTCATCTGGAAAGCGCCATCTCCTATTATAGAAAATACTTTGCTTTCCGGATTTGCAGCCATTGCACCAATTGCTGCCGGAGCGGCAAATCCCATAGATAGATAATAAGCATCTGAGAAAAAATGTTTACGCATACCTGTGCGCAGGCCAATAGCGCCTACAAGCGCATCGCCCGTATCGCACACGATAGTATCTCCTTCTTGTAAATGAGTGGATAAGATCCTAAATAATGCTTCAACATTTATCGCATCTTTTTCTTCGGATTTTTTGAGTGGTTTATGTAGCTTAACTGGATTTGGATTAACGAAACGTTTTCGATCTTTGATAGGGGCTTTAAGCAATTTTGTGAGTATATCTTTAAATTTCACATCATGATAGCTATGTAGCCCGACATGTGTGTCCTCGGTATTAAGGATTATTGCGTTTTTGCGATCAAGTTTTGACGAATAAAAACCTAAAAGCACATCACAGATAAATGCTCCGGCCAATATAATACAATCGCTGTTTTCAACATATTTGCGGCAAGCAGGTTCGGATATAGAACCGCTGTAAACACCGATGTAAAGTGGATTGGTTTCACGCACTACGCTTTTGCCAAGCAAAGTTGCGGCAATTGGTATGTTATGTTCTTTTGCAAGTTGGGTGATCAAATCTGTTAATTTATGGCGGTGTAATTCTTCACCAGCGATTATTACTGGCTGTTTTGCGTTATTTATTCTCTTAGTAATTTCTTTGATACATTCAGCTAGAGTTTCTTTATCGCTAGCCTCTGGTTTTTGCTGTTTGAAAACATCTTCTGGTACATCAATTTCAACATCAACTATATCAAATGGAATTTCGATATAGCCGGGTAAGCTATGACGTTTTACATCTTCAACAACGCGAATAATTTCAGCAGCGGCTTTTTCAGGATCAAGAAGAATGGTGTTGGCGCAAGTTACTTCTTCAAAAATACGCCTTTGCGTATCAAAAGTTCTAACCTTATGGTGCACCATAGGATCTTTGTGTCTGTCTTTTGGCGATGGTCCTCCCGAGATAACTATAACGGGGCTTTTTTCTGCATAGGCACAGGCTATACTATTTAGCATGTTAAGACCACCAACACAGTATGTTACAACGGCAAGTCCCAATCCTTTTGAACGGGCATAGCAGTCAGCGGCAAAACCAACTGAAGGTTCATGCGTCATAGTCATGATTTTTATCTGGGATTTTTGTAAGTGGCGAAAAGTCGGCAACACGAAATCACCAGGAATACCAAAGGCGGTATCGATGCCTTGCTTATAAAGATAATCGAAAAGAAATTTACCAATAGTTTGTTTCTTCTTTTTCATGACTACCTGCATTTTTTAGATTTATAGTTGCAGTATATCATACTTTAAGAAGTTTTAAACTATCTTACAATCTAGTCCCAATATTTCAGCAAGTTGACTGCTTCTTTTTCTGATAGCTTCGCCATCAAGGTCGCTATTATCAGGAGATAATTTAAGAACGAGTTTATTTTTCACAATTTGTAGTGGTGTATGTTTTAATATACCGCTATGGCTGCAACTCAAACTACGGCCTAGGCGCATTGCAGAACCTATTACATGCGCGCTTTGCAAACTTTTAGAGTTGAGTAGCGATTGCATAGACATTAAAATATGTTCGTCTGGTTCGTTACTATAGCGACAATATAACGATTTTGCGATGAACACTCTATCTCTGTGATCAAGGCCGGTGAGAGAAGAATCAAGCACCATTCTGTAAGCTAATTCGGCTTTATATTCTGTATTTTCAAAGCAGGAAATTTCACTCATAATGCAAGCTGCAAGACGCAGGCGCTTTTCGTGTGTGGTTTCGTTTTCAAATAAAGGTGACATCCAATCATGTAATTCCTGGCCGTAAGTGTCTTGTGGCAATATTCTGGACATTATGTCAGTGCAGCCAGCAATGAGTGGATCTTGTGCTTTTAACTTGTCATTTAATTTTGAATATAAAAATCCTTCGCGAATACCAGAGGCTACGAATACAACATTTTTTGGTTTACCAATTGTTATGATGCTTTCCAAAATTAATGCAGCATACGGCAGAAATTCCAAACGTTTTTTTGTTATGCCGGGAACTTTTATTAAAGCTGATTCTGGCATTCTGGTAACTATCTTTATTGTATCGAGTAAATCGCTTGCATCTACGTCGTAGTTATGAATAACCTTTAGCGGATAGTTTGTGCGTGTCATGTGTATTTTGGCGATATTACGGAAAGCACCACCAACGGCATAAAAACTTTTTCCACTTAGCTCTTTTACCAGAGGATATTTTTTCATATGACTGGAAATAAATTCTGATAGTTTTTGAGGTGGGGTCTTTTTCAGATTATTTATTCTTAAAGGCCCTATAGGTAAAGAAACTCCTTTGCCTGATGTTGTATTCTTATCAATACCAAGTAGTTCCAAGCTGCCTCCTCCTAGGTCACCAACAACACCCTTGGCTTTTGCAACAGAAGATATAATTCCCATTGCGGCATAATAAGCTTCTTCCTCACCAGAAAAAGTTGAAATTTTTCCGCCATATTTTTTGTATATTTTATCAATGAAAGCTTGGCCATCTTTGGCGTCACGTACGGCTGCGGTTGCAAACATATCCAGGCTACTTGCTTTTAAGACTTTGGATAGTTTTATAAAACGCCGCAAAGTTTCTTCTGCGCTTTTGACACCTTCTTTATTAAGTGTTCCCGTTTTTGAAATATCTTTACCGAGGCCGCATAAAACTTTTTCATTAAATAAGGGCATTGGTACGCGCTTCAGGCCGTCATAAACAACCATACGTACAGAGTTTGAACCAATATCAACAACTGCTAAAGGAGTAGATTCCATTATTTCTTTTTACCTTTTTCAAATGATAACAGACGATAAATTTTGCGGCGCTGTTTTTCCGTTTCAGCGGCTGTAAGAGCCTTTCCACGTCCTGACAGACTTGGATTGGTAATGAAATAATCATGCGCACAGAAGGCCTCTTTTTCAGCTTCTATACGTTTATAGGTTCCATCACCATTTAAGACCCAGCTTTGTTTTTCGTCTTTAATGTTGGCAAACATAATTTGCCCCATAATTTGCTCATGTACAGTGGCATTCTCAATTGGAATCAAAACTTCTACACGGCCATCAAAATTGCGTGGCATCCAATCTGCTGATGCAATGAAAACCTTTGCATGTGGTGAAGGGAGTTTATGGCCATTGCCGAAACATATTATACGAGAATGTTCCAAAAATCGGCCTACAATACTTTTTACGCGTATATTATCTGAAAATCCTTTAATACCAGGGCGCAGGCCACATATTCCGCGTACTACAAGATCAATGGAAACTCCTGCCTGTGATGCAGTGTAAAGAGCATCAATGATCTTTCTATCGATCAATGCATTCATTTTTGCCCATATATTGGCAGGACGTCCAGCTTGAGCATGAGCAATTTCTGCTTCAATAAGCTCCAACAATTTATTGCGCATTGAAAGTGGTGAAACGCACAGGCCTTTAAATTCAGCCGGAGTGGAATAGCCGGTCAAATAATTAAATAAATAAGCTGCATCAGAGCAGAGAGTTTGATTACATGTAAAAAATGATAAATCTGAATATGTGCGGGCGGTTAACGGGTGATAATTGCCTGTTCCAAAATGTACATATGACACTAATTTATTAGCTTCGCGTTTTATAACCAGAGAGATCTTTGCGTGTGTTTTAAGTTCAACAAAACCATAAACTACCTGTGCTCCGGCTCTCTCAAGGTTGCGCGCCCATTTTATATTTGATTCTTCATCAAAACGAGCTTTAAGTTCTACAACAACTGTAACAGATTTTCCCGCCTCTGCCGCTTCTATTAGTGCTTTTACAATTGGGGAATCAGAACTTGTTCGATATAATGTTTGTTTTATAGCTACAACATTAGGGTCGCGTGCGGCCTGACTTAGGAAATTAACCACCACATCGAATGTTTCATAAGGATGGTGAATAACTATATCTTTTGAAGCAATGGCAGCAAAACAATCACCGCCAAAATCATTTATGCGTTCAGGAAAACGTTCAATATAAGGTTTGAATTTTAGTTTTGGTTTGTTGCATGAATAAAGCTGCATTATGCTATCTAAGCCTGGCATGTTCTTCATTTCAACAATATCTTCACGGCTTACATTTAAACCGGAAACAACAAATTTCACTAAAGCAGAATCCGGTGAGGAATTAATTTTTAGTCGTATTACACTGCCACGTTTACGGCGTTTAACTGCAGATTCAAAATTACTTACCAAATCTTCCGCTTCATCTTCAATTTCCAAATCGCTATCGCGGGTTATGTGGATAAGACTAAAATCAGTAATTTCTTTTTCAGGAAAGAGTTTTTGTTTAAATAAATCAATAACTTCTTCAAGCAAAATAAATCTATCATGTCTACCATCAAGGCGTACGAAGCGATCTAATTTATTTGGTAGAAGGACAATGGCATATAATTTCTTTTTTGTAACATCATTTTGTAATTGCAATACAACGGCAAGACCTAAGTTAGGCAGGAAAGGAAATGGGTGTGCCGGGTCAATAGCAATGGGAGAAAGCGCAGGAAATATGTTGGCGAGAAAATGTTTCTCCAGCCATTTTAAATCTGATTTTCCTAGGTCATCTTTATTTTCGACAGTTACACCAGATATTTTTAATTCGTCTTTCAGCTCCAGCCAGCATTTTTCTTGCTGTTTCATAAGATTATTAGATTTGTCGCAGATTTTTTCCAATTGTTCTGCGGGGAAAAGACCATCAACACTTGGGTGGCCGACATTATTGCGTATTTGATCTTTAAGGCCAGCAACACGCACCATATAAAATTCATCAAGATTGCTGGAAGATATAGAAAGAAATTTTACTCTTTCTAGAATTGGAATATTTGGATTGTTAGCTTCATCAAGCACACGATGATTAAATTCAAGCCATGAAAGCTCACGATTTATGAACCTGTCATGTGGTTTTTCAAAAAATCCTTTTGTGGAAACTTTATGTTTTTGCAAAATCGTCGCTCCCGTTTATAATAGGTTATATTATCATTTTTTAAAGTTGAAACGTAAAGTGAAAAAATTATATATCTTAAGACACGCAAAATCAGCGTCGCCATCGAATATAGATGATCATGAGCGTCCTCTTAATAAAAGAGGCGAAGATGCTTGTAAATTAATTGGCAAGTACCTAAAAAGTAACAATATTGTTCCTGAAGGGATTCTCTGCTCAACAGCTTTGCGTACAAAAAGCACAATAAAAAATATATTGCGTGAGGCGGGTTTTGATAAGGATGTTGAATTTAACAAAAAATTATATCTGGCCACAGCGGGAGAAATATTGAAAGAACTGGCAAAAGCGGATGATGATATTAACTCGGTTATGATTATTTGTCATAATCCTGGTGTTCAGCATCTAGCATTGGTTTTATTTGGTGGAGGCGATCTTGAAGCGGCAAAGAAAATCAAAGAAAAATACTCAACAGCAGCAATGGCAGAGTTTTCATTTCAAGTGGATAGTTGGAAAAATATTACTCCTGGTAGTGGCCATTTAGAAAAATATATTACGCCGAAAATGTTGGGACAAATATAATGCAAAACTCATTTTCCAACTATCGCGATAATTATATAATAAAAGACAGGGTGAATCATCCAAAAATTATAGCAGGAGATTATAGTTACTACGCTGGCTATTATCACGGTCATCTTTTTGAAAAATGTGTTAGATATTTAGATGAAAGTGATGGTAAAAAAAATTGTGATAAGCTTATAATTGGTAAATTCTGCTCTATAGCCAGTGGAGCTAGTTTTTTAATGTGTGGCAACCAAGGCCACAGATATGACTGGATAGCAATGTATCCTCTTGATATATTCGAACAAGGTGTGAAAGGTAAAAAAGCGCCAGCCGGATATTTACAAAAAGGTGATACTATAATTGGTAGTGATGTTTGGATTGGAACTGAGGCAATGATCATGCCGGGAGTGAAAATTGGTGATGGTGCAGTTATCGCTGCAAGGGCGGTAGTGACAAAAGATGTAAAGCCGTATACTATAGTGGGAGGTAATCCAGCTAAGCTGATAAAAAAAAGGTTTAGTGATGAGCAAATAGAAGTTCTGCTGGAAATAAAATGGTGGGATTGGGATGTTGAAAAGATAAAGAAAAATATTGAATTGCTTAGAAGCGGAGATGTAGAAAGATTAACAAACGTCAAGTAGATGGGAATGTTATGAAGATAAAAAAAATTGCTGTTTTGGGATTAGGTAAAGTTGGAACTTTGGTAGCTACCCTGCTGCATAAAAATAAATTTTCTGTCGTCGGAATAGATGCCGGTGAAAGAAATGGTTTAAGTTTTAAAACATTAGTTGGCGATGTTGCTGATTATGAATTTCTTTCAATAAATCTAAAAAAATTCGACGCTGTTGTTTCCTGCTTACCCTACCACTTAAATGAAAAAGTTGTAAAAATTGCCCACGAGCAGGGTTTACATTATTTCGACCTGACGGAAGATGTTCCAACTACAAAATATATTAAAAGCCTAGCCAAAGATTCAAAAGCTGTATTGGCTCCACAATGTGGATTGGCACCAGGATTTATATCCATCGTTGGTGCGAGCTTGGCTAGAAGTTTTGAAAGTATACGTTGTATAGAATTGCGCGTTGGTGCGCTGCCACAAAACCCTAAGGGCAATCTTGGTTACGCATTTAATTGGTCGCCTGAAGGTGTGGTGAACGAATATCTGAACGAATGTGAAGTTATCAAAAACGGTAAAATAAAAATTGTTCCTGCTATGCAGGATCTTGAAAAAATCGTAGTTGGTGGCCAGGCGCTGGAAGCATTTACTACTTCCGGAGGTTTGGGAACTATGTGTGATAGTTATGAGGGCAGGGTTGAAGAATTAAATTATAAAACCATGCGCTATCCTGGGCATATGAAATTAATGCGCTTTTATTTCCATGAATTGTTAATGCGTGAAAATCGTAAGCTTGCGGGAGAGATATTGGTTAAAGCTAAGCCTCCGGTTAGCGATGATGTGGTTTATGTACATGCTGCTGTGGAAGGTTTTAAAATTGTTGCTGGAAAAAAAGAAATGTGTCGTGATGAGTTTGTAAAAGCTTATTACCCAAAAATTATAGCTGGTAAAGAGTGGCGTGCTATTTCATGGACTACGGCATGTTCAATCGTTGCAGTGATTGAAATGGTAGCAAAAGGTAAATTGCCAAATAAAGGTTTTATTAAACAGGAAGATATTTTCCTTGAGGATTTTTTGAACACTAAGAGCGGTGAATATTATGAGTCTTAAAAGGGTTTTGGCAGAGCTTAATGTTAACCTTGAGGATTTTTCTGGCAAAGATTTGGCAGTGCATTCGCCAATTGATGGCAAGAAAATGGCCCGCTTGAAAGCTGATAGTACAAAAGCTGTTAATGAGAAAATCAGGCTTTCGGTTGAAGCATTTAAAGTCTGGCGCGATGTTCCGGCACCAAAGCGTGCTGAACTTATCAGGCATTTTGGCAATGAGCTGCGTGATATGAAAAAGGCTCTTGCAAAGCTTATTACTATGGAGTCTGGCAAAATATTTGAAGAAGCCTTGGGCGAAGTTCAAGAGATGATAGATATATGTGATTTTGCTGTCGGACTTTCTCGCACAATTGGCGGTTTGACTTTGCCATCTGAAAGGCCAGAACATTCAATGCAGGAAAATTGGTTTCCGCTTGGACCAGTTGGAGTGATTTCGGCTTTTAATTTTCCGGCGGCCGTATGGGCGTGGAATTTTGCTATAGCAATTGTTTGTGGTGATTCTGTTATCTGGAAACCATCTGAAAAAACGCCTCTCACAGCATTGGCTTGTCAGTCGATATTTAAATCAGCAGCAGAAAAATTCTCCGGTAAATTGCCGGAATGTTTATCGCAGATAATAATAGGCCATTCTGATGTTGGGGAAACTTTGGTTGCCGATCATCGTATTAGATTAATAAGCGCCACTGGTAGTTCTCGTATGGGCAAAAATGTTGGCCAACAGGTGGCTAAAAGATGTGGAAAATCTTTGTTGGAGTTGGGCGGAAATAATGCTGTTGTTATAACTCCTTCGGCGGATTTTGATATTGTGTTGCCTTCTGTGGTTTTTGGTGCGGTTGGAACTGCTGGTCAGCGTTGCACAACAACAAGAAGAGCATTTGTGCATGTTGATATATATAACAAATTCTTTGAAAAATTGCGTTTGGCTTATGATAGCCTAGGAAGCAAAATTGGTGATCCTATGGATAGGAAAATTTTGATTGGTCCGTTAATAGATAGAATTGCCTATCAGAATATGCAGGATGCTTTGGATTCTGTTCAGGCAAAAGGCGGAAAAATTTATGGCGGAAAAATGATATTGGAAAGGAAATTTCCTGATGCATATTATGTACAGCCAGCATTGGTGAAAATTGATAAGCAGGTTGACATAATAAGGAAGGAAACATTTGCTCCAATATTATATGTTATGCCTTATGAAAATATTGAGCAAGCCATGGATATGCTAAACGATGTTCCACAAGGATTGTCTTCATCAATATTTACTAATGACGTGCGTGAAGCGGAAATTTTCAAGAAGTATAGTGATTGCGGAATTGCCAATGTAAATATAGGCACTAGCGGTGCCGAAATTGGCGGCGCATTTGGTGGTGAAAAAGAAACTGGTGGTGGTCGTGAATCTGGCTCTGATTCCTGGAAAGCATATATGCGTCGTCAAACGAACACTACTTATTACGGTGAAAAACCAGCTGCACTGGCGCAGGGTATTAAGTTTGCATGGTAAGTTATATATCCTTAAAGTTGTAAAATCATATTGACCACTCCATCAATTAATGGTTGTATGTTGCCGTATGAACGTAATCATATGGTGCGAAGATGTTTGAATTTATAGCTAAATTATTTGATTCTGAAAACTTCATGCCGCATGGGCAATGTTTGCTCTGGGAGCCAGAAGTTTTGTGGTTGCACGTTATCTCAGATGTAATCATTACTCTCTCATATTTTTCAATTCCCTGTATTATTCTTTACGTTATAAAAAAACGTGGCGGCATTGCTTTTAAATTAGTTTACATCATGTTTGGCCTATTTATATTTTTATGCGGCCTTACCCACCTTATTTCTGTTTGGACCTTATGGAATCCTGTTTATCGTTTTGAGGGTTTAATTAAAGCTTTCACAGCTATTGTTTCTATGGCAACAGCACTTTTGTTGGTTCCTATAATACCTCTGATTTTTGAAATTATTGATAAAGGTGAAAATAATTCAGACAAATAGGATTTATAATGTCCAAGTCAAAAGAAGAAATAAACAGCGATAGTTATATTCATTATCAGCTCAAAAGATATTCTTGGTTTACTGCGATTATATCAATAGGCGCAATTCTTTCCATTGTGGCATTCATAATGGTTTTGAATTCAAATATGTCGCGCTTAAGACAAGAATTTATTTATGATTCAGATATCCAAGTTGCCAGACTGAAGAATAGCGTAAGTGGATATTTTAGTGGTCTTGAGCTTCTGGAACGTTTTTTTATATCTTCTGAAAATGTAACTCACGAAGAGTTTGATAATTTTGTTCAGCCAATTCTGAAAAGGCAAGATTTTAGGACTCTTTTTTGGATTAGTGAAAAAAATATTAATAGTTCTGACGCAATAAAAGCGACTTATTCGAAAACAGGTGAAGGATATACTGATTTTAACCAGGCTTATCCTGAAATGTCTTTGGCATTATATCCTGAGATAATAGATTCTATTAAGATTGCGGAAGAAACAAAAGCTGAAGTTGCATCTAAAATGTTTACTTTTGTTGATGCTAATAAGGAGTTTAGCAATATTGCGGTTGCTTATCCAATAATCAAAAAAGGTGTAAATGTTGGTGTTATAGTTGGTATTTTAGATCTTGATAAAATTTTGCCTAAAATTTTTTATGAAAATAACAGAAAATACAAACAAAATACTTACATATATGAAGGTGAAAATTTACCTAGCGATATCCTTATATATGCTTCTGAAAAAGATAAATATTATTTTGGTGATTCAATAAAAGAGCAAAAGCTGCATAATAATTTTTCTTATAAACAAAGTTCTTTTTATTTTACAGATAATATAGAGTTTTTATCTAAAACTTGGCATATTGTAAACGTGCCAAGTGCTCAATTTATGGCAGCAGTTTCCAACTGGATGTCATGGACAGTTCTTGTTCTTGGCATAATTATTACTCTTATGTCTGGTCTGGCAGCGATTTATCTTGTTGGGCGCAATATTGAAATTAAAAAAGAAGTGGTTCAGCGTTCTGGAGCTTTACAAAATACTTTGCACGAACTTTCTTCAACACTCCAGGAACTTTCAAATAATGAAAATCGTTTGAAGGCTGTTTTGAATACGGTTCTTGATGGAATTATAACGATCACTGATAGAGGGATAATAAAGTCATTTAATCCTGCGGCAGAAGAAATATTTGGCTATCAATCTGCCGAAGTTATTGGCCAAAATATATCAACCCTAATGCCAGATCCATATAAGAGCAGCCACGATAGTTACATGAGTAATTATTTGCACACCGGAATTGCAAAAATTATTGGTATTGGACGTGAAGTTCGTGCAAGGCGGAAAGACGGTTCTCTATTTCCTATGGAGCTTGCTATAAGTGAAATGGCGGTTTCTGGCGAAAGAATGTTTGTGGGAAGTATTAGGGACATAACTGACCGTAAAAATGCCGAGCAGGAAGTTATGCGTATGGCAAATATAATAGAGTCTTCTGCTGATGCGATTATTAGTCAAAACCTAGAAGGTATTGTTACTTTGTGGAATAAGGGCGCAGAATCGCTTTTTGGTTATTCTCCAGATGAAATTATCGGAAAGCATATAAATATGCTTATACCAGAAGAAAGGCAAAAAGAAGAAGAAAACATCTTTGCTGAAATAGCTAGTGGTAAGCGTATAATCTTTGAAACAATTCGTAGGACAAGAGACGGTCGTATTATTAATATTTCGGTAAGTATATCGCCCATTCATGATGCGCTGGGTAATATTGTCGGAGCTGCAAAAATTGCACGTGATATTAGTGAACAAAAAAAATCTGAGCAGGAACTGAAAGATTTGGCGGAAAGGCTTGCTGCAATTATGAACACGATAGTGGATGGCATAATTACTATTAGCCATTCTGGCATTATAAAAACTTTCAATCCATCCGCTGAGCGTATTTTTGGTTATGATTCGGGCGAAGTTGTTGGAAGAAATATTAAAATGCTAATGCCAGCTCCATATCATGATGAGCATGATGGTTATCTTCATAATTATATAACAACAGGTGATGCTAAGGTTATTGGTATTGGACGTGAAGTAACTGCTCAGCGTAAGGATGGTAGTATTTTCCCTATGGATCTTGCAGTCAGCGAAATGTTTGTTTCTGGTGAAAAAATGTTTGTCGGAATGGTGCGGGATATTACGGCAAGAAAAGAAACTGAAATGCAGATTGAGGAAGCTAAGTATAAGGCAGAAAAGGCCAATCATGCTAAAAGTGAATTTTTAGCTACAATGAGCCATGAAATTCGTACGCCTCTAAATGGCATACTTGGCATGGCAGAACTTCTTGCTCATATGGATTTAAATGAGAAAGAATCCAGGTACATCAATACTATTATGTCTTCCGGTGAATTACTTTTGGTGTTGATTAACGATATATTAGATTTTTCTAAAATTGAAGCTGGAGAGCTTGAATTTGAGAAAATACCTGTTGTTATTAATGCGCTTTTATCAGAAGTGACGCAGCTTTTGTGCAGCCGTGCTAGTGAAAATAATGTGGAACTAGCTGTACGATGTCCTCAGGATATTCCACTCGCAATACTTACTGATCCTGTACGCCTACGCCAAATATTAATTAACCTTGTTGGTAATGCTATAAAATTTACTAAGGAGGGGCATGTTTTAATAAATGTTTCCAGGACTCATTTCGATGAAGAAAAAGTTGGTTTGCGTTTTGAAGTTGTTGATACAGGTATTG
>CAZOKN010000038.1:0-17914 GCA_964580525.1 uncultured Rickettsiaceae bacterium
CAGGACGTGTTGTTCTTCGTGGATAACGTTTTCCGTTTTACGCAAGCTGGTTCTGAAGTGTAAGCTCTTTTGGGTCGTATTCCTTCTGCAGTGGGTTATCAGCCTACACTTGCAACGGATATGGGTTCGATGCAAGAGCGTATTACTTCTACAAATAAAGGTTCAATCACGTCAGTACAGGCGATTTATGTTCCTGCGGACGACTTGACAGACCCTGCTCCGGCAACATCATTTGCGCACCTTGATGCAACTACAGTATTGAGCCGTCAGATTGCAGAGTTGGGTATTTATCCTGCGGTTGATCCTCTGGATTCTACATCTCAGATGTTGGACCCAAGAATCGTTGGTGATGAGCATTATAAAACAGCGCGTGAAGTTCAAAAGATTTTGCAAAGCTACAAATCATTGCAGGATATTATTGCGATTTTGGGTATGGACGAGCTTTCTGAAGAAGATAAGCTTACAGTTTCACGTGCTCGTAAAATCCAGCGTTTCTTGTCTCAGCCTTTCCACGTTGCGGAAGTGTTTACAGGCAGTCCAGGTGTACTTGTTTCTCTTGAAGAGACGATTAAAGGCTTTAAAGAAATTGTTGAAGGTAAGCACGACAATCTTCCTGAATCGGCCTTCTACATGGTTGGTACAATCGCTGACGCTGTAGAAAAAGGCAAGGCAATGGCTGCTAAAGCTGCTTAAATAAGTGTAGGTATTTAGTTGTTAGGTGGGGATAAGAAATTTTCCTGCCTAACCATCTACAAGACACTAAAACCCAAGGATTTTTATTATGGCAAAAGTTAATGTTGAATTAGTAGCTCCTGAGAAGTTGGTTTTATCCAATGAAGCCGATATGGTTGTTGTGCCTGGAGCAGAAGGAGATTTTGGTGTTTTGTACAACCACGCACCTATGATTTCAACATTAAGACCTGGTGTTGTAAGAATTTCTGGTTCTGAAGATGATAAAAATATTTTTGTATCAAGTGGCTTTATAGAAGTAACTGGTGAACGTTGCACAATTCTTGCTAGTGATGCTACTGATCTTGCTACAATTAGCCAAGAAGAAGCTGATAAGCTTATTGCAAAGGCTAATACTGCTGCAGAATAGTTTTCCTTTATTTAGGAACAAATACAGCTGAGTTTTCGTCAGAAAATATCATTTTCCATTTATCGTGATGACTTCCTAATTCGTAAGTTTGGTAGAAGGTGTGTTTTTTATCTACCACTACGACATCTATGTCGTATTTTTTTATTATATACTCCCAACCTGGTTTTAGCTCTGTAAATGCAATTACATCTTTTAGCTGTTCTTCCGAATAGGCTGTGCCGGCGCGACCATCAGTGAATATCTTTATTTTACCATCGCTTAAATATATAAGATGTCCGCCTATATTATAGCTGTTCAAAATTTTCTTATCAGCTAGGTTTTTTAAAATATATTCAGTAGTTTTTATTGGTAGGGTCTTTTCGTCTAAAATAGGTTTCTCTTTGAGAAAGATATTTTGCGACTGTGCTGTAGAAAATAAAGCAGTTATTGTAAAGGCCATCAAAGCAAAAGCGCGGCGTAATTTGGGAGTATCAAGTTCAGGGAATGGTGATGGTTTACCTATTTTTCCAAGATGATAAGCCAGATATGGTGCACCCAAGATAGCAAAAAACATAAAATATCTTTTTGACCACATAGCTGCGATTAGCCATAGAAACGCCAATATCTTATCAGCGAGAGGAATGTTGTTATCGCGTGAATTGGACACAAAAAGAAACACGAGAAGTGCTAAAGTTTGTCCAGTGTTGGTAGAAAATAGCATTGGGTGCCATTCGTTTATATAAATGCTTATAGCACTATTTAAAGTTCGCAAAGTTGCATCAATTATACCGAAGCCATAAGGATTTATAAAAATCGCCAGACTGCATAATAAACCACAAATGATTAAAAATAATATCCAGTCTTTTTGCTTATTAACATATGCTTCAAATATATAAACTGCGCCAATTATAAAAGCTGCTAGAAAAGCACCATGGGTGTTAACCCATACAACCATAAGTGCGGGAAGGGTAAAGTATAAATATTTTCTGGCGTTTTTATTGGCACGACTTTTATTTAAAAAATATGAAAATGATATGGCCATAAATGCAGAAATAATCTGTGGCCGTAATGAAATAAAATCCCAAATTACAAAAAGGACTATAACCATCGTAGCGCAGATTGCGTGTTCTTTAAATTCTTTGCGATTTAATAAAGTTTGGCAGAGTAATCCCATGCTCAAAGCATAAAGGATAATATAAAATGCTCGCAACCCTGATAGACCAAAAGTCTGATTTATATAGCTTAAAGCTATATCCCATAACCAGGAAATGTTATACCATTTTTGCGTTTTTTCAAGAAATGACCACGAATCATAAGTTGGTATGCTACCAAGAGAGAGAATTAAATCGCCACTTTTTATATGCCAGCCGACATCAGGATCGTTAAAAAAAGGTAAGACATTAAAATAATAA
This sequence comes from uncultured Rickettsiaceae bacterium, assembly GCA_964580525.1. GTDB lineage: Bacteria > Pseudomonadota > Alphaproteobacteria > Rickettsiales > UBA6187 > CAZOKN01. The sequence continues at coordinate 2,491 of CAZOKN010000038.1, forward strand.
AAAACGAATGAGACAAGAAAAGTCCCAGAGACTAATGGATGAGGAAATATATTGCTTATACGGAAATTACTCATCTATTAACCCAATCAATTCTTCTATAACATAAACTGGACGATTTTTGGTTTCTTTATATATTCGTGCAACATATTCACCAATAACACCAAGACTTATAAGCTGGATGCCACCGATAAATAATATCGTTACCATTAAAGAGGCATAACCCGGCACATCAGCGCCCATAACAAGTGTTCTTACAATAAGGAAAGCAGAGTATGCAAGGGCAAGTAATGAAATTAAGGAGCCGATATATGTCCATATTTTTAAAGGTAAAGTGCTGAATGAAAAAATTCCATCAAGGGCAAATTGCCATAATTTCCAATAATTCCAGGAAGTTTTACCTTTAGTTCTTTGCGGTCTTTCAAAATATATATGTGTTGTTTTAAATCCCGGCCATGTCAATAAACCCTTCATGAAACGGGTTTTTTCCGGCATGGATTTTACGATATCGATTACTTTGCGATCAATAAGTCGGAAATCACCTGTGTTCTCAGGGATTTTTATTTTTGAGATATTTGCTATTACCTTGTAGAAAGCAGAAGCGGTATAGCTTTTTAAGATACCTTCTTCGTTTCTGCTTTTACGTGTTGCCAAAACAACTTTATATCCCTCTTCCCATTTTTTTATCATTTCTGGAATTAGCTCAGGTGGATCTTGTAAATCAGAATCTATAGGTATTGCGGCTAGACCAGAACAGAATCCTAATCCTGCAGTCAATGCGGCTTCTTTACCAAAATTTCTTGAAAAACTTATGATTTTAATTCTGGCATTAATTTTATTATATTCGTGTAATTTTTCTAAAGTAGAATCGCGGCTGCAATCGTTTATCGCTATAATTTCCCACGATTTTTTTGTGTTTTCGAGAATAGGTAATATTCTTTTAAAAAAGTCGTCAATACAATCGGCTTCATTATACATTGGGACAATGATAGAAATGTCAATTTTGGCAGTTTTATTTTTACTTTTTGCCATGGCTTATAGCCTCCAAGGCCAAAACATATCCCTGACTACCAAGGCCACAAATCATGCCTTGTGCTATATCAGAAATAAAAGAATGATGGCGAAAATCTTCGCGTTTAAAAATATTTGAAATATGAACTTCAATTATTGGTAAGCCTGCAATTAACAGGGCATCGCGAATAGCAACAGAAGTGTGAGTATAAGCTCCGGCGTTTATTATGATGCCGCTAGCGGTTTTTTTAGATTCCTGAATCCAGCCAACCATTTCGCTTTCGCTGTTACTTTGGCGGAAATCGCAGGATAATCCTAGAGTTTTTGCTTTTTTCTCGCATAATTTCTGAATATCTGCCAATGTTTCACGGCCATATATCTCAGGCTCCCTGGTGCCAAGCATATTAAGGTTAGGACCATTTAGGATAAGTATTTTTTTAGCCATTGAATTAACCCACTTTTTTGAGTATTACAAGATTCGATAACAGATATAACAACAGTATAATATCATTGTACGAGTATTTTGGAAGTGAAAGTAACAATTAACGGGAAAGAGCACGTTTTTACTAGAGAGCTATCTATTAGCGCCCTTGTGAGAGAATTGCGGATAGATGTAAAAAAGGTTGCTATAGAGAAAAACCTTAGCATAATTCCTTATTCGGAATATGAAAATATGATGCTAAATGAAGGGGATAACCTTGAGATTGTTAGCTTTATCGGGGGTGGATGATTTGAAAGATATTGTTGAAAATGGCAATAAGGAAGATGAATTTATAATTGCAGGCAGGAAGTTTTCTTCCAGGCTTTTAGTTGGTACTGGCCGTTATAAGAATTTTTCTGAAACTAAGAAAGTTGTAGAAGCTAGTGGTGCTGAAATAGTGACGGTTTCTTTGCGTAGAATGGATATTCTTTCTGATAGTAAAGAATCAATACAGGATTACATCGACCCTAAAAAATACACTTATTTACCAAACTCTGCGGGTTGCTATAGTGCTGATGAAGCAATTAGGACTTTGCGATTGGCAAGGGCAGCGGGCGGATGGAGTTTGGTTAAGTTAGAAGTTATTGGTGATAAAAACAGTCTTTATCCTGATATGATGGAAACAATAAAAGCTACGGAAATTCTAGTTAAAGAAGGGTTTGACGTAATGGTTTATTGTACGGATGATCCTATATTTTGCAAACGCTTAGAAGAAATAGGCTGTGCTGCTATAATGCCTCTTGCTGCGCCTATAGGATCTGGTTTAGGTATACAAAATCCTTTAAATATAAAAATTATAATCGACCAGGCAAAAATACCAGTTTTGGTTGATGCTGGGGTTGGAACAGCATCTGATGCTGCTATTGCTATGGAATTGGGCTGTGATGGTGTGTTGATGAATACGGCTATTGCAGAGGCGCAAAATCCTGTTCTAATGGCAGAAGCTATGAAATTAGCAGTGAAATCAGGCAGACTTGCATATAGGGCAGGCAGAATGCCGAAGCGTCAATATGCCACTGCTTCTTCACCAATAGATGGGGTTGTAAAATGAGAAAAGCCAAGGTTATAGAGGCCAATAATTTTACGATATGTTTTCTGATAATAGCGCTGATAACGTCTTTGAAGATTTATTATCTGAGCCTTAATCAGTTTAATTTATTTTTTGATGAAGCGCAGTATTGGTCATGGTCGAAAACTTTTGCTTTGGGTTATTATTCTAAGCCGCCAATGGTTGCATGGCTGATTAACTTAACTACTAGTCTGTGTGGTGAGGATGAATTTTGTGTTAGGCTAAGTTCACCAATTGTTCATGCTATAACTTCTATAGTTATATATTTTATCGCCAAAGAACTTTATGATCGCAAAGTTGCCATCTATAGCGCAATTACATATCTGACTCTTCCAGCTGTTACCGTATCTTCGGCTATAATTTCTACAGATCCGTCTCTGCTGATGTTTTGGGCATTTGCGACGTTATGTTTTATTAAAGCAATAAAGTATGAAAATTTGTTTTGGTGGGTTTTTGCAGGGATTTTTGGTGGTCTTGGTATGCTCAGCAAATATAATATGCTGATATTTCTTGTTTCAACTTTTTTATATCTGGCGGCATCCCAGGCTCATAGAAAAGTATTTAAATCATTCGGGCTTTGGCTTTGCTTATCGATAGCGGGACTGGTTTTCTTGCCAAATGTTGTGTGGAATTTGCAAAATGGCTTTGTTAGTTTTGGTCATACAAAAGATAATGCAGATATTGCAGGATTTGCAATTCATCCAGATAATATGCTGTCCTTTTTAGGAGCGCAGCTTGGGGTATTTGGACCTATTTTATTTTCTTCACTGATATATCTAATTGTTCGTATAAATAGATTGTGGCAGCGCGAAGAAGGAAAAATGCTGATTATTTATATACTTCCGATGCTTTTAGCTATAACAGGAATCAGCTTGCTTTCCCGTGCGCATGCAAATTGGGCAGCTCCTATATATGTTCCGGCAACGGTTTTAGTGGTTGGTTGGATGATAAGAAGCAATAGAGAAAAGCTTTTATATGCTTCATTAGCTTTGCATATTTTTATTGCTGTTGTTGTGGCTAATTTTAATTTTATAACAAAAATCCCATCTATTAGCCTTTCAGGTATAAAAACCAATATTTCTGAAGGAAAAATTAAAGATCCATTTAAACGTCTACGGGGATGGAAAGAGCTTGGAGAAGGCGTTACTATGATGCTTAATTCTTATCCTGATGCTCAGCTTTTAACAGATAGCAGAAAGATACATTCTGAACTTTTATATTATGTTAATCCACATCCTTTTGATGCAATCAAGTGGAATCCTACTGGTAGAAGAGGGGATCATTTTGAGATGATGACAGACATAAATAAAACCGAAAAGAAAAATTTTATTTTCGTAACTACAGCATCATCAATTACTGGAATGGAATCGTATTTTGAAGAGAGTATGAAAGTTGGGAATATTTCGGTATCACCTTATGAGGATGCACCTATAGATTATTACATCTATTATCTGATAGGGTTTAAAGGGTACGGGCAGGCCGATGTTAAACCAGAATAGTTTTATCCTTAAAAATAAGCCTATTTTTTCGTTTATTTGTCTAGCTTCTATTGTGGGCGTTGTATTATTTTTATTTCCTGAAATTGATCTTAAAATATCAGGAATATTCTTTTCGCCCGAAAGAAAATCTTTTCTGGGCGATGATCCAATTCTTAATTTTTTGCATAACTCTGTTTACTACATAACAATATGCTTAGCAGTTCTATGGATTTTTCTGCTTGTACTTAATGTGTTGAAGGGAAGAGAGTTTTTTGGCCTTGATAAAATAAGACTTGTTTATCTTATAGCAGCTTTGATTGTTGGTCCTGGACTTGTGGTTAATTTTATCTTTAAAGACCATTGGGGTAGAGCGAGGCCGAGTCAGATAGAAGAATTTGGTGGTACAAAAAAATTTACGCCACCTTTTGTAATTGCAGATCAATGTGAATCTAACTGTTCTTTTGTGTCTGGTGATCCATCTGTGGGTTTCTACTTTTTTGCTATAGCTCTTGCTATTCCTAAGAGGCAAAAGCTCTTTACTATCTCATCTTTAGCTTTAGGAGGTTTGTTTGGTTCTGCGCGCATTATGATGGGGGCACATTTTTTCAGTGATGTAATCTTCTCGGGGGTTTTTACTTTTTTTAGTTGTTATTTGCTGCATGTGGCGATGATGAAATGGTGCCGCCAAGATGAATCGAACATCCGACCCCGTCATTACCAATGACGTGCTCTACCCCTGAGCTATGACGGCACAATTGACGAGGGCGGGAACCTGCCATATAAAGGGATTTATATCAAGAGTTTTATGCAGGATTCTTTATTTTTGGGACTTGGCTGGCTGTGATTGTCTCGGATAAAGATAAGTTGAAACGACTGATAGATTGCTTAAAAGCCTTGATATCCAAACTTTAAAACATATTAATGCGTATATCTTATGGATAGTAAAAAATCTAAAATTGAAGCAAAAAAGCTAGAGAAATCGGCCAAAAAGAACCAGAAGAAGACAGAAGCAAAGACCCGTCTTGTAGAAAATTTACGCCAAAATTTGCAGAGACGAAAGGCAAAAAAGTCGCAAAATTAAGAAAAAAGAGCATTTTAGCCTATTTTTCTTAAAAAGTTTTGGAATATTTAATTGTTTTCGTGCTATACTCCCAGTTGCGCAAGGAGACTAAAATAAGAGCTTATTTTGACTGGATTCCAAACACAGGCATATGCATCATCCGTTTCAATTGACTTTGACAGTCAAAAGGGCGTTTATGTTGGCTCTTTAGCCTCAAGAGGAGGGATGTATCAATTTGAAGGGCCTGACAGAGCTAGCGTTATGTACGAGGCTGAGGCTATATTGCGAGAAGAATATGATACTATGATGAGGGAAGTTGCTCGAGGTAAGGCTCAAGCGGTTAGCCGTGGTCGTGGCGGTGGTAGTAGTGAAAATCATCGTCAGGAACGTAATAAACCTAAGGAAAAAATAGACGGTGTGCCTATTTTAACAAGGTCTACAACAGGGCGGGATAAGCCAGGTATAAAGACAAATCTACCAAAATGGGCCGAGGCCGCTATTACATTAGTTTCTATAGCGCATGGAAATTGGATGGATCTGGCAATAAATGCCGCTGTTACAGTTGCCCGTGATTGGTATGAGAATGTTGAAAGTTTGTGGGATAGAAGACCAACGCCTAAGATTTTTACGGCGGTTTTTGGTGGTATAGTTATTACTGCTACGAGCAGAAAAATGTTACGTTTGATGCTTATAAGGCAGCGTAATTTGCGGATACAGCGCATAATGGCGGCTATCCGCCTACACGATGAAGAGCGTGACAATGCATCTTCTACTGATAACCTTACAAGAGTATCTGCCCGTATAAAATCTAAAAAAGTACTAGCTATGAAAGCTTTCCAGCCCAAATCATGGGAAGGCAGGGTTTCTTCGCCGCAAGGGCAGGAAACTGGTTGGAAGGGTCGTGCTCTTGACATGCGCTCTAGCCTGCAAGGCAAAAAAGCAAAGGCTATGGAGATGTGGGCTAACAGGGTTTAGTTCATAAGGATATCTTTAAAGATATCCTTAATCACTCTGAAATAAAAATCTTTAAAACTAAGCTTTTATAGAAGTATGTTCTGTGGGATTTGTAGGCTCGCTATTCATTGAAGTTCTTACAAAATCTTCTTTGCATGCAGCTACAGTGAAAAGTACAAATAAAATTAAAAAACATTTTTTCATAATAAACCTCATTTTTGGCAGGTTGGACAATAAAAAGTAGATCTGCCACTTTGTTTGAGACGTTCTATTTTATTTTTGCAAATACTGCAAGAAGTTCCATCTTTGCCGTACACAAGAAATTTATGTTGGAAATATCCTGAATCACCTGAAGATTGTATATAATCGCGTAATGTTGAGCCGCCGGAATCTATTGCTTCACTAAGAACTTTTTTAATATTTTCTGCAAGCGAAATACATTCTTTCTTTGTAAGAGAATTGGCTTTTCTGGTAGGCAGGATTTTAGAACGGAACAGTGATTCGCAAGCATATATATTGCCAACACCAACTAAAATAGAAGCATCCATAATTGTGGTTTTTATAGGGGATGATTTTTTTTGCAATATATCATATAAAACATCGCCGTTAAAACCATCTTCCAGTGGTTCAGGGCCTAGATTGGCGATGAGAGCATTTTGTTCTAGGGAATTTGTGTTAGAAATAGTGATTAGGCCAAAGCGTCTAGGATCATTAAAAACCATTTCCTTATTGTTATCAAAGCGGAAAACTGCATGGTCATGCTTCTGGCGGGAGTTTTGAAAATTATTATAAATAACCAACTTACCGCTCATCCCAAGATGCACTATCATAGTAGTGCTATCATCCAGATTTATAAGGATATATTTTGATCGTCTTTTGATGGATTTGATTTTTTTGCCTTCAATAAGACTGGAGAAATTTTCAGGAAATGGGATGCGTAAATTAGGCCTTAAATTTGCAGCCATAGTGAAAGTATTGCCCAATATTTCTTTACTAAGGCCACGGCAAACAGTTTCTACTTCTGGAAGTTCCGGCATAAATTCTTCTTTTTTAGTGTAAAGTGTGAGTGTAAAGTGTATAAGACATTTTTACTCAAGCCCACACCTTACACTGATTTTATGGAAGATAAAACACATTTTGGTTTTAAGGAAGTTGATAAAACGCAAAAAGAATCACTTGTGAAAGGTGTTTTCTCAAACGTTGCTTCAAGATATGACATCATGAACGATGTTATGAGCCTTGGTGTACATAGGTTATGGAAAGATAAATTTATTACAATGCTAGCGCCAAAACTGGGTAGCAAACTTCTTGATGTGGCTGGCGGCACTGGCGATATAGCTTTTCGTTTTATGAAAGCTGCAAAAGATTCTAGCGTGACAGTTTGTGATATAAATCAAGAAATGCTCAATGAGGGCTATAAAAACTCTATAGATAAAAATATAATAAAAGACATTGAGTGGGTGTGCGGTAACGCAGAAGAATTGCCCTTTGAAGATAATACTTATGATTATTACACTATTGCATTTGGCATTCGTAATGTAACCAATATTGATAGGGCTTTACGTGAGGCATATAGGGTTTTAAAGCCAGGCGGTAGATTTATGTGTCTTGAATTTTCTAAGGTTAGTAATCCTGCATTGGCAAAATTTTATGATATTTATTCATTTAAATTCATACCTGCTATGGGTCAATTTGTTGCAAAGGATAAGGATTCATATCAGTATTTGGTTGAAAGCATAAGAAAATTTCCTTCACAGGAACAATTTGCAAAGATGATAAAAGAAGCCGGATTTTCGCAAGTTAAATATACCAATATGTCGGGCGGAATTGTCGCAATACACAGTGGTTGGAAGGCATAAAATATGACCAATTTATTCAGGTTATTTTATCTTTTTATAGTTTTTTCTATAGCTGGAATATTTTGTCATAAGAAAAATCGTGGCAAACGCCTTGTCCATGTTTTCCAAATGCTTGGACCTAGTTTTATAAAATTCGGTCAAACTTTATCAGTGCGACCTGATATTGTTGGAGAAAAAATAGCCAACGATCTTGCTTCCCTGCAGGATAAAGTTCCTCCCTTCTCAACAAAAAAAGCTTTAAAAATAGTTAAAAAAGAATTGGGCAAAAATGTGCATGATTTGTTCAAGGATTTTGATAAAAATCCTGTTGCTGCAGCATCTATAGCGCAGGTCTATAAAGCTGTGACACATAGCGGAGAGGCGGTGGCAGTAAAAATTTTACGTCCTGGTGTGGAGAGAAAGTTTGGGCGTGATATAAACTTTCTTTATTTTGTAGCCGGAATTTTAAATAGGTTCAAACGTCTTAAGCGTCTGAAATTTATATCAGTTGTTGATGTATTTGCAGAAACTGTTCGCAAGGAAATGGATTTGCGCCTTGAGGCTGCCGCTGCTTCGGAATTGTTGGATAATTGCCAGAATGACGAAGGTTTTTATGTACCAAAGATTTTCTGGAATTTAATTTCACGCAAAGTTCTGGTTATTGAATGGATTGACGGGATCCCAGTAAATGACAAAAAGGCTCTGATAAAAGCCGGTTTTGATTTGGAAAAAATCACTAAGCATTTATCTACAAGCTTTTTAAATCAAGCATTTCGGGATGGATTTTTCCACGCTGACACGCATCCTGGTAATTTGTTTGTTGATAAACACGGAAATATAGCGCCAGTTGATTTTGGAATTATGGGCAGACTGGATAAAAAAACGCGGGTTTATGTTGCTGAAATTTTAAGAGGATTTCTAACTGGTGATTATCAGCATGTTGCAAAGATACATTTTGATGCCGGCTATGTGCCTAAAACCAAATCAATAGATGATTTTGCGTTGGCTTGTCGGGCAATATCTGAGCCGATTATGGGGCTGCCTGCTAATAAAGTTTCAATAGCAAAACTTTTGGCTTTGTTATTTAAAGTGACGGAAGATTTTGAAATGGAAACTCAGCCGCAATTGTTGCTTTTACAGAAAACAATGGTTCTTATCGAGGGTGTTGGGCAAACCTTGTATCCTGAAGTTAATATGTGGCAACAGGCTGAAGAATGGATAAGGGTCTGGGCTAAGGATAATTTAGGATTTGAAGCAAAAATCAGAGCGGGATTGAAAGATATTGCCGAAATATTATGTGATTTGCCAAAAAAGCTAAAAAAGTTGGATGATGTGTTAGCCGCTATGGCGGAAAAGGTTTAGGTAGTACGTACTCGTACTAATTTTGATAAGGATAAAACAATGCGTATCGCAACATGGAATATAAACTCTGTTCGGCTTAGGATAGAGCAGGTTAAAAAATTTGCTGATGAAAATCAGCCAGATATAATTTGTTTGCAAGAAACCAAAGTACGAGATGATTTATTCCCACTTGCTGATATAAAATCGTTGGGGTATGAAAACGTCGTTTTTAGGGGTGAAAAAAGCTATAACGGTGTAGCTATTTTATCAAAAAATAAAATAGAAGTTAAAGATAAGCTTAATATTGCCGGAGCTCAGGATGCTCGACATATTTCGGTTGTTCTTCCGGGAGGGATTGAACTTCATAATTTCTATATACCTGCTGGGGGTGATGAGCCTGATGTTGCTATAAATCCTAAATATAAATTTAAGCTAGAATTTGTTGATTATATGTCTAGTTGGTTCAACAAAAATAGGAAGCCAAGCGACAAAATTATAATATTAGGCGATTTTAATATAGCGCCGCTTGAAAATGATGTTTGGTCGCATAAACAATTGCAAAATGTAGTTTCTCATACTGAGCCTGAGATAACACGTCTTAATAGCTTACAAAAAGGTTTAGGCTGGGTTGACAGCGGCAGGCATTTTGTACCTGCAAACGAAAAATTATATAGCTGGTGGAGTTATAGAAATTCTGATTGGAAGCAGTCAAATCGGGGTAGACGGCTTGATCATATCTGGGTTACTCCGGCTTTAAAAAATAGCCTTAAATCACATAAAGTTGTTTCGGCAACCCGAGATTGGGAAAGACCTTCAGATCATGTGCCGGTGGTGGTTGATTTTAATAAATAATAGGCAATGAAATTTAGAACTTTAAAATGATAAATTCTCGTATTTCTGGATTCTATGGTTCTGAAGTTCCTAAATTTGCTTGCACTTGTGGCAATATTCTGTTATATGCTCCATCACATTTGGGATGCTAGGTAAGGAAAAGTTATGAAGCTTATATCGGGAAACAGTAATTTACCCCTGGCTCAAGGGATAGCGAAGTACCTGGGAACAAAGCTTACTGATGCATCTATAAAACGCTTTGCAGATAAAGAAGTTTTCGTTGAAATTCACGAAAATATGCGAGGAGAGGATGTGTTTTTGATACAGTCCACCTCTTATCCGGCAAATGATAATATAATGGAACTGCTGGTTATGATTGATGCGGTAAAGCGTGCTTCCGCAAAGCGTATTACAGCGGTGATACCTTATTTTGGCTATGCCAGACAGGATAGAAAGCCTGCTCCAAGAACGCCTATTTCGGCTAAATTGGTAGCGGATATTATTACAAAAGCGGGTGCTGATAGGGTTTTAAGCCTTGATTTGCATGCCGGACAGATACAAGGGTTCTTTGATATACCAGTTGATAATCTGTATGCCGCTCCGGTTTTGAGCGAGGATATTGAAAAGAATTTTAATAAAGACAATGTTGTTGTTGTTTCGCCTGACGTTGGTGGGGTTGTAAGAGCTAGGTCGTTAGCTAAGAGAATTGAAGCCACTTTGGCAATTATAGATAAAAGGCGCGAAAAGGCTGGCGTTTCCGAGGTTATGAATATTATTGGGGACGTTGAAGGAAAGGATTGCATTATTGTTGATGATATTGTAGATTCCGCCGGCACTTTATGTAATGCCGCTGCCGCTATTATGGAAAAAGGTGCTGCAAGTGTCTCTGCTTATATAACGCATGGTGTACTTTCAGGTCTGGCTTTGGAAAGAATAAGTAATTCTGCTCTCAAAACCGTTGTTGTGACAGATAGTATCTGCCCAACAGATGGTGTGAAGGCAGTGAAGAATATTAAAGTGTTGCCAATAGCACCTTTAATGGCGGAAGCTGTGAAAAGAATTGCAGAAGAAACCTCGGTTTCTAGTTTGTTTGATTAAGAATTATTGAAGAAAACAGGAGTAAGTAAGATGTCTACCATTTCAAAATTAAAAGCAGAAGTTAGAGAAAAAAGCGGCAAAGGTGCTGCTAGAGCTGTGCGTAGGGAAAAAAGAGTTCCTGGTATAGTATATGGTGGCGAAGAAGGCCAGGTTATGATTTCTTCTGACCTTAAAGAATTCACTTATGAATTTATGAAAGGTAATTTCCAAGCTCAATTGTTGGATTTAGAGATTGGTGGCAAAACTGTTCGCGTGTTACCACGTGAAGTTCAATTACACCCTGTATCAGATATTCCTGAGCATGCTGACTTTTTGAGAGTTAATAAGAACACTAAAGTTAACGTACTTGTTCGCGTTCATTTCCTTAACCATGAAGAGTGCCCTGGCTTAGAAGCTGGTGGTGTATTGAACATTGTAAGACACGAAGTTGAATTGCTGTGCAATGCAAGCCATATACCTGAAGGTATTGATGTAGATCTTAAAGGTTTGGAAATTGGCGATAGCGTACATATCAGCCATGTAAAGCTTCCTAATGATGCTAAGCCAACTATCACTGATCGTGACTTCACAATAGCGACAATTGTTGCTAAGACTGAAGAAGTTGAAGAAGAGCCAGCTGCTGCTGAAGGTGAAGGTGCTGAGGGTGCTGAAGGTGCCGCGGCTGAAGGTGATGCTAAAGCGGAGCCTGCTGATAAAGATGCTGAGTAAATTATTTTCAAAATCTTCTTCTGATTCGGCTCAGGCTTTGTTGCTTGTAGGTTTAGGAAATCCAGGAAAAGAATATGAAAATACAAGGCACAATATAGGTTTTAAAATGGCGGACGCAATTGTCCGCCATTTTCATTTTCCGGACTTCAAATTGAAGTTTCATGGAGAAATCAGCGAAGGCAATATAGATGGTCAAAAAGTTATTGTTTTAAAGCCTATGACTTTCATGAATAAATCTGGTGTTTCAGTTGCGGCAGCAGCAAAATTTTATAAAATCCCATTAGAGAAAATAATAGTATTTCATGACGAACTGGATTTAAAACCAGCAAAAGTTCGTATTAAAACTGGTGGTGGTGCGGGTGGTCATAATGGTATTAAGGATATAGACGCCAGAATAGGTAAAGATTATCGCCGCGTGCGTATTGGCATTGGTCATCCTGGCGATAAAGACCAAGTTTCAAACTATGTACTACATAAATTTTCCAGTGATGAAAAAATAACTATGGAAATACTAGTAGATAAAATGGCAGAAAATTCACCATTGCTTGTTAAGGGCAATGGCGATTTGTTTATGACGAGAGTTGTTTAAACAGTGTTATCTTGTGTGTGTTCCAGCTGATATTTCAGTTTTATCTGTATTAGTTCTATATTGTTTTTCTAATATGTATATGGAAGTCGGTTCTAGTTTTGCATATTCTTTGCCATATCTTTCTTTGAATATAAGATCGGCATGTTCTTCTGTTCCATTCCATCTGTTTTCTACTAGAGTATTCGCAGCTATGTAAGCGGCTCCTTTGCGAGTTAAGCCCTCATTTATGTCCTTAATTTTTTCTTTACATTTAGAACCGTAGTCACGGCTAAAATGTTTAAAGAATAATTCTTTTATTGATGTAGCATCAAGGAATATTTCTGAAATGTGATTTAAGGATTCTTTTCTTACCTGGGAACGGTTTTTTATATTTATTAAATGGTTTAGATCCATTTCAGGAAACACGCTATATCCCTGTCCTTTTGCTATTTTTATTGCTTCAGGGAAAGGAGATATAGAGCTTACATTTCTTCTTAGGCAAAATTCATGGTCTATAGATTTTATGGCGTGCCTTATATCTGTATTTACTGAGCCATCTGGATTCTTTTCTATTTTTATTCCAATGTTTTCAGGATTATCATCAGTTTCTCTAGCTACATCAAGGGTAAGTTTTGTACGGATACGTCCATAAATTTTTACAGCAATATCAGGTGTCTCTGACAATCTTAGCATTGTATGGCCATCATCATTAACAAAAAACATTTTGTCGGGATCGACTTCTTTTTCTATAGAATAAAGGCTTTTATAATTTTCAATGAATTCAGATGCGATGAAAAATTCTTTCTGACCTTCATCTGTTACCACAAATACATTGTCTGGAGTATGTCCAGGGGCTAAGAGTTTAACTAAATCACTCGCAAAAGCTTCTATTTCAGCTCTAAAGCGTAATTCTTCTGGAGTAGGTCGTTCTGCCATTGTTGGAGGTTGGCCTGTCTCCATAGCTTGTTCACTAAGAGCATCATCTATTCTTTTTAATTCGATCTCTGAAAGTGCTACATTTTTTAAAACAAATTGCTTTCCTTCTTTGTCTTTAGATAACCAAATTTCGTGACGATTGGCATGTGTGTATATACGATTTATTTTTTCGAAATCTTCAATTTTTTTAGGTTTCTGCTGTTCGGTATTTTGTAATTTTTTTGCGTAAGGTATATTATAACTTGCAAAAGCACGACTCTGCCAATTTACAGGTTGTTTAGCAAATTTTGCTACACGAGGAAGGAAATTCTTAGAAAACATTTATATCTCAATAATTCAATTAAAAATTGGAAAAAGACTAATTATAGATTTATTTTTTGTTGTAAACAAAAATCAACTTTATCACCAACCTTGTAACTTCTCCAAAACTCTGTTAAAAGGCCACGAATGCTTATGCAGGCAATAATTTTGGGAGATTAGAATGGGTTTTAATTGTGGTATTGTAGGATTGCCAAATGTTGGTAAATCAACATTGTTTAATGCGCTAACACAAACAGCAGCTGCTGAAGCGGCTAATTATCCATTTTGTACCATTGAGCCTAATATTGGGCGAGTTTCCGTTCCTGATAAAAGAGTTGATATTCTTGCAAAAATTGCTGGTTCAAAGCAGTTGATACCAACGCAATTGGAATTCGTTGATATTGCAGGTATTGTGAAGGGCGCTAGCAAAGGCGAGGGATTGGGCAACAAATTCCTTTCCCATATAAGAGAAGTAGATGCAATTGTGCATGTTGTTAGATGTTTTGATAATGGTGATATTACACACGTTGAAGGTTCGGTTGATCCATTGCGCGATGCTGAAATTATAGAAACTGAATTGGTTTTGGCAGACCTGGAAAGCGTTGAAAAGCGTATTCCTAATCTTGAGAAAAAAGCTAAAAGTCAGGATAAAGATGCTAAAATCCAGTTGGAATTGTTGCAGGAAGTATATAAACTTCTGGCCGAAGGCCGCCCGGCGCGTGAAATGGTTGTTTCTGCAGAAAACCAGAAAAATTTTAAAATGTTGCAACTAATCACTGCCAAACCGCTTATGTATGTTTGCAATGTGGCGGAAGGTGATTCTGTTGAAGGTAATGAATATTCCAAAAAAATCCTCGAAAAAGCTAAGAAAGAAAAAGCCGCACATGTAATTATTTCTGCGCAGATCGAGCAGGAAATTGCATCTTTGGCAACTGAAGAAGAAAAATTGGAATTCCTTAGCTCACTTGGTTTGGAAGAAACAGGCCTTAGCCGTGTTATACGTACTGGGTATGAATTGCTTGAGCTTATAACATTCTTTACTATTGGTCCAAAAGAGGCACATGCCTGGACGCTTAGCAAAGGTTCAACTGCGCCAAAGGCTGCGGGTGTTATCCATACTGACTTTGAAAAAGGTTTTATACGCTCTGAGACAATTTCTTACGATGATTATGTTAAATATTCTGGAGAAAATGGCTGTAAAGATGCAGGCAAAATGCGCCTTGAAGGTAAAGATTACATTATGCAGGATGGTGATGTAGTGCATTTCCGGTTTAATGTTTAGGTTTATTGAGTAACTGCTTACGCTTTACACTTATGATGTGCAATTATATTATAAGACTACCAAACAAATTGTGTGGTTAGAAAATGCGTTTAGTACCTAAAAGACCTTTCACGTTTATACTAATAGGCTTCGTTTTATATGCCTATATCAGCTATCCGAGTGGAAAAAGCTCTTCTGATTTGAAAAATCCTACTGATTCCGGTTTTGAGGCTGCGAAAAAATCTGGGCTGCAAATTTTTACTCACCCTGTAAATGCTATAGCTGAAAAATTACAAAATACTGATGAGGGAAGGGCAGTTGTTACTGCGCTGCAGGAGCAGGCTTTAAAAAAGAAATATTCTGATCGAGAAGTTCCATTAATTATGGCGGGATCTGATAAAGCAATTACTAGTATTGATTATATCATGGGACAGGGCGGCAGGGTAACGTGTGGCAGTGAAGTTACTATAAATTATGATTCTTTTGCCGAAAA
>CAZOKN010000039.1:0-17672 GCA_964580525.1 uncultured Rickettsiaceae bacterium
GGAGCTGAAAGAAGGTAATTTACTAGTTTCTATTTCAAACGGTCAGGAATCCTTCAAAATAAGCCCGATGGCGGAAAGCAACGCATGGGTAGTTTTAGATGAAGCTATAACAGAAGTAAGAGCAGGTTCTAAGGTTGCGGTTATTCCATATAAATCCAATCAATTGTTTTTTACTATAAATCATGAGGTCTTATGCAAAGCAGCGTAAATATTGAAATCAATATGTTTGGAATCTTAAGTAATTTTTCAGGAAATGAGCCGCTTATATTAAGCGTTCCATCTGGTTCAAATATTAAAGAAATACTTGATGTTTTAAAAAGTAATCTAGCAAACAAATTTCCTGATTTTAAACATCAAAAAGTTTTAGATGCATCAGTTTTTGCTGATGAAAAAGAGGTGTTAAAGCAAGATCATATAATTACAAAAAATACTAATTTAGCGATTTTGCCACCAGTTTGTGGGGGTTAGAATGTCTAAGTTTTATGTAGGAATTAGCGAAGAAACTTTATCTATCCAAAAAGCTTTTGATTTTGTAGATGCTTCAGAAAATGGTGCAATGGATATGTTTGTTGGCAGGGTTAGAAATCATAATCTTGGAAAACCCGTTAATGCCGTAAGTTATACTGCCTATGACCCGCTTGCTTGTAATGTTATGAGGCAACTATGCGAAGAAGCCATGCAAAAATTTGATGATAGAATTAAGTGCTTTATTGAGCATTACAAAGGCAAATTAGAAATTGGTGGTATTAGCGTTGTTATAGCCGTTGGTTCACCACACCGTGATGCCGCCTTTAAGGCTTGTAGGTATATAATTGAAGAGTTAAAAACTCGCGTACCTATTTGGAAGCAAGAACATTACTTAGATGGCGATGATGAATGGATTGAAGGAACTTCTTTAAATAGTAACCATGAGGTAGGTGGTGCAAGATAATTATACAGCTGGAGTTGTTTTAGTTGGTGGAAAATCTTCTAGAATGGGAAGCAACAAAGCCCTTTTGCAAATGGGTGAGTTTAGGCTTGTTGATTATATTGCCAATGTTTTAAGGCATTCAGGAATAGAAAAGAAAGATATTTATGTAAGTGGTGATGTTGATGGATTCCCTAAAATTGTAGATTTATACCCGAATAAAGGTCCTGTTGGCGGCATCTGTTCAAGCCTTATGGAGTGTTATACCAGAAAGTATAAACAAGCGGTGATTGTTCCTGTTGATATGCCGTTATTCTCACCAGATTTAGTAAAGATGCTAATTGAAGATGGCAATTTTGATATTAGCCATTTTCAAAATAATCCCCTTCCTCTTTGCATAAAGATTGATGAAGAAACTTTAAAATATTCCAGAAAAATAAATAAAGAGCTGAAAAATGACAAAGATATTTCGGTAAAAGCTTTTTTAAAAGATTTGAATGTGAAAATAATTAAAGCTCCCGAAAAAATGGTTCGTGGACTTGCGAATACCAACACGCCAGAAGAATGGAGAGAGGTAGCAAATGAATATAAAAATTAGTAAAAACCAAGTTAGATTTCGTATTACCAATGATGAACTTTCAGAATTAATTGAAAATGAATGCTTAGTTATGGAATCTCCTTTGCAAAGCTCAATTCAAAAATATCTAATTTTTGTTGAAGATATTGAAACGCCTTTGCAACTTAAAGAGGGTGACAAACAGATTGTACTTTTTGTAGATGCTGGAACTCTTTCAAAATTTCAAAAACAACTACCATCTCGTGATGGAATTGAAGACGAATTTATTTCTAAAAATGGAATTAGTGTTAAAATTGCTTTAGAAGTAGATGTTAGGAAAAAGCCTTAGATTTTAGATTTCTAAAATAATTCAACCCAAGAAAAACTATTAAATTCAGTATCAAAAACCCACTAATAAAATTTGGATACGAAACAACTCCATATGCTAATGGCTTTGCGCATCCTAAAATTGCACCATAAATCCAACAACTAACATTTACAGAGCAAAAATTTATCATTGGCTTTGCATTCCCTTTTATTAATTCTGGTATGCCATATTTATGCATTAACTTGCTAGAAACTAGCCATATAACAACCACCGTTACTTTACACCATAATTTAGGGTTTGATATGTATAGAGCAAAACCCTTATCATATATACCTAATAAAATTAGTGCTATGCCAGATAGCCACAAATGAAGATCTGCTGCTCTTATAATCTTTGACCATCTATTATCATATTCTATCTGTTTGAAGATGCTCTTCAAAGATAGATGAATAAAAACTATTCCGTATGCAAAAGCCAATAAATGCCAAAATGCCAATATAGTTATAAATAATCCCGTTATTTCTTTTAACATCACTTACTCCTTAATTTATAAGGATATTAGATGTTGTTGATAATCATTCTCATTGATTCAGGTCAAGTAGGCAAGTTTTTTATTACCTCCAAATCTTAAACCCTAAATTTCCCGCTACAAACAGCACTAACAAAGCCGTTAGCAGAGCAACGATTCTTGCTGGAACAAATTTTATCACTATCAGGTTTCCAATCTGTCCGCCAATTAGCGCAAATAATGGTAAATACCAATATTGACTAACTAACTCCGTCGGAACTCCTTTGCTTAACTGCCCAATTAATCCCGAGATAGAATTTAATAAGATAAACATTGAAGCCACCGCCGAAATTTGCTTAGGCGAACCAGCTTTAAAATAATACAAAATTGGTGATAAAAATATGCCGCCACCTATACCTGTAATGCCAGCTAAAAAACCTAATATAGAACCAATAATCAAGCTTATTTTGAAAGGCAAAACCTTATATCTTTCAGGTGAATCATCATAAGATTTATGCTTTATTAATAACCTTAACCCAGCAATAAGAAGGGTAAAAAATAGAATCATTACAAATAATTCTTTTCCAACCAAAATCCTTCCGCCAATAAACGCAAATGGAATTGAAGTAAGCGCAAGTGGTGCGATCAAATTAAACCTTAGAAGATTTTTCCTGATATAATTAAGACTATTACCCGAAACCACTATAATGTTGCACAGCAAAGCTATAACGGGAATTACCTCATAAGGAATTTTCCACATTACCAAAAGCGCAAGATATGAACTTCCGCCACCAAACCCTACTGCGGCATAAAAAAGCGCAACAATAAAAAATAAAAATGCTATCATATACAAAATCTTATGGATAGAGCAAGCCGCTATACCAACTTTCTTCTATTAATTTATAAACTTGTCTAGTTGGAATATCTAAACGCCCATCTGTACAAAACTCAAAATAATCAGGTATTACTCTAATTCCAGTCCAGTGAGGTGGGCGCTCAACACCTCCAATCGCCCATTTTGCAGTATATTTAGCTATATCTGCTAGAAAATCTTTTCTACTTTTCATTATTTCCGATTGTTTTGATGCCCATGCTCCAACCTTACTTTTGAATGGTCTTGAAGAAAAATAAGCATCTGCTTCCTCATCACTAACTTTTATAACAGCGCCTTCAATTCTTATCTGCTTACCTAAATCAGACCAGTAAAAACAAAGTGATGCTTGTGGATTTTCTTTAACATTTTTACCCTTTCTGCTGTTTAAATTAGTATAAATTACAAAACCATTTTCGTTAAATTCTTTTAGCAACACCATTCTAGAAGTTGGCGCACCGCATTTAGATGCCGTTGCTAAACACACCGCATTTGGCTCTTTTAATCCTAATTTTTTAGACTCATTATACCAGCTGGAAAATCTTTTAAACGGATCATCACTTGCCAATTCCAGTACTGATACACTATCTAATCCCTTTTTTGTAGCCATCTAATATGCCTTATTAAAATTCACAAAACACTGAAATGCTATGTTTTTTTAACGGATATTGCTTGATGTGAATCAACTACAGAAAATTAATTGGCGGAATTACAGGTGCACGTTCAATGTACTCTCAAGCCCAGCCAGTATTTTTAACGCCTCTGCCGCTTGCATTGTTCCTGCCATTCCTGCTAAAGGTGAAAAAACTCCATTTAATTCACAGGTTGGCATAGTTCCTTCTGGCGGAATATCTGCGTATAAACATCTGTAACAAGGAGATTTCTCATTTAAGTTAAATACAGAAATTTGTCCTTCAAACCTTAATATTGCCGCCGAAACGAGTGGTTTTTTTAGTTTTAGACAAATATCGTTAACTAAAAATCTGGTTTCAAAATTATCTGAACCATCAAGTACTACATCATATTTACTGATAATTTCTTCTGCATTTTCTGCGGTTAATCTTTTAGTAATAGCTTCAATTTGCAAATCAGGATTAAGATCTTCCAAACTATCTCTTGCACTTTCAGCTTTTAATCTACCTACATCTGAAGTTTCGTGGAGTATCTGCCTTTGCAGATTTGAAATTTCAACTCTATCACCATCAACAACCCCAATTCTGCCAACACCGCTAGCCGCAAGATAAAACAATGCAGGGCTTCCAAGTCCACCAGCACCAATCACCAATGCAGATGATTTTAGCAATTTACTTTGCCCAATTTTACCGATTTCTGGCAATATCAAATGCCGCGAATATCTAACTTGCTGCTTATGTTCCATACTTTTTCCTAAAATTTAAATTTATCTTATGAAAAAAAAAGAATCTCCTTGATCTAGGTAAAGCAACCTTTCAAAATTTCTTCTTTTTGCCAATCCATCTAATTTCTTTCCACCAGCCCAAACCCATTTTAAGAATTCGGCTGGAACATCTTCATGCTCTTGGCGGTTTACTTTGCGGCGAAGTGTTGAACGCTGCAAAGCACCACCACCAAGATTGAATGTGAAAGACACCAGCGCATCAAACTGCCCATCTGTAAGTGGAACATTAATAAGGCGCAAAACAGATTTACTGGCACTAGCAATATCTGCTTCTAGCAAATTTAGAGCCTGAGACCGATTTATGCCTTTGGCAAATTTTTCTCGCTCATTTTCCAATACTACATGACCATAACCGATGGTTGGATATCCAGCTGGGCAGATGTAAATAATGGGAAAAAAGCTCTCAAAAGATTTTATAAGCTCTAAGCCTTGGTTGGTAATTTTACGCATATTTTTTACTCTTGATTTATAGTTAGGACTCCTTATTATATAGGGGTCTTAACAATTAAGTTAGACTTAACTAGAGGAGTATATCATGTCTTCAAAAGCCGTTTTTTATCATGCTGGTTGCCCAGTATGTGTATCTGCAGAGCAACAAGTTCTAGACATTGTAGATAAAGCTAAAGTTCAGCTTGAGGTAGTTCACTTTGGAAATGCTAAAGATAGAATTGCTGAAGCTGAAAAAGCAGGTGTTAAATCTGTTCCTGCACTAGTTATTGGTGGTAATGTTTTACACATCAATTACGGTGCAAGCATGGATGATGTAAAAAAAGCAGTTGCATAAATTTGATTAACGGCGAGTAGAATAGTGTTGCTACTCGCCTTTCCCATGAGAGAATTAATATGAAAATAGATGTTTATGATACATATGCCGTTTCTAAGTCTGGAAAAACTATTCATTTTGATGTGTTTTTGCCAAATGGCGGCAGTAAGGAATCTGCATTGAACTACGCGCGAGCGTTTTTGAAATCTATTGGTGAGCCAGAAGATGAACTTAAGTCTGAAAGGTGTAATTTCTGCCATAGTGAAAAAGCACATCCTGTTGTTGAAGCAGAAATTATCAAATCTGGGCATTTTATTTTACAGATGGAAGGTTGTCCAAATCCATTTAGGTAGGAGATTATGCAAGAAATTGGGCTGGAAGAAAAAATATTCTCTGCACTTGAGCGGATTCATACATCTAGCAGGTCAGCATTAAACCGCACTGGGCATGAGCATAGCTTATCTCCATTGCAGGCGCAAATACTGCACTTTGCTCATAGACGAAACACTGCTAGTGTATCGCAACTCGCTGAACAGCTTCGTGTTACAAAGCCAACGATTAGTGATGCAATCGCAGCCTTACTCACTAAAAAACTGATTAAAAAAACTGCAAGCAAAGAAGATGCTCGTGGTTATAGTATTACGCTGACTGCCAAAGGCAGCAATGAGGCTGTACTAATTGCAAGCTATGCGACCCCGTTTTTGGATTCAGTGAACACACTCTCAACTCCGCAAAAACAGGCATTGTGGGATGCACTAATAAACCTACTAAGAACTATGGAAAGTCAGAGACTTATCCCGCATCAGCGGATGTGTTTTAGTTGCAAATACTTTGAGCAAAATAAAAAAGCTGAAGGATACTATTGTCGTCTAATGGAAGCGCCGCTTTGCATTGATGAGCTACGCATTGATTGCAATGAACATGAGTGTATCGCATCATAAAAATTGCCATCTTTCAGCGCGTTGTGTTTTGAAGGTTAATTTGTTGGCTGGCTATTTCCCACCCCTGATTTTATTCATTGCCCTTTGACCATAGTAAAAGCTGATGATGCCAGCGAAGATGGCTTGGTCTTCCTCTGTCCATAGAAGCCAAGGCATATTGGCGTTGAATTGCAGAATTTTAACGCCAGTATAAAGCAAGAAAAAGCTGTAAGCGATAACAGGGCGAACAGTTCCGTTGAGCGCATCAACCCAAGTGATGTTTGTTAAATAGGTTTTGTATATAGCGGCACTTTCAGCAATATCTGCGTTGGCGTTTATTTCTGCCAAGCGTTCGGTGTGTCCTTGTTTTTGATGTTCCATCTGCATTTGCAGAAGCATCAACTCATGTTTTTTATCTGATTTATCTTGCCATATTTTTAAAAACTCAGGAAAGGCAGAACCTAAAAAGCCCAGCAGGCTTGCAAGTATTGTAAGCATAAAATTATCTCCATGTTATGTGTGAAAGTGCGAAGCCTAAAAAGCCGATTAAGCCAGTCCAGATTGTGCCTATAAGAAGCAACATTCTGAGGCTTCCTTTGCCTTGGTTGGCAAGGGCTGTGAGTGCCTTCACTTCGGTTGTTAAAACATCAACTGTTTTTGTGAGTTGCTCGATTTGTTCCTGCATCACAGCTAGGTGAGCGGCAACATCTTCATCTCTGATTTTTATGATTGGAATTGTCATTTTTCTATAACCTCTATGTCGATTGATTGATCCAGCATTTCACCTGCAGAAGTGTTGATGCGGTTTGTAATTCGATAAATATTTCCAAGCGTTCCACCACCAAGCATAATGGTTGCCTTGCTGGTAGTGTTGCTGGAGGCGACCTGCGTAACACCAGTTGGAATTATCCAACTGCTAGAGCTTATGGTTGCCGCACCTAAATATTCGCTCCAATCCACCCCGAAAGTAATTGTTTCGTTTGGGTCTTTGTATTTGCGTTCAATTCCCATGAATATCTCCGTTTTTTGGAACAGTTATTGTGTTGTTGATTTTGTGAACTTTGATGTCCTGCTTTCTTGCAACCACCAGGTTTTTTTGCGCCTTCACTTGAGCAAATGATTGTGCAGATTTTTTGATTATATTTTCTGGAGCTGGTTCAATTATTTGAATGAGCGAATCAAAGCTGTCTTGCTGAAAAGCATCTTCTTGAAATCCGTCCATGAAACATCACCTTGATAATATGTAAACCCGCCCTTCAAAATCTTTGTAAGCCAAGGCGTTTGATTCTAAACTGAAGTAAATTGTATTATTTTCAGCAGCTTCATCTGAAAGCGTTGGAGGTTTGAAAGCACCATTTTTTGAAATAGCAGAAAGAACGATTCCTTTTTCATTTTGCCATTGTTCAAGGTCTGCTGATTGTTCTGGAAACGCTCTTTTTATTTCTCTTGGAAATTCAGGGTTGCCACCTGCAATCAGCAAAGTTGAAGTGTCAGGATTGTAATTTAGATTTTGAGTTGATAGCAAATTTGCAATTGCTGCTTCTGCTGAATCACCACCGGTGCCACCTTTATCTATTGGTAAAATGCCAGTTGCTTCAGGGCTAGATAAATCAATCTCAACATCATGCTCATCATTCCAATTGGAAGGTTTAATTTTGTCGGGGTCGATACCATCGGATTTATTTGAAATAAATTTATGTTTTACTGTCATAATATTAAACCTTTCTATGCGCTTAAATTTACATACCACTTGGTTGTTGTAGCTGCCCAAATTATGGCGTTTTTGCCAACAGCTAAGGAGAATGCAGCATTTGCGGCAAGTGCATTTATGCTATGCCCAACAGCTGGATAAATATTGAGCGCACTTGCACCACCATTGGCAACAAAAATTACTTCACCTTGCTCTGGTGAAGGAAGGATTGCACCTTGCCCAGCGGCAACAGTTGTGAACTGATTGGTTTGCTTAGTAATTATCGTTGCGGTGGCTTGTGTCGTGCCAGCCGCACTTAAGCCAGAGCCGTTTGATTTAAGGGCGACCCTGCCACTAGCTGCCAGCATTTTTAGTGAATCAAAAAATGTTGAGCCATTCGGTGAAACTTTAAGCGTGAAGTTATCATCACCCAGCAAACCAAACTCCGCGCGAGCAGAAAACCCAGTTTGAAATAAAAATGATGCACTATCACCAGTCGCATTTTTGTTAACTTTAATTTGAATGCCGTTGCCGATATTGTTTAACAATATGGCAGAGCTATTAACACTCAGTTTGTTGGTTGCATCTGCGGTTGCATTGATGCCCAGCATGGAAAGGTTTTGCAATAATGAAATTGCAGTGCTTGCCCATACCGTGCCGTTAAAGCGATAGATGGTGCTATCAGTGATATTAAAAACTGATAAGCCGTTGAAAGCTGTGTAATACCTCCAGCCACCAGTTATCGCCTGAGCAATTTTGTTGGAGCTACCAACCCAAACACCAGTTGGCGCACCACCAACAATATAGCAATCACCCAAAACTGGTGAAGCTGGTGGCGTGTTAAGGCTTACCTGCTGCACCACCGCTTGCACCAACATATCAAGCAATCCAAGCCCATCATTATGGGTAACTTCTTTCTGAGATTGAGATTGCAGGATATATGGCAGACCAATTCTGTCCGTGTTATTTGGCATAATATTTTTCTCCAGATTTTAGGCATAAAAAAACCCCTGCAATGAGGGGCTTTTTAAATTTTATTTATGTAATTAATTTTATTCTTCTTTTTCAAAAACTAGATATAAACCTAATGCAATACCAGCTAATGAAGATAGTATAAAAACCTGATTTAAGGTTAGTAGATTTTCGCCAACTAATAACCAGCCTGGAAAATTGTAAAAACCTGTAAATCCACCTAGCAATCCACAAATAAAATATACCAACTTAGATTGAGGTGGTTCATTCCAACCCCTGTATTTCATTTGCGAATCCTCCTTTTGCGAGGCACCTTTCTTTCAGTAGCAAAGAAATCTTCCACCTTACAAGAAAGTTTAACGCTAATTAGTAGTAATTTTGCAGAATTTATTGAGTTTTTTCCAGATTCGTATTTTTGGATTTGCTGAGCTGTTACACCCAACGCTTCACCCAATTCTTTTTGAGAAACTTTTTTTATTCTTCTTAAAAACTTAAGATTGATCCCCACGAGTTGATTAATCAAGTCTTCCGAAATCATTTTATCTGCTCCCTTGTAGGCAAAACCTTTTTGGATTTTGCCTAAGTTACACCAAGCTATGGTGTCGGGAGTTCGAAATCGCCGTATAAGGGCGCAGGCTTATTTCCCTTGCGGGTGTTGTATTAGCCTACTCCCGACGCAGTGAGCGTGCGTGCGGAAGCAGGGCTTGTTGATACGAGCCTACTAAAATAATCGTAATTATACGGGGATTTCGAGCCCCCTCATTGCAAAGGATAGTATACTGGCTTTTTATTGTCAAAGCTCTAATGTTTAAATTATTGCATTACCTGCATAACCCCTTCCAACTAAAGCCGAGAGCTGATAAATATTCACAGTAACTGAAGAGTGCGTTGCACCGAAATCTGCCACCTGTTGTGCGGCGGTGTATGTTGCAGTTGGTGTGGTTAATCCGCTTATTGTGCGTTTAACTGTTGCACCTTGCATTATATCCACCTCATAGGCTTCTGATTGCTCAAACAACGGAACATCAACATTATTCTGCCAATCACCACCAATTCTGGTTCTGCGCTTCCAGTTGATAGTTAGATTTGCAGAACCATCACGAGTGCCAGTAATGTGAACTGGTGAATATGGTTTTAATGCTTTTGCATTGTAAGTGTAATCTTGTGAAGCCGTTGCACCAAGTGTTGAGCCAACTGTAACTGGCTTGTATTTTTTTGATACACCCCAGCCAGAAGCAGCCATCGCCTCTCTTGCCACCGCATTTGAAAGCGCAATAAACCGCTCAGATGCAGTGTGAGTTCCAACAGCCCATTCAGTGCCAAGCCTGCCTCTCAACAACCTTGATAAACGATATTTGTTGGTGTCTATCAGCGTTGCGTTTGCAAATTGAATTATCTCATCACCAACCACGCAAACATTAGCACCATTTAAAACCGCAATATCAGTTACACTTTGCAGGCTTCCATAAGTTAGCAAAACATCTATCGTGGTTATATCGTCCCAAGTGTAGATTGTGCCTGCTGGAATGTTATTTAAAACCGAACCAACAGTTGCTTGAGCCGTTAAAGCCTGCATCAAAGCGTAGTTAGAGCCTCCATCATCTGAACGATAAACAGCAGAACCACCCCAATTTGCACCCAAGCCCACCACGCAATATTTCAGAAAAGCATCAGTTTGGTTATCAGTTGGAAAGGCTGGTAAATCCATCAGTTCCAACCGAGTATCTGAAATTGTAACTGGCGGCGTTAAATTTGCGGGAGAGTTTCCAGCAGGGTTATAAAAATCATAACTGCTAACATCTTCCGCAATGCCTGCAACTTCCTGAATGCCGTTTCTAACCAGCTTGGTGCCGTTAATGCGAATTACATAAGAAGCACCATCTTTAGTTACAGTTATTACATCAGTTGGTTCTAGTAATGAATACTTTGGGCTGAGCTTAAAGCTATATTGGCTTCTGCCAACCCACGCATTATACAAACTAACATCTGCAATAATTTTAGCTTCCTGATCTGCCATCACTATCGGCAAATTGATTGTTAAATAATCCACCGCGCGAACAGTTTGCCTTTGAGAACTTTGCGTTCCTGTTTGGTAATCTGTGTTGCGGTTAATATAAATTACATCAACTTGTCTTGGTAGTTCCAGCTCTTGCGTTCTGGTTATATTGAAAGTTTCGTTGTGGTCTTCCTCTGAAACAAGCTCTGTAAAATCAATTGTAGTATTTGAAACAGTTCCTCGTTTTATAAATTTCAGAATACCATCGCTTTCAACGCAATCAAAAAAGTAAGTACTGGCAAGTTGCTCTAAACAAGCCCTTACAGTTTGCCTGCTTGATACCACAAAGCCTGATACAAGATCAGTGAGCCTTGTAACATCATACATGGTGTTGTCATATCCAACCTTGCCAAGCAGATCTGCAACAATCTGCCCAAGGTTTGATAAGCCCAGCTTGCCTTGTATCCAGTGTCCAGTTTTCCAGTTGCCACCATCTGCCCAAACTGAAAGTAAATCAGGGAAATATGGAAACGGACGAGCATCCCATGTCCAGATGAATTTCCTTGGCACAAAGTTTGGCTCTAGTGCATTCTGATCATCTAAAAAATCAATTGAAGCATCTAAGGCTTGGCGTTGCGCTAGAAAATCTATTCTGCCACGGCTTGCCCTTGGATAAAAACTTTCCACCGAATCAGGGTCAATAAAAACATTTGGCTGGTTTGAGCAACCATCAACTGATGGAAAGCCAAGTTCAGAAAACCAAACTGGTTTCATCTTTGCTGTCCATGCAGTGTTAACCGCATTCGGGTTTGTATGGATTGAATTCCACCAATTTTTTACATTTTTCCAAGCGTAAGTTGGTGCGCCATAATTGGTTTGCACAGTGCGGAGTGCGTTCCAATAATAATCCCAGCCTTCGCCTTCTGTCCAACCATCATAGATTGCTTGATAATCTATCTGGCTTTGTGGAAGATCTGGCGTTAATGGAAAGTAACAATCTATCGCAACTATATCGATGTTGGAATCTGCCCATAATGGGTCAAGATTATACCAGCCATTAACTGAATGATATTCGCTCCAATCAGCTCCGTAAGTAACTTTAACACCAGCACCCACGGCAGTTTTAACAGAAGCTGCTAGAGTTTTTAATTGCGTAACCGCAGGGTAACTTCCAGCGGCGTTGCTATATTGGGTTAACCCCACCATCTCTGAACCAAGCATAAATCCATCAATGATGTTTTTAAGATAAACACCACCAACTTGCAGGTTTGCATAATGGTTTATAAAAGCGTTATAGCCATAAGTGCTTGTGAAGAAGTTGGTTACATCACCAACACTTGCAGGAGTTATTCTTCCACGCCAAGGCTTGCTAAGTGGCGTGATAGTATCCACCTGAAGCATTGGATAGAATAAAACATTATAGCCTCTGTTTTTAAGCTCTTGGCATAAACGGATAATGCTTTTATCTGTTGGCGTTCCACCGAAAGTTGGCGCACCACTTGGAAGCGTTAAAATCACATGACCATTAGTGCGGTTAAAACTTCCAACCACCCAATCATCAGGCAGAACACGCACGCCAGTTGCGTTATATTCCATCGCTGGTTTGATTAACATGGTTGCAGGGTTTATGGAATCTGCAAACCAATTCACCACCACCGAAACCCACTCAATATTCGGCAAGGTTGCTTCTAAATTATCAAGGGCAGTTAAAACATCCGCCTGATTATTTAGGTTGTTGAGGTTTAATTTTGTAACCTTGCCAGATTGAATGAATGTGCCATTAACTGCGGTTTGCCCATTTTGCTTTTCTTGAACTGTAGTGTCATAAACATATTCACCTGCACCAGGGATTATTGTTATCTCGGTGATTTTATCTTCCAAATCATTTGGCTTTTTCATGGTGCGTCTAACCTCAAAAGTGAAGTTAGGAATGCGGTTGCCATAGTCTGCAAGTGGGAAGTTTTTCACCACCACATAAGCCATGCCTCGATAAGCTGGAGTTTGACCAGCTGGAAAGAAAGATGCAATGTGGCTATCTGGCAGTTGCGTTTCATCGCCATAATAAAGCGTGTATTCACCTTGCGATAAATCTAGCTGTTTACTATCAGCCCACACACGAACAAGTTCTGTGATAGCACCTTCGCAAATACTCACTGCAAAATCTGCTGTGTAAGTATAAGTTGTTGTTGAGCTTTCAACACCACCACCGCCACCTTTACCACCGCCTGTGCTTTGTGTTGTAGTGGTTACATGTTCCTTAATTGGATTTGCCCAGATTAAGTTTCCAGCAATTCTGCTATTGCCATAAACCAGAGGAATTGCCTTGCCATAAGTTGATGATTGCACGCTTAAGTCGGTGAATCTTGAACCTTCCTGATGAACCCTTGCGGTGGTCGCAAATATTCTGGAAAGCGCATAATTAACCGCTACTGCAATTACAACTGATGCCATCTGTAAACCTTAAATAATCTTTTTTGCCAATTTTCATCAAAGCGATGCTCAACCACCTTTCGCGCTTGAGCGTAACAATGTATCATTCCCAAACCACCCTGATAATCTGTGATGATTGCAAGGTGCTGTGGATTGTTACCCATCTTAAATAAAGCCAGATCACCAGCTTTGATTTCTGAAGGGTTAACCTCATCAAGAATGTTTTCGAGTTTTTGAATCAGATATTTTCCATCTGGTTCTTTTGAATAATTTATTTCATCATAGCTGGATAAAAGCCTGCCGCTTTCATCTACCAAACCAAGCTCATCAACCACGCCAACAATAAGCCCAAGGCAATCGCAACCTTTTCCCTTCAAGCGTGCTTGATGGTGAAAGGGCGTGCCAAGCCATGTGCGAGCTTGCACTGTAATATCGTTTGTCATTTTTTTTGAGGTTTTTTAGATTAAGACTTTGCGAACTTTATCAAAGGCTCGTAATTTCCTTGGTCGGCTTCTCTTAAAGCAGTGATATAACTTTTTCGAACATCATCTGGTTTTGTTAAATCAGAATTTCCGCCCCAGCTTAATTTTGATGCATTATACTTTGCTATAATTGCATCTGCTACAAATCTTGCATGCCTGCCATTACCATTTGCAAAAAGATGGATTTTTACCAAGCGATGATGAAAAATTATTGCAATATCTTGAATAGAATAAGTGTTATTTTTAATCCAATAATCCGCATCATCTAATAATTTTTTCAGCTCCGTTGGAATTGTGTAATATTCAACGCCAATGTTTTTATTAGTTTTACGAAACCTACCAGCCCATTTCCAAACATGCTTAAACATTCGCTTGTGCAGGTTTGTTAAGAATTCTTCACTGAAAATATCTTGCTTAGAAAGAGTGGTTTTATTCATCAACCATTTTCTTGCTTCAAGAATATTTTCCTGTTCAAAATTATCTAAATCCTCACGAGTTATTATGCTAGGAATTAGCTCCAGCTTTTCTTCCTCATCAAGTGGCGTTTGACCAGCAATGTAATAGTAATTTATCATAGTAACACCAGTATTTATTCCCAAAGTTTAGAGTTCAAGTTTTGTGCAAGTTCGTCTGCCACTTCTTGAATTTTTTTATCCTTATTGCCAACTTCCTGCGCCTCAAGCATCATGCTATGATTAACTGGATTAACAATTCCATATGCTTTTTTGATAGCTTGTTTTTTAACAATATCTTCTAGGTTGCCCTCATTTGGAACTATCGCATAAACTAATTTGCAATTCATGCCTTCAGCAACTTTACGGAGAGATTTTATTGTGATTGTTCCATCAACTTCATTTTTTTCAAGGTTTGATAATGCTTGCTGACTCATACCAACTTTTTTTGCAAGCAAGTTTACAGGCATAGATAAAGATTTTCTAACGGCAGCAATCCAACCATCAGATGGTCTTTCACAAAACTTTATTTCAGCAATATGATTGCTTAGAGTTGTTAATTGTAGATTTTTAAACTTTTTTGCCATAATACAATCTATAACTTGTTGAATAAGTATATTATAACAATTTATAACTTGTAAGTAAAGATATAAATAACAATTTATAACTTGTTGTATTATATATTCTAAACCCTTGTTATTTCATTTGCGGTTGAGCTTGTTGCCAGCATTTTATCATTCCCTGGCACATGGGGCTCACCTCTAAAATTTACTGCGTTATTAAATTTGCTGTAACAAGTGTTGAAGGTTTTATCGCAACCAGCAATGGCGTTGAATGTATCACCCACCGCAATATTTTTCGGCATAGGAAGCACCATATTAAACCGCCCTGAAGCAAATTCTTTCACCTCCATTTTTCGCCCAGCGTTTGCACCAGTTAGCCAGTTAATTTCACCGCTTGAGAAATATCCAGCCGCTTGAAGCATGGCGGAGTTGGTAAATATCTGCCTGCTAGTTACGGCTGTAACTGTGCCAGCAAAAGTGTAAGTTGGCTTGCTGAGTTTGCATCTTGTATCACAGAATATTGCGCGGCAAGTGGGGCTGTAAAGTTCAACAATATTCTGCTGTAACTTTTGAGAAAGCCCTCGAACTTCTGCAATAAACTGATTGTTTTTTAAACTAATCTCACCAACCCAACCACGGCGGTGCAGAATTATTCCCTGCGTTAAATCCAAAACATTCACCATGAAGATTTCAACTTCAGCATAATCATAAATGCCAGACATCAAGTCTGCTTCGGTGATAGCTGAACAATCTATCACACCAGCAACATCGAGGTTATCAACTGAGAATTTATCTTTCGTTTCAATGCTCGTTGGTGAGAATCCACTTGAGGCTTTATACAAAACAGATGAGATTGTTAAATCTGAAGTGTGATCTGTAAAACCCATCACAGTGCCGTTGGTTAGTGTTAACTTCCAACAGATTGCAAGGCTAGTAACTTCACCCTGCAGATGCGCGGTTAAATTTGCTGAAGCTGTTCTCATACCCTAATCTCCACAATTGGAACTGAATCCCAAGTAAATATGCCTGGTCCGTCTGCACGAACTGAAATTTGGTCGGTATCAAACCGCACCGGCACATCAAATTCAAAATCGCTACTTACCACCACACCACTTGCTGGTGCAGTTGAAAATGTAACCACCCCAGTTGTTGTGTTGATTGTAAAACCTGAAGTTTGCAAAACTGCATTCAGGTAAATTTGAACAGTTCCAGCAACTGGCTTTTTAATTTCCCGCGCATAACTGCCAGCACCGCTGATATAATTTTTAACCAGCTGAAATGCTGTTTGAGTTCCATTGCCAGTTCCTAAAACTTGCCCTGTTGCTTGGTAGTCGCTCCAATCTTTAAACCTAAAACCATGAGCCTTGCCATATCTTGCACGGAAGAATGCAATAACAGAATCCATATCGCTTTTGGTTTTAATGCCAGTTGAAATATCCCACTTGCCGCGAGATTTTTGCCAGTTGATATTGCGCTGTTCAAAGCCTGCAAAGGTGGTGCTGATTGAAGTATTAAACTCTGCACCACCGCTTGCACCATACGCAATCTTCGGCGGAAATTGTATCTCGTGAAAAGCCATTAGTTATTTCTGTTTTTATAGCGTTGAAGTGTGGTTGCATATTTTGCCATGATCTGCCCTTGTGATTCCTTAAAGCTCTGAGCGTTTGGTGTTGAGATGTTAAACACCATATTCACGCCACCCATTTTTGAGTTTCTAGGAAGCACCGTTTCACCTTTCTGCAGAATTGCTGGAAATTCATCTGGCATAAGCCCTTTATGAAACCTTGGAGCATTTGCAAACATTGAAGCTGGAAACACGCTTGCCCTTGTGTGCGTTATTCCAACCTCACCACCATCATGGAAGAATGAAGCAAACAAACTGGCAATACCACCAGCTCCGCCAGCACTTCCAGCGGCAGCACCTGCGCCAGAACTGAACAATGAACCCAAACCACTTGATAAACCACCAGCCAGCGGACCAGTTATTTGCTGGCGAATAGTTGCCCTTAAAACATCTTGAGCGATAGATTTTAGAGCATCGCCCAACTTCTTCATGCTGAATTCACCAGTGGTTGCCATATCCACCAGCGTATCTTCAATGGTTTTTGAAGCATTGCTAAAAACCATCTCAGCATTTTTAGAAGCGTTAGTTGCATCATCTGCATAGCGTTGCAAAGCGCGGCTTGCACCATCAGCCCAACTTTCACTATCGGTTTGAGATTTGTTATAAATCTCTTTCAGGCGAACAGTGTAAATCTGCTCAATCTGATCAATATATTTTTGGTTTTCTTCAGTTGCACCACCCAAGTTTTCAATAAGGTTTGCCTT
This sequence comes from uncultured Rickettsiaceae bacterium, assembly GCA_964580525.1. GTDB lineage: Bacteria > Pseudomonadota > Alphaproteobacteria > Rickettsiales > UBA6187 > CAZOKN01. The sequence continues at coordinate 17,184 of CAZOKN010000039.1, forward strand.
CCAATCATCAAGTGCAGCCTTTGCTTGCTCAAATGATGGCTTGGTGCGAAGTATCTCCCTGTTAATATCCTCAATGGCTTTTTTACGAGCATCTTCTTGCGGTGTAACAGTGTTGCGGTCTGTTTTATCAGCATCAACAAGTTTGGCTTTGGTTGATTTATCTAGCGCAAATAAAGCCTCTTTTGCACTATCGCTATTTTCACCACCTTTGTTTAAAGCCAAGATTTGCTTTTTGCGCTCCTCAGATTCTTTTAAGATTTTCTGTTGAGCGGTTAAGGTTAAATCTTCACTTTCCTTGAGATATTTTTTCTCAAGTTCTAAAAGCTGGTCGTTTCTGCGTTTTGATGCCGCAAGCTCCGAAGCCTCGATGGCTTTTTTTTTATCATCCTCTAATTTTTGTTGATCGGCGGCCATTTAATCAGTGATGCGCTGAATCTCTTTTTTATGATCATCACTGTGCTCGTGGAAGCTCAGCGTCTTCTGGGGAAT
>CAZOKN010000040.1:0-16497 GCA_964580525.1 uncultured Rickettsiaceae bacterium
TAGTCCTGCTTCTGGTGTTGTTGTTCATGCCAGCATGGATGGAGCTTATGGTAGAATGGTTGAAATATACCATGGTTCAGGTATAACTACTCGTTATGGACATCTTCAGCAGATTCTTGTAAAAGAAGGCCAGAAGGTTGAGAAAGGGAAAGTTATAGGTTTGGAAGGAAGCACTGGTAGAAGTACAGGTGCGCACTTACATTATGAAGTCCGTTATAATGGTAAGCCTTACGATCCTGAAAATTTTTTAAATGCGGGGAAATATGTTTTCTAAACAAAGAATATCAGAGGGGAGTTTGCCAGTGGCTACAACAAGTAATAAAGGGGATATTCCCTCAATTATCGCGGCTGATTTAAAGATTGTCGGAAATCTTATCTGCAACGGTTCTATAGAGATTGAAGGTGAAGTAGAAGGCAACGTTACTTGTGGTGAAGTTACTATCAGAAGAACTGGTTCCGTTAAAGGCGATGTGACTGCTGATAACATCCAGGTTGATGGTGAAATTAATGGTCTTGTTAAAGGTAGAAACATCATTCTTGCTGAAAGCGGCAGAGTTACAGGTGTTATAATGTACGAATCTCTTTCTGTAAAAGATGGTGCTTATATTGACGGTCAATGCAAAAGCGCTGATAAAGTTCATAGAGGTAACGTACAAGAAATAGAAATGAAAGATACTGATAGATCTTCTTATATTGATGCAGTTAGAAGAGAAAAAATAGCTGCTGAAGCCTAATTTATATCGAATTTTGTAACAAAGGCCTCCAAAGTTTGGGGGCCTTTGTTTTTTTTGCTGTTTGATAAATATTTTAGTTGTATAGTGCTTTGACTTTTAAGGTATAAAAAGGAGTTATAGATAATGACATCTAATAAAATGGCTAAATTATCCCTGGGAAAATCAGCATTTGATTTTTCAGTTTTGTCCGGCACAGAAGGTCCTGAAGTTATAGATGTATCATCATTATATAAGCAAACAGGCGCTTTTACATACGATCCTGGCTTTATGTCTACTGCTTCATGTGAATCAAAAATTACCTATATAGATGGTGAAGTTGGTATATTGCGCTATCGTGGTTATGACATTGCAGAATTGGCAAAAAAGAGTAACTATATGGAAGTAAGTTATTTGCTTCTTTATGGTGAATTGCCTAATAAGAAACAATATGAATGGTTTGTAGATAATATCAGAAAGCATACATTGGTGCATGAGCAATTGCAGTTTTTATATCGTGGTTATCCTAGATATGCTCATCCTATGGCGATTATGTCTGGCGCATTTTCTTCATTATCGGCTTTTTATCATGATTCTCTAGACATAAGAGATGAAGGGCAGAGGGAACTTGCAGCTTTCCGTATGATAGCAAAAATACCTACATTAGCGGCTATGGCACACAAATATTCAGCTGGTCAGCCTTTTACTTATCCTAAAAATGATCTGGATTATACCGAAAATTTCCTACACATGCTGTTTGCTTTGCCAGTTGAGGAATATGAGGTTAATCCTGTTTTGGCCAAGGCTATGGATATGATATTTATATTGCATGCTGACCATGAACAAAATGCTTCTACTTCGACAGTAAGGTTAGCTGGTTCAACAGGAGCTAACCCTTTTGCGTGCATAAGCGCTGGTATTGCTTCGCTTTGGGGGCCTGCACATGGTGGTGCCAATGAGGCAGTAATAAAAATGCTTGAGAAAATTGGTGATGTGAAAAATATACCTCAGTTTATCGAAAAAGCTAAAAATAAGGATGATCCTTTCAGATTAATGGGTTTTGGTCACAGAGTTTACAAAAATTATGACCCTAGAGCTGCAGTTTTAAGGAAGTCGTGCCATGAGGTTTTGAAAGAAGTTGGAGGTAAATATAGCCCGCTTTTGGATATTGCTTTAAGGCTTGAGGAAATTGCTCTGACAGACGAATATTTTATTGAAAGAAAACTGTATCCAAATGTAGACTTCTACTCTGGAATTATATATAAGGCCATGGGTATTCCTGTTTCGCTTTACACGGTTTTGTTTGCGATAGCCAGGACTTCGGGATGGGTTGCTCAATGGAAAGAGATGATTGAAGACCCTGACCAGAAAATTGGACGCCCTAGGCAGTTATATACAGGTTATGGCCTGAGAAAATATACTCCTATTGGCAAGAGGAAGAAGTAGGAAGTTTAATGAGTGGTAGAAAGTATTTTGGTACTGATGGAATAAGAGGCGCAGCTAATACTGAGCCTATGACTGCAGATATTGCTTTGCGTGTTGGCATGGCGGCGGGCGCACATTTTTTGGATGGAACTCATCGTCATAAGGTTGTTATAGGCAAAGATACCAGACTTTCAGGCTATATGATTGAACCTGCGCTTACTGCTGGATTTATATCTGTGGGTGTGGATGTTATTCTTGTAGGCCCAATGCCAACTCCTGCTGTTGCAATGTTAACCAGGTCACTTCGGGCTGACCTTGGAGTTATGATTTCTGCATCACATAATCATTATGAAGATAATGGTATAAAGCTTTTTGATAAGATAGGTTTGAAGCTTTCTGATGAAGTAGAAATGGAAATCGAAAAACGTATAGATGGCAAAATAAAAACATCTCTTGCATCTCCTGCTATGTTGGGAAGAGCGAAAAGGCTTGATGATGCTCCTGGTCGTTATATACAATTTGCAAAATCCACTTTCCCGCGTAGGCAAAATCTTTCCAGTATAAAGATAGTTTTAGATTGTGCAAACGGTGCTGCTTATAAGATGGCTCCAACAGTGTTGTGGGAATTGGAAGCTGAGGTTTTCTCAATAGGTGTTGAACCTGATGGCTTTAATATAAATAAAGATTGCGGTTCTACTGCGCCGGAAAAAATGTGCAAAAAGGTTGTGGAAATTGGAGCTGATATTGGTATTGCGCTTGATGGCGATGCGGATAGAGTTACTATATGCGATGAGAAAGGCCGTATCATAGATGGCGATCAGATTTTGGCAGTGATTGCTAAGCATCAAAATGATTTAGGTACTTTGCAAGGTGGCGGAATTGTTGCGACATTGATGTCTAATATGGGTTTGGAAAATTACCTGAATTCTCTTGGCCTAAATCTCGAAAGAACGCAAGTAGGTGATCGTTATGTATCAAAGTTTATGCGTGAGAATGGCTATAATGTTGGCGGAGAGCAAAGCGGTCATATAATTATGCGTGATCACGTTACAACAGGTGATGGTTTGGTGGCTGCGCTGCAAATTTTAGCGGTTATGGCGCAGGAAAATAAGCCTGTAAGCAAGATATGCCATGCTTTTGATCCTTACCCACAAATTCTGAAAAATGTGCGTTATTCTAAGAAAAATCCTATGGATAATGATTCTGTGAAAAAAGCCATAAAGAAAGCTGAGAAAGAACTTGGCAAAGAGGGCAGGGTTTTGATTAGAAAATCTGGGACTGAGCCTTTAATTAGGGTGATGGCTGAAGGCAAAAATGCAGCTAAAGTTTCTAAAATAGTTGATGACATAGTTGAAGTTGTCAAAAAATTTTCCGGGGCATAGTTTGAAGGGTAGAGTTTTAGTAATAGCTGGCTCCGATTCTGGTGGCTGCGCTGGCATTCAGGCTGATATAAAAACCATAAATTCACTTGGTGGATATTCCGCAACTGCAATCACAGCACTTACAGCCCAAAACACCCAAGGTGTTTTTGGTATTTCAGAAGTTCCAGTTAAATTCATACAGCAGCAAATAGAACTTGTTTTGTCGGATATTGGTGCTGACGCTATAAAGACTGGTATGCTCTATAGTGCTGAAATCGTTGAGAATGTAGCAAAATCACTAAAAAATTATAGCAATATACCACTTATTGTTGATCCTGTTATGGTTGCAACTAGTGGCGATAGTCTTGCTGAGGGTGATGAGTTTGCGGAGGCATTGAAAAAATTCATCATACCAAACGCAAGTCTGGTTACGCCTAATATTCCCGAAGCGGAAAAAATTACAGGTATTAGGATAAATAATATAAATGATAGTGTAGAGGCGGGCAGGGCGATATTGGATATGGGTGCTGCTGCGGTTTTGGTAAAAGGTGGCCATGCTATTTGCGATATTGTTGAAGATATACTTGTTATGCCAAATGGCGAATTTATAAGCTATAAAAGCGAGCGTATAAGAACAGCAAATATTCATGGTACTGGATGCACATTAGCATCGGCCATTTCCTGTGGAATTAGTCAGGGTATGAGTCTTGATGAATCTATAAAAAGAGCCAGAAATTATGTGTGGAACGCCATAAAAACCGCGCCAGGCCTGGGCAAAGGCCGTGGACCTCTCAATCACATAAATAGTTAACAAAAATTAACTTTCTTTCAATCTGATCAAGCTGTTAAGCTTTTTTTAACCATGTAAAGGTAGAATAAAATATTGATTATTATGCAGTTTTTTTTGAAGAAGTTTTTGATATTTTTAAATATGTAAAGAGAGTTACTTATGTATAGGTTATTTGTTTTGATAATGTGTGCTTTTCTTTTTTTATCGAGTAAAGCATTTGCAGAAACTGTAACTATAGCTGCGGATCGTTGGTGTCCTTATAATTGCGAGCCTGGATCGGAGCATCCTGGTTTTATGATTGAAATTGCAGAAAAAGTTTTTGCAAAGCACAACATTAAAGTTGAATATTTAGTAGTTCCATGGACTCGTGCTATAGAAGAATCGAGACAAAATAAATATACAGCTATTGTAGGGGCGGCTCATAAAGATGCTCCTGATTTTGTATTTCCTGAAACTGCTCAAGGGTTAATGAGAAATTCATTTTATGTTAAAAAAGGTGATACATGGAAATTTACGAATATAGCGTCTCTTGCCAAAATATCTTTGGGGGTTATTGCTGATTATTCCTACAATGAAGAGCTGGATAAATATATCGTAAAAAACAAGAAAAACTCTAAGTTAATACAAGTTATTTCTGGTGATGGAGCTTTAGATACTAATATTAAAAAGGTGGTTGCGGGGCGAGTTGGAGCTATAATTGATGCTGAATATGTTATAAATTATACTTTGGCACAAAATAAAATGATTGGAAAAATCGAAAAAGCAGGAGCAGTACCTCCTACAAAGAACGACAACTTATTCGTAGCTTTTTCACCTAAAAATCCTAAAGCAAAAGAATATGCCGAAATGCTTTCAAAGGGAACTGATGAGCTTCGTAAAAGTGGCCAATTGCAGAAAATTCTTAATTTTTATAATGTGACTGATTGGAATAAATCTAGCAAATAGGCTTGGTATTTGAAAAAACTCAAAATCGTGGCCTGCTTTAGAATTATGGAAGAAAAAACATGAAATCTTTCAAAATTCATATGTTCTCCTCTCTTATTGTCCGTAGCTTAATTAGTGTTTTTGCTATGATGGTTTTAGTTTTGGGTACTGCTGGATATGTTGATGTAAAAAAACTAAAAAAAGAAATGAAGGACGACGTCGAACGCGACAACCTTTACATAGCAAATATTACTTCTGAAGCGATAAATCTCTCTTTATGGAATCTCGATAGTGCACAGATAGAGCAACAGCTTAGGTCGTTGGCTAATGCGGATAGTTTTTGTGGTGCTCGAGTAAAAGACACGAAAGGTGTAGTATTCGTAAATATTGATTTTCCAATTGAGCTAGCCAAATATCAATTTACCAGCAGTACGAATATCTCTTTTTTAAACCCTAATAGTGCGGATGGTAAGGAAGAATCAATTGGAACGCTAGAATTATGTTATGATAGTGAGTTTCTTAATAAAAGACTACAAAGTTCTATATATAATCAATTGTTTTTCATGGGTTTTTTGATGTTTGCTGTTTTGGCTGCAAGTTATATTTCAATGCTAATAATTTTCCGTCCTCTATTAAGAATTCGTACTGCTATGGCTCATCTTTCAGAAAAAATGGAGCCGATATCTGATGTATCTCTATTAAAAGAAAATGAAATAGGTCAGTTAACAAAGACCTTTAATACGATGGTTAATGACCTCTCTAATACCTATAAAAGGCTGGAAATTGCTAAAATAGCGGCTGAAGAAGCTAACGTTGCCAAGTCGGAATTTTTATCTAACATGTCGCACGAACTACGTACGCCAATGCATGCGATATTAAGCTATTCTGATATGGGATTAAAAAATCTTGATAAGATTGATACAAGTAAATTAAACAAATATTTCAGTAATATACAGACATCTGGAAAGCGTCTACTTCACTTAGTTAATGCTTTACTTGATATATCTCAGTTAGAATCTGGCGAAGCAGAATTTTGTTTCACGAAATCTGATATAAAAGAAGTGATAGATCATAGTAGAACAGAAATTGAATCCTTGATTCATAAAAAGGGATTAAAAATTATAGTTGATTATAAAACAGATAAAACGGAAGTTATATTTGATAGAAATAAAATAATACAGGTAGTAATCAATTTATTATCGAATGCTATAAAATTCTCTCCGGAAAATAGTGCTATAACCATAGTGCTTGAAGAATCAAAAATGATGATAAAAAATGTAAATAAATCTGTTATTTTAGCTAGTTTTCAAGATGAAGGGCCAGGCATTCCTGCACATGAGTTAGAAAAGGTATTTGATAAATTTGTACAAAGTAGCAAAACAAAAAATGGTTCGGGTGGAACTGGTTTGGGGCTTTCTATATGTCGTCAGATAATCGAAGGTCATGAAGGTCTTATATGGGCAGAGCAGGGCAAAGATAAGGGCACTGTTTTCAAATTTGTACTGCCTACTGATATAACAATCACTGTAAGTGAGGAGTAATCTTATGCTTAAGGAAGAGCTGGGTAAAAAAATTCTTATAGTTGATGACGATAATTTTAATATAGACATCATGCAGGAATATTTGTCACTTGAGGGATATGATGTCATTATTGCCAATGATGGCGAAGATGGGCTCAAAAAACTTGAAGAAAATTCTGATATAGCTGTGATATTGTTAGATCGTATGCTGCCTGGAATCGATGGCGTTGATGTTGTTAAGAAAATTAAGGCTGATAAGCGTTTTTGTAATATTCCTATAATTATGCAAACGGCAGTAACATCGCCTGGGCGTAAATTTGAGGCTATAGACGCGGGAGTATATAGATATATTTCAAAGCCTTATGAAGATCATACTCTTCTAAATCTAGTTCAAGAAGCGATTAAAGATGATAAAAAACAGCTATTCCCAAAGCATGGAGAAGATGAGTGAGTCAAAAGGTAAAAATTCTTATCGTAGATGATGAGGCGTTTAATCTTGATATTATGTCGGAATATCTTCTTGACGCTGGGTATGATGTTGTTGTTTCCGAAGATGGTAATTCTGCCTTACAGAATTTAGATAGTAACCCTGATATTTCTCTAATATTGCTGGATAGAATGATGCCTAATATGGATGGCATACAGGTTGCAAAGAAAATAAAAGAAAATTCAAAATTTACTAATGTTCCTATTATTATGCAAACGGCGGCTGCTGCTATAAACCAGCAGTTAGAGGGTATGAAGTCTGGGGTTTATGCTTATATAGTAAAGCCATATGAAGATAGTGAGCTTTTGACGCTTGTTTCTCAGGCTTTGAATGAAGCAAAAAAGTAAAAAATATCTCTTTTAAACATTCTCCATTGTCTTTTAATCTAATAATACTTACAGGCTTGATATTGCAGGATATGCTGCATTTGAAATGCTATTTATATAATTGTAATTTGCTATCGCAAAAGCTACAATAGAGCCAGTGATTTTTATGGGGTATTGCTTAAGTTATGGAAGTTAAGAAAAAGAATTTATGGTCTTCTATTGGGCGAGCTGTTTTGGGCCATTGTCCGAACTGTGGGCAGGGAAGGCTTTTTAAGAGCTATCTAAAACAGGTGGATAGTTGTCAGTATTGTTCTGAAGAATTTGGACATATAAGGGCAGATGATGGGCCTGCGTGGTTAACTATAGTGCTGGTTGGCCATATAATGGCGCCTTTTATTGTTATGTACGCTATTGATTCAGCTTGGCCCGTATGGCTTTCTGTGACTGTGTGGTCGGCATTTGCAGTAACTCTGATGCTTGTTCTTCTTCCGCGTTCAAAAGGCTTATTTATTGCAATAATCTGGCGCATGCAGTGTTCTGGTGGTGATAAATCGTGAGTAGAATTTTAATTAAGAGAAGTAGGCTTGTAGGTAAAAAGAGAACTGTAGAGTCTAATAAATCTCTTGGACTGAATCTTGCATTTATTGCAGGCGCAATTAACGCTGGTGGTTTTATTGCGGTACAGCAATATACTTCACATATGACTGGTGTATTATCATTGGCAGCGGATAGTATCGTACTTAAAAACTGGGTTTCATTTTTCTCCATGGTTTTGTATATCTTTTGCTTCATTCTTGGGGCGGCAACGACAGTTATTATGGTTATGTCGGCTAGAAAGAAGCATCTTAATTCACAATACGCATGGCCTTTAATTTTTGAAGCTATCCTTCTTATTATATTTGGTATTGTTAGTAATTTATATAAAGCTAGTTCTGAGGTATATATTTACTATATGGTGGCGTTGTTGTGTTATTTGATGGGATTGCAAAATGCACTTATTACCAAAATTTCTAATACAACTATTAGAACAACACATGTTACAGGTATGATTACGGATATAGGTATTGAGTTAGGAAAATTATTATCGTCTTTTAGTTATAATAAGGAGAAAATATTTCTTCATTCATCAGTGGTGTTGATGTTTTTTATAGGTGGTGTTTTGGGGGCTTATGGATTTAAATATATAGGCTTTTTGTCTGTTTTTCCTCTTTCTGGATATTTACTTTTTATATCTTACAATCCTATTAAGCGTGATTTAATCTTGGATAAATATCTGAGCTATCGCCTGAGAAGAAAACAGGTTAAATATTAATTTGTGGCTAAATTATATTACATGCTGTATGTGTAGCACCTCAAAATAAAAGAGAAAATGAAGTGGCTGAAATTGGAAAAAAGAATCATTTAGAAATACTTAAACAGGTAGATTTCGGCTTGTATCTTGATGGTGGCGAACTGGGAGAGATACTTTTGCCAAGACGCTATAAGCCTGAAAAATGGCAGATAGGCGATTATATGGATGTTTTTGTTTATCTGGATTCTGATGATAGGCCGGTGGCAACAACTGAAGAGCCTTTGGCGCAAGTGGATAGTTGTGCAAACCTTAAGGTCGTGCAGATAGGAAAATTTGGCGCCTTTATGAATTGGGGCTTGGCGAAAGACTTGCTAGTGCCATTCAAAGAGCAGCGTGTGCCTATGCAAGTTGGTAGCTCTTATGTGGTATTTGTCTTTATCGATGCGACAGGCCGTATAGCAGCTAGCAGTAAATTAAGCAGATTCTTGAAAGAAGAAAATCGTGATTGTTTTCAAGAAGGACAAAAAGTTACTTTGCTATTAGCTAGCCGTAGCGATTTGGGCTATAAGGCAGTTATCAATGGCACTCATCTTGGCCTTATTCATAATAACGAGCTTTTCCAGCAAGTTAGGGTTGGTGATACAGTAACGGGATATATAAAAGAGATTCGTGGTGACGATAGAATAAATTTAACCCTTCAGGCATCAGGGAAAGAAGTTAGGGATTCTTTAAGAGAGCAAATTCTTGCTTATATGAAATTGCATGGTGGGTGCTCTAGCATTACAGACAATAGCCGTCCTGAAGAAATTTATAAAGAGTTCAAAGTTAGCAAATCCAATTATAAGAAAGCCATAGGCTCACTATACAAAGACAAGCTTATAGTGATGGGTGAGGGGACTATTAGACTGCCGAAAAGAATTAATTAAAACTCTTTATCAAACTTCCCACAGTCAGATACCATCCGTCAATCAAGACGAAGAAAATCAGCTTGAAAGGCAGCGAGATAAGCACTGGTGGTAACATCATCATACCCATTGCCATCAGTGTGGAAGCTACCATCATATCTATTATTAAGAATGGTATGAATAGTAAAAATCCAATTTCGAAAGCTCTGCGTAGTTCGCTGATCATAAAAGCTGGTATAAGAGTTTTAAATGGCACATCTTCAGCTTTCGTAGGTTGGTCTTTTTTGTCATCGCTAGAAAGCTCTGTGAATAGTGACAGATCTTTTTCTCTGACGTTATTCATCATAAAATCATGGAAAGGCATCATTATAGGCTTTATAGCCTGCTCCTCAGTCATTTTATCTGATATTAGCGGTTTGATGCCCTCATTGTATGATCTAGTAAATGTTGGCTCCATAATGAAAAGAGTCAAAAATAACGCCAGACTTATAAGAACTGAATTAGGGGGAGTTTGTTGTAAGCCCAGGGCTGTCCTGAGGAATGATAAAACAACTACTATCCTTGTGAAAGAAGTTATCATTATCAATATTGATGGCGCAAGGCTAAGAACTGTGATTATGGCTATAAGTTGAATAATCCGCTCGGAAGCTTTACCACCTCCATCACCCATATTCATTGAAACAGTTTGCGCAGCGGCAGGATCAATCAATAAAAATAATGCACAAAATGCCAGTAAAAAATACCTCATTTAACATCCTTTTTTTCGGATTTAGCGGGAATGTTGCTCTCTATCAGCAATTCTGAAGTTGCACCTAGTAAAACTAAATGCTCAATATCGTCTCTTTTTATTAAAACGAGTTTTCTCTTGGTATCAAGATGCACGATCTGTTTGATGGAAAGGCGTCCCTCTGGAAATCTTTTAAACAAAAAATCTGGATTCGAAAGAAATTTTTTAAAAAATATTGAGGCAATTCCAATCAGCCCTAGTACGGCTATCAGAGAAAAAACTGCTTTGATGTACAAGTCAAATCCCATTATTTATTTCCATCCTTATTGAGCATTGAAGAGCTGCCATATGCATTATTAGCTCTTTTACGTTGATTCAAAGAGTCTATTTGCTCTCTTATTGCGCCTTGTTTTTCGACCATTCTAGCAACAAGCTCGCTAAGATTAGTTGTTATTTCTGATAATTTATTTTGATAAGATTTTGCTTCAATGGGCGGCAAAGTTTTAAGCTCATCACAAAAATCTTTAACCTTAGTATTTAATGGAGACATATCGAGATTGCCTCCATTTTCAAGGTTTTCAGTAAGCGATTTTAGATCATCCCAGATAGCTTGTAGCAATGTCTCTGGTTTTTCTTTTACTGTTGTCATAAGAATTTTTGTGAATCTACTAAATGTTAATTATGCTTCGTTACGAAATTTAATATAATACTCTTACTCTGCTATTGTAAAATGAAAACAAGTACCATTTTCACCATCAGAGCTAAACCATATATCACCTCCGTGGTTTTCAACGATTTTTTTGCAAAAAGATAATCCTGCTCCGAAGCCTTCTTCTTTATTTTCTGGATTTATACGCTGAAATAAAGCAAAAACAAAATTTCTATAAACCTCATCAATACCAATTCCATTATCTTGAATATCGAACTGCCAGGCCTTATCTAGTTTTTTGGCGGATATTTTTATTTTTGGTGATTTTTTGCTACGGAACTTTAGTGAGTTATCAATTAAACAGCTAAGAAGTTTTACTATTTCTCCATTATCGACATCAAGGCTTGGTAATTTTTCTGAGGTTATTTCAGCTTTGTATTTTTTTATTTTAGCATCAAGATTTTTCATTGCCTCTTTGAGAGAGGAATTAAAATCAGTTTTTTTATGTTCTGCCTTAGAATTAGCAATATATGAATATTCGCGCAATAGGCCAACCTTTTGCAAAACTTCATTTATACAACTGCGCGAATTTTCAATCTTTTCGCTTACTGATTTATCAATACCTGCGTTTTTTAACTCATCAAAATAAATTATAACCTGACGTAGTGGGTCACGTAAGTCGTGTGATGTTATATGTGCAAAAAGCTCGAAATCATCTGATAGGCTTTTAAGCTTTGTTTCGCATTTTTTTAAACTTACATCTGTCATTATATTTCCCGTTCTTTAACCTGCAAATCGGCGTATTTTTCGAGGAATTCACGCAGTTGAATAAATTTGGTTGGTTTGGCAATATAGTCGTCCATTCCAGAGGCTTGCCAGAAATTTTTTTCTATTTCATCAGATTTTGTTTCAATCATTCCAATTATTACTGCACGCGGATGATTTTTTTCTATCTCATACTCACGAATCATCTCTGTAACTTTATAGCCGTTTATGTCGGAAAGTTTGCTATCAAGGAATATTATATCAAAAGAATGTTTTCTAACCATTTCAAGTGCTTCTATGCCTTTGCCGGTTATGTGAATATTCGGGCTGAGATTTCTTAATTGTTTATTGGCACGTTCACGATTTGTAGGATAATCATCGACAAATAATATTTTCCAATTTCCTATAGTTTCTTTAATTGCTGATTTATAGGCTTCTAATTCTCTTTGTCTTTTTTCCTCTGCTTCTTTTTCTAAATCTATTTCTATAGCCTCTATTTTTAACTTAGCTATTAAATTATTGGCTCTGTCTTCCGGAGCAATCTCCTGTAATTTTCTTTTGAATTCATTATATTTTTGAAGACAGCTGGCAACTTTTGCATGTGTAAAAGGTTTTACAATATATCCAGCAGCACCAAGCTCTTTTGCGCGATTTACATCTGTTGATATGCGGCTGGCGGTTAGCATAACGATGAAAGCCTCAGGATCATAGCCTAGTAATTCTGGTAATAAATCAAGTCCGCTTTTATCGGGTAGTCCTATATCAAGAAGTGTTATATCAGGGCAATGTTCTTTGAATTTGTTGAGCCCATCCTGTGCATTCAAAGCGGTTGCTCTTTTGCATCCATCAAAAATCTGGAAGGCCAACGAACGAAATAATTGTTCATCTTCTATAATTAATACGGATAAGTCTTGTCTGTTTTTCATTTTATTTTTTGTCTTTAAATTTTATATAATTATCTATGCTGTCTTTTATTTTTTTGCGCGAGAAAGGTTTTATTATATAGCCTTTGGCACCTTTTTGAAAAGAAGCTTCCACATCTTTTTTTAAGTTACTGGAAGTTAGCATAATAACAAAAGCATTTTTATTGATAGCCAGTATTTCTGCCAACACAGCATGTCCATCCTTGTCTGGCAGGCCTATATCAAGAAACGTAATATCCGGATTGTTATATTTAAATTTATTTATACCATCATTGCCTGTTTTTGCAGTAGCGACTTTATGCCCCTGCAGCATTTCTGCTGCAAGATTTAAAAACATATCGTTATCTTCAACAATTAGAACCGATAATTCTTTAGATGCGTTGTTTTCCATAATCCCTACTTATTTAAAATATTTTTTTAAGATTATTTCGATATTCTCACCTTTTATAGGCTTGCTAACATAATCATCCATGCCAGCATCTATACATTTTTCCCTATCTCCGCTTAGTGCATTAGCAGTTATGGCTACTATGGGAGTACGTTTGCTGCCGTTTTCGGATATACGGATTTGTTTTGTTGCATCGTATCCATCCAGCTTTGGCATTTGAATATCCATAAATATCAGGTCGTAAGCATTTTGATTGTGTGCTTCCAGAGCCTTTTGGCCGTCCTCAGCAATATCGACAAGACATTCCATTAATTCGAGCATTTCTTTTAATAATTCCGAATTAATAGCATAATCGTCTGCTATAAGAATTTTTTTGCCAGGAAATTTTTCAGTAATTTTTTTCATTATTTTTAGTCCTATTAGTTAATTAATTTTATTCATTTTTTGAATGAGAGGGAAAATTATAGTGCAAATTTTATTTCAAACCAAAAAGTGGAGCCCTTTCCCACTGTGCTTTTCACCCCTATTTTTCCGCCTATAAGTTCAACAAGTTGCTTAGATATTGCAAGGCCAAGACCTGTGCCACCAAACTTTCTTGTTGTAGAAATATCGGCCTGAGAAAATTTTTCAAAAATCTTATCTAATTTATCTGCTTCGATACCAATTCCTGTGTCAGTTATTTCGAATAATAAAGTTATATTTTTATCAGTTTTATCTTTAGCTGTTATAGATGTTTCTACATAGCCGGATTCAGTGAATTTTACAGCATTGCCTATAAGATTGGTAAGAATCTGGCGTGTTCTCAAAGGATCGCCTTTTATAAAAGACGGGATGTCCCCTGAGATCTTGATTTTTATTTCTAAATTCTTTTTTGCTGCATGCGAGGTAAAAATATTATCTACCTGTTCAACGATTTCTTTTAAATCGAAGCTTACAGATTCAATTTCCATTTCTCCTGCTTCAATCTTTGAAAAATCTAAAATGTCATTTATTAAATCTAATAGCACTTCGCTAGAATGATAAATCTGATTAGCATATTTATCTTGTTTAGGTTGCAGCTCTGTGTTCATCAACAGTTCAGTCATTCCTAAAATTCCATTTAGTGGTGTTCGTATCTCATGGCTCATATGAGCAAGGAATATACTTTTTGCATGATTGGCATTATCAGCATCTATGCGCGATTTTTGTAACTGGAAATGCGTCCATTCTAGTCTATCGGTATATTCACGCATTTTTTCTTCTGCTTTTTTGCGCTCAGTTATATTGCGGACAATTGCTACAAACATTGTTTCGTCGCCATTGGTTATTAGATTAATTACGATTTCTATAAAGAAATTAGCATTGTCTTTATGCTTTGCAGTAAGTTCTCTTTCTTTTCCAACCACATCATAAAACCCTTTTTGTACAGAATCTTTTAAATAGGTTTCGTTAGCAGAGCTTTCTGTTTTTGGTATTAAAATATCTATATTTTTGCCGATTATTTCTTCATTGCTATATCCGAACATTCTTTCTGTAGCTTGGTTAACGGATTTTATTGTTCCGCGTTTATCCAAACCAATAATTCCATCTACAACATTATCTAAAATAAGTTTTAGGTTTTGCTCTTTGTTTTGGAGCGCTTCAAGCTCTTTATGCATTGTTTTTATATTGTCTTGTGCAGATTCTAGATCCAGAGATAGCAAAGTATTTTGCGATAATAAATCTTTGTTGAAGTAATAAAGGATATATATAGAAAGCAAAATTATTATGTCGTTTATTAGTATATAGGGTGAAAGGGAATGTTTTACGGATGCTAAGATGGATATAGAGGCTACAAGACCGAGACCTGCAAATAATTGAATATATACTTCAAGTTTATTATCTGGCGAGTTCAATTTTTATCCAATGTTATTTTTGTGATAAGGCCGCTAAACGCTAGCTTAGAAGCAAAAGCTAAGCCTATATAGTTATTATTATACTATAAAGAGAAAAACACTATAAAAATTAAACTAAAAGATTCAAATATTTTTGAATCTTTATGCGATTTAATGCTTCATTAAGTATTAAGTACTACACTTGTAGGTTGTGTATATTGCTTATGGGGGGTGTCTATATGAAATGCCTTATAATAGACGATGATAAAAATAGCAGATATTTCTTTTCTGAAATAGCCTCTTCCTGTGGATATGAGGTTTATGAAGCTGAGAATGGCTTGTATGCCCTTGAAATATGTAAGAAATCTAAGCCAGATATTATACTTCTTGATTGGATGATGCCATCTATGGGGGGTATAGAGTTTTTGCAAAAATTACATGAAATTGAATGTAGTGTTGATACAACTACAAGGATAGTGATGTGTTCAGCTAAATTTAGCCGCCATGATGTTGAATCAGGTTTGGCAGCTGGTGCGCATGAATATATTCGAAAGCCTGCTCGTGTTCAGGATGTAAAGGCAGTTCTTGATGGATTGCAGAAACGGCAGATACATTAATTTTTATAACGATATTTTACTCAAACTATAACAGCCTTTATAGTTTTTATGATGATTGCTACATCAAGGCCCAATGATTGGTGGGTTGCATAAAAACGGCAATAGGCCAGTTTTTTTGGTAAGATTTTTTCTATATAAGCTTTTTCTGGATTGGATTCTTTGGCTAAAATTTCATTTTCATTACGGAATTTTATTGAGGCTAGGTCTGTGATTCCTGGCTTTACTGATAAAACAATTTGTTTATCACGTGCAGAATAATATTTTACATACTCAGCAACCTCAGGCCTTGGCCCAACAAGGCTCATTTCACCTTTTATAACATTAATTAATTGTGGTAATTCGTCGATTTTGTATTTACGCAGAATACTGCCGATTTTTGTAATGCGTGAATCTTTGCCGATGGTGATTTTTATATTGCTGTCCTGCTTTATTTTCATAGTGCGGAATTTGAAAATATTAAATGGTATGATATTTTGGCCTATTCTTTCCTGACGAAAAAAAATCGGCCCACTTGAATCGATTTTTATTAATATGGCAATAATTGCAAATAGCGGTGCTAAAATTATAAGTCCGATCGTCGAAAGAAATAAATCGAAACTAAATTTTATCATTATGACAAAATCTCCTTAACAGCATTTGCTACACGATGAGCGTCTTCATCAGTCATTTTTGTATAGATAGGAAGGCTAACTGCATATTCATAAAGATTCTTTGCGTGCGGAAAGCTATCCTCATTAATGTTAAGTTTTTGTTGCCAATAAGGATGGTAATTAAGAGGAATAAAATGCACGCTGCAACCAATACCAAATTCTTTTTGCATTTTTATTATAAAGTCA
>CAZOKN010000041.1:0-16439 GCA_964580525.1 uncultured Rickettsiaceae bacterium
GTCCAATTGTAATGTAACATGCAGAAAATAAGGATAAAGAAATAACACAGGCGGAGGTTTTAGACCATCTTGTAAATGTAGAAAAAATAGACCTAGCCAGAATTGCCGTGGTGACAGGCGAGCAGCGGGAATTAGATGATGTAAACCTGTTTGACCGCAATTGCCAGATTGATTATGTCATTACCGTTGAAGCCCTGAAAGAGGGATGGGATTGCTCGTTTGCCTATGTATTTTGTTCGCTTGCCAATGTTCAATCAAAAACCGCTATTGAGCAATTGCTGGGTAGGGTTTTGCGAATGCCTTACGCTAAGCGCAGAAAGCAGGATGAACTAAATAAAGCCTATGCTTTTGTAACTTCGCAAAGCTGGGGCAATACCGTTTCATTCCTACATGATAGGTTGGTACACATGGGATTTGACCAGCAAGAAGCAGATAGTTCTATCGAGCAAACGTCTTTTGATTTCAAACATACACCAATGGCGTTTAGAGAGCCTGAACCTTTAGTTTTCCAGATTGAAGAAAAACCAGATTTATCAGCTTTTGAGCAGGATAAAGTTTCTATTGAGAAAATTGAGAATGGCTTTGAAATAAAAGTTTCAGGTATAATCAGTCCTGAAGTTGAGCAGCAGTTAGTAAAGATTATACCAAAAGAAAGAAAAGTAGAACTGCAAACCAGAGTTTCTGTTCATAATGCAACTATCAAAAAGAACAAATCTCCTTCTGAAAGAGGCGAAGTTATAAAGGTACCGCAATTATGTGTTTGGATTAATGGCGAGCTTGAACTTGTTGAAAAAGAAATGCTGCTGGATGCCAAAGGCTGGAACTTATTAGATTTTCCCACGCGATTTAATCAAAGCGAATTTCAGTTATCAGATAACGGCAAAACATACGAAATTGATTTATATGGTGACAGGTTAACGGAACGGCTAGTTGGAGAGATTAACCAGCTAAACCTTGATTTAGTAGATACTGGCTGGACTGCTGGCGAGCTTGCCAGATGGCTAAACAAAAAGCTACAACAGCCTGATATTAAATGGGAAGTTTTTCTTGAATACCTTCGCAAGGTTATAGTCTCTTTTGAAGAGGTTAATAAAATACCACTTACTGCTCTTGTGCGTGCAAGGTTCTTACTGGCTAAATTCTTATTAAACAAAATTAACGCATTCAGGATTGAGGCATCTAATAACTGCTATCAGCAGACCTTATTTGCTCCAACAGCAAAAGTTGAAACAAATTTTAACTATAATTTTTCATTCGATAAATACAGCTATTCGCCGAAAGATTCTTATAACGGTTCATATCAATTCAGAAAACATTTATATAATTTGATTGGTGATTTAAAGAGCAAGGGTGAGGAATTTGAGTGCGCCAAAGCCATTGATGAAAATAAAGACGTAAAATACTGGGTTCGCAATGTTGATAGACAGCTTAACTCCTTTTGGCTTCCTACATCAAAATACAAATTTTATCCTGATTTTATTGTAGAGCTAAATGATGGTAGAATATTGGTTATTGAATATAAGGGTGCAGACCGTTCCAGCAATGATGATAGTAAAGAAAAAGATAATATCGGTATGCTATGGGAAGAAAAGAGCGATGGCAAAGGTTTATTCTTAATGGTAGTATCAAAAGATGATATGCCAAGTATTCATAAGCAGATTGAAAATAAGATTGCTGTTATTTAAACTTTTTTAGATTCGGGCAATGAGAAAACAACAAATATCAGTAATTGTAACGGATTTAGACAATACCATATTTAATTGGTTTGATATTTGGTATTATCCATTCAATGCTATGCTTAGTAAAATCGAAGAAATAAGCGGGATAAATAGAGAAAAATTAATTCCTGAAATAAAAGAAATTCATCAAAAATATGGTACAGCTGAATATGCTTTTTTGATTCAGGAAATACCATCATTACAGAAATTACATCCCAATGAAGATTTGACTGTTATTTATGATGACGCAATACACGCCTTCAGCTCAGAAAGAAAAAAGCATCTGAAGTTATACGAAGGAGTTAAAGATACCCTTTGGTTCTTGAAAAACAAGGGATGCTTAGTTGTAGCATATACAGAATCCATGGCGTATTATACCAACTACAGAATCAGAAAATTAGAGCTTGATGGGTTAATTGACTGCCTGTACTCATCTCAAGACCACGTCTTATACAGGGATCGTGAAAGTATAAGAAAATACTCCGGAGAGGATTATAAACTAAAAAAAACAAAGCATAGGTTTACCCCTGCTGATGAAGCGAAGCCAAATCCAGAGCTTTTAAAAGATATAATAAAGGATATAGATGGAAATATTAATGAATGTATCTACGTAGGGGATAGTTTGTTTAAAGACATTGCTATGGCTCAGGATGCCTGTATTACCGACGTACATGCTGAATACGGAGTTGCTCACTTAACTAAAGAATACGAGTTACTAAAAAAGGTTACACACTGGAAAAAGGAAGACGTAGAACTAGAGGAAAAATCAAACGACAAAAAGATTATTCCTAGCTATACATTAAAGTCTTTTAGCGAATTGCAGGATTTATTTGAGTACGTACCATTTAACAAAGCTAATCTTGAAAGGGTAGTTGATATCTGGAAAAAAACAGTCGATGTGCAACAGCACTTTAATGATATAGCCCTAAAAATAAGGTCTCTTGCTATAACTATATTGGGTGTTGCAATTGGCGCGTATGGATTAAGAAATTTGCAAAATATTGAGCCATTCACAATATCGTCAGTCTCCTTTGCTCTTACATTGGCATGGATTGCCTTCTTCTTTATGGACAGATACCATTACCACCCATTGTTACTAGGTGCTGTAAAACATGGAAAAATGATAGAAGACAAATATAAAAATTTACTTCCTGAGATAGGGTTAACAGATGCAATAAAAGAAGCAAGTCCGGTGAAATTTATATTTTGTTCATTGCACTCACAAAGTAAAATAAATATATTTTATACTATAGGTTTTGTTATTATATCCATGCCATGGATTGGATATAGTATTTGGAAGCCTTTTTGGGAAGTTTTACTAAAACCAAGCCTTATAGATATTATTTATAAATTTATATAAAAATAATTCTGGGGGCATAATTGGGGGCAGATTGCAAAATTACGCAGCTACTTGTATTTATACATCAGCATCTTCATTTAAATAATCGAATCTCTTCGGGGCACCATCTTTGCTCTTGGCAGCCCTAGATTTATGCTTTTTATTATTAAATTAATAATACTTATAGGTTCGTAAAAGGGAAATTAATTAGATATACTCTTATTTTTTATCGTCTTCTTTTTTATTTTTTTCTAAACCCAGAAGCTTTTTCTGAGCATCTTCTATAATTTTCATATGCTCGTGCTTAATATATTGCTGCTCACGCTCTGCAGCACCCATTGCGCTATTCATATTGTCATCATGCTGTTTAAACATGAGTTTTTGTTCTTCTATTAATTTCTTTTTTTTATCTTCAGCTCTTTTTTCCAAGTTCAGTAATTCATTTTGATATTTTTCCAATAGCTGATGCTGTTCTTCTGCTAAAATCTTTTTACTATCAACAATTTTTTGTTCCATTCTTTGCCTGGCGTCTTCAATGATCATTTCTTGCTCAGACATAACTTCGGAGTGTTTTTGTTGTGCCATTGAAATCAGCCTTTTTAATTCTTGGTGTTCCTCAATAGCCTTTTCGCTCAGTAAACCTTTTTTAATTTTAGCCTCATCCTCGCTAGCAGTCCTTAGAACTTCTTCAATTTCTTTTCTTTCTTCAGCTATCTGCTGTCTTCTAATTTTAACTTGCTGTATAACTTCATCTAGGTCGCGTTTTTCTCTGTCCATTCTTCTTTTATGTTCTTCTTCCAGTTCTCTTTTTCTATCTTCTATATGTTGATTTAATTCTATAACTTCTTGTTGTTTCAAACGTGTTAAATCCTGACGTTCTTTCATCAATTCTTCGCGTTTTTCTTGCGCCTGCTTACCCATTTCTATCATTTCCATTTTAGCCTGCATGCTGGCCAAACGCTTTTCCTGCTCTATCTTTTTCAAATTTTCATAAGACTCTTTTCCTATATCATACTTTCCTATTTCACGTTCGAGCTGTATTCGCGACCATTCTTCTTTCCTTTTGGTATTTTCAATTTGCTGAGTTATTTCTTCAACTTCTTTAAGACCACCTTTTATTATATCCTTATTCGCCTTCTCAACATCTTTTCGGACATTTTGGGTATCTTTATCAAGCTCCATTATATCGCGTCTGGCATTCTCAACCATATCACGCTGTTCTTTAAGCATAATTTGCTGATTTTCCTGCGCTTGTTCTTCTAACTGCATGATATTACGTTTTGTAACTACGATAATATCTTTTTGCTCTTTCTGCCTTCTTCTCCTGCTATCGGCTTCTCTCTTTTCCAAATTCATTGTTACTTGTTTAACTAAATCAAAGTGATCTGCTCTCATTTCTTTGTGTCGTTCTAACATTTTTTGTCTTAATGCTTCAACGTTCTGTCTGGTTTGTTCAACAAGCTCATTTTGTATTCTTTGCAGGTGCCTTTCTGCCTGCTGATCCATAAGAATTTTGGCCTGCTTAATAACCTCTCGCTGGCGATTCATTATATTCCTATGGCTTTCCTGAGCAAAATGTTCGACTTCAATAATATCAATTTTAGCTTTGTTAGTTATGCTAACATGATCTGCTTCCATCTCTCGCAAATTCTGTTCAATAATTTTCTGCATATCGTTTTGCAGCTTTTTTACTTCTTCTATTTTTCCCTGTTTAATTAGAGTCTTACTTATCTCTAACTTTTCCTTCATGAAGATTTTATTTTCTTGTAACTTTCTATTATATTTACCTTCTATAAGTTTTTGTTTTTCTTTAGCCCCTTTTACAAGCGTTTCCAATTCTCGCTTTTCTTGAATAGCTAAAGATTGAAATTCCTGCTTTATTTCTTTTTCTTTGTTGTAGGCTTGACTCACCAAATCTTGCAGATCTGTTTTCATCCTTTTAATTTGTTCGCTTTCAAGCTGTGTTTGTTTATCCTGTGCTTCCCTTGCTAACCTTGAAAGCTCTTCTTTTTCTTTCAAAGTCATGCGATACTGGCGTTCTTCCAGTTCCTGCTGTTTTTTCCACGCCATATTCATTAATTCATCAAGCCTGCGTTTTGCTATTACTTGACTATCTGCAGGCAATTCTTTTAATTTTTGTTCAGCCTGATCTTTTAATACATTTAGTTTGTAGCGCTTTTCCGCAAGATCCATTTCTTGAGAATGTTGTAATGCCAATTGTTCTTCTTTGGCATTATTAATCATTTCATCAAGTTCACGTTTTTTTTCTTTGGCGAATTTTTCCTGTTCTTCTTTTATTTGGTTATGCTTCCTACGAACGCTATCTAAAAGTTCGCGCAGGTCTTTCTGTTTTTCTTCAACGTTTTTTTGTTGGATTCTTATTAATGCACCTTGGTCACTTGTAGCATCTTTGCTCAAGTCTGTGACGTTCTTATACTGTTTATCACTAAAAACAGCTTTTTTATCTGGTAGCTCATCACCCATAAACTTGGGTTTCCCTTAAGTAAAATTAATACTTTAGAGAAAATTATATTATCAAAATATTAATCTTTAGTTAACTTATTATATTTTAAGGATTTTTTGGCTTTATATGCGATATATTTCCAAGGTATCATTTCCCAGCTTTCTGGATACAACTTTACCTGGATTTATTGTAGATGTAATTTCTTCAATTCCAAGGCCTGATATGGCCGCAATACCGTCATTCCCAACGATTATAGGAGCTCTTATCCAAACTAATTCATCTATTAATTTCTGCTCCAAAAACGACTGCAAAATCTTTTGACCACCTTCCACTAAAACCCTGGTCATTCCTTTTTCGGCCAACATTTGTAACATTTTAGCTAAATTTACTTGACCATTACTATCTTCTGCCTCAAATTGCCACACCGGCACATTTTCAGACGATTTCAACAGTTTACAATCTGGTGAAATTTTTCTTTTACCTTGTAAAATAACCCTTATAGGACTTTCTTTTTCAAGACCAGGTAATCGGCATGTAAGTTCTGGATTATCACCTATAACAGTACCAGACCCAACAATTATAGCATCATTTTGTGCTCTCAGTAGATGAGCATATCTTCTGGCTATATCGCCGGTAATCCACTTGCTATCACCTGTTTTTGTAGCAATTTTACCATCAAGACTGGTAGCAATTTTAACAGTTATATATGGTCTGTTATTTCTGTGTACGCTAAAAAATCCCGCATTTATCCTTTGAGATTCTTCTTCACACACGCCCAACAAAACCTCAATTCCAGCTTCTTTAAGCTGTTTTATGCCACCACCATTCACTTTATGAAATTCATCTATTGTTGCAATAACTACTCTTTTTATACCAGCAGCAATTAATGCATCTGTACATGGCGATGTTTTGCCAATATGACAACAAGGTTCCAAAGTGACATATGCTGTTGCGCCTCTGGCGTTATCACCAGCTTTTTCTATAGCAATAGTTTCCGCATGCGGCCTGCCGCCTGGTGCCGTAATTCCAACAGATATAATTTGATTATTTTTGACAATAACGCAGCCTACGGCCGGGTTAGGACTAACATTGCCAACCGCTCTCTTTGCCAGAGCCAAAGCCAAATTCATGTAATTTATATCGGCTTGTGAATGGGTCATTAAATAACTTTGAAACTAATACTAGCTCTTCTTAGCAACTGTTTCGCCAATCTTCTTGGCAAATTCTTCAAAATCCTTTGGATCCCTGAATTCCCTGTAAACAGAAGCAAATCTGATATATGCAACAGGGTCTATCTGCGCTAAAACTTCCATTACAGCTTCGCCAATTTTATCGCTTTCAACTTCATTATCATAAGAGTTTTCAAGCTTTCTTATGATATTGTTAACAGCCATTTCGACCTGTTCAGGCGTGATTGGTCTTTTTCTAACTGCTATATCAATAGATTTAGCTAATTTCTCGCTATCAAAAGGTCTTTTCTTACCATCTCTTTTAACAACAATAAGCTCTTTCAATTGTACACGTTCAAAAGTTGTGAAGCGTGCATCACATTTTGTGCAGAAACGGCGCCTTCTGATAGAAGAACCTTCTTCAGAAGGACGCGAATCTTTTACTTGAGTATCTTCATTGCCGCAAAAAGGACATTTCATTGTTTAACCTATATCGTTATATATTGGAAACTGCGCGCAAAGCTCTCTAACTTTAGTAAGAGTCTTTTTCTCAGCCGCAGAATTGTCTTCTTTATTTTGAGATAAGCCATCCAAAACGTCACCTATTAAATGGCCAACTTTTTCAAATTCTTTTACGCCAAATCCACGAGTTGTACCAGCAGGAGTGCCAAGACGTACACCAGAAGTTACAAAAGGTGGAGCCGGATCGAAAGGAATAGCATTTTTATTGCAAGTTAAACCAGCTCTCTCCAAAGATTCTTCAGTTTCTTTACCAGTTACACCTTTAGGACGCAAATCAACCAACACAACGTGGCTGTCAGTACCACCACTAACTATATCAACACCTCTTTCCACCAAAACCTTTGCCAATGCTCTCGCGTTGTCAATTACAGCCTGGCCATATTTTTTGAATTCAGGAGTGGCAGCTTCTTTTAATGCTACAGCTTTACCAGCAATAACGTGAACTAATGGACCACCTTGCAGGCCAGGGAATATTGCTGAATTTATAGCATTTCCAAGTGTAACATCTTTTCCTGTAGGAGTTTTTCTAACAACCATATTTTCATATTTAGAAACGATCATACCACCTCTTGGGCCACGCAATGTTTTGTGCGTTGTAGTAGTTACAACATGAGCGTGTGGCAACGGGCTTGGATATGTGCCAGCTGCAACAAGACCAGCAACGTGAGCCATATCAACCATGAAAAATGCACCAACAGAGTCAGCAATTTCTCTAAACTTTTTCCAGTCAATAACCCTAGGATAAGCAGAACAACCAGCTATGATAAGCTTTGGTTTATGTTCTTTTGCGAGCCTTTCAACTTCCGCATAATCAATTAATGCGTCTTTTTCGCTTACACCATATTGAACTGAATTAAACCATTTACCAGACATGTTAGGTGCCGCACCATGCGTCAAATGTCCACCAGATGCAAGTGATAAACCAAGGATAGTATCGCCAGGATTTATAAGCGCCAAGAACACGCCTTGATTAGCTTGTGATCCAGAGTTAGGCTGCACGTTTGCATAAGTACAATCGAATAATTTGCAAGCCCTGTCGATAGCTAATTGCTCAATTTTATCAACAAATTCGCAACCACCATAGTATCTTTTGCCAGGATATCCTTCTGCATATTTGTTAGTAAGAACAGTTCCTTGTGCTTCCAAAACTGCTTTACTAGTGATATTTTCAGAAGCTATAAGCTCAATCTGATTTTGCTGTCTGCCCAGTTCTTCTTTAATTGCACTAAAGATATCATTATCTCTTTCTTGTAAACTGCCTTCAAAAAATTCATTCTTGCTCATAATTTTCTCTGCTAAGTTAGATCCCATAATAAAACTCTCCTTCTTCAATTCCAAAGTTCTTAAATTTTTGCACTCAATTTTTTCACCCTTTTCGAATGGCGACCACCTTCAAATTCTGTAGACAAAAATGCTTTAAGACAATCTTTTGCTGTTTTTTCGTCAACAATTCTGGCACCTAGAGCCAAAACATTAGCATCATTATGCTGTCTTGATAATTTCGCCACTTCTGCACTGCAACATAATGCAGCTCTTATTTTAGGATTACGGTTGGCTGCTATACTTATTCCAACACCACTACCACATATCACAACGCCAAGTTTTGCGGCGCCGGAAGCTACTTTTTCTGCCAATAAAAAACCAAAATCAGGATAATCAACTGATTCACCGCTATTTGTTCCCAAATCCAAAACATTATATCCGCCTGCGGCAAGATCCTGTTTTAGCACTTCTTTAAGCGCAAAGCCAGCATGATCAGATGCAATTGCAATCGTTTCAGACATAAAAACCATGATTCCACGAGTATATTTGTCAGGAAAATAGCAAAAAACTATTTATTTACAATCTAAATAACAAAAACAGTTAATATTTATCCTATTTGTAATAAAATCTTAATAATCATTTGATATTATTCGCTTAATATGCTAGATAGGCAATGTTAAGATATTAACATGTCTTGTAGGGATGATACAAACATAGGGATTTATTAGGTATAAAATGGCAAAGCTAGAAGTTGGCAAAGTGGAAGATGCACAGTTGGTGTCGAACATAACATCTAAAGAATTGAGAAACTCTTTAGCTGAAAGTTTGGGCGAAAATCAGGCTAATGTTCTTCTACAAAGAGTTGAACAACAAAAAATCCAATCTGCTAATCAGCGTTCAGTGTAATTAAACCTTTAATTTATAAACTCACCTCAAAGTCCGGTGGGCTTTTTACCTTTCTGATTGCAAGTCGTTCTTTGTGTGCTATCTTGAGTTCTATGATTCTTATTTATATTTTTTTGGCCAATGAAAATAATTCCTAGGGATTTAATTAGAGATAAAATTTACTGTGTAAATTACCTTGTTTATCTAAATGGCAAAGGTGATCGCGAGTTTGTCTACATAGCAGTTCGCCAAGATAGAATGGAAGAATTCAAGAAAGCTATAAGTCACGGAAATTTTGATGCCGATGATTACGGCCTTGTACTTGAACATGGTAGAGGTGACGCTTCAGACATTCTAAAAGAAAAAATGAAAATGATGTATAAATGCGATCATTCTAGCAGTATAAATGTACTAGATTATCAGGCTTAAACGCATTAAATGAAATTAATTTAGCAAACGCGCTGTTTACTTTTGACTTTTCCATTTATTTGTTATATCTGCATTCTCCCGTAACAAATTAGGGTTTCGGCCTTAATATAAAATGCTTATGCATGCCTCTGTGGCGGAACTGGTAGACGCGATAGACTCAAAATCTATTGTCCGTAGGATGTAGGAGTTCGACTCTCCTCGGAGGCACCAAGCACTTAGATTCAATAAATAAAAATCACGCCACGCTAAGCAGTGGTTCTCTGTAGCGATCTTTATAGAAATAAAGAGCCACTATTGAAGCTAAATTACATAAAATAACATAGAAAGCGATAGAGTTAAAAGAGCCTGTTGTTGAAATAAGCCACTCACAAACCATAGGTGCTGTACCACCAAAAATCGCAGCAGCAAGATTGTACGATAGGGCCATGCCAGTATATCGAACAGAGGTTGGGAAAATTTCCACCAGCAAAGCAGGAACCGGCGCGATATAAACTCCAATAACAAGCCCTAGAACAATTTGTGCCATCAGCACATTTGCATATATTTTTGTACCCATAAGGATGAACAAAGGTAAAATCAATACCATCATAACTACAGCAGAACTTAGCATAACAGTCCTGCGCCCAATTTTATCAGAAGCTATTGCCGCTACCACTGCCGCTACAAGCATCACAATCATAGATGCCGTATTCATAAATAGTGCCTGATCAACTGCAAAGCCGAGTTTTTTCTGGGTGAAAGAAAGAAGATAAACGCTTGCCAGATAAAATGGCATCGTTACGCTGATGTAACAAATAAAAGCCTGCAGCATTTGAGTTTTGTGTTTTAGCAAAGCAGTACGTACTGGCCTATCAGAAAGATGTCCTTCACGTTTTGCTTCTTCATAAGCAGGGCTTTCATCGCAAGCAGAACGCATATAAAGACCAACCAGGCCAATTGCTATGCCGAGTAAAAATGGCACACGCCATCCCCAGCTATAAAACGCATCATGAGATAAGCCTTTAACAAAGAGCAGAGCTACAAAAGATCCCATCAAAAAACCGACTATAAGGCTCACCAGAGATGATGCTCCGGCAATGCCACGTCTCTTAGGGTTTGAATGTTCTATAACGTAAGTGATAGAACCAGAAAATTCACCACCTAGCGAAAGACCTTGAAAAATTCTGATTATTGTAAGCAATATTGGAGCTGCGATTCCTATTTGCTCATAGGTTGGCAAGAGGCCAATACATCCTGTGGGAATTGCCATCATAAGTATTGCAATTACAAGAGAAACCCTGCGGCCATATCTATCGCCAATATAGCCAAATAAAACTGCACCTAACGGTCTGAAAACAAACCCAACCGCGAAAACACCAAAAGTCGCTATCAGTTTAACGCTATCATTTTCCCCTGGGAAAAAAAGCTGGCTGAGCACAAAAGACATTTGTGCATAGAGCGCATAATCATACCACTCAAGGCCGTTCCCAATCATCCCGGAAACGACTACTCTCTTCATGCAAATCTGTTGGCCATCATTTTTTGACATAATGGCCAATAGATACATTATTTTCGAACAATAAGTAAATTAAAAATTGCGCCTAGTAGAAAATCCTTACTGCTATAAACGCAAAGAAAAAACCTACACCATAAATGGAAACGGAAAACCAGTATAAAACCGAACTGATTTTACGCATACGCATGC
Organism: uncultured Rickettsiaceae bacterium; assembly: GCA_964580525.1. GTDB lineage: Bacteria > Pseudomonadota > Alphaproteobacteria > Rickettsiales > UBA6187 > CAZOKN01. Next base: position 11,474 of record CAZOKN010000041.1, read on the forward strand.
AGGTTTTTGCGACAACTGGATCTACAGGACAAGGCGCATTTCTGCCAAACCAACGCATTATCCCAGTGATTAATAGTAAAAATCCTGAAATACCAAATACCAAAGGTTTATGCTCAGAAAGCGCAACCAACCAGTTTGCACTGGATACGAGGCCGGCCAGAGCTGCCCCCATTCCAAGAGTTACAAATAAAGTTGGCAATGCACAACAAATAAGCGTTCCCATTGAAGTAAATAGGCTTAATGTTGGCATTATAGTTTGTTTTAATGTGGATCTCATAGAAGTTACCTATTAATCTTTACAACGTTATATCCGGCATCAGTGATGAGTTTTGTGATTGTTCCATCATCAATATCAGAGCCTTTATTAAAGCCTATAGTTACAATTTTTGTATTAAGGTTAACATCTATGCCGCTAACCTCTTTTCTTGCACCAAAAACTTTTTCTAATGCTCTTGCACAAAAATCACAAACAAGACCATTTATCTCGACTGTAATTTTATGATCAGCATTGTCTGGGCTTGGTGCTTTCTTTTTTAAATCTTCTGACGTGATATCAGCATGCCCTTCTTTGTGATTAGCAAAAGCAGCAGAATTAATGCCTAAAACAAATATAATTAACGTATAAAATAAAATTCTCATTTTTGTTCTCCTAGAATGTATGAATAAAATTAAATAAAACCGTACCATTATTGCTAACGCCGGCTTCTAAAAGATTCAGTCCTTTAAATAAACGAACCATAGGTGTAATTGTTAGATTGTTCTTATCAGAAGGAGTATGGTCAACTTGCAAAATTAGCCAACTATGCAAATCACCATATTCGCCGATATAAGGTGCAACACCAACTCTAGCTTTCTGACGAAATTCCTTATCTATATCGCCTGCGTAAATCAGACGATTTTCATAAGAAGTATAAAACCTGCGATTTTCCCAATCTGCTTCTAAACCAGCAAATCCGGCAGCTTCAGTTTTATTATCAAAATTGCCAAAGTCGCTATAAGCAAGGCCAGCTGCAGAAAGGAAATAAAAATTACCCTGCGAATCATGGTTGTTCCAACGTTTTAGTAATTTATTAAATTCCAAACCGTGAAACTGCCATTCTTCGTCTCGCCAATACTGACCAATATAACCAACAGAGTATGTAGCCGTAGGCGAATATTCCATTTTGATAGAATTATCTGAACCATCATTTTCTTGCATAAGCATCCAGCCTCCAGGGTAGGAGATAGGTCGCGCGAATGCCACAGTACTAAAGAGGCTCATAAATAAAGCACATATAATGCTAAAATATTTCATAAAATCTCCTAATCATAAATAATACTAAATGATTTGAGGAAATTTCCTGCTTATAAGCGAAAAACCTACGAATAAAAATTAAGCAAGAAAATCCCTATTAGGAGATATGCTTTGGAGGATTAAAAGGAGCGCCAGTTATAAATGAAACAAGAATTTGGCTTTCAGGAATTCTATAATTTAAGGGCGTAACAACAGAACTTGTTGCAACTATATTTGGTTGAGAGGAAATAAAGCTAGTGCACATAGACATAACACACCCCTTGTGGCAGCATCCCATAGGAGAGGATTTATTGGTATCATTTTTTGCAACAGACATACCAGCACAATGAGCCGACATAGCTAAATTATTATTACTTGAATTGGCATAATAAGACCGCTCTCCCAGAATCACGCTCAAGGAAAAAATGGCAACAACCAAAATAGTAATGATACTTCTGCTATTTATCATAGCTATAATTATATACCAAAAGGCCGTTTCCTACAAGGTAATATAGGACTATTTCTATCTCTCAAAACCCTTATAAATCTCACGGCTGGATATAGTCTGTTTTAGCCACTCTCCCTCTTTTAAAAATATTGGGAAAACATTATTGCTTTTTTGAACCTCATCCAGACTGAAAAATTTGCTACTTTTAATTGATTTATCATGGCCTAAATCTTGCCAATCGTTTCCTGTCGGACGCTTTGTTATATTTGCCACAAAACAGCAATCTACCTTATGGGTATCCCATTTTTTGTCATAAAATTCCCAGCAATAAACCAAATCACCAACTTCTATTTCGTAACCAGTTTCTTCATATATTTCACGTTTAGCACAGGTTTTTAAATCCTCTCCTGGCTCCAAGAAACCTCCAGGGATATGCCATCTACAATCATGCGTTCCAACCAGCAGAATTTTGCTATCTTCAACAATTAAAGCACGTGCTGTGGTTACAATTTTGGTCATAATTACAAATCTTTTTTCAAATAAAATCGTAAACGTCCTGGCGTTGGAGAATCGCCAATCGCACCAAATAACTCATAGCCATGCTTTACATAAAAGCCACGCGCTTGAAAATCAAAAGTATCCAAATGAATCATAGAAGCGCCATGTTTTCTGGCTTCATTTTCAACTTTCTTTAAGAGCTCAGCACCATACCCTTTGCCGCGATGTTTGCTATCAACCCACAATATTCCGATATAAACTGAACCTTTGCCAAACATGTTAGCATTAATTCCGGCTACTACCTTATCACTGACGTTCTTAAGATTAAAGTTAAGTGGTACAACATAATCTTCTTTTGAGATGCCAAGAACCTGCCTGTTATAGGCCATTAGTTGCTCGGTAACAAATTCTCTCTCTTTATCTGTAGAAACTAAAACTTCTGTTTCCATACTGCAAATTCTCCTGACTAATTAGAAACTCGGCCATATCTAGAGAAATTTTATAAATAATCCAGTATTTCGTGCATATTTTTTATAATTTTATCAACACCTTCTTTTTTCATTTTTTCTGCAGCTTTATCATTATTATGCGAAGCTCCTGTAAAACCGAAAACTTTCATGCCCGCAGCCTTTGCGCCACAAATTCCACGCAAACTATCTTCTATCACAAGGCAATCTGCAATTGTGTATCCCATCTGTTCTGCTGCAAAAAGAAAAATATCTGGCGCCGGTTTGGGATTTTTCACCTGGCTATATGTAAAAACTTTCTTCTCAGGAAAAAATTTGCTTAATCCGGTAATTTCCAAACTATGTAAAACGGCATTTCTTTCGCCATTAGATGCCACACATCTTCCAAGATCTTGCGGCAGGTTTTCAAGGACTTTAGCAACACCCAAGACAGGCTGCAAATACTTTTCTGCCAATATTTTTCCATGCTCATGGAATTTTTCTACTACCTCTTTATTAGTCAAAGAAACAGAATAACTATCGCGTACATGTGCCATAAGATGCGAAAGGTTCATACCAGTGAAATTTTCAACACAATATTCCTGAGTATATTTTTCATATCCCAATTCAATAAGAACTTCAGAAACAGCGCGACTGTTGAGATGTTCACTATCGACTAAAGTTCCATCGCAGTCGAAGATTATTAATTTTGGTTTATTCATTTGTTATCTCCGGGGGATAATTTTTCCATAATAAAATTTGTAAGTTGCACGCCCCTTATATTTACTTTCTGCTCTTTTACCAGTCTAAAACCTTTATTTTCAAAGAATTTTCTGGCTGTAATGCTTACTTCTGCATAGATACGTTTAATACCTTGCTCTTTTGCCTTATTAAAAATGGCGTTCATAAGTGCCGAGCCAATGCCTTTGCCTTGATATTCGTGATGTACATAGAAACAATCGATATGACCATTTGGTTCAAATTCAGCAAAGCCAACCACCTTATCGCTAATTGTTGCAACAAATGGCTGGATTTTATCCAATTTTGTTTGCCAGCCATTATAATCATTAACAGAACTATAAGGAGCCCAGGCATTCACCTGCTCTTCGCTATAATCAAGAATGTTTATGCTGTGAATTGTGTTGTAGAAAATTTTGGCTATAGCTTCCGCATCTGCAGAATTATAGGTTCTTATTTCAATATTCATTTTAACTTCCTTGCCAGCATGGCTGTTCTTGAGCCATCTTATCAGGAATTATTCTTTTTTATTGGAACCGCATAAAGCTCAAGCCTATGGCCTATCAGTTTATATCCAAGTTTTTTGGCTACAGCTTCCTGTAGGGCTTCTATTTCATCGTTGTGAAATTCTATAACTTTGCCGCTTTTAACATCAATCAGATGGTCATGATGTTCATCTGACGCTTCTTCATAGCGAGCGCGGCCATCACCAAAATCATGCTTTGCAATAATTCCAGCTTCTTCAAACATGCGTACAGTACGATAAACAGTAGCAATGCTGATTTTTGCATCTTTTTTTGCTGCGCGAGTGTAAATTTCTTCAACATCAGGGTGATCGGCAGCTTCAGATATTGTTTGTGCAATAACCCGCCTCTGCTCGGTCATTTTCAGGCCTTTTGCATTGCATAAATTTTCAATTTTAGATGACATTATAAATCTCTTTTTATTTTCTCAATTGCAATTGGTACCTAAAAATGTAGGTGTTGCCAATATAAATTTATAATATAAAACTATAGAAAATAGGAGAATATTGTGTTTATAACTTTTGAAGGCGGCGAAGGCACTGGTAAATCTACACAAAGCAAGCTGCTGTTGCAATCTTTTGAAGCTGCTGGAATTCCTGTTTTATACACTCGTGAACCTGGTGGCAGCGAAGGAGCAGAAAGCATAAGAAATTTAGTGGTAAATGGCGATGTTGCACGCTGGGATGATGCAAAATTTGGTTATAGGCGACTTTCTACCAAATATAACCCTTATTTTTGATGCAGATGTTGAAATTTGCATGAAGAGAGCAGAAGTGCGTGGAGAAAAGGAAAACAGATATGAAAAAATGGGTATGGAGTTCCATAAACGCGTACGTCAGGGCTTTCTGGAAACTGCAAAAACTGCATCGCAAAGATGCTCTCTGGTTAATGCCAATGATGAACTATCCAATATACATCAGAAAGTTATTGAGGTAATAAACCACAAAACTGGGCTATTACTTAAAAAAAGTTTGTGAAAAGGTATTGACCACCTTTATCTTTTATAGTAGAAGCCTTGAACGTTTTTTATGTGGGGCCT
>CAZOKN010000042.1:0-5743 GCA_964580525.1 uncultured Rickettsiaceae bacterium
GTATTGCTCTTCTTTCCACAGGAGTAGAACCAGAAGGAACGCAAATGATAATGAGTGGTCCAGTTAACCATTTACGGTTATGCACTGTACGTATGAAATGCTTTATCATTTCTTCAGCGCCCTTGAAATCAGCTATAACGCCATCTTTCAGTGGTCTGATAGCTTCAATTTCTGCTGGAGTTCTTCCCAACATCATTTTTGCCTCGTTACCGAAAGCATAAGGTATAGAACCACCCTTATCTTTAAGCAAAGCAACAACTGAAGGCTCGTTCAAAACAATGCCTCTACCTTTTACATAAACCAAGGTATTAGCCGTACCAAGATCTATTGCCATATCACAAGAAAGTGATCCAAACATGTTAGAAAATACGCTCATAAATACTTATTACCTCTCAAACTCCAGAATCAGTTTTTTTATTTTTATCCAAAGACTTTAGCTTATCCAAAGCCCCTATATAAGCAAGGGCTGAAGCAACCAAAGTATCAGTATCTCTACTATTACCACTTATAATCTTTCCGTCTTTTTGCAGACGAACCGTAACTTCAGCTTGCGCATCCGTACCGCCCGTTACAGCATGAACCTGGTAAAGTTCAAGCCCTGCATCGTGGGGAATTAACCTCTTGATACCATTAAAAATTGCATCAACCGGCCCATCACCCGTAGCCTTAACCTTTTTTGTCTTTCCTTCAACTTTCAGTTTTATCTTAGCAACAGGGTTACCCTTGGAGCCACATACCACTTTTAGAGAGACAAGATCAATACCACCTTTACTCTTAATAACACTATTGTCAATAAGTGCAATAATATCTTCATCATAAATTTCTTTCTTCTTATCTGCCAAGCTTTTAAAATTGTGAAAAGCTTCTTCAAATGCGTTGTCTCCAAGCTCTAATCCCAACTCAGATAATTTTTTCTTTAAAGCGTGTCTTCCGGACAACTTACCCAAAACAATCTTAGATTCGGTTAAGCCTATAGATTCCGGGGTCATAATCTCGTATGTCGCTGAATTTTTTAACATACCATCTTGGTGAACTCCAGACTCATGCGCAAATGCATTTGCGCCAACAATTGCCTTGTTATTTTGTACAATAAATCCTGTTATTGTCGACACAAGTCTCGATGCACGAGTTATATGAGTTGTGTCGATATTAGTTTGATAAGGCAAAGTATCATTGCGGGTTTTAATTGCCATGACAATTTCTTCCATTGCAGCATTACCTGCACGCTCACCCAAACCATTGATTGTACACTCAATTTGTCGTGCTCCAGCAGAGACCGCCGCAAGGGAATTTGCAACCGCTAATCCCAAATCATTATGGCAGTGAACTGATATAATTGCTTTATCAATATTAGGTACACGATTCTTAACCATCTTTATTAATTCTGCATATTCAAAAGGAGTTATGTAGCCGACTGTATCAGGTAAATTAATTGTACGAGCTCCGGCTTTTATCGCCGTTTCAACAGCGCGACACAAAAAATCATGTTCAGTTCTGGTGGCATCTTCTGCCGACCATTCAATATCTTCACACAAATTACGCGCAAATTTCACCATGTCAGCAGTTCTTTCCAAAACTTTATCTGGCTCCATCTGTAATTTATATTTCATATGAATCGGGCTGGTAGAAATGAACGTATGTATCCGACCTCTTGCTGCTGGCTTAATAGCTTCTGCCGCAGCTTCTATATCAGCTTTAACTGTTCTAGCTAACGAACAAACAATAGAATTTTTTACTCGTTTGGCTACCTGATTAACAGATTCAAAATCACCTTTTGAAGAAACAGCAAATCCAGCTTCAATAATATCTACACCCATTTTATCAAGCGTTTCTGCTATCAAGATTTTTTCCTCGATATTCATAGTAGCGCCTGGAGATTGCTCACCATCACGCAATGTTGTATCGAATATTAAAACTTTTTCCTGCTTCTCCGATTGTTTAATCGGCTTTGCTTTTTTAGTTATTTTATCTGTATCTTTTGTTTTTTTTGTCATTTTCTTTTTTCCATAATATAAATTTCTGTTCCAAGGCTATCCTTCGTATATCTTGAGAATGAAAAGCCTGCTTTTTCATAGCAACGTATTGCTCTTTTATTATCCACAAATGGATCTAAAATAATTTTCTTTACTCCCTCAGGAGCAAAAAGCTTATCCGAGAATTTCTTAACCACTTCTGTTCCATAACCTTTTCCTAAATAATCTTCTTCACCAATAAATAAATCAAATCCCATAACACTGTTCGGATCATCACAGAGCGGCTCTGGTGGAGCAAATTTAGCTCTATTATAATAATTTATATATCCGACTTCTCTATCATCTATAACTATAATGAAAGGATGCTCAAACCCATTTCCTTCAACTTTCGAAATTATAGCTTCCGGTGGTGCATATCCTGGACGAAACCATATTTCCTTAACATGTTCTTTTTCACACCATTTAAAATATAACGGTAAAAATTCTTTGGTAAATTCCTTAAAAAAAATCTCCATTATTTTACGTATCCCATAATAACAATACTAGCGACGAGCATTCCCATTCCTACTATTTCCAATTTATTTATATTCTCTTTAAAAATTTTATGCGTCATAAACACCGAAAATAATATTTCAATTTGTCCAACCAAGGCAACATGTGCAGCCTTGGCAAAACTAAACGCTACAAACCAACAAAGTGCGCATGTCATTGTTGTTGCGCCTATTAAAACAGAATCTCTTTTTATCAGCAATATTTGCCGGAATCTTTCTTTACCACCACTCATATACATAACAAACAACATTGTAATAGCCTGTACTGCAAAAATGCAAGTCATTGTATAAGTTGATCTTATAAAAAATCCATCATCTCCAAGAGCAAGTATCGCCTCTCTAATTAAAACTCCAGCCAAACCAAAGCAAGCACCACAAGCCAATCCTATCTGTGCAGATTTGGTAAAAATTTTAGCTAATAAATTTGCGGAAATATGTTGTTCTATAATCGATATCAACAAGATTCCAGCCAATCCCAAAAGAATTGCAAATAATGCTCCCACACTAATAAAGTCACCAAAAAGCAATGCACTAAATATAGCGGCCTGCAATGCTTCTGTTTTTCCGTAAGTAACCCCTATAACAAAATTACGTCTGGAAAATAAAGCTAAAAATAAAAACCCACCAATGACTTGTATAATTGCTGCGCCAAAAACATATATGGCAAATTTTCCATTTGGTGTTGGCATTTTATAGCCAGACCCATAAATCACCAACATCAAAGCAATGGCAAAAATCAAAGCAAATGCAAACCTGACAAACAATATAGCATCGTCTGAAACTGTTTTTTTTGCGTGTTTAAACAAACCGTTGCGCAATGTTTGCACAGCTGCCGCCAAAATAGTTACTGGTATCCAAATGCTTGTCATATATTTTCCGAAATAAAAAAACCCCGTCTACTTTAGAATAGACGGGGTTTTTAAATTTAAAACTTAAATTTAAATTACGCCGCCTGATCCTTTACTAGCTTGTTCTTAGCTATCCAAGGCATTAGATTACGAAGTCGAGCGCCAACAGCTTCAATTGGATGTTTTGCTTCTTCTTCTCTTACTTTTTCTAATTTATTAGCGCCTTGTGAGCTTCTGTCCGCGATAAATTCTTTAGTGAATTCACCAGACTGAATACGCTTCAATACAGCTTTCATCTCTTTTTTAGTTTCGTCAGTTATGATTCTAGGACCAGTAACATAGTCACCATACTCAGCTGTGTTTGAGATTGAATAACGCATGTTAGCCAAACCGCCTTCATATATAAGATCAACAATCAACTTAGTTTCATGCAAGCATTCAAAATAAGCCATTTCAGGTGGATAACCAGCTTCAACCAATGTTTCATAACCAGCTTTGATCAACGCGCTTATACCACCGCAAAGAACAGCCTGCTCGCCGAACAAATCAGTTTCACACTCATCTTTGAAAGTAGTTTCTATAACGCCAGAACGACCACCGCCAACACCAGATGCCCAAGCAAGAGCTAAATCTTTAGCTTTACCAGAAGCATTTTGTGCAACAGCTATCAAGCATGGAACTCCGCCGCCCTTTACATATTCGCCACGAACAGTATGACCTGGACCTTTAGGCGCAGTCATAAACACGTCCAAATCAGCTCTTGGTTTAATCAAACCAAAATGGATATTCAAACCATGAGCAAACGCCAAAGCAGCGCCTTGCTTAATATTTTCTCTTACAGCCTGGTACAAATCAGCTTGATTTTCATCAGGAACTAGGAACATAACAATGTCAGCACCCTTAACAGCTTCAACTGGCTCTTTAACATCAAAGCCAGCTTTTTTAGCATTTGCTACAGACTTAGAAGAAGAACGGAGACCGATAACTACGTTAGCAACACCACTATCTTTCAAATTTTGCGCGTGCGCATGACCTTGGCTACCATAGCCCAAGATCACTATTTTTTTATCTTTTATCAAATCTAGGTTTGCATCCTTATCATAATAAACGTTCAAATTCACCTGACTTCTCCTATTTTCTTTAAAATTTACAACTTCACTCATAATCACACCTCTATTGGCCGAGCCGGGCATTATAAGGTTTTTTGATAAAAAGAGCAAGAAAAGACTTAAAAAAGCGAATTATTAAGACATATATTGACTTTCCGCCTGCCCAGATGTAGTAGTTATTTTGAAAAAATAAGGAGATTTTTTATGAATAAAGCCCTAAAAATACTAAGTATAGCAACGATTTCCAGCTTAATGTTAACTTCTTGTGCTCGCGACATGTCATCTGACGTTTATACTGATTCTAATGCAGTAGGCAAGGTCTTGGAAGGTAAAGTACTTTCTGCCCGCCAGGTTACTGTTAAAAGCTCTGATAAACTACAAGATAACACTCTTGGCATGATTGGTGGTGGTCTTTTGGGTGCCGTTGCAGGTTCAAGCGTTGGTGGTGGTACAGGTAAAGGTCTTGCAGCTGTAGGTGGCGGTCTTTTGGGCGCAACGGCTGGAGCTTATGCACAGGATAAACTTGGTACTTCTAAAGGTATAGAATATGTGGTTCGTATAGACAAAAAATACGTAAGCAGCATACCTAGAAACGTACACAGAAAGCAGATTTCTGTTGGCGATAACTCAGTAGATCAAGATGTAAAGCAATCTATCGCAGTTGAAGACACAAAAACTGACCTTATATCTGTAGTACAAGGAACTGATACTATGTTCCAAGCAGGACAAAAAGTTTTGATTATATATAATAATGATAGACCACGTTTAGCTGCTGCTAACTAGTCTAGCTTATCGTAAAAACAAAAAGCCCAGGTTTTGCCTGGGCTTTTTTATTTATTAGAAATGTAAAAACTAAAACTCTTCTGTTCCGCGTGCAATAGCAGTAACACCTGTTCTTGCATATTCTATGATGCCGTAAGGCTTCATCATCTCAATAAATTCGTCAAGCTTTGAGGGAATGTCAGTTAATTCAAATACAAAAGATTTATCAGTAGCATCTACTTCTTTAGCATCAAAATTATCAGCTATATGGATAATCTCCTGTCTTTGCTCGCCGCGTGCCTTTACTTTTATCAAAATTACACCTCTTTCAACATAAGGCCCTTCAACCGTTAAATCGCGGACTTTATGCACAGGAACAATTTTTTCAATTAGAGTTACATTATCAATGTCTGTCTTAGTTACAATTTTATAATATGCTTGAACATTATTAGTACTCATTGCCCATGCAAGACCACTTTGTATTGTTGTGTTTGCGGCAC
>CAZOKN010000042.1:5753-15253 GCA_964580525.1 uncultured Rickettsiaceae bacterium
CGAAAGCTTCTTTTCTTTATCAATTTCTGAAACAGTCAAACTATGGATATTATACCCACGTCCAGAAAATAGCCCAACAACACGGCCTAACACACCCGCTTCGTTGTCTACTATTACTGCTAATATATGTCTTTCGTCTCGTTGTTCGTTTTTCATTTTTATACTCTCTGTCTCGCAATTTCCTCATCCACTGCAATCTTGTCCTCAGGGCCAAACTCAATTTCATAATGAGCGGCTCCACCAGGAATCATCGGATAAACATTTTCTGCTTTATCAACATGCATATTAAGGAATGCAGGACCATCTACCTCTAGCATTTTTGAAATGGCTTGATCAACGTCTTTAGGGTCATTGCAAGTTATACCTGTCCAGCCAAATGCGGTCGCCAATGCTTCAAAATCAGGCAATGCTTCCATATAGCTTTCTGAATGACGATCGCCATGGAATAATTCCTGCCACTGACGCACCATGCCCATATAGCTGTTGTTCATAAGAAAAATTTTCACTGGTAGACGATATTGTACTGCCGTTGCCATTTCCTGAATGTTCATCATGATTGAAGCTTCACCTGAAACGCATACTACAGTTTTTTTCGGATGAGCAATTTGTACACCAATAGCGGAAGGCAAACCATAGCCCATAGTGCCAAGTCCACCCGAAGTCATCCAGCGATTAGGCTTATCAAACTTCAAATATTGTGCAGCCCACATTTGGTGCTGGCCAACGTCAGTTGTTACATAAGAATCTTTAGATTGTAACGCATCGTTTAGCCTGTCCAAAGCATATTGCGGCTTTATCGTTTTACCAGATTGCTTATAGCCGAAGCTTTTTTTCTCGCGCCATTTGTCAACCTGCTGCCACCATTTTTCTAAAGCTTCTGCATCAAGTTTGTATTTTTCTTTTTTCCAGATATCTATCATGCGCTCAAGCACTTGCTTAACATCACCTACAACGGGGATATCAACCAATACAACTTTGTTGATAGATGATGGATCAATATCAACATGGATTTTTTTAGAATCAACCGAGAAAGCATCAAGGCGACCTGTTATGCGGTCGTCAAAGCGCGCACCGATATTTATCATAACATCACATTTTGCCATGCACATATTGGCTTCATAAGAACCATGCATTCCTAACATTCCAAGAAATTGCTTATCTGAAGCAGGATAAGCGCCAAGACCCATCAATGTATTAGTGATAGGTGCGCCAGTCATTTTTACAAATTTGGTCAAAAGCTCAGAAGCTTCATGGCCAGAGTTTATAACGCCACCACCAGTATAAAATACTGGGCGTTTTGCCTTAGCGATAAGCGCAACAGCTTTTGCCAATGCATCTTCATCAGCCTTTGCCGGAACCTTATACGATTTGCGGTCTACGTTTTTTAAGTTTTTGTATTCGGTCTTTTCGTTCTGGATATTTTTTGGAATATCAACAACAACAGGTCCTGGACGCCCACTAGTAGCGATATAGATAGCTTCTTTTATTGTATGTTCAAGCTTTGCAACATCTTTTACCAGATAATTATGCTTTGTGCATGGACGCGTTATGCCAACAACATCCGCTTCTTGGAATGCGTCGCTACCAATAACCGCTGTGGAAACCTGGCCTGTGATACAGATAATTGGGATGCTATCAAGCAAAGCGTCCGCTAATCCAGTAACTGTGTTAGTAGCACCGGGTCCGGAAGTTACCAAAACTGCGCCGATTTTGCCAGTAGAGCGTGCGTAGCCTTCAGCTGCATGTATTGCACCTTGTTCGTGACGAACTAATATATGTCTTAGCCTGTTCTGCTTAAAAAGCTCATCATAAAGCGGCAATACCGCACCACCAGGATATCCAAAAATGGTATCAACTCCCTGGTCAACTAACGCCTTTACAACTATAGCGGCTCCATTTAACTCCATGCTATTCCCCTAAAATTCTCAAAATCCCCGAAGGGGGCTGATATTAATATCTAGTTACTTTGCCGTCAATAAAAACCGACTTATATTAGCAAGCATTTCTGTTTTAAGTTGCTCTTTTGCCAGGTTTTCGAGGAAAATTACATCCTGCATCTGATGTTTGAACCAGGTAAATTGGCGTTTTATATAGTGCCGAGTGTTTTTTTGTGCCTGATCTATTGCGTCGTCTAAAGTCATATTACCATGTAAATAACTAAGTATTTCGGGCACTCCGTGCGCTTTCATTGCGGGTAGGGTAGCGTCTAGGCTCATAGAATCGAGTGCTTTTATTTCATCGATTACTCCATCATTCACCATGGTAACAAAGCGTTTATTGCAATTTTCATAGACTTTTTCTCTGTCAGGCGCGAGAAAGAAGGTCTGAAAAGACTCTTTTGAATAAAATGGCTGTGATTTTTGCTGCTGCCACCATAACAAAGACTTACCAGTTTGCTGTATAACCTCATAGGCGCGCGCTATTCTCTGACCGTCGTTGGGTTTTAGTTTTTCTGCCATTTCCGCATCTATTTTTGTCAACTCTTGATGCAGCTGAACTGAACCAATTTCTGCTAGCCTATCCCTGACCTTTGCCCTTATATCATCTTCAATATCTGGTATATTTGGCAGGCCTTCGGTAAGGTATTTTATGTATAATCCTGTGCCACCAACCAACAAAGGTATTTTGTTTTTTGCTCTGGCTGCAGAAATCGCTCCTATAGCAAGCTCAATCCACCTTGCTACAGAACAATCCTCTGCAGCTGATATAACCCCATATAAATTATGCTCTACTGTTTGCTTTTCTGCTTCTGTTGGTTGGGCCGTAATTATAGGAATTTCCCTATATATCTGTTTGGAATCACAATTAATAATGACAGCATCAATCTCTGCCGCTATAAACAAGGCCAGAGCAGATTTTCCACTCGCTGTAGGACCTGAAAGAATAATTATGGGCTGCTTTTTCATAAATTATATTTGAAAACGGGATAAACATGAATAATGTAATAACATTAATTGCTGATCATAAGCAAAAAAACTTAGACGAAACTATTATAAATAAAGTTTTTATTCTACTGGAAAAAGCCAAGTGCCAGGTAGAAAATATAAAATGGCTATGCCCAGAAATTGCCTGCGATGTATTTTTTATTGGTAAAATTGATGATAAAGCTAGAGAAAAACTGGATGTTTTATCGGAAAAATTCAAAATAGATTTTATTGTTCAGTCTAACTCTCCATCACGTAAAAAAAAGCTTCTGATTTCTGATATGGATTCCACAATTATTAATGAGGAGTGTATCGACGAAATTGCCGACAAATTAGGTCTAAAAGACAAAGTTTCAAAAATAACAGAACGTGCCATGAATGGCGAACTTGATTTTAAAGATGCTTTACGTGAGCGTGTTGCTTTACTTAAAGGCCTCTCCGAAGAAAAATTATTGGAAGTTTACGAGAATAATATTTCATTAATGTCCGGGGCAAAAGAATTAGTTCAGACTATGCGTAAAAATGGAGCATATTGCTTGCTGGTTTCCGGTGGATTTACTTTTTTCACTCAGAAAATAGCGAAAGAGGTAGGTTTTGAAGAAAACCATGCAAATATCCTTGAAATAAAAAATGGCGTTTTAACAGGAACTGTTGCTGAACCCATTCTAGATAAAGAAAGTAAATTAGCCTCTCTTAAAGAGACAGTAAAAAAATTAGGCATAGCAGATAGTGACGTATTGGCTAGTGGCGATGGAGCAAATGATTTACCAATGATAAAAGCGGCAGGTCTTGGTGTAGCTTATCACGCAAAGCCGAATGTTAAAAAAGAAGCGCAAGCAAAAGTTGACTATGCTGACCTGAGAGCGCTATTATATGCTCAAGGATATACAGAACAGGAAATAGTAAATGGCCGCTGAGAAAAAAATGGGCGATGAACAAAAAGATAATTCAAAAAAAAACCAAGGACAGCAGATTCCAGATGCTTACATGGAGAGCCTGATTAATCTGGCTAACATGTATAAAAAAATAGCCCAGAAAACCGCCGAAACAACCGATGAGGTTGAGTTTGTTTTTCCTTATAAAGATTTACCTGATGTTTGGGCATCAATGATTTCTAAATTTATGGAGGACCCTGAGAAATTAATCAGGCAGCAGATGGAGCTCTATAATGATTATCTAAATATCTGGAACAACGCATGGAAGCGTTACATAGGTGAGGAAAGCCATCCTTTATACCAACCTGATCCAAAAGACCGTAGATTCCAGGATCCAACATGGGATAATGATTTGGTTTTCGATTTTATAAAACAATCTTATGTTTTAACTACACGCTGGTTGCATCAGGTAATTGGGGAACTTGATGGTATAGATAAAAAAACCCTAGATAAATTTGATTTTTATGCACAACAATTTGCCGATGCGATGTCACCAAGTAATTTTGCATTTACCAATCCTGAAGTAATAAAAGAAACCATAGAAACTAAAGGTGAAAATCTTTCTAAAGGTTTTCAAAATCTTTTGCGTGATCTGGAAAATAGCAAACAATTCTTTCAGGTAAAAACTACTGATAAAGACGCATTTAAAATCGGCGAAAATATTGCGGCCACTCCTGGAAAAGTTATTTTCCGTAATGATTTGATGGAATTAATTCAATATAACCCTTCACAAAAAGAAGCTCATAAGACTCCTTTGCTTATTGTTCCGGCGTGGATAAATAAATATTATATACTCGATTTATCACCAAAAAATTCTTTTGTTAAATGGGCAGTGGACGAAGGTTATACTGTATTTATAATTTCATGGGTAAATCCTGATAAAAATCTGGCTCATAAAAAATTTGAAAACTATATGCTGGAAGGACCTATAGCGGCACTTGATGTTATTGAAAAAGCAACTGGTGAAAAAGAAATTACTGCAATGGGATATTGTCTTGGTGGTACGTTGCTTTCCTGTACTTTATCTTACATGAAAAGTAAAAATGATACTCGCATAAAAGCCGCAACATTTTTGACCACAATGATTGATTTTAACAATGTCGGTGAAATGTCGGTGTTTATTGATGAAGATCAGATTGAACGTCTGGATAAGCAAATGCGAGATGTTGGTTTCCTTGATGGCTCTGAAATTGCTTCAATATTTAATGCTCTACGTGCAAATGATTTGATATGGTCTTTTGTGGTGAATAATTACCTCATGGGACGTGAAACTTTGCCATTTGATATTTTATACTGGAACTCTGATACAACGCGCCTACCCGCTGATACACATAGTTTTTATTTACGAACTATGTATTTAAAAAATTTACTTAAAGAGCCAAATGCCGTAACTTTGGCAGGAGTCCCTGTAGACGTTACTAAAATAACAACACCGTCTTATATACTATCTACAAAAGAAGACCATATTGCTCCTTGGAAGACAACATATGAAACAACACAGTTGTTTAAAGGTCCTTGCAAGTTTGTACTGGCTGGTTCTGGCCACGTTGCTGGGGTTGTGAATCCTCCTTTAAAAAATAAATATTGTTATTGGACGAATGATAAAAATCCAAAATCTTCTTCGCAATGGCTTACTGAGGCAAAAATAGCCAGTGGTTCATGGTGGGATGATTGGAGTAATTGGAATAGAAGTTTTTCTGGTGAAAAAATTTCTGCACCAAAACCAGGTTCAGGAAAATTAAAACCTATAGAAGATGCTCCAGGAAGTTATATAAAAAGTCGTTAGATTTTCTAATATTTCTCAAATCTACTTAGACCTTCAAGCGTAATTGGAAAGTCATAAATTCTTCCATCCGTCCGGCCTGTAGGATCGAGTTTCTGTCCTTTTGCCATTAGTAATTTTCTTTCTTTATCACTAATTGCTATTAAGCTTTTATCGTTAGTATTGCGCGGATGTTTGTCAAAAAACATTCTAGTTTCTATTTCTTTAAAATTTCTATGTTTAACACGCATGTTAATATGCGGTGCATTTTCAGCACTTACTGCTGCTGGTAAAATTGTTTTAAAAGTATATTCGCCAAGATTGTTAGTTTGTGTACGACCTGAATATGCAAAGTCTTTGTCGTAATTTTTATCAACAACATCCCAATCAGATTTAAGAGCATACTCATCTTCATATTTCCCGGCAGAATCAGTTTGCCATATCTCTATAACAGCGTTGGAAACAGGAAGGCAATTTTCGTCAGTAACTATGCCTTTTATTTCAATATACTGCCCGTAGGCACGTCTGGCTGAACCAGGCTTCCTAACTAAATTATTACTTCTCTTCACAGGTTTTTCGGTAATAACATCGGGGTCAATCTCCGGCGTTGCTGAACAATCCATTGCTATTTTTTCACCTTCTTCTTTCTTCTTTTTTCTTGGTCGCAGAGCATGGATAATTTTCTGATCGCTACCTTGTTTTTCTTGAATATCCTTAAGTTTTGCTTTGCCCTTCATTTCGTTATCGTCGAAATTTACTTCTGGTAATGGTTCTTCTGCGGCTTTCTGAGTTTCAGTTGGAGAAGGCTCTTCTTTCGGCGTATCCTTTATTTCTTCTTTTTGTATAGGAGCTGTTGGGGTAGATGCAGATTCTTTCTGTTTTGGTTCTTTTATTGGGCCAAGCACATCTGTGCCATCTCCTCCGCCAGCTATGGCAAAGTTAAAAAATGCACCTGATAAAACAATAGATAAAAAGATATATATTATTTTTCTATAATTATTCACCCGGCACATCCTCGTAAAAAAAGCCACCAACTTTTTAAGGTTAGTGGCTTTTAAAAATATTGCAATGATTTTAACTATTATGGGATAGTAATGTTATATTTATCCGCCAGATAACGCTCTACGGAAGCCTGTCCGGACGTAGCATTTAGAAGGTAATTATATACTAATGATTCCGCTATATCACCGTTATAAAAGCCTGTTAAGGAGATACTTCCCATTAGTAAGGCAGATGATGCGGAATTTGTTAATGTTGAATTCATCGAAGCATTTGATGCAACTGTGGCGCCATTTATTCTGATGCCACCCGTACTTCCCTTGCCAACAGTAACCAATTTAAAGGATCCAACAAAGCCAGCAGGAGTATAAGTCGTTCTGCCAGCAGCTGTGCAACATTGGCCATAATCCCAATATATAACACCGTTACCCCATACGGCGCTGATACTTACGCGATTGCTGGTACCAGGATCCCAGAATAGGATAGTAGAACTTGAAGCAGCTGTTTGTTTTGCAACAAATGACCAATTAATTTCACTCGTGCTAAAGAAATTGGAACCTAATACAGAAGCAGTTGTAAGGTAATCATTCGAACCATCAAACCTTACTATAGCCTTGCCATTCTGCACGCCAGTTTGATATGTAGGCTGGTTTCCAGCTGTTCCTTGTACCATGTTACCAGTTGAGCCAGCAGTACCCTTATTTTTCCAGCAACCCACAGATCCTGCCGCACTGGCAGCAGTTGAGCAACCAGAGTCGCTGTATAAAGTGTTTGCATCGTTGGCGTCAAACCAAAGTGTTGGTGTTCCTCCACTTGTGACATCTGTAGGCTGCCATGTGGTCAAGCCCCACTTGTCATTAAGATATGTGTTCATTAATGCCATTTCTGAATCTGTAAGACCACGGTTATAATAGATTATTTCACTAATATAACCCTGATAATCCGCCTGATATGCTGAATATGATTGCCATCCTCCAACTACGAATGGAGTAGTAGCGTCCGACTCAGAAGCCTGTACAGCTCTTCTAGCCGATATTTGTCCATCCATATATACGTCAAAATAACTTGCGTTCATTCTTGTAGCCACAGCTCTGGCTCGCGTTGTTGTTATAGGAGTGTTATCTACAGCTAGAGAAAAAGGAGAAACATTATTCATTCCATACACAATATTATTTACTATATGGAAACCTGTATTTCCTGAAACTCCGGCATTCCATCTGGAAAAAGGCTGCTGTGTTATACCGATGTTAGTTGGTTTCACAGTAGATAACCATGTATACTGCCCTGTATAATTCATTGCTGCAGCTGCCGTACTTGCGAGATATTGAGTTCCCGTAAATTTTAGTGCAGGTCTACCGTTTATGGCGTAGGCATCAATTGTTGGTCTCAGATTGCTGGTGGCTTGTGTAACACTATAGCTATTTGGTCCTTTATCAGCCCAGGTTGCCATACTTTGACCATTTGTTGCAGGACTTCCGTTTGCACTAGGATCTTTTGCATCCAGCCACAAGTCCAAACCACTCATTACTGGTAAGGGTGTTGGAACATATTTTCCCCATTTTTTATAAAGATAAGATTCAACATTTGCCACTTCAGTGTCTGTAAGGCCACGGCTGTGAATAATAACCTCACCAATATCACCAGGCCAACCACAACCTGCATCCATAGTGGCTCCGACACGGAAAGGAGTAGTAGTTGCTGTACCTAAACTTCCTGTCATAGAAGCGCTAGTTGCGTTTGTAATTCCATTTACACGTATAGTGCCAACATTGCCCGTTGTTTTTTCAAGAGTTACTATATTAAAATTATTTACAAATCCTGAAGGAACAACGCTTACTCGGGTGAAAGCATTTCCATAATCCCAAAATAATGTGCCATCAAACCATACCATATGTGTTTGAAATCGATTTGGATCCACACCCCATGAGACTGGAGCATTACATCCCGCTGAAGTATTTTTCAGAGCTAAAGATACAGTAATTTCATTAGCGTTAAAGAAATTTGATCCTGCTACACTGGCTGTAGATAGATAGTCTCCACCGTCTAATCTTACAACCGGTTTGTTATTCTGTACGGCGGTTTGATATGTAGGTTGTGATCCTGCAGTGCTTTGTGTAACATCTCCTGTTGCTCCTGCTTTACCTTTATTTTTCCAGCAACCAACAGCTCCACCGCCACCAGCTGCAGTGGTACAAGTAGAGTTGCTATAAAGGGTAAAGCTATCATTTGCGTCATACCACAATGTAAGGTTGGTATTGTCGACAGGAACAACGGAAATACCCCATTTATCTCCAAGATAAGCATTTATAGAAGCTCTTTCGGCTGCTGTATTAACAGCGTTGTATAAAATTATTTCAGAAATATCTCCATTGAAATAGAAATTTCCACTACCAACTCCCAATTCGTTAGCACCTCCACCTATGCGTGTTAAGGAAGCAGTATTAGTCTGATATGCTGCTGAGCCAGTATATAATTTTGAATTGTTAACATAAAAATTCTGGGCGGCATTAGTAGAATTAAAAGTAATAATGGTTGGTTGATTCGCATATACTGGTTCTGAACCAACTTGAGTGTTAGTGGTACCGTTTCCTATATATGATAACCATAAATCTGCACCATGTGCATATAGTGCATAACCTTTTGTATTTGTAGCATCTCTAGTAGAGAAAAAGGCTTTTGTTGTGGCTAATACCGCAGCTTTTGTTGCTGAGTATATAGAAAAATTCTGAGAATTAAGAGAGGCATTATATGAGATATCTAGCATATCGTTGCTACCATCGAATCTCACTATATTCTTATTGTTTAAGATATTTCTCTGATATGTAGGTTTATTGGCAGCAGTAGCCTGAGTGGCATTAAAATTATTTGGACTCTTATCTC
>CAZOKN010000043.1:0-15194 GCA_964580525.1 uncultured Rickettsiaceae bacterium
ATACGAAAGAATAAGCCTGCGAAAAACCAACCTCTCTGGCCAAAGCCATAGTATCTTCAAAATCTTTTTCAGTTTCACCTGGAAACCCAATAATAAAATCAGAACTAAACTGCATATCAGGAGTGCATTTTTTAAGACGCTCTATAATCCTCAAATAATAGTCCCTGCTATGCTTGCGGTTCATAGCCTGCAGAATTTTGTCTGAACCAGACTGCACTGGCAAATTAAGGAAAGGCATTAATTTAGGCTCGTTGGCATGAGCTTCATAAAGCTCTTCATGCATATCACGTGGATGCGAAGTTGAATATCTTATGCGTTCAACACCATCTATTTTAGCAATATGTTTTATTAATTTGCCTAAATTCCATACCTCATCATCAGCTGCTTTGCCGTGAAAAGCATTAACATTCTGGCCTAGTAGTGTAATTTCTTTCGCACCGCGCGATGCAAGCATTATAGCTTCACGGTAAATCTCTGATACATTACGCGAATATTCAGCACCACGGGTATAAGGAACT
Organism: uncultured Rickettsiaceae bacterium; assembly: GCA_964580525.1. Classification (GTDB taxonomy): domain Bacteria; phylum Pseudomonadota; class Alphaproteobacteria; order Rickettsiales; family UBA6187; genus CAZOKN01. Next base: position 519 of record CAZOKN010000043.1, read on the forward strand.
ACGCAAAAAGTACAGAATTTATCGCAGCCTTCCTGAACCGAAAGTATTGCCGCAGCATTCTGCTGAGAATGTTCTTCGGGTAATTTATCAAATTTATCTTCTACAAAGCTAAGATCGATAGCATGGCCGCTATCTCTCTGCACCTTACCTATCAAATCAGGTAAAGATTGATAAGACTGTGGACCAACCACAACATCAACATAAGGTGCCCGTTTAAATATCTCATCACCTTCTGCCTGAGCCACACAACCGGCAACTGCAATAATCATTTTTTTGTCTGCATCTTTACTTCTAGCACGTTTTTTCTTGATACGACCAAGGTCCGAATAAACTTTTTCAGCAGCTTTTTCACGAATATGGCAAGTATTTAATATTACCAAATCTGCACCTTCTGGTGATTCAGAAGCTTCATAACCCATGTTGCACATAATATCGGTCATGCGTATAGAATCATACACATTCATCTGGCAGCCGTAGGTTTTTATAAATAGCTTCTTTTTAGCAGATTCAGACAATTTCAAGCCCTAATATTTTTAGCATTCTGGCGCGAAAATACACAAAATCACGGTTTTTGCTACAAAAATGTGAAATATTTCTAAATGTAGGTAATTTTTACGAGAATAGCTGCAGCTTAAATACTATCATATTTTCCTTGCCACCGTTAAAACATTCAAACTTTTCTCTGCCAAGAATTCTTTTCCTTCTATGTCATATTGATTGAGGCTTTCAAATCCGTTTCTTGCCAACATTTGCTTTAATTCATCAGCAGTATAAATTTGTAGGGAAAAACTGTTGGTATGGATTTCCGGCTCATTACCATCTTTAATTATTGTGTAATGGTCATGCGAAGTTAGCAGATTATTCTGCCTATCAATTTCGGAGTGTTGCTGATTGCGTATTTTAACCCCATTCACAACAGTTTCGATATCCATTTTAAAACTGTCGATAATATCATCAGTGATAGCCTGCGAATTAAAAATATCAAATATATAAATTCCACCATTTTTTAAATTTTTGTGGATGTTCTGCAAAGCTTTTCCAAAATCCAATTTATCCAGATGACCAATAGCATTGAACATAGTAATCACGGCATCAAACTGACCAACTTGTAAATCACGCATATCACCATCAATAAAAATTATATCAAGGCTCTGCTTCTTGGCCTTCGCACGGGCTTGCTTTAGTAGCTCCGGTGAAAAATCCGAACCTATAACCTTATAGCCTCGCTGAGTAAGATAAAATACCTGCGAACCTGTGCCGCAAGTCATGTCCAGAACGGTTTTAACATTATGTTCTTTAAGCAATCGTTCAATGACAGCGTTTTTTGCTTCTGTATCGGCGCCTATATTATGTGCGTCGAAATATTCAGGCATTTGCTGATATTCGAGCGGAAGACCGAGATTTTTATTATTCATTTTCCACCTCCGGCAAGAAGCCACCTGCCTGCATAGCCCACATTTTTGCGTAGTGTCCTTTTTTGAGTTTTAGCAATTTCTTATGCGTACCATCCTCAATGACATGGCCTTTATCGAATACTAAAATCCTGTCCATTTCCGAAAGTGTGGAAAGGCGATGCGCTATAACAATTGTGGTTTTGCCTTTCATCAATTCTTCCAGTCCGGCCTGAATATATTTCTCAGTTACGGAATCGAGTGCAGATGTAGCCTCATCCAATATTAAAATCGGAGCATTTTTCAGCATTGCACGTGCAATAGCGATACGCTGCCTCTGACCGCCAGAAAGCTTGATTCCGCGTTCGCCCACAAGCGAATCATACCCTTGCGGCAATACACTGATAAATTCGTGGCAATGTGCACGCTTTGATGCCTCTATAACCTCTTCATTGCTGGCATCCAGCCTGCCGTAGCGAATATTTTCCATTAGAGAGCGATGGAAAAGCGAAGTATCCTGAGGAATCATTGAAATCTGCTCATGTAATGAATCTTGCGTTACACGTGCAATATCCTGTCCATCGATTAAAATACGGCCAGATTCCACATCAAAAAAACGCAGTATCAAATTCACAAATGTGGTTTTACCACTGCCGGAAAAGCCAACCAACCCGACCTTCTCTCCAGATTTAATCTCAACATTTTTATTATCAAAGAGATTATTGTTTTTCTGATAGCGGAAAGTGACGTTATCAAAAGCAATTTTGCCCTCTGCAACACGTAGAGGTTTGGCATCTGGAAGGTCAGTTATCTCCTGCGGAACATTGATTATGCTCAGGGCTTGTTGTGCTACACCAACTTCCTTAAAAAGATCAGTAAGCGCATGTGAAAGAAACCACATGTTAAAGGTAACAGCCCAGCTTGTATTCATTACTAAAACAAACTCTCCAGCACTAACCGTTTCTTGTTGCCATCCTTTAATAAGAAAATAAACCATAAAACTTAGCATTATAGAAACAAGAATGTCCATATAAAGTCGCATCTTATTCATAATCAGAATAAGACGTTTATTACTATCTTTTTCAATATTTTGTTTTTTATTTAAATACGAATATTCATGACTTTGCCTTGCAAATATCCGCATTGATATATTATTGGAAATAGTATCAACAGTACTGCCACTTAAGGAGCTTTTATCATCGGCATTTTCTTCAGAAATTTTATAGATAATTTTGGCAAAATATATACTTACTGCCAAATGTGTAACTATCCACACTGCAAGAATTGTTGCAAACAAAACACTTACCGTAGTTAGAAGCACAAGTGAAACACTAACCACCGCTAATGTTGATATTCCGTTCCAACAAATAATCATTCTTATTGCTTCCAATGCTTTTGGCAAATCACTTATTTTATTTGAAAGACTGCCAGAAAGCTGGTCAGCAAAATAACGATGCGAATGATTAGTCACGTATTTTATAACGCTCATACGTATATCAGCCTGAAACTTGGGAATAGTAAATCCCTGCCAGAAATTCTGGATACGAATAATAACAAAAAATGAAAACCAGGAAATACCACCCAGCCACAAAGCAGGAGCGATAGTTCTAAAAATACCCTCTCTATCTCCGCTATAGTTTGTGATATCGTCAATAATCATCTTAAGCGCGTAAGGTAAAACGTTTGCCTCTAAAACAACCGATATAGGCGCAATAAAGAACACAGCAAATGCGATGGGCTGCTTCTTAATAAAATGCCAAAAAAATGGCAGAAGTTTTTTTGGTAAACTTTCCATAAAGAAATCCAATATCAATGATTTTATTGTGTGAGATGCCTAGAAAACTATCACAAAAACGGGGTACTGCAAGTAGTTTATGCAAATATATCCAAAAACGCGTCGTTCATTTGTTTATAAATTTCGATAGCTTTTAAATTGGCTTTGTAAGAAGCACCAGCATCAATCTGACCAGCTATTTCTTCGTTGGTATCTACATTAGGATAAGAAACAATACCGTTCGCATTTGCCTCGGGATTATATTGATCATAAACCTGTAGAGGTTCTTTACTTGAATCTACTACGGTAGCATAAGTTCCACCCACACCCTGATTAACCTGAACAACATCTTTGGGAACAAAAGGACCTTTGTTCTTTGTTTCGCCAAGATTATATGTTGAAGTTGTCGATACGTTAGCAACGTTATTGGCGCTTGTAGACAAGCGTAAAACCGCCGCATTCATTCCACTAAGAGCTAAGTTTATTGGCGAAATCATATAATACCTTATTTAGATATCTACCTGTATTATATCATGTTTTTTATCAAAAGACACTAAAATTACAATATCTTAAGGAGTCGCCTTACCTTCAGAAGTTTTTTCCAGGCCAGTTGTTGCACTTCCAGTCATATTATCTATCATTTTACCAATCATATCTTTAGCCTTGGAAATATTTTCAGATAAATTTTTAGACAGGGAATCAATATCTATTTTGTTGCCAGACATATAATTAAAACCAACATACAATGCTACAATCAGCAAAACTATTATCAGGACATTAAATAGTTTTTTAAGAAAAATCATGGAACCTATAAGCAAGCCAATAATGACTATAAGATATATCGCAGGATTTGCGGAAGATAAGCTGCTGAGAAATTCGTCAAACATAAAAAACCCCTGGAGGTAAGTTACAACACCTCCAGGAGTATATTATTCTTTTGATGATTATTCTACTTAATTAATCATGTTTCTCAGGGCTGTTACCACCCCTGCCACCGCCCATAGGACGACCACCAGCGGACTTTCCACCCATTTGGCCCATTCTTTGACCGCCGCCTTGCATACCACCATGCATTTCAGGTTTTTGACCACCACCTTGCATCATGCCCATTTGTCCGTTTGCAGGAGGAGGCATCATACCACCTTGTTGAGCCATTCCGCCTTGCATATTTTGATTTTGACCAGGCTGGCCACCCATCATGCCACCATTTTGACCTTGCATCATATCAGGTCTTTGCCCTTGTCCTTCACCCTGCATCATGCCCATTTGTCCATTCGCAGGAGGGGGAGGCATCATACCACCTTGTTGTTGACCCATTCCACCTGGCATATTTTGACCAGGCTGACCCATCATACCACCATTAGGCATCCCGCCATTTTGACCTTGCGTCATATCAGGTCTTTGGCCTTGGCCTTCACCCTGCATCATGCCCATTTGTCCATTCGCAGGAGGGGGAGGCATCATACCACCTTGTTGTTGACCCATTCCACCTGGCATATTTTGACCAGGCTGACCCATCATACCACCATTAGGTATTCCACCATTTTGGCCTTGCATTTGTTGTCCTTGATCACCACTCATATGTTGTGGTTCTAAAGGTTTATTTTCTGTCGTTTCTGTAGTAGCAGATTCAGAGTTTGTATTTGTCTCAGAGGATTTTTGTTTCATCTGCTCCATTTTTTTCTTATATTCTTCTTCCATCATTAGACGCAATTGTTCTTCATTTTTCTGCTTCATTTGGTCAACAGTTCCGGTAGTTTCCGCTGTTACAGGAGATACTACAGGAGAAGAAGTTTCACTAGCAACCTCTACTGCCTTAACAGGTTGCGCCATGATAAGCGAAATACCCAAAACACCAAGGATAGTGCTTATCTTTTTATTATTAAACATAGAGTTCTCCTCAGAATAATTTTTATATATAATTGGCCACATAGCGGCTTAATTTTGTATTTGGAGAAAAATTTGTCTTCAGATACAAATTTAAACCGCTGTATATATTTTAAGTCGAAATAGTTAATGAAAGGTTAATTACTTAACTTGAAGGGTGGAAATTATGGAGGATATCAAATCAAAAGTTTTATGATTTTTATCAAGATGTGGGTTATACTCAGCAATTTCTAGCGCAAGTAGCTTTTTATCCATTGTTGTTTTTGTTAGGAATTTCTTTATATATTCTAAATGTATACCATTTTTTTCTTTACTACCCGTGCCAGGTGCAACTTCTGGGTCAAAAACATCTATATCAATGCTAATTCCATAACCAATAGTGTTTTTACTAGCTATCCTTACAGCCTCTTTAATAATATTTTCGATGCTTCTTGTTTGTACTTCTTCAATATAAAAGACTCTCACTCCAAGCTTTGTTAGTAATTCTTTTTCTTCTGGTTCATAGCTCCTAACACCAATAAGACAAATATTTTCTGGCTTGATTTTTGTACCTTTATGGCCACCAATAGAGCAAAGAACATCTTCGCCATATCCCATAAGACAAGCCAAAGGCATACCGTGATAGGCGCCAGAATATGTAGTTTCTGTAGTGTGGGAATCCATGTGAGCATCAAGCCATATAAGACCAAATTTCTCTTCAGCTTTAAGGGCTTTTGTAACACCGCTCCATGTACCTATAGCCATCGTATGATCGCCACCGAAAACAACAGGGAAATGCTTGTTATTTAAACTTTCTTGTACCTGTTTGCATATATGTTCGCAGTTTTCTTTTATGATATTTATTTTATTTTTTCCGGTTTTTTTAATTTTAGAAAATGGTAACCAGTTAGCCTTATGTTTTTTACCCAGGCCAAGTTTTTTTAGTTCTCTAGCGCCATCACCACAGCCAGTATTTTTTGCTCCAACCCCACAATTATAAGCTATAAGATCAAGCTTTTTCATAAGCTATTTTTTATCTTCAATTTCACGCAACACTTCCCTTATAACAATAAGGGCATCGTCTAGTATTTCTTTGGTAATTACCAATGGCGGTGCCAGCCTTACAACAACTTCATGAGTTTCTTTTGTAAGAACTCCCCTTTTCATCAGCCTTTCGCAAAAATTTCTGGCACTGGCATACTTTGGATCTATTTCCAAGCCAACCCACAAACCTTTACCTCTTATTTCTTTTACAGCTTTAGAGCGCATAGCTTGTAGTCTTGTGATCAAATACTCGCCAAGAGTAGCGCTGTTATCAACAAATTTGCCATCAACAAGAACATCTATAGCTTCTTTGCCTATCGCAGCTGCAAGAGGACTGCCACCAAATGTTGAACCGTGACTTCCAGGTTTAAATAATTTCATCATTTCACGGCTACCCAAAAACGCGGATACTGGCATAATACCGCCACCAAGCGCCTTACCAACAATAAGCCCATCAGGTTTTTTTATCTCATGCTGGAAAGCAAACATTTTTCCAGTGCGGCCCAGCCCAGTTTGAATTTCATCCAAAATCAAAAGAATATTATTTTTAGCACATATTGCCTGAACTTTTTTTAGCCAGCCTTCAGGTGGAATTATTATTCCTCCTTCGCCCTGCATAGGCTCAACGATAAAAGCGCATACATCTTTCGTTATTGCATCTTCAAGTGCTTTTATATTGCCGAAAGGTATAGTTATAAATCCCGGAGTGAATGGTCCGAAACCTTCTTTGTATTCTTCCTCCTCTGAAAAACCTACAATTGTTGTTGTGCGACCATGGAAATTTCCACCGGCCACTATTATCTTCGCTTTATTTTTTTTGATGCCTTTTTCTTTATATCCCCAAAGCCGTGCGGCTTTAATGGCCGTTTCAACAGCTTCTGCTCCAGTATTCATAGGCAAGGCCATATCCATACCTGAAATTTCGCATAACCTTTCTACAAATGGTGCCAGCTTATCATTATGAAAAGCACGAGATGTAACGCAAAGATTTTTTGCCTGTTTTTCAAGAACAGCAAGCATTCTTGGATGGCCATGACCATGACTAACCGCGGAATATGCGCTCATCATATCAATATATTTTTTTCCTTTATTATCCCAAAGATAAACCCCTTGTCCTTTACTTATAACAACTGGTAATGGGTTATAATTATGAGCGAGATATTTTTTCTCTTTTTCAAATAAATGAGAACTGTCCATACATTTTGTCCTTATTATTTACAATTAAAGTATAGCACATAAATTAATTATTGATTAATCATTTATTAGTTAAATAACATCTCTGTTATTTAAACTTTTTCTTGGTATAATGACACTATGGAAAAGAACTTAAAATCTCTCTTAATGGAAATAAGTGCCAACGCCTTCATAGATGAAAAATCGCGCGTTGAGCATCTTGTTACTTATTTATCTGAAGCCAGAAAAAGTTATGAAGCAATAGAGATTCGCTCAGAAAACTACATAAAAACTTTTCGCAACAAACGACTTGATCTTGGTGTTGAAGCATTTTTCCACCAATATGGACTAGATAGTAAAGAGGGTGTTGCTCTAATGTCTTTAGCAGAAGCACTACTGCGAATTCCTGACAGCGATACTGCAAATGATTTAATTCATGATAAGCTCAAAGGTATCGACTGGGAAATAGATGACAGTGATAATTTGCCTGCGGTTTTGAAGGCATCAAACTTAGGTATAAAACTTGCTCAAAAAATATTTAGCTTCGGAAAAACTATCAGTAGCGTTGTTGATCCTATAGTGCGCGAATCCATAAAACAAGCCATGACTATTCTGGGTGATAATTTTGTTATGGGTGAAACTATAGAATCAGCCATAAAACGCGGCAAAAGCTTTGAAGAAAAAGGCTATATGATTTCCTATGACATGTTGGGAGAAGGCGCACGCTCTGAAAGGCAAGCTCATCAATATTTTCTGCAATATATTGAAGCCATAGAAAATATAAAAGAAGGCCTACAAAAAGGCCGTAGTATGTTTGAAAATCCCGGAATCTCTATAAAGCTTTCCGCACTTTATTCGCATTATGATCTTATAAACTATGTGTCTGTGAGAGAAAAACTCATCCCACGTTTAAAAGACATTATAGAACATGCCATGTCTGCTGGAATTTTTGTCACTATTGATGCAGAAGAATCTGCTCGTCTTGATATTTCTATGGAAGTATTCACTGAAATTTTAATGGAAAAGAAATTTAAAAATTTTGATGGTATAGGCCTAGCTATTCAGGCTTACCACAAAAATGCCGTTAACGTTATAGATTATATAATAGAGTTGGCAACTCAGCTAAAAAAGCGTATTCCTGTGCGCCTGGTTAAGGGTGCTTATTGGGATTCAGAAATTAAAAAAGCACAAGTAGGTGGTTTGCCGGGATATACCGTATTTACAGAAAAATCCTATACTGATCTTTCATATTTGGTTTGCGCACATAAATTATTGCAAAGTGGTGGCGCTATATATCCTCAATTTGCAACTCACAACGCAGTTACAATAGCTGAAATAGAAGAAATGGCCAATGGTAGGCCCATAGAATTTCAACTATTACACGGTATGGGTAGAGGAATTTACGACCAAGTCGTCGGTCGTTATCCTTGCAGAATATATGCTCCTGTCGGAGAACATAAATCTTTATTACCATATTTAATTCGCCGTTTACTTGAAAATTCTGCCAACACTTCTTTCGTTAAGAAGATAGTGGATAAGGAAGAACCACTAGCATTGCTAGTTAAAGATCCTATAAAAAAAGCACTTGAAAAAGGTTGCCTTCCAAATCCTACAATATCATTACCGGAAAATATTTACGGCAAAAGGGATAACTCAAAAGGCTTAGATTTGGGAAACAAAGCCCATCTTGAAAATATGATAACGCATTTGAAAGAATTTGAAAATCAACGCTGGAATGTTGCACCATTAGTTAAAGGCCGCGAGAAAAAACGTTCAACAAGCATATCTTCTGTTGCACCTTATGATTTTAAAAAGGAAGTCGGTAAGGTCAAAGAAGCCAGCAATGTAGATGTCAAAGATGCAATTGAAGCAACAAGCGAAGCTTTTGATGGTTGGAGTAAAACTCCTGTTGATAAACGTGCTGATATTTTAGATAGCATGGCAAATTTATTAGAAAAAAACAAATATGAGCTTATCAGCCTCTGTATGCGCGAAGCCGGCAAAACATTACAGGATAGCATTTCCGAAATACGTGAAGCTATAGATTTTTGTCATTACTACGCCCACTTGGCTCGCCAGATGATAGGCGAAGATTTTTATATGCGTGGACCAACTGGCGAAAGCAATAAATTATCCTTACATGGTCGTGGTGTGTTTTTATGTATCAGTCCATGGAATTTTCCATTAGCAATTTTCATTGGGCAAGTTGCTGCTGCGTTGGTAACAGGCAATACCGTCATAGCTAAACCAGCTGAGCAAACTCCAGCAATTGCCGCTATGACTGTAAAATTATTAATCAGAGCCGGACTTCCTTCCCGGGTAATTGCACTTCTACCAGGCAATGGCGAATATATAGGAAAATACTTGCTCGAAGATCATAACATTGCAGGAGTTGTATTTACCGGTTCTGTTGAAACAGCAAAAAAAATTAACCGCACAATTTCTTCAAGAGGTGGGATAATAATTCCTTTTATCGCAGAAACTGGCGGCCAAAATGCCATGATTATTGATAGTACCGCTCTCATTGAGCAAACAGTTGATGATATTGTTCTCTCAGCTTTTGGCAGCGCCGGACAAAGATGTTCCGCTCTACGAGTTCTATATGTTCAAGATGAAATTGCTGATGATTTAATTGAATTATTGTCCGGAGCAATGAGCGAACTTAGAATAGGCTCGCCTGAAAAATTCAATACAAATATAGGTCCAGTGATCGACAAAAACGCCCGCAATAAACTAGATATGCATATCAAGCAAACAAAGCTACATAGCAAACTTCTATATTCTTGTAGTATTGAAAAAGAAGAAATTGATAATGGCTATTTCATAGCTCCACATGTTTTCGAAATAAAATCGATAAAAGAATTACCTGGCGAAGTATTTGGCCCTATTTTACATCTTATAAGATACCGCCATGACCAGCTTGATAATATAATAAAGGAAATCAACGAATGTGGTTATGGACTTACCCTTGGCATACAAAGCCGTATTTCCAGTCGCGCTGAATATATTGCAAATAACGTACGTGTAGGCAATATATATGTAAATCGTTCCATGATAGGTGCAACTGTTGGCGTTCAACCATTTGGCGGAGAAGGATTATCTGGAACTGGACCAAAAGCTGGTGGTCCTCATTATTTATTACGCTTCGTTACCGAACGTACATATACAGTAAATACTGCAGCAATAGGCGGCAATAACGAGTTACTACGTTAGCTTTCCAAGATTAGGTAATTATATATTCCATTCTCCAAAACTAAGGCTATACTATCCGTCCTTATTGGAGATAAGAAACACAAATGCAAGCAAACCAGCCAGAATTTATCCATTTAAGAGTGCACAGTTCATATTCCTTATTGGAAGGTGCTATAACGCCTAAGGATATTACTGATTTGTGCAAAAAACATAAAATGCCTGCTGTAGCTGTTACAGATAGTGGCAATTTGTTCAGTTCATTAGAATTTTCGCTAGCATGTAGCGATGCAGGTGTGCAGCCAATTATAGGCTGTATTGTTTCTGTAAATATGTTTCCTAATAAAAAAAATTATAATACCGCACCGCAGCTTGATAAAATTATTCTGCTGGCTAAAAATGAGACTGGCTATACCAACTTACTGAAATTAGTAAGCCAATCATTTTTCGATACTGAAGGATTAGTCCCGCCGCATGTTAATATTAACGACCTAAAAAAACTTGGTGAAGGTCTTATTGTTTTGACTGGATGGGTAAACGGCCCCATAGGAAGGTTGTTGTTAGAAAAGCAGAATAAAGAAGCAGAAAATGTTCTGCTTACCTTGAAGGATATTTTTGCTGACCGTTTATACATGGAAATAATGCGCCATAACATCGCAAGAGAATCCGAAATCGAGGAAGCTTATTTAGATTTAGCCTATCAACATGAAATTCCAATCGTTGCAACTAACGATGTGTTCTTTGCCAGCCGCGAAATATATGAAGCACACGATGCTTTATTGTGTATTGCCGGCGGGCGTTATGTGTCTGAAACAGATAGACCAAAAGCAACGCCAGAGCATTATTTCAAAAGTCCGCGTGAAATGAAAGCCCTGTTTGCTGATTTACCAGAGGCAATAGAAAACACGGTTGTAATTGCAAAACGTTGTGCTGTGATGTCGAAAAAGCGTCCACCAATGTTGCCAAATTTCACTAATGATGGTTCTGACGAAGCAGATGAACTGCGCAATGTTGCTGAAGCCGGTCTAAAGTTTCGTCTTGAAAATAATGTTTATACAGCAGCTTTATCGGAAGAAGAAAAACAGAAAATTGCGGCTCCATATATAGAACGTCTAAAATATGAGCTTGGTGTAATAACTGAAATGAAATTTTCCGGATATTTTCTTATAGTATCTGACTTTATGCGTTGGAGCAAAAGATCTGGCATTCCAGTTGGCCCTGGTCGTGGTTCGGGAGCTGGTTCGGTTGTTGCCTGGTCGTTAGAAATCACCGATCTTGACCCTTTACGCTTTGGTCTTCTCTTCGAAAGATTCTTGAATCCTGAACGTATTTCCATGCCAGACTTTGATATAGATTTCTGTCAGGAACGCCGCGAAGAAGTAATTCGTTATGTACAGCAAAAATATGGCGTTGAGAAAGTTGCACAAATTATAACTTTCGGGAAATTGCAGGCACGTGCGGTGATTCGCGACGTTGGCCGTGTTTTACAGATGTCTTATGGTCAGGTTGATCGTATTACCAAAATGATTCCGTTTAACCCCATAGATCCAGTTACATTATCAAAAGCTATTTCGATGGATAAGGTTCTGCAGGAGATGCGTGATAACGATCCTGAAATAGCAAAGCTGCTTGATATAAGTTTAAAATTAGAAGGGTTAAATCGCCACGCTTCCACACACGCTGCAGGCGTTGTAATTGGCGATAGGCCGCTGGACGAAATGGTTCCTGTATATCGCGATCCTCGATCTGATATGCCAGTTTGTGGCTATTCTATGAAATATGCTGAAAGCGCCGGGCTGGTAAAATTTGACTTTCTGGGATTAAAAACCCTTACTGTGATTGATAAAGCTTGCCAATTAATCAGAAAAAAAGGCATAGAAATAGATATTTCTAAAATCCCACTTGATGATAAAAAATCTTTTGAGATGTTGTCGAAAGGTGATTCAATTGGTGTGTTCCAGATTGAAAGTGCGGGAATGCGCGATACTCTCAGAAAATTACGCCCTGATAATATAGAAGATATTATAGCACTTATTTCACTTTATCGTCCCGGCCCTATGGATAATATTCCAGCTTATATCGCCAGAAAACATGGACTGGAAGATCCTGATTATTTGCATCCGATGTTAGAAGGAATTTTGAAAGAAACCTATGGGGTAATAATTTATCAGGAACAAGTTATGCAAATAGCGCAGGTGATGGGTGGCTATAGCCTTGGAGGTGCAGATTTGTTGCGTCGTGCTATGGGTAAAAAAATTGCTTCTGAAATGGATGCGCAGCGTAAAATATTTGTTGATGGCGCGATAAAAAACAATGTTGATAAATCAAAAGCTAGCAGCATATTTGACCTGGTAGCAAAATTCGCAGGTTATGGTTTCAATAAATCACACGCTGCTGCCTATGCCATGATTTCTTATCAAACTGCATATTTGAAAGCGCAACATCCTGTTGAATTTTTGTGTGCATCAATGAATTTAGAAATAAACGATACCGATAAACTAAACACTTTCCGTCAGGATGCTGTGGCACAGGGGATTGTGGTTTTGCCACCTGATATAAATAAGTCCAGCGCTTATTTTACACCGGAACAAACAGAGGACGGCCTAACTATAAGATATGCACTTGGCGCACTCAAAAATGTTGGTGTGGCAGCTATGGAAGCAATGGAAAAAGTTAGAAATGAAGGTGGAAAATTTAAAGATATTTTTGATTTTTCATCTAGGCTAACAAACACAGTTATAAATAAACGCCAATTAGAAAGTCTTACAAAATCAGGATCATTTGATTGCATATCGCAAAACCGCAAACAGGTTTTTGACTCTATAGAAATTTTAACTCGCTATAGTATATCAATGAATGCTGAACGTAATAGCACACAGTCTAGCCTGTTTGGTGGAAATTCTAGCATAGAAATTCCAAAACCAAAATTACCAGAAACAGAAGATTGGCCACATCTGGAAAGAATGAATAACGAATTTGATGCCGTTGGTCTTTATCTTGGAACTCATCCTATATCATCTTATGAAAAGGCTTTAAAAAAACTAAAAGCAAAATCATTTTTAGAATTAAATGAAACTTTATCTGAAGGAACATCATATACCAAAATTGCCGGAGTGGTGATTTCGAAACGTATTCGTTCATCTCCACGCGGGCGGTTTGCTAATATAAGCCTATCAGATCCAACTGGAATATTTGAAGTATCAATATTTGATGAAGATTTATTATCCGAATCACGTGATTTATTGGAAAGCGGAAAAATTCTTATCATTGGAGCCGAAGTAAGAAAGGATGATGGTGGATTACGAATGGTAGCAGATTCAATTTCTGAGCTTGACGATACTGTAAGTAAACAAAATTTATCTTTCCGAATATATCTAGATAACCTACAAATCCTGCCTGACTTACAAAAAAGCCTTGGACAGGCTGGCACAGGTAAATCATCAGTTGCTATAATAGCGCAAGCTGATTCCCAAGCCGTTGAAATTAAACTACCAGAAAAATATCCTCTTTCTCTATCATCTATAGCAGATATAAAGCTACTTGCCGGAGTGCGTGAAGTTGAAGAGGTTTAGTTTATTCTAAACAACAATTAAAAGTGCTATAAAAAAAGAAAAAGAGCTTGTTTACTAAGCCTGGCAGTGACCTACTCTCTCATGTCTTAGGACATAATACCATTGGCGCGGCACGGTTTCACTTCCGAGTTCGGGATGGGATCGGGTGGGGCACATGCGCTATGGCCACCAGGCTAAGTAAACAAGCTCTTATCAAGATAAGAACTTGTGAAATAAGTTTGATACTTACATTATAAAATAATTTGTATGAGACATACAAGCTTAACACTATATACGACTCGTAAATCAGCACTCGAATTTAATTTCGAGTATATAAATCAATCGAGCTATTAGTACCAGTTAGCTCCATGCGTTACCGCACTTCCACACCTGGCCTATCAACGTGGTGGTCTTCCACGGCTCTAATGGGGAATTCTAATCTCATGGTGGGTTTCCCGCTTAGATGCTTTCAGCGGTTATCCCGTCCGTACATAGCTACCCTGCGGTGCCCTTGGCAGGACAACAGGTACACCAGAGGTACGTCCAACTCGGTCCTCTCGTACTAAAGTCAGATCCATTCAAAATTCCTTACGCCCACGGCAGATAGGGACCGAACTGTCTCACGACGTTCTAAACCCAGCTCACGTACCACTTTAATCGGCGAACAGCCGAACCCTTGGGACCTGCT
>CAZOKN010000044.1:0-15037 GCA_964580525.1 uncultured Rickettsiaceae bacterium
CGGAAAATTGTAGAACTTGTGGCGGTGCTGGCAAGGTGCGTATGCAGCAAGGATTCTTTACGATGGAAAGAACCTGTACTGGGTGTAATGGTCTGGGCAAGGTAATTAAAGATCCTTGTAACAGATGCGGTGGCGAAGGACGCTTGCGTAAAGATAAAAATATATCCGTGAGTATTCCTGAAGGCGTTGAAGATGGAACGAGAATAAGGCTAACTGGTGAAGGCGAAGTTGGTATTCGTGGAGGTGAAGCTGGTGATTTATATATATTCATCACTGTAAAAGAACATGAATTCTTTATTCGTGAAGGAAATGATATTCACTGTAAAGTTCCTATCAAAATGACTACGGCAGTTTTAGGTGGTAGTGTTGAAGTTCCAGTCATAGACGGCACACGTGCCAAAGTTACCGTACCTGATGGTACACAAAATGATGATAAATTTCGCCTAAAAGAAAAAGGCATGTCTGTTATGCGTGCAAATGGTAGACGCGGTGATATGTATATTCACGTTAGTGTCGAGATGCCTGTAAAACTGACCAAAAGGCAAAAAGAAATTCTAAAGGAATTTGATGAACTTGATGGGCGTGGCACAAGCCCGAAAGTGGAGAGTTTCCTTAATAAAGTTAAGGGTATTTGGGCAGATTTGAAGGATTAGACAAAACTTAGGTTAGGTAAGTGACCAAAACAAAAGATATAGAAATAAATCCGGAGTTTGCACGTGCTGTTGATCTCATGGATAATACGGATAAAAGTCTATTTATAACGGGTAAGGCAGGCACAGGAAAATCAACCCTCCTTGACCATTTTTGTAATCATACAAAGAAAAAACCTGTAGTTCTGGCGCCAACTGGCGTTGCAGCGCTTAATGTTAAAGGCCAAACCATTCATAGTTTTTTTAATTTCTATGTTGATGTGACTCCGGAAAAAATTCAAAATAAAAAAACTAAGCCAAAAAATGTAAAATTATATAGTAAGCTGAAAACTATAATAATTGATGAAATTTCAATGGTTAGGGCGGATTTGCTTGATTGTATAGATCTATTCTTGCGTATGTATGGTCCTGAGAGCAAAAGGCCTTTTGGTGGTGTGCAGATGATTTTTGTGGGTGATTTATATCAACTTCCACCTGTTGTATCTGGTGAAGAAAAGGGAATTTTCGAAGGCCATTATTCTACTCCTTATTTTTTCAGTGCTCATATTATGAACCACCTTAAGCTTGAAATTATTGAGTTGGAAAAAGTTTATCGCCAAAAAGACGAAGAGTTTGTTAGTTTATTAAATCGTATACGAAATAATTCAGTTCAAATGTCAGATATTAATAATTTGAATAGCCGCTTTGGTAAGGATATTAAGCCAAAAGAAGGTGAATTTTATATAAACCTTACTACTACCAATAAAAAGGCTGATGAAATTAATGACTATCATTTGAATACTCTTAAGGGTGAGATGTATAACTCGGAAGCTGAAGTAGACGGACAATTTAGCAAAGAATATTTTCCTACATCAACGGATTTGCAGTTTAAAATTGGTGCGCAAATAATGTTGCTTAATAATGATCAACAAAGGCGCTGGGTTAATGGTAGTATAGGAGTAATTGAATCTGTGAAAACAGATAGAAACGGTAATGAATATATAAATGTAAGACTTCATGATAGTGATAGGTTGGTGTCTGTTGAGCCTTTTGAGTGGGAAGTTTATCGTTTTGCATTTGATAATAAACAGATGCAAATAACTTCAGAACCGGTAGGGACATTTACTCAATATCCATTTCGTCTAGCATGGGCGATTACCATACATAAAAGTCAGGGTAAAACTTTTGAACGAGTAATTATAGATATTGGTAGCGGTACATTCGTTGCAGGGCAGATGTATGTAGCACTTAGCCGTTGTACATCGTTTGAAGGTATAGTTTTAAAAACTCCTATAAAGGCGCATAATATACATACGGATGTTCGTATTTATAAATTCTTGACGGGATATCAATACAAGAAAGCTGCAGAAGGATTAAATAATGAGGATAAAATTTCTTTAATTCAAAAAGCTATTAAAGAAAAATTCAATCTTGAAATAGTTTATCTAAAGGCTAATGATACAAAATCTACACGCATTATTACGCCGCTTACTGTTGGTATAGAAGATTATAAGGGTAAAAAATTTCCTGGTATGAGAGCTTTTTGTACGGAAAACAAAGAAGAGAAAATGTTTCATGTGGGTAGAATTCTAAAAATGAAACAGTTGCAGTATTGTTAGGCCTTTTCCAAAATCGATCTTACAAATGGAATTGTAATATTTTTCTTTTCTTTTAAAGCCTGTTTATCAAGAACATCAACTATACGGGCGACTTCTTCAAATGAGCGCTGCATCCTGGAAATTATGTAATTTATAACTTCCATGTCGACTTTGAGTTGGCGGTCGGAAAAATTCTTGGCAAATATTGTCCGTAGCAATGCATTATCTGGATTAGCAACGCCAATGGATTGAACAGCATTTATGCGTGAACGTAGGTCAGCAAGTCTTATTCCCAGGTTTTGTGGGTTATTTTGTGCTGTCATTAGTAGAAAGCCACTACCTTCCTTCATGTGGTTAAAGAAGTGAAATAGTGAAGACTCATCGTGAACTTTTTCTATATTTTCAAGAATGTAATTTTTATCATTTTTTAAATTGTTTTTATAAATATCTTCAGCCGATATAGATATGGCTTCTGATTTTTTTTGCCATATACGACAAAGGTGTGTTTTTCCGCTGGCAGCAGGGCCATATAGAAGCAATATCTTTGAGTCCCAGCGTGGCCATGCGCTTATTAGCGAGAATGCATGTTTATTGCTTTCGGAAAGAATAAAGTCGAGCTCTTTAAATGCTGACTTATCAAAGCCAAAGTCAAATGTTTCTTGTGATTTCATATTAGCTATTTCTTTAACTTCTTTTTTACCTCTCCATACATAGAGCTTTTTAAATATTCGCCAAGTAAAAATCTTGTTAATACACCTATTATAGCAGTTATGGGCACAGCAACTAAAACTCCGGTAAAGCCAAAAATAGCACCTCCTGCTAATAATCCAAATATTATCCATACAGGGTGCAGGCCGATTTTGTTACCAACGATACTGGGGGTTAAAAATGCCCCATCTATAATTTGTGCGAGTATGAACACTGATGCAACAAGCAAAATATGGAAAATATCGCCAAACTGATAAAAAGCTACTATTGCACTTATAACAAAGCCGAACAGCAGTCCAACATAAGGAACGAATGAAAGTATACCTGTTGTTATTCCTATGAAAAATGAAAAATTAAGACCAATAAGCGTAAGTCCTATGGAATAAAATGTAGCGAGGAATAGAGCCACCTGCGTTTGTCCTCGGATGTATCCGGATAAGGTTATATCTATTTCTTTCATCTGTTCGCGTACAGTTTTTCTATATCTATGAGGAATTAGAGTATCAACTTTTTTTACGAGAATTGGCCAATCTTTCAGGAAATAAAAAGTAACGATTGGTGTGATAAAAATAAGCGAAAGTAAATTAACTATAGCTAAGCCAGAATTAAGAATATTTTGTACTATTTTTTCTAGAAAATCAAAAATATAGAGCGATGCTCCGCTTATAGCATCATGGGCTTTTTGCATAGCATCAGGATCAATTTTATTAAGCAGATCGGCGATTGAAGGGATAACTTTGATATTAACTATTTTTAAATATTCAGGAATGTGGTTAGTTATCTCAACGAATTGATCATACAATAAAGGCAGTGCCAATACGGAAGCTAGAGATACGATAAAAAAGAAAGTCGTTGTAATTATAATGACGGCAATAGTGCGGGAAGAGCAGAATTTTTCAAGCTTGTTTGTTGCGGGATCAAGAAAATAAGCTACTATCATAGAAACAACAAAAGGCAGTAATATTTTACTTACAAGAGAAAAGAAAAATCCTATCAATGTAATGGCCAGAATTGTTAGTAAAATTTTATCTTTGGATTTCATTTTCACCTTGCTGTTCTAGAGGTTGAGGTGTTGCAGTAGTAGAGCTTGTAACTAAAATATGGCTTTCATTGTGAGTTTCGATTGCTAATCCATTTTCACTAAGATGCGATTTCAACTCCTCTATACTGCCACTGTAATAAATATCAAGAGAAGCAGAAGATACGGTAATTTGTTTTTGATCTATTTTGCTAATGAAAGAAATAGTACGTAATTTTTTTGATAATGCGCTCCATTCCTGTAATCCTGAGAATGGTACTATTAGGGATATTTTTGACAATTCGATAGGAGCAGAAGTTTCCTTTTTATTTCGTAGTGATGTGGCAGTTTCAGAAACAATCTTTTTCAGAAAAATATCCGAAAGCTCGGCAGAGTCAAAATTTTCTATAAGTGCATCATCGTCTGTATAAGGGAAAATTTGTTTTGTTGAAATTTCTATATGTTTATTTGCAGATTCAAATTTTGCTTCAATTAATAGGATTTTATAAGCACGATATTTTTCTAATAAAAGTTTTAATTTTTGTTCATTATTGACTGTTAAAGGATATTCATTGGAAAAATCCATGTATGAAATATCTTCATTGTCACCACGTGCTATAATAAAATTTTCAGAGCCATCAGAATCTTTTATGTAACTAATCCAGGCAGCGTTCCAAGGGCTTGTCGATAGGGATATATTTTGTGCGCCATTTTGGTAAAGAATTGGAAGTAATAAAATAGATTTGGTGTTATTATTTGCCGCAAAAGAGATGCCGTTATTCTGTAAGAATCTTGTGAATATTGATTGATTAAATGAAATATCTAAAATCGCACTATAGCTTGTTCTAGATATTCTTTCCTGTTTTATTTCAAATGCTTGCACCATATCTGAAAGTTCATTATCTGATATTTTGGGCAAAGCATTAGGATTAGTTTGGGATGATAATTTTAAGATTATTTTCTTAAAAGCTTCCTTCTCTCCTGATAAAACAGCCGCCTCCTTTGCTTCTTTGGCGCTTTTTCCTTGGCTGTTTATGGAGATGTTTTTTTCCGTAAAAATATCAGAAGCATTGGCTGTATTGGCCAAAAACAGAAATAAAAGTATTATTTTTATAACGTTTTTTAGGCTTGTCATGTTTATCATTGTAAAATCATTGCTACTAAGCTATTAAGTTACACGAAAATTTGTGCATTTCCAACATAATAATAAAACCTTTGGAAGCCGCGTTTGGGAGCAATTATGGGTAACTCTTCTTATAAAGATGCTGGTGTTGATATTGACGCTGGAAATGAATTAGTAAATCGTATTAAGCCCTTGGCAAAATCTACTTCACGAATTGGAGCGGATGTTGAGCTTGGTGGGTTTGGTGGTCTTTTTGATCTGGCTGCCTGCAAATATAAAGATCCTGTATTGGTTGCGGCTAATGATGGTGTTGGCACAAAACTTAAAATAGCTTTTGAAGCAAATAAGCATGATACGATTGGTATTGATTTAGTTGCGATGTGCGTAAATGATCTTGTTGTGCAAGGTGCTGAGCCTTTGTTTTTCCTTGATTATTTTGCAACAGGCGGACTTGATAACGATGTTGCTTATCAGGTGATTAAGGGTATTGCAGATGGTTGTAAACAGGCTGGAGCTGCGCTTATTGGGGGTGAAACTGCGGAAATGCCTGGCATGTATCAGAAGGGGCATTATGATTTGGCAGGATTTGCTGTTGGTGCTGTAGAAAGAGAAAAAATTCTGCCGCGTATGGATGATGTAAAAGCTGGTGATGCTATAATTGGTATTGCGTCTAGTGGTGTGCATTCAAACGGATTCTCACTTGTGCGTCACTTGATGACAAAAAATAATTTAGAATATGGCCAGAAAGCGCCTTTTGATAAGTCTAAAACTTTAGGAGAGGCATTGCTTACTCCAACTCGCATTTATGTGAAGTCATGTCTTGAAGCTATAAAAGGCGGTAAAGTTAAGGCCATGGCACATATCACAGGTGGTGGTTTTACTGATAATATCCCACGCGTGTTGCCAGACAATGTTGCGGCTGAAATAGTTTGTGGTTCTTGGGATTTTCTCCCAGTGTTTAAATGGCTTGCTGAAATTGGCAATATTGAGAAGCATGAAATTTTGCGGACATTTAATTGTGGCGTTGGTATGGTTATGGTTGTTAGCCCTGCTGATGTTAAGGATGTTACAAAAATTTTAGAAAGCAAAGGCGAAAAGGTTTTTGATATAGGTAAGATTATACCTAGGAAAAAAAATGAAGTTGAATTTGTTAATATAGAAAAGCTCTATGCGTAAACTCAAAGTAGCAGTTCTGGTTTCTGGTGGTGGTACTAATCTGCAGGCTCTTATTGATGCATGTAAGGATAAGAAGTATCCGGCTGAAATTGTTCTTGTACTTTCCAATAAAGAAAATGCTTATGCTCTTGAGCGTGCTAAAAAAGCAAAAATACCAACTAAAGTTATAAATCATAAAGAGTTTGAAACACGAGCGGCTTTTGATAAAGCTATGGATACAGCAATCTGCAAAAGTGGTGCGGAGTTTGTATGTATGGCTGGTTTCATGCGATTGCTTTCCGAATGGTTTGTAGAAAAGTGGTATAATAAACTAATCAATATTCATCCATCATTATTGCCTTCTTTCAAAGGGATCAACGCGCAGAAACAAGCTTTGGAGTTTGGTGCTAGGATTACTGGATGTACAGTACATTTTGTGCGTGAGGAAATGGATGCTGGACCAATTATTGTGCAAGAATCTGTGAAAATTTTACCAAAGGATACTGTTGAAAGCTTAACCGAAAGATTATTAGAAAAAGAACATAAGAGTTATGTTCAGGCTCTAAAATTAGTGGCATCGGGGAAGATCGAGATTAGGGGTGATGTGGCAGTTATAAGGAAATAACGCTATGTTGTTTTAATGTTTTTAAGTGAAGGTAAAAAATGTCAAATTATATAGAACGTAGTTTAGAACAAGGTTTATTTGCTAGTCGTTGGTTTATGGCTCCTTTTTATGTTGGCCTTGTGCTGGCATTGATTGTTTTGCTTTTTAGTTTCATGCAGGAATTAATACATTTTGTTACCAGCATACCAAATATTACGCAGAATCAGGCAGTGCTTGGAGTGTTGTCATTAATAGATCTTTCACTTGCTGGAAATCTTCTTCTAATTGTTATTTTTTCTGGTTATGAAAACTTTGTTTCTAAAATGGATTTTAGTGACCATAAAGATCAGCCTGAATGGCATGGCTCAGTTGATTTTTCTACTTTGAAACTAAAGCTTATTGCATCAATCGTTGCTATTTCAGGTATCCATCTTTTGAAAGTCTTTATGGATGTAGATAAAGTATCAGAAAATCAAATTAAGTGGATGGTTATAATTCATTTGGTGTTTGTTGTTTCTGGGATATTGCTGGCTCTTATGGACAGAATTGCAGCAAGTACCAAGTCTATGAAAAAGACTGGTTCCGGCAAAGCTTAGACTTTTAATTTTGTACGTTGTTGTTCTGCGGTCTCATAAAATTCACGTAGGAAAAACTACGCTAAAATTTTAGTCGCCTTGAACGCCTAGTACAAAAATAAAGGGAAATACTGTAGATAGATTATTCCCCCTGTGCTAGGGAAAATCCTGGAATTCCGTCGAATGTATAAAGGTTATCAGTTTTGATGAAATCCAAATTGGCTTGATCAAACGCTGAGAGTAGTTCTACTATATAAGAATGGCTGGCTTTTTTCTCGATTCCTTCAGGCAAGAAGCGACCGCGCCAATAATCACTTACTGAATTTTTTGTGTATTTATCAGAAGGCCAGAGTTTTAGGCCTTTTGATTCCAACATCTGCAATTTTAATTTTGTATTTTCTGTAATTTTTTGCAGCTGCTCGGCAAATTCAGCTGTGGACTTTTTGGCGTCAAAATAGACATCTATGCCTATCAGCAATTTTTTTTCTTTTGTGCTAGATAATTTTATATCGCGTGGTTTAGTAGTTGCTTTTGCAGCAGAATGTTTAATAGCTTCGCGTTCTTGCCTGCGGATATTGCTAACTACTGCTAGAGCAAATTCGTTTGTGCTGACTTTTATTTTGCTTGTTTTTTCATTAAAAATATCAACTGTATGAACGCCATCTTCAATTGTTTTTAGCCATGCATTCCTAATTTTCTCGGCCACATCGTGCTGGCCAATATGCGATAACATCATCATTGCGCCATTTAGCAAACCAGAAGGATTGGCTATACCAAGATCGGCAATGTCTGGCGCTGAGCCATGCACTGCTTCAAACATTGCAAATTCACTTCCTATATTTGCGCTGCCAGCAAGACCAACAGAGCCGGAAATTTCAGAAGTAATATCGGAAATTATATCGCCATATAAATTGTCAGTAACTATAACATCAAAGATTTCTGGTTTATTGGCAAGGCGTGCAGAGCCGATATCTATTATATAATGGTCTTTTTCTATTTCAGGATAAAATTCGCCAATCTCATTAAATACTTTGTGGAAGAGGCCGTCAGTCATTTTCATGATATTGTCTTTAGTAAAGCAGCTTACTTTCTTACGACCATTTTGAATGGCGTAATCAAAAGCAAATTTTACTATCTTTTCGCAACCTGCCCTAGTTACTAATTTCAAGCTTTGATATGCATCTAAGGTTTGTCTGTGCTCAATTCCAGTATAGAGACCTTCCTCATTTTCGCGCACGATAACCACATCCATCTTAGGATGTTTGGTTTGGATAAGTGGATGATATGAAATGCATGGGCGCACATTGGCATATAAGCCAAGAGCACGTCTTAGTGTAACGTTTACGCTTTTGAATCCTCCGCCTTGCGGTGTTGTTAGCGGAGCTTTTAAAAGGATTTTATTTTTCCTGATAATTTCCATGCAGGAATCAGGAATGCCATTCTGAAAACCATGATGATGTGCGCGGCCACCTATTTCAACAGTTTCTACTTGTATCCTTGCATGGGCTTCTTTCAATATAAGAACTACGGCTTCCATAATTTCTGGGCCGATACCGTCTCCATATGCTATTGTAATTGGGACGTTTTTACTCATAATCTACAACTTTTTAAAGATGTCTTCCATTTTATCAACTACATCGTACATTGTCTTTGTTTTTTGGGAAGCAAAACCCATATCGATGAATTGATCTGTAAGTCTTATCCAATTATCCCAGAAGTTTTTATAGTTATATAAAACTATTGGTTTGTCATGTGTGTGCAGCTGTTTCCAGGTTATAACTTCGAATGTTTCATCCATTGTGCCAAAACCACCAGGCAATATAACAAACGCGTCTGAGCGTACAAACATGCCGTGTTTGCGGGTGTGCATGTCATCAACTATAATAGTTTCAGTTAGTCTGCTATGTTCTTTTTCAAGACCATCTAAAACTCTTGGAAATATTCCTGTAACTGTGCCGCCATGTTCTAAAGCGCCATTTGCTACAGCTCCCATAAGGCCGCAATCACCTGCGCCAAACACTAAGTGAAAGCCGTTTTTTGCTACCATGCTGCCGAACTTTTTGCCTTCTTCTAGAAAATCTTTTGCAACATTATTACTTGCTCCGCAAAAAACACATAAAGACTTCTTACCACCATTAACCATAACCAAAGCGCTTCCATTTCATTTTAAAGAGAAATGACAGATATAATTTAATAGATTCTTTTGCAATATTTTTATTTTAACACAGTAATATTTAATAATTATTTTCTGTTAAAAACATTTCTAAATCTTAGCTTTTGTTCTATTTGCCTATTCGATGAATTTGTAAAATTAATACGGCCTAAATCCAACTTGAAAGACTATAGCAAATAGACTATTAGTAATAATCGAAAAATATATAGGAGCGCCTGCAATGGATTTTAAAAACTTTATGAAGCTTATACAAGAAGCGGTTCCACCTATACACAAAGAAGGGCATAGCTTTATTTTTATCTTTGCGATGGCTTCTGTATTGTTATGGGCTTTGTATGAGCCTTTTGGATTTTTAGGTCTTGTAGCTACTATATGGTGTGTTTATTTTTTCCGCGATCCTGAGAGAGTTGTGCCTACTGGTAAAGGTTTGATTATTAGTCCGGCTGATGGTTTTATCCAGAAAATAGAAAAAGTTTCACCTCCTGAAGAACTAGGGTTGGGTGATGAAGAAGTTACAAGAATTAGTGTTTTCCTTAATATCTTTAACGTGCATGTTCAAAGAATCCCAGTTGAGGGTGAAGTTGTTGGTCTAAATTACAGGCCTGGAAAATTTCTTAGTGCCAATTTGGACAAAGCTAGCTCTGAAAATGAAAGACAGTCTGTTGTTATAGAAACAAAAGATGGTCAGAAAGTTGTTGTTGTTCAGATTGCTGGTTTGATAGCGAGACGTATAGTTTGCTATTTGGAAGATAAACAGCAAATTAAGACTGGTGAGAGATATGGTCTGATAAGGTTTGGTAGCCGTGTTGACGTGTATTTACCTAAAGGTGTAAATCCTTTGGTTCTTGCTGGGCAAACTGCTATTGCAGGCGAGACCATATTTGCTGATTTGGGGCAATAATCTTTATAAATTAAATTGGGCGTATTGTTGATGAACGAGCATGTTAATGATGAACCTTTACCGATAGTAAGACTGCTTCCTAATGTGGTTACAATTATTGGATTGTGTGTTGGATTGTTTGGTTTGCGCTATGCCATCAGTGGTAAGTGGGAACTTGCTGTTTCCTTTATTTTATTAGCTGGCGTTATAGATGGTATGGATGGTCGTATAGCAAGGCTACTTAATGCTTCTAGTAATTTTGGTGCGCAACTTGATTCCTTGGCAGATTTTTTTAATTTCGGCGTTGCTCCTGCATTCTTACTTTATTTCTGGAGAGCCGGAGAAGTTAAGGGTGCTGGCTGGGCAATTACCTTATTTTTTATAATAAGTCAGGCTTTGCGTCTGGCGAGGTTTAATGCTGGTCTTGCCGATGATGAGGAAAATAAAAAATTGTGGGATAAATTCTTTAAAGGTATTCCTGCTCCTTGTGGCGCTGCGCTGAGTATGTTGCCTATTATACTTACATTTTTGTTTGAAAAAAAATTAGGTTATAACTTATTTAATATAACCCCTGGAATGGTTATTGCCTATATGGCTTTGATAGCTTTGCTTATGATAAGCACTATACCTACTATTTCTATAAAGAAGGTTAGAATAAAGCGTGAGAAGGTGTCCATAGCTTTGGCATTAGCTGGAATTTTTGTGGTTTTATTAATAATAGAGCCATGGGTGGTTTTACCAATCGTTGGTATACTTTACCTTGCTACCATACCTTTCAGTATGATTGCATTTTATAGGCGGAAAATGTCTAGAAAAGCTTAGTATTCCTAGGGTTTTTCTTTCAACTTTACGTAAAGTATTATGCAGGTGAGAACAAAAGTTATGGCATTTGCGGCTATTATGGGCGTGCTATCCAGCATTGTTCCATAGACAAGCCAAAAAGCAATTCCGGTTGTGAAAATTAGGTACATCGATAGAGATATATCTTTAGTTTGGCGGGTTTTTATCACCTTTATTACCTGAGGCAGGAAGCTCGCTGTAGTTAAGGTCGCTGCTATTGTTCCTATGATTTCTTCCATAACATCTCTTGCAAAGGGTTATAAACTGTCTATTTATCTCTTTGAGAAGCTAAAATCCACAAATTTACCAGATTTAGCTCGTCAAAATAAAATTGCTAAAAGCGGCTTATTCTATATTATATGCCTATATTTAGTAACTATTTTTAATAAAGATTATTCAAATGAGCGAAGGTTTACTCCCTGCAGGTTTTCACGATCTTGTATTTCCCGAGGCTGGGATCCAGGAAGATATTGTATATAAAATATCAAAATTCTTTGAAGGTTATGGTTATGCTAAAGTTTTGCCGCCTGTAATGGAATTTGAAGAAACTTTATTGACCGGGGCTGGCAATTCTCTTGCTAATAAAACATTCAGGGTTATGGATCCTGTTTCACATGAAATGATGGGTGTTAGAACCGATATAACAGTGCAAGTTGCCAGAATAGCTAAAACGCGTTTAAAAGATATACCATTGCCGATTCGCTTATCTTATTCCGGTGATGTTTTTAGAGTTAAAGGAGAGGGGCTTTATGCTGAAAGACAGTTTACACAGGCTGGTATTGAGCTTGTTGGTGTTGATAGTGCCCAGGCGGATGCAGAGATTATTATTGTAACTCTCGGTGCTCTTAGCAAGCTTGGTATAAAAGATTTATGTGTTGATTTTACTGTACCGGGATTTGTCGAAGAAGTTTTGAAAGAAATAAAACTTTCTGACGAAGAAAAACAAAATCTTATGGCTTCTGTAAAAAGAAAAGATGTTGCAGCCATAACTAAAATAGCAAAAGGCAAAGCTGATATATTGATTGATTTGGCGCAGCCTTCTGTAGGAATTGAAACATTAAAAAAGATAAAATTACCAAAAAATACTAAAAATATGGTGGAGAAGTTAAGAGAGGTTATAAGCCTTGTTGAGCATGAATTCCGTGGAGCGCATATTTCTATAGATTTATTGGAATCAGTTAAATTCGAGTACCATTCTGGTATTGGTTTTTCAATTTTTTCCAAAAAGGCTAAGGAAGAACTAGGACGTGGTGGCAGGTATTTTATAGATAGTAAAATTACCGGCGTTGGTGCGACTTTATATGTTAATGAGCTTTTCAGAATAATGAAAAAACCTGAACAAAAAGAGAAAGTTTTTGTACCGCTTGGATCTTCTATAAATAGAGTGTCTGATTTGCGCGAAGAAGGGTTTATAACTATATGGGCATTGGAAGATTATAAAGATTGTAAAAAAGAAGCTATTAGACTTGGGTGCAAATATGTACTTGAGGGTGGCCGATTAATTAGCTTGTAGATATTATGGCAGTTCTTGACCTGGTGATGGGGCCTGATCCTATTTTTCGTAAAAAAGCAGAACCTGTAGGCAGTGTGACTGATGAAGTGCGCCGCATTATGGACGATATGTTGGAGACCTTACATTTCGAGCATGGCATTGGTATGGCTGCAAATATGGTTGGCATATTAAAGAGAGTCATTGTTGTTGAAGTAGATGAAAATGGAGAAAAGAAAAAATTCCTTATGGCTGATCCAGAAATTATAGAAAAATCTGAAGAAAAACAGATTTTTATGGAGGCATCACTTTGCTTTCCCGGGATATCGGCAGATGTGGAAAGGCCTAAAACAGTTAAAATAAAATATCTGGATTACGAAGGTGAGCTAAAAGAACTAGAAGCATCAGGCTTTTTATCGACCTGTTTCCAGCATGAAATAGACTATTTGGATGGAAAGATATTCTTGGATTATCTTTCGCCACTTAAACGTAACACATTGATGCGTAAAATGAATAAAGTCATCAAAAAACATGTACATGGTAATGCGTGTGCTGAGGGTTGCGAACATTAATTTAGTGTCCCCCTTGACATAAGGGAGCGAGTATCCCATATAAAACTTAGTAATATTGTAAAATTTAATAAAGGAAAAATAAATGAGTGTTTTAGTAGGAAAGCAGGCACCTGATTTCACAGCCAAAGCTGTTATGCCAAATAACGAGATAGAGGAATTTAATTTAAGAAAATATCTTAAGGGCAAAACTGGCGTTTTGTTTTTCTACCCTTTAGATTTTACATTTGTTTGTCCATCTGTAATTATTGGTTTTAATAAACATCTTAACGACTTTAAGAGCAGAAATACTGAGGTTATTGGCGTGTCGAGTGATTCACATTTCTCTCACCTTGCTTGGAAAAATACGGAAGTTAAAAAAGGTGGTATTGGCCAAGTTAAGTTTCCTTTGGTTGCTGACCTTACAAAAAGTATCGCAAGAGATTATGATGTTTTGATTGAAGGTGCTGGTGTTGCACTGCGCGGAACATTCTTGATTGACAGAGAAGGTGTTGTTCGTCACCAAGTTATCAATGATCTTCCTTTGGGTCGTAGTGTTGAAGAAGCTCTTCGCATGGTTGATGCATTACACTTCAACGAAGAAAATGGCGAAGTTTGTCCAGCTGGTTGGAACAAGGGTCAAAAAGGTATGGAAGCTTCACCTGAAGGTGTTGCTAAGTATCTTGCTGAAAATGCAGAAAATTTATAATATTTTTTTATCTTTGGGCAGGGCATTGCCCTGCCTTTTTTATTTTGGAGAATTTTGAGTATGGCAGATCACCACACTAAAGTTTTGATAATAGGTTCAGGTCCGGCTGGCTATACGGCGGCGATTTATGCAGCGCGTGCCAATCTTCAGCCTATTATTGTTCAGGGAATGCAGCCTGGTGGTCAGCTTACTATAACTACTGATGTAGAAAATTATCCAGGTTTCGAAAAGGCCATACAGGGTCCGTGGCTTATGGAACAAATGCAGAAACAGGCTGAGCATGTTGGTGCTAAAATTATATTTGACCATATTAAATCTGTAGATTTTTCTAAAAGACCATTTACTTGCGTTTCGGAATCAGGGCATAATTTTATCGCTGAAACAGTTATTATTTGTACTGGTGCGCAGGCAAAATGGCTTGGTCTTGAAAGTGAAAAGAAGTATCAGGGATATGGTGTTTCTGGTTGTGCTACTTGCGACGGATTTTTCTTTAAGAATAAAGATGTGGCTATTTTTGGCGGAGGAAATACTGCGGTTGAAGAAGCTATATATCTGACTAATCATGCAAAAAAAGTTACTGTAATACACAGACGCGATTCGTTCCGTGCTGAAAAAATTATGCAAGATAGGCTTTTTGCTAATCCTAAAATAGAAGTTTTGTGGAATCATACTTTGGAAGAAGTTTTGGGTGATGAGAAGCCGTTGAACGTTACAGGGATTAAGCTGAAAAATACAGTTAATGGTGAAGTGTCAGAAAAGAAGGTCGATGGTGTGTTTATAGCAATTGGCCATAAGCCTAACACTGATATTTTTAAAGGATTTATTGATTTAGATGAAACAGGTTACATTACGTATGCTCAACCAGGGACATCAAAAACAAATGTACCCGGAGTTTTTGTAGCTGGAGATGCAGCAGATAAAACATATAGGCAAGCGATTACTGCAGCTGGTACAGGATGTATGGCAGCGTTAGATGCAGAAAGATATT
>CAZOKN010000045.1:0-14564 GCA_964580525.1 uncultured Rickettsiaceae bacterium
ACTCCCCTTATCGGGGTTCTTTTCACCTTTCCCTCACGGTACTAGTTCACTATCGGTCGCTTGCGAGTATTTAGGCTTGGAGGGTGGTCCCCCCATATTCAGACAGGATTTCTCGTGTCCCGCCCTACTCAAGGACTCAAACATTTTTTACCCATACGGGACTATCACCCACTATGGTCCACCTTTCCAGATGGTTCTGGTTATTATGTCTGAGCCACTGGCCTTTTCTGCTTTCGCTCGTCACTACTAACAGAATCTCGGTTGATTTCTTTTCCTCCAGGTACTTAGATATTTCAGTTCCCTGGGTTAGCTTCCGCCACCTATGAATTCAGTGACAGATATCACAATATGTGATGGATTTCTCCATTCGGAAATCCACGGATCAAAGTATATTCGCAACTCCCCGTGGCTTATCGCAGCGTATTACGTCCTTCATCGCCTGCAAGCACCAAGGCATCCACCAAATGCCCTTATTATATTTATTTACAAAAGTGCCAATCTACGATGTCGTATACAGAACTAAGCTTGTAATCATCAACTCATACAAACTTATATTTTATATTTTCAATATACGTATCAAAACTTATTCACAATTTCAAACAGCAACAGGAGACAATTTAATTTGAATTTCTTATTTTTAATTCACTCTTTGTCATCCCCTGGGAGCGATGCTTATAAGGGTACCGATTCAACAAGTCAACACAAAAATAAATAAAAAATGAAATTATTTTGATTTTTTTTCTAAGATAAAAATAAAGCCTATAAAAAAGCCTTATATAACAAGAAATTATTAACTTAAAAAAAATTATGAAATTTTACGATTTTATGAAGGATTTTCTTCAAAGCTTCTCTTAAAAATACCAATAACCTCTCCCAAAGACACGCCCCCAACTTGAGCCTCTTCATCCTGCTTGCGAACCACGGTTATCAGTATGTCTTTGTTATTGTTTGTTTTTTCAGCTGCAATCTCAAAAAGGAAGCCTTTTATACGCTCTACCTGGTCTGATTTTATCTCGCCAATAGGCATAGAATAGTTGCCCACCAAAAAATTCATTATTCCCACCTGAAAATCGACTAATTCGGCATAATTTGATATTTTTATATTCACTCCCCCTTGTGGTAGCGAAACATCAGGTTTTTTCTTAATTTGAGCATCTGCGCTTATGTTAAAAAGATCAGAACCCAAGGTAAACTTACTTAAATCCAGAGAATATTTATAATCCTCTCCCTCAGTAAAATGCATGTTTGTAGAAAGATTAATTCTACCAACCCCTCGACCACCATACATTTTTGAGATTATACTATCTATATCCAGATCTTTTATAGACGCTTCCGCCAAAACAGAATTTCCATCTGACTCTAAGTTATTATCAAAATTCACCGCCATTCCGTGTGAAGACGCTATAATAGCACTATTAACTCCAGAATTATATATAGAAAACCCACTATCTCTATACGAAAGCTTCTCTATTCCGATAGGAATAAGGTCAAAACTACCTTTTATAATATTAGTGGCAAACAACTTCGTATTTTGTGGAAAGGATTTTATTTTCAATTCCGGAGCTGAACTGTAATTTACTACAACAGGCTCTTTCCCTTCTTCAGCATATCGATTTTTTATATAAAAAAGTTTTGGCAATTTTATATAAAAATTAGTGGCAGCCACGTCAGAACTAAGAACCAAATCGCCCTGGCTAGCCACGTCAAAGAATATTCCAACATCTCTAAAAGCAAATTGAGGATTGGAAATAGTAACTTTATATGAAAAAGGAAAACCAGTAACTAAGGTTTGAGAATAATAAAATTCAGAATCTTCACCGCCAATTCTTTTAATAGCGTTTTGTACCAACGATTCCGCAAAAACCTTAATTCTATTTTTATTGAAAAGCCAAAAACCGCTATAAATAGCGGAAAGTGATATTATAAAAATCGCAATAATTTTTAAATATTTACGCATGCTACATTACATAGCACAGATAAAATCTTTAGGCACTAGTTTTTGTTGAATGAAAATTACTTACTAACCTTAATGTTTCTTGTAGCATCAGGAATCCTAACCTTAAGCCCATCCATACCATCAGCTATTTTAATCTGACAGCCAAGACGCGATGTAGAAGTAAGGCCAAAAGCAAGGTCGAGCATATCTTCTTCATCTTCCGTCGGCTGATCAAGCATGTCATAATATGCTTCATCAACTATGACGTGGCACGTTGAACAAGCAAGAGAGCCTTCGCAAGCGCCTTCAATAGGAATTTCACTTTTTCTTGCAACGTCTAATATGGAAAGACCATTAGCAGCATCAACTTCTTTTTCTGTGCCGTCAGGTAAAACAAAAACCATTTTAGGCATAAAAGACTCCTCATACATAATTTTTTCAGACTGCCTTATATATGGCATTTTTTTATATAGCAAGACAGAAAAGCCTTATATGCAAGCCACATAAGCACAAAACCTCCAGATTTTTCCAAAATAAAAGCCCAGCCACTATAAACTTTACACTAATTATTAAAACAGTATAAATTTAGTTTCATGTTCGATGGTATAAACTCAGCATTGATTTTTTCTTACTTCCTGGTTTTTTGTCGACTGGGTAGCGGCATTATGCTGTTACCAGGACTTTCCGAATCATATATGTCACCAAAAAGTCGCCTTGTTGCAGCACTTGCATTGTCAGGACTAGTATTACCCACAGTACAAAATATTCTGCCAAAATTACCATCTAGCGGTATTGAGCTAGCTCTTATGGCAGTTAGCGAAATAATTATTGGATTATTTATAGGATCAATGGCAAAAATCTTAATGTCTACTTTGCACGTTACAGGCATGATAGTCTCACAAAATATCGGCTTAGCATCAGCATCAATGTTCGACCCAAGTCAGTCAAGCCAGGGTTCAGAAATAGGTGTTTTTCTGGTTTTCATTGCCATATTGATTGTATTTCAAACAGATTTACACCATGTTTTTATCAAAGGTTTAGTAGATAGTTATAGGATATTTGATCCAAAAGATTCCTTACCTCTTTCAGGATTTGCCGAGACAATGGGAAAAATTGCTTCGGAGAGTTTTATGGTTGGTATAAAATTGGCAGCTCCACAAATAGTTGTGGGGCTAATTTTTTATATTGGTTCTGGTGTAATGGCGCGTCTTATGCCGCAAATGCAGGTATTTTTTGTACTGATGCCTATTCAAGTTACTTTAGGATTTTTTATTTTCATGGTAACTTTATCAGCATGCATGATATCATTTATGAATTATTTTGCAGAAGCAATTTCTAATTATACGCAGTACACGCAGTAGGTTTAGAGCATGGCAGAAGATCAAGATGATTCACAGAAAACGGAAGACCCCTCGCAGAGGCGACTTGATGATGCTCTTAAAAAAGGCCAAGTTCCCAATTCCCGCGAGGTAACAAGTTTTATGATATTGCTAGTTTTTGCAATATCTATCGTATGGTTTTCGCCATCAATAATGCAAAAAACAGCTTTCAACATTACAAAATACATTGAATCTCCAGAAGATTTCCGCATGGATAGCAACAGCATAATGATAGTATTCAAAGAACTATCAAAGGATGTGCTTTTTGCTATGACCATCCCAATTTCTATAACAATATTTATGATTTTTCTTTCCCATCTTATTCAGCATCCATTTGTTTTTTCTCCTGAAGCCGCCACGCCAAAACTAGATCGAATCTCAATTCTTTCAGGATTTAAAAGAATCTTCTCAATGCGCTCCGTTATTGAATTAATTAAAGGATGTCTGAAAATAATTCTTGTTGCCGTCGTTTCTTTCATTGCAATTCGTAATGATTTATACATGCTGGAAAATCTACCAGAAGAAAGCATCTCTGGAATATTATTATTTCTTGCGCATCTTATTTCAAAAATGATGATTGGTATATGCGCACTAATGGGATCAGTTGCTGCATTTGATTTTCTTTATCAAAAATTTGAACATATGAAATCACTACGTATGTCAAAACAGGATTTAAAAGAAGAATATAAACAAACCGAAGGTAGTCCGGAAGTTAAAGCAAAATTGCGTGAAATAAGAAATGCCCGCGCTAGTAATCGTATGATGCAAAAAGTACCAAAAGCTGATGTTGTAATAACAAATCCAACTCACTATTCGGTAGCTCTACAGTATGATTCAAAAATCTCAGAAGCCCCTATTGTTGTGGCTAAGGGTAAGGATTTGATAGCACTTAAAATCAGGGAAATAGCGACAGAAAACAAAGTTCCTATTGTTGAAAACCCACCTCTAGCCCGCGCTCTTTACAGCTCCGTTGAATTAGATCAGGAAATACCTCTCGATCATTATAACGCAGTTGCTGAAGTAATTAGATACGTTTACAAGCTTAAGGGTAAGAAAATGAAGGCAAAGGTTAATTAGAATATTAAACCACACTTATACTTTACACTTACTCTCTACAATAATATAAATTGAACAACACAAGCAACCCACAGGTAGGCAATATGAAAATAAAATTTTCTGATAAAAAACTTTCTAAAACAGAAGCTTTAGTTATCGTAGTTACTGACTCTTTGAAACTAGGAAAACAGGCCACTTCGATAAACAAAGAAGCTAATAATATAATAAAAAAAGCTATCAAATCACAGCATTTCAAAGGAAAAAAAGGCAGCATACTTTCTATTCCAGCACCAGAAGGCGTTGATTATAACACAATTTTATTAGCAAGTTTTGGCAAAGAAAAAGATGTAAATGAGCTTGGCGAAACAAATTTGGGCGGAAAAATTATTGCCGAACTTAATAAAATCAAAGCAAAAACTGCTTCCGTTTTAGTAGAAGGATTTGCAACAAAGCAAAAAGAGCTTCTAGCCAACATGGCATATGGCGCATTATTGCGTTCTTATAGATTTGATAAATATAAAACTAAAGAAAAAACTGAAAACAAGCCTTCTCTGCAGGAAATTGATTTCTGTGCAACTGATAAAAGCAAAACTGAGGCTTTGTTTAAAAAACGCAAAGCCATTGCAGATGGTGTTTTCTTGGCTCGTACAGTAGTGACTGAACCACCAAATATTCTTTATCCTGAATCCTATGCAGAAATAATAAAAAAGGAATTGTCTCCGCTTGGTGTGAAAATTACTATCCTTGATAAAAAACAAATGGAAAAGCTCAATATGGGCGCTCTGCTTGGAGTGGGACAAGGCTCTATTAAAGATTCAAGATTAGTTGTAATGGAATGGAATGGCGGCGCCAAAAATGAGCAACCACTTGCTTTCGTTGGCAAGGGTGTAACTTTCGATACTGGAGGTATCTCTCTAAAACCTGCACAAGGTATGGAAGATATGAAATACGACATGGGCGGCTCTGCTGCTGTTGTCGGCCTACTGAAAAGCCTTGCTTCGCGTAAAGCAAAAGTAAATGCAGTCGGTGTTGTTGGTCTTGTTGAAAATATGCCTGGTCATAATGCCCAGCGTCCTAGCGATGTTGTTAAAACAATGTCTGGGCAAACTGTTGAAGTTCTTAATACTGACGCAGAAGGCCGTTTGGTTCTTGCAGATGCATTGTGGTACACTCAGGAAGAGTTTAAACCACAAATTATTGTTGATTTAGCAACTCTGACAGGAGCTATTGTTATAGCGCTTGGCTCTGAATACGCCGGAATTTTTTCTAACAATGATAGTTTATGTCATAAGATCGAGAAGGCCGGCAATGCTACAGGTGAGCGCTTATGGAGATTTCCTCTTGGTGATGAATATGATAAACTTCTTGATTCACCAATTGCCGATATGCAAAATATCAGTAACGAGCGTGGCGCTGGCAGCATAACCGCTGCACAGTTTTTAAAGCGTTTTATAAAAGATGGAACGCCTTGGGCACACCTTGATATAGCAGGAATGGCCTGGACTAAAAAAGACAAAGATATATGCCCTAAAGGCGCAACCGCTTTTGGCGTACGCGTTCTGGAAAGATTTGTATCTGACAATTACGAGAAATAATTAAATAGTATAAATATTTAGTGCGAGGAAATTTAAAAACTTTGCTCGCACTAAATAAAACACTTCGAAGGAATTTATGACTAAGGTAAACTTCTATCATCTAACCAAACTTCCAGTCGGTAAAGCTTTACCTAAACTTCTGGAAAAAGTTATTTTGAGTGGCGTAAATGTCGTAGTCCTAGCTCCAACAGAAGAAAATGTTGAATTACTAAATAGAGAGTTATGGACATATACTACTAAATTTTTTCTACCTCATGGCAGCAAAAAAGATGGCAATGAGGCTGAACAACCTGTTTATCTCACAGCTAGTAATGAAAATCCCAATAGCTCTAAAGTTCTTGCCATTGTTGGCGACGCAAACCCTACTGACATTACATCTTTTGAGAAATGCCTATATATGTTTGATGGCAATGTCGAAGAACAAGTATCTAAAGCTCGCCAACGCTGGAAAGAATATAAACAATCAGGCCATGAACTAACTTATTGGCAGCAGGATAATAAAGGTGCCTGGCAACAAAATAATTAAAAAACTTCAAAATACATAAAAACAAAAAGGGCGACCAAATGGCCGCCCTTTAAATTTATTTAAAGCCCAATTAAGCAGCCTTGCTCTTCTTTGGCCATACATGTGTAAAGATAGCTTCATCGATATCACAAACAGTAGCTGTGATACGAGCCGCCACCAAATACGGATCAGAGTTCGCACCAGGACGTCTATCTTCAAGATAGCCATAACCCTTTAGTTCAACCATCTGAGGTATACGGATAGAACGACCTCTGTCGGCTGTACCAGCGCTAAACTCATGAATGCTTGAAGTTTCATGGTGACCAGTCAATCTTTCATGCAATTTATCACCATAATGAGGGATATGCTTGTCATGCTTACGGCTAAGTCTTTCAACAGCCTGATTGATTGCATCACGGCCTTTTTTCTTATCTCTAGTTTCATTTGTAGAGAAGTTTGTATGCATTCCTGCGCCGTTCCAATCGCCTTTTATAGGCTTATTATCAAGAGAAACGTGGATATCATAATCCTCGCTCAAACGGTGCATCAACCAACGTGCTATCCACATATGGTCAGCAGCATTTAAAACGCCAGCATCTTCACCAGCTATACCTCTGTAACCAATTTGGAATTCCCACTGGCCAGGCATAACTTCAGCATTAATACCGTAATATAGCAAACCAGCTTCAATACAAGCTTGTGCATGGTCTTCTGCCAAATCTCTACCGAAAATCTGTTCAGAACCAACTCCGCAATAGTAAGGACCTTGAGGAGCAGGGAAACCATGCTCAGGCCATCCTAGTGGAATGTTCCTTTTGAAGAATGTATATTCTTGTTCAAAACCTGCCCAAGGCTCAAATTTATCACCACCAGCATCCAAAACAGCTCTAAGCTGAGCGCGAGAATTAGACTTATGAGGATTTTTGCCATCTGGATTAAATACTTCACACATAACCAAGAAATTTCCATCACCTCTGATAGGATCAAGAACAAAATTAACTGGCTTTAATATACAGTCCGAATCAATGCCTGTCGCTTGGTTTGTAGATGAACCGTCGAAGCTCCACTCAGGAAAATCTTCGATTTT
Organism: uncultured Rickettsiaceae bacterium; assembly: GCA_964580525.1. Taxonomy (GTDB): domain Bacteria; phylum Pseudomonadota; class Alphaproteobacteria; order Rickettsiales; family UBA6187; genus CAZOKN01. Next base: position 7,559 of record CAZOKN010000045.1, read on the forward strand.
AGGAGTTTTGCCTGAAAAGCTGACAACCCTGCCTTTTGAACGAATTTTTTGTACCGGCTCAGTACCGTCAAGCCAGATATACTCTGCCAATTTCAAATTAGTGCTCATAGACCTCCTCCAATAATTTATACAGAACAAGATGATTCCCGCTTTTGATTAAGAACTTAAAGAATGCTCAAAAAACAGATTTATTTAAAAATGCTCCCAACAAGGGGCTTTTTCAAAAAACAAGGCATTATATAGCCAAAAGCAAAAAAGTAAAGAGCGTAAAGGTTATAAGAGCAGTATAAAATGCAATTTTTTATCGATAAAACAACTTTTTGGGGACAAAAAAGTTTAAGGATTAGAATTTTTAGTTGATATCCTAAGCAGGAAATGCCTCAGTCTGGCGTAAAGCCTCACCTAAAACAATTCCCACAGAAACCGCTACGTTCAAAGAACGCATATTCTTCGTCATAGGAATTGTAACCTTATTTATGCAATAATTAGCTACATCTTCTGGCACTCCCGCAGTTTCGCGGCCAGCAATTAGAACATCCTTTTTAGCAAATTTAAATTCGGTATATGAAAGCTTTGCTTTTGATGAAAGCAACACAGGACGGAAATTATTTTGTTCGATAAAATCTTTGAAATCCTGCCATGATTTATGGCGCGTATATTTCACATATTCTATGTAGTCCATACCAGAACGGCGCAACTTTCTATCATCAAAAGGAAATCCGCAAGGATCTATAATCTCAACATCCACCCCCAAGCACGCAGCTGTGCGGAGGGTTGTACCCATATTTTGCGCAATATCAGGCTGATAGAGCGCAATTTTCATTATATATTTATACCACTACTATTATTATTCTTTCTTTCCTGCATTACTCGCTCTGTAGCAGAAGGCTTAGCCGCAGGTTTTTCAGCATTATATTCCAATCCATCGTATTGATTTCTTAGTCTTCTAACTGCACTTTCTTCTTTCAGAACAGATTCCTGATTTTCAACAATAGTTTTATTTGCCTTGATCGCCTGTAAAACACCCATACCAACCGCAGCAGCAGCAGTCAAAATTGACTTCACCATGTGAAATAATCCCATGATCGCTTCCGATGCATCCTTAGCCGCTAAGCCATCTAAAGCTCCTATAAGGCCGGTTCTTTGCTCAGGCTTCTCACCATCTTGACCCAAAAAGTTAGTAATAGAGTCGAAAACAGCATTAACACCATTAAGATTTTTATCTTTTTTCAGCTCATTATAAGTATTTTGATATCCACATATCAATCCTCTGGCAATATCCCTAGGTAAGCCTGAATCTTTCAGCTTAGCAAGTTCGCTCTTGATCGTTTCACGCTCTTCCTTTGTAAAACCTTTAGGAGCTTGATCTTTATCGTTAGAACCTTTTATCGCAAGATTTTTTAAAACATCGCTAACTGTAGGAACGGTAGTAGCTTTTTTGTTGGTATCCTGATGTTGAGAGGCAACCTCATCATCACCTTCGTGTTGCGACGATCCTGTATTATCAAGCGCAATTGGTGCTGCCGGTGCTCCTGGATTTGAAGGATTAGACGGTTTATTTGTAGCGCCTTTGCCGCTTCCAGAGCCAGCAGGATTATGAGCTTGACCAGTTTGAGGATTTTTCCTTTTCCACTCTTCTGCGGATATCTTTTTATCGTTATTAGTAGCTTTTCTTTCGTATTCTTCATTAAGATGAGCTTGTAATTCTTGCCTTAAAGCAGCTACACTTTGGCCTTTTTTCAAAGGCTGATTTTTCATTATTTGATAGGCGTTATCAGATGTGAACAAGCCACAACTTGAACCATCATTTTGCTGCCTTATGCTTAAATTTTGTACTGAGGCGGCATTTATATCTATGGTTGGTCTTTCAGTGCCGTCTAAATCACGTCTTCCTTTTGCAATGCCTTGTAAAAATTGATTTGTGTAATCTTGGCCAAAAGAATCAGCTAATCTTACTGCGGCAGGTGTGTTTCCTGAATTAAGAATTAAGCCCGCTACATCAACAGTATCCAAGCCAGGAACATCAACCGCCAATATATGTGCTGCAACATCACCTATTGTCAAATTAAGACTTATTTCTGCAGCAACCCAATGCGTGCCCGCATATGCTCCATATCCACTTTTAGCAACTGCACCGCGCATACTTACGGGATTTAATCCAACATATAGAGATGGAACAGGCTCTATTGGTCTTCCGTTCCTTTGGTTTGTCACCTGCCTTGAGAAATATTGACGAAAAGCCTGATATGCATTGCCTCCTACAGTTTCAAAATCTGTAGCCTGCATAACAGTAACTGTTCTGGCGTTAGGGTTTTTAGCAATAAGATTTTGATTACTATAATCAGTGCTGTCTACTATATTTAAATCACGATCTTTGGCTGCTCGTGAACGCATGAATATCTCAACCTGTTCACCTGATAACCACTCACCATCTCTAGTAATATATATACTCTTAGACATTTGGTTTACTCCTTATTCTTCAAAAACCGGGTCAAGGTTGCCCCTAACAAACTCGGATTTTTTATTATATTTCCCTGTTCGTCCGTTTTTGGTATTCCACTTTCATCCCTTGCTGCTGTTCCACCAACCACCAAACCAACTATTTCCTTTAAAAGCGGCGGCTCAACAACGTAAAACTCTGTACCATCTTTAGTTTGCCTTGTCAAAGGCTGTCCGTTTTCATTCAAAGCGTGGCTACCAATCAACAAAGACTCAACAAAACCATGCGCTCTTCCTAAAGTCATCGCCAACATAGATGCAACATACAGGTCGTTGGGGCTCTTTTTCTCGTTACTTTCCTTCATTTCCGCCAACTTTTCCGAAGTAACTATATCTTCAGAAACCACCTTTTCTATCGTTTCATTCATTAAATCCATTGAATACCTTTCCCCATAGAAACGCCCAATGTAGCCTACATACTACCACTTATATATTAAGCTTTTTTTACATTATTACAACTAGTGTGAAATTTAAGGTTGGAAAATCATTTATTAACGAAATCAAAGGTAGAGATTTGATAAAAAACAGCAGCGTTCCCAGAATTTGAGATTAATAGATGACGTATTTTAAGTAATAGAGACCAGAATTGGCAACAAACTAGCTTATAAAAAGCTTAGAGATAAACTACTTCACATATCTCTTATAACCGGCAACGGCACCTTCGCCGCTAGCAAAGCCAGAAACTTTAGGACTTGTAAATTGCGTCAAACCTGGCACCATTTGCACCGAATTTGCAGAAACAGCACAACCAAAACCACGCGTACTGCAGTTACGAGCAGTTACTCTTTCATACATGAGGGTCACAGAATCAGATCCGTTTGGTGTTTCAGCCATTTTGAACGGAACCGAACTTTGTTTTAAAGCATGCTGAGCCTCTAAGCATATCATATCAGCATTTATGCAAGAAATTTCAGCATTGGTTGGCTTATCATCAGCTATCCAGCTTGATATAGAATTTATAGAATCTGAATTTACCAACGCGAATGAAACTTTCTCAGCAGAAGCACTAATCAAAGATTCCGTAGAAACTCTTGCAGGTAACCGTGAACTGCACGCACTTAACAGCAAAGATACAAATAGCGATACATATATTTTTTTCATAACTTACCTATCCTAGTCTGTTAAATAGCCAGCTGAACCTTCAAGGCCTTTTTTAGGGTCAGGATCAGTGTAGTAACCTGCTTTTCCAAGGAACAACATTTGCAAAATGCTACCCTCTTTATAATTATCTGTAGGCAGCTTCACTTCCTCGCCAGAAGCAGGATCAACCAAATAAGGCGTTACAGCTATAACCAATTCGCTTTGATTTCGCTGGAACTTAGCGCTGCGGAATAGCGGGCTCAAGATAGGAATATCGCCAAGACCTGGAACTTTATGGATATCAGCCTTGCTTTTGTCGTTTATAAGTCCAGCTATCATGAAGCTTTCGCCAGGAGCAAGCTCAACAACAGTGTTAGCACGTCTCGTAGCTATTGCAGGAATTTTCATTGAAGCAGTATTCACAGCACCATTATCTGATAGCTCAGAAACTTCGGATGCAACATCCAGGCGAATACGATCTTCCGACAAAACCAACGGAGTAAAATTTACACCAACGCCAAAGCTTTTATAATCAACAGACATAACATTTCCAGCCTGCGCAACAGGAACAGGAAATTCACCACCAGCCAAAAACTTAGCTGACTGACCAGAGATTGCAGTAAGAGTAGGCTCAGCAAGTATTTTCAAAGTTCCATCACGCTCAAGAGCACCAAACACCGCAGAACCCGCAGAAATTATTCCATGTAAACCAAGTCCTAGTTTCTTCAACTCATCTCTGTCAATTTCTCCAACGCGAACACGCAACATAACTTGCTGGCCAGTTCTAATTTTCATGAGATTTAAAACTTTTTTGTTTTTGCCAGTAAATTGCTCAGCGATTTTCACAGCTTGAGCAGCAGTTTCAGCATCAGATGCCGTGCCCGACAATACAACAGTATCGTTTACAGTGCTCACACCGATTTGCTCATTAGGGAAAAATGTTTTGATAGATTTTTTTACAGAAGTAAGATTTTTTCCTGATATTGCAGTGTTAACACCTTCATCAACAATGCCGGAAAATTTTGCGGACTCACCGCCGACATTAACACGAATTTTTTTGATTATTTTTTTTCCTTTTGAAAAGCTAACATTTGTAGCACCCACGCTTTTTCCAACAATGGAAAAACTACTGTTATTGTGCTTTATAACCTTAGCTACAGAACGATTTCCAACAACAACGCTATTTGAAGGAGATGGCGTTCTAACATTAATTTCTTCGCCAACACCAACTGTTAGGTTATCAGTTTCAACCGCATATGAATTAGAGAAAACCAAAGATAATGCTGCTGCCAGAAGGGAAACTTTTAGAGCTGATAAAATACTTTTTTTCATTCCGACACCCACCATTAAACTTACCTAAAATAAACACCGGCTCCTCAATTTCTTAAGAGGGCTCAAATATTTTATATGACATTAGCTTACCTGGCGTCAAGCAGTTTGAAGTATATAATCAACAATAAATTTTTTTGATTATTTGCGCAATGTCATTAGTGTCACATAGTGTTTTATTATTCCACGCAACCCACTCACCTGTCAGCGGTTTTGCGTAACCATTTGTATAAAGATTTTTATGAAAATTCTGATGTTTTTCAGGAGTAATATCCGCCGGAGCATAAATATATACAGGCTTTCCTGTCGAACAAGCTTCTGAACACATCGAGATAGAATCGCCACTAGCGATAATCGCATCGCTAATTCCTAAATATCCGAAGTAAGGATTTTCATCTTTACTATTGAAATCATGAAAATGAAATTTTGCTGTGATTTTTTCTTTTAAAATTCTTGTAGCCTCATCACCTGTACGACGACTATTAGTTATTAGAAGAGAACCACCTTTGCTGTTGGCAAATTTTGATGCTTTGTCAGCCAAATCAAGCGCATGCTCTATTGTGAATGTACCTTTTTTCGTTGTGCCACCTATTAAAAGCGCAATACGCGGTTTAGGTAAATTAGCAAATTTCGCTTGCCACTTTTCTTTATCGTGGGAAATCTTTTCCATTGTTATGCGATTAGTTGCACCAATTGTATTTATAATTTTTTTATTATTTGAAAAACCGTCATGCTTTGGCGTTACGATCAAATCAAAATCTCCACTAGGAAAACCTGGCAACATCAGTTGCACTATTTTACTTTTACCGCCTGACATTTTTTTTATATATCTGGCAATAGGTCCGGTTTTGCGACCTGCAGCGATTATTATATCAGGCCAAGGTGCTTTAATTTCAGAACTATCCGCCAAGTTAACACCGATCAGGCTTGATCCTCTGAGAAAATTCGGCAATCCTGCTGATTTTGTATAAACGATTTTTTTTGTTTCAAAGGGCAACTCTAAAGCTTCCGCCAAACCAAGAGCTTGGTTAACATTGCCCGCTCTATCATCCGCTAAAACCCATATTTTTGGTTGGTTGTCCATATTTCTGCTTACAATTAAACTAGATTTTAAATCCTGTCCCAATCACGTACATTTCAGAAGAATCTTTACGACTAGATTCTGGTTTGAAATGCTTCACCACTTTAAAACATTTTCTTAATTCATCCAGCAATTCTTTTTCTGCACCACCACGCAATATTTTTGCCACGAAAGAACCTTCCGCTGCTAAATTTTGTTTGGCAAAATCGAAAGCAAGCTCACAAAGATGCATAATTCTTATATGGTCTGTTGGAGCATGACCACAGGCCGATGCCGCCATATCGCTCAAAACTATATCAGCTTTTTTTCCATCCATTGCATCTTCAAGAATTTGCGGAGCGTCATCAGCAGTAAAATCATACTTAATTAAAGTTGCTCCCGCAATTGGCTCCATTTCTAAAAGGTCGATACCAACTACCGTTCCTGTTTTAACAGCGGCAACACAAACTTGCGTCCAACCTCCAGGAGCTGCACCAAGATCTATAATGTTCTTGCCAGATTTTAATATTTTGAATTTTTCGTCAATTTCAATAAGCTTATAAGCAGCACGTGAACGATAGCCCTCTTTTTTAGCCATATGTACATATGGATCATTAAGCTGCCTTTGCAGCCATTTTGTGGATGATGGCTTTCTTTTTTTTGCGGTTTTCACATTCACATGCAGCTGCCTGTGACCGTCCTTTATACCGCCTGAATTTTTTTTATTCGCCATATTTTTCCTAATTAGTGCAAAATTCGCACTACCTTATTTCTTCAAATCAGCTGACATTTGCAGCATTTTATCCAAAGGTTTTTTTGCGGATATTCTGAGATTTTCTTCTATTTTTATTTCAGGACTGCCGTTCACCATGCACATATAGAGCTTCTCTAAAGTGTTCATTTTCATATAAGGACATTCATTGCAAGATGTGCATGCTCCATCATCTAATCCCGGCACGTCATAAAAAGTGCTTTTCGGAGATATTTTTTTCATCTGGTGTAAAATGCCTGGCTCCGTAAGAACAATAAATTCGCCAC
>CAZOKN010000046.1:0-14183 GCA_964580525.1 uncultured Rickettsiaceae bacterium
CTACTCCTGTGGAAGGAAGAGCAATACAAGATGCTGCAGAAAGTGCTGGTGCTCGTGAAGTGTTCCTGATTGAAGAACCTATGGCTGCTGCGATTGGCGCTGACCTTCCTGTTACTGAACCTACAGGTTCTATGATTGTTGACATTGGTGGTGGTACTACTGAAGTTGCGGTTCTCTCATTAGGTGGTATCGTTTATGCACGCTCTGTGAGAGTTGGTGGCGACAAAATGGATGAAGCTATTATTTCTTACATCCGTCGTTGTCATAATCTTTTGATTGGTGAATCAACTGCTGAGAAAATCAAAAAGACTATTGGCTCTGCCAGAGTGCCTGAAGATGGCGAAGGCAAAGTTATGGAAATTAAAGGCCGCGACCTTGTTAACGGCGTTCCTAAAGAAATAGTTTTAACAGAAAGTCAAGTTGCAGAAAGCTTGATGGAACCTGTTAGTCAGATTGTTGAAGCTGTTAAAATCGCTCTTGAATGCACTCCTCCTGAATTGTCTTCTGATATAGTTGATAAGGGAATTGTTATGTCTGGTGGTGGCGCATTGCTACATAATTTGGATTCAGTTCTGCGTGAAGCTACAGGTCTTCCTGTTTTCGTTGCTGATGATCCTTTGTCATGCGTAGTACTTGGTACTGGTAAGGCACTTGAAAATTACAAGCAACTTAGACATCACATATTGTTCAAGCAAGAATAGTATTAATTGATTACGAGGAGGCGGCAAATATAAAAAGCCGTCTCTTCTAATTCAAAATTTTTTAGGATTTTAGCCCACAGGGGAAGGTATTTTTTCTAATTATGTTAAGCGGCGGACACGACAGAGGAAGAACAAGTTCAATAATACATTTACCACGGCCGCTTCGGACTTTGATTAGAAGGGTTTCGTTCCTGGTATTTATTATTCTAGCAATATGGGGCATTGTTGCGAGTAAAAAAGATTCTGGTTTTTTATTGCCAACTAGAGTTATTATTTCTGATGCTATTACTCCTGTAACTGAAATCGCTGCCAAGCCTGCAAATTTCTTTAGCAATATAGGCGACTCAATAACTAGCTACTTACTGGTAAGATCAAAAAATCAAAAACTTTCCGAAGAAAATAAAGAGTTGAAAAATCAGCTCATAGAACTTTCTAGCATGAAATATGAAAATCAGAAATTGCGTAAGCTGTTGAACTACGTTCAGGAGCGTAATTATAAATTTATCACAGCAAGAGTTGTAGGAGATACCAGTGGTTCTTTCCAAAATTCAATATTACTGAATGTTGGTTCTAAAGATCATATCAAGCGTGGACAAGTTGTTGTTAGTGAAGAAGGTATTGTCGGAAGAATCATGGAAGTCGGTGAAAAAACGTCTAAAGTTTTTCTAATCACAGATATCAATTCCAGAATACCGGTTATCAGTAGTAAGAGCAGAGAGCGCGGTATAATGTATGGAAGAAATACTGCAAATCCTGAGCTTATGTATCTTCCTAAGGATAGCAAAATCAGCAATGGCGAAGTTTTATTAACATCGGGTGACGATGGATATTTACCTCCTGGTTTGCAAGTTGGTTTGGTTTATTCACCTGAAGAGGCCGTATTTATGGTGAATCCTTTTGTTAAACTATATCGCCTAGAAAATGTTAGTATAATTGATTATCCGGAATAGACGATGTCTTTATCTTTGAGGTTTAAATTATTATATCCGAAAATAATCGCTATTGCTCTGTTAGTGACTACCTATTCTCATGTCAGGTTTTTTAATATTTCGGGAGCTTTGCCATTAGTTGATCTTATGGTGATTTACTATTGGTGTATTTATTGCCCTGAAGTTGTACCTAACTGGTTTGTCTTTGTTATGGGTATCTTCCGCGATTTAATATCTAGTTCTCTTATAGGTGTGAGTGCAATACTAAATCTCGTGTTTAAAAATATTGTTATATTTAAACGCGAAAAATTGGCTCGCAAATCCTTCTTATCTGTATGGTATGGATTTTTTGTTTTCTCAGGAATTGCTGTATTACTTCAGTGGCTTCAGATGTCCTTTATTTTGGATGAATTTGTAGATTTAAGAAAATTGTTTATTCAGTTTCTTGCATCTGTTGCTATATATCCGTTTTTTCACGTATTATTTAATTTTTTCCTAGTAACTCTGCCAAAGAATTTTTCAAATGCTTAATAAGAATAAAAGAGGCAAATTATTTACGCGAAGGGTTTTTTTCCTGGCAGGATTTAAAGCCTCTTTGTTTATGACGCTTATTGGACGTTTATATTATTTGCAGGTTGTTAAATCTGATGAGTATAAGACTTTTTCTGATAGCAACAGCGTAAAACTTACTCTTATCCCGCCTTTCCGTGGAAAAATATTGGATAAAGATGGCCGGGTGTTGGCGGAGAATCGCAACTATTACCGAATTTTATTTGATACAACTACAGCCGAAAGTGCCGATGAAGCAAAAGGGGTTATACAAAGAGTTGTAGATATCTTGAAATTCGATGAAAAAAAGCATCAAAGAATTTTAAGCCGATTTGAAAAAAGAAATCCTAAGCGTCCGGTTTTGCTTTACGATGAATTAACCTGGGAAGAAGTTGCAAAAATAGAAGTTAATATTCCTGATTTACCAGGAATTTCTATAGATGTTGGCCAAAATAGAAGTTTTCCTCTTGGGCCTTTATCAGCGCACGTTATAGGATATATGGGGCCGGTTTCTGAACAGGAAATAGCCACTAATCCACTACTTAACCACCCTGATTTTAAAATTGGTAGAAGTGGTATAGAGAAAGCTTTTGAGCAAAAACTACGCGGCGTTATAGGCGTAAGAAGAATGGAAGTAGATGCTCACGGCAGAATAGTACGTGAGCTTTCGCGTGAAGAAGGCAAGCCTGGTAAAGATTTATCTCTTACTATCGATAGAAGGTTGCAGGAATTTGCTTCAAACAGAATAAAAGATGTTAGTGGTTGCACATCAGTTGTTGATATTACTACAGGCGATATATTAGCTTTCGCATCTAACCCAAGTTTTGATCCAAATGAATTTACGTATGGGGTAGATGCTGACTATTGGAAGAAATTAATGGGAGATGAAAAAAAACCATTAATAAGCAAAATTATTTCTAACCAATATCCTCCTGGTTCAACCTTTAAGCCTATGGTTGCGCTTGCTTCCTTGAAGGATGGGGTTGATCCTGAAACTACAGTTTTCTGTCCTGGATATGTTGTTCTAGGATCTAGAAGATTCCATTGTTGGAAGGAAGAGGGACACGGCAATATGAACATGAAGCAAGCAATCATGCATTCATGTAATTCTTATTTTTTTACTATGGCTAAAAGAATAGGCGAATCAAAAATTGCAGAAATGGCAAGATATTTTGGCCTTGGAAAAGAAACTGGAATTATTTTATCAGGAGAAAAACCTGGTTTAATACCTGATGATAAATGGAAGCGTTCTCGCTACAACATTCCTTGGCAGATGGGTGATACTTTAAACTTTGGCATTGGGCAGGGATATGTTCTTTCTACTCCTTTGCAGCTTATGATAATGTCAGCGCGCATTGCGAGTGGAAAAATGGTAACTACTCATTTAGTTGAAGAAGATAGAAAAGAATTCGAAGATTTAAATATACCTAAAGCACATTTAGATATTATTAGAGATGGAATGACCAGCGTTGTCAATGTTCAGGGTGGAACTGCATATGCTAGCCGTATATTGGATAAAGCCTATTCAATGGCAGGAAAAACCGGCACTTCTCAGGTAATTTCGAAAAAAGGCCTTAAAGAAAATGCCGACAGAATGACTAAGGCTGAACTGGATAAAACAAAAAATCATGCTCTTTTTATTGGATTTGGTCCTTTAGAAAAACCAAAATATGCGATATCTGTTATAGTTGAACATGGTATTGCTGGATCTGTTGCAGCTGCACCTATAGGTCGCGATGTTATGGAAGAAGTGCAAAAACTTAATGCAGAAAATAAATTAACTTAAGGTTTTTATGGCAAAGGTTAGAGATAAAGGATTAGTAGATAGGCTAGCAATGCTTAACTGGTCCTTTATTTTTTTTATTACCATAACTTCTTTTATAGGATTTGCCGTTCTTTACTCCGCTGCTCAGGGAAATTTAAGTCCGTGGGCTTCCAGCCAGATGATAAAATTCTCAGTTCTTTTTCCTTTCATGCTGCTGATAGCGCTGATTGATTTGAAATTCTGGTTTCGAATTTCTTATGTTTTATATGCCATGGCATTTTTGGCAATTATAGCAACAGAGTTTTTTGGATTTACTGCCATGGGAGCAACAAGATGGTTGAGAGTTGGCCCTGTTAGTATACAGCCTTCAGAAATTATGAAAGTTTGCGAAGTTTTTGCTCTTGCAAGATATTTTCAATCAATAAATCCATCTGACATTGGTAAAATTACTTTTGTAATACCTCCAATTATTATGGTTTTAGCACCTGCGGCATTTGTACTTAAACAACCAGACTTGGGTACAGCACTTATCCTAATCTTCGTAGGTGGTGCTCTATTTTTTGTAGCGGGCGTTAGAATATGGAAATTTGTTGTTGTTTTAGTTGGCGGTATTATAGCTCTACCTTTTGCTTGGGGACATCTGCATGACTATCAGAAGAATAGATTCTTATCATTCTTAAGTCCTGAAAGTGATCCTCTAGGCAATGGCTATAACATATTACAGTCAAAAATTGCTATCGGATCAGGTGGATTTTTGGGTAAAGGTTTTTTAAAAGGAACACAAGGACAGCTTAGTTTCCTGCCAGAGAAGCAAACAGATTTCATCTTTACTATGTTCACAGAAGAATTCGGCTTTGTAGGTGGTGCTACTGTAATATTCCTTTATTTAACGATTATTACGTATGGAATTTTCATTGCTCTTGATAGCAAGAGCCATTTTGGCCGCCTTATGGCTATGGGGCTTATAAGCTGCTTCTTCTTCCATGCCTGTATAAATATAGCCATGGTTATGGGATTAATCCCTATCGTAGGAGTTCCATTGCCATTACTTTCTTATGGAGGAAGCATAATGATGACTATGCTTGTTTCCTTTGGCCTAATTCTTAACGTCAGTTTATATAAAGACGAAGATTTCGATTAGGTTTAAAAATTTATTTCTAAACGTTTTCTTGATTAAAGCGTAACATGTTGCTATACAAATGACCTCCTTTGGGGGCCGTTAGCTCAGATGGTAGAGCAGCTGACTCTTAATCAGTTTGTCGCAGGTTCGATTCCCGCACGGCCCACCAACCTTCTTATTACTACCAACTGGCTAGTAGATACAGGTTTAAAATCCTGCTTTTTTATAATATAAATTTCCTTAAATGTCTTTTTGGTAAGACACTAATCTTATTTCATAGTCATTTTTTCTGAAAAAAGGTGGTGCCCAGAGCCGGGATCGAACCAGCGACACAAGGATTTTCAGTCCTTTGCTCTACCAACTGAGCTATCTGGGCATTATCCAAAGGATAAAGAGAGTGATGCTTATAAAAGAAAACTATTGTGCTGTCCAGAGGCTATTTCAAAAATGTACTATAAACGCTATGATATTTCACATTTACTAAGAATTACCAGCATCATCTTCCATTCCTTCCGGTATAACATCGTCAATTTCAACAGCCTCAACAGCGTAATTTCCGTTAAACCAACGTCCAAGATCAACATCGGCACATCTTTTCGAGCAAAATGGCTTATATTTTTCTACTGTTTCTTTTTTACAAACCGGACAATTAGACATATTTATAACCGGCTCCTATTAATAAATTTTTTGTTTCATAGAGCGGTAGACCCAAAATTCCCGAATAAGAACCATTTATCTGCTTTGCAAAGCAACCAGCAATGCCTTGTATAGCACAACCACCAGCTTTCCCTACTCCCTGACCGCTAGCAACATAATGTTCTATTTCCTGCTTGGTCAGTTGTTTTAATTTTATTTTAGTAGTCACTATTTTTATAGACATTCCGCCTTCAGGCGAAACAATTGCCACCGCAGTTATAACACTATGCTGCTTGCCTGATAGAATATTCAAACACTCTTCAACCTGTTTTTCATTCTCAGCTTTTGGCAATATACGCCTACCACAAGCCACGACAGTATCAGCACTTAGTACAAAATATTTGCTATATTTTTTCGATGATTTTTCAGCTTTTTGAGTAGCAATACGCAGGGCATAATCACGAGGTAATTCCTTTTGATAAGGAGTTTCATCAATATCAGAAGGCTCAATAATATCGGGTTTTATTCCTATTTGCTCTAAAAGCATCTTTCTTCTAGGAGATGCGGAGGCCAGAACTAGCTTTGACAAGGTTTTCCCCTATTCTTTTACTTCAGGCTCCGGCTTGCCTTTATGTCTGTGAATTACACGGCCTTTGGTCAAATCATAAGGAGTCATTTCAACCTTAACCCAGTCGCCCACAAGAACGCGAATCCTATTTTTCCGCATTCTTCCTGAAGTATGACCCAAAACTTCGTGGCCATTATCAAGCTTAACGCGGAACATCGCATTAGGCAAAAGCTCTAAAATTAAACCATCAAATTCTAATAATTCCTCTTTAGCCATAAAACTCTTTTCGTTTTTTAAGTATTTAGGGAATATAAATAGCTGAAAATGCTACCCATGCAAGAAAAAAGTTACAAATGAAACCTGCACTATTTTATCTGTAGAACATAAATAAGCGAAAACAGCTTTCTTACAGTTTCAAAATCAGCCTTAATTTTTTCTGAAATTAAATCCTGCAATATCTCAGAACCTTCGTTATGAACTCCACGCCTACCCATATCAATAGCTTCAATTTTTTTTGAATCAGCTGCACTAACCGCATCATAATAGCTTTCGCATATTATATGATAGTCACGTATTACCTTTTTCAAGGGCGTAAGAGGAATAGAAACCTTTTCTACTTTCTTATCATCGTTAATAACGTCCATAACAAATCTATTATCTACAACCTCTATATAAAGGTTAAATGGCCCACTATGACCTTGGCAATGGAAATCATTATTGTTTATAAGATCAGCTATTGCACGTTCCCTCGCCTGCCTGTTCTTTTCGCTTCTAATTAGCGATTTAGCATCTATTGCAATATCTCTTATAGGATTAATTTGCATAGCTAGGTTCTTATAGTTATGGATAAAGCATGCGCCGTCAAACCTTCTTCATCCGCTAGTTTTGCAGTTGCACCAACAAGCTTATTGAAAGATTTTTCCGTACATTCTATCAAAGACATTCTCTTCAAAAAATCAAACACAGACAGCCCTGATGAAAATCTAGCTGTTCCAGCCGTAGGCAAAACGTGGCTAGGTCCTGCAGTATAATCCCCAATCGCTTCAGGAGTGTATCTACCGATAAACACAGCACCAGTATTGTGCACATGATCGGTTATCTTTTGTGCCATCTTTCTATCCAAAGCTAATTCAAGGTGTTCAGGCGCTATTTTATTAATTAAATCCACAGACTCATCAAAAGATTTCACGATGATTACAGCGCCATTATTTTTCCAGCTTTTTTCAGCAATTTCCCTACGATCTATTTTCTTCAACAATGCTTCTACAGATTCGACCACGCTGTTAGCAAATTTTTCTTCGTTAGTAATAAGTATAGAGCGTGCATCCGCATCATGCTCAGCTTGCGATAATAAGTCAGCCGCTATCCAGTCAGGATTGTTTTTATTATCCGCAACAACCAATATCTCCGATGGCCCGGCAATCATATCTATACCAACAGTACCATAAAAATGCCTTTTTGCTGCAGCAACATAAGCATTACCAGGCCCTACTATTTTATCAACAGAAGGAACTGTTTTTGTACCCGTTGCAAGAGCAGCAATTGCTTGCGCCCCACCTATTTTATAGATTTCTTTAACACCAGCAATTTTAGCCGCCGCAAGAACAACTGGATTCAGCTTACCTTCAGGAGCCGGCACAGCCATAACTATATTCTTAACACCAGCAACTCTGGCAGGTATGGCGTTCATTAAAACAGAACTAGGATAGCTAGCCAAACCGCCAGGAACATATATCCCGACTTTTTCTATAGATTTCCAAAGATTCCCAAGTCGTACACCTTCCTTATCTTTATAATCTATATCAGATGGCATTTGTTTCTTGTGATATAATTCTATGCGGTTAGCCGCTTTTTTTAGCGCAGCTATGGTTTCGTCATCACAATCTTTATATGCTTTTTCAATATCTGCAGATTTTACTCTTAGTTCATTAGCATGTTTATAGTTTGTGCGATCAAATTTATTTGTGTAGGAAATTAGAGCATCATCGCCATTTTTAATCACATTAGCAGCAATTTCTTCTACAGAAAATATAACAGCCTTGCTCATTTCAGCTTTAGTTGCCGAATTAAGGTTTTCAATAAACTCTGGAAAATGCTTGTCTGATGCCTTTATAATTCTAACCATTTAAAGCCTCTTTAAAGCTTTTTATTATTGAATTTATTTCATCAGTGCGGGTTTTGAAAGCAGTTCTATTCACAATCAAGCGTGATGAAACATCTTCTATTTTTTCCATTTCCACCAAGCCATTAGATTTTAATGTACTACCCGTTGAAACCAGGTCAACTATACGGCGACACAGCCCCAACTTTGGCGCCAATTCCATTGCACCATTAAGCTTTATACATTCTGTCTGAATACCTTTTTTAGCAAAATATTCTTTCGTGATTCTAGGATATTTAGTCGCAACTCTTATATGGCTCCACTGTGAAGGAGTTTCATTTTCAAACTCCCCTTCCTTCGCTGCTATGGAAAGACGACATTTACCTATTCCTAAATCAAGCGGAACATACACTTCTTCACTGTCAAATTCATTGATAACATCGCTACCCACAACACCAATAGCTGCAGCGCCAAAGGCCACAAAAGTCACAACATCAAAGCTTCTAACCCTTATTATATCCAAATATTCATTATTAGTACTAAAGCGCAGCTGCCTTGAACTTTCATCAAAAAAGGAGTCCTCAGCCACAATTCCAGCCCTTTTCAGGAGCGGAGAAAGCTCTTCTAATATACGCCCTTTCGGGACAGCTAATATCAACTTATCGGACATTACAATTCATCTACTAATTGGGTAAATGGCGAGGATAATAGCGATTTATTATGAAAATGAAAGTAATATCAATAAAAAAACCCCTAAAGTGGTACAAAATCCACTAAATAGGGGGCTTTTTTGAATCAACTAAGCTGTTACGGCTTTTTTTTCTTTTACAGTTTTTTTTACTTCAATTTCTTCATCATCCAAAGAAGCACGTGAAGAAGATAGAGACTTTATCAAAGAAAGAATTTTTTTACGCACATGTAAATCTTTTATATCGTAGTAAGAACGAATAAGGGTAAGAACTTCCTTATTATTAGTAGAGCCATGTTCAAAACTTAAAGCTTCTTCGGCAAAACCACTATTCCCAGATAATTTATCTGCATTATTTGCGCTGAAATCTTCAAAAAAGTAAGAAACTCCAACTCCGAGTATACAAGCAAATTCATACAACCGGCTTGATCCAATCCTGTTCAACCCACGTTCATACTTCTGTACTTGCTGAAACGTTATCCCAACTGCTTCGCCAATTTCTTCTTGGCTTAAGCCAAGAATTGTGCGTCTTGATCTTAGGCGACGGCCTACGTGAATGTCTACTGGATGCGGTTCCATATATATCTTATAATCCTGATTAATATAAACGTTAAAGTAGTATGAACTAACTTCTATATAGTAGACTATCTCCACAAAGTTGAGCAAGAAAATATTTGCACTACCGCCTGACAAGGCACAAAAATGAAGGGATTACACCCTATAACATAATGAAATACAAAAATAAATTAATCTATTTTTTCTGAATAAAATTTAATAGAATAGGAGTAAGCGAAGCAACAATAACGAGAAAAAGTAACAAATTTCCATATTTACTATAAATAGTCCCATCTGCTAAATTCTTTGGAACAGATGAATCTATTATAGCAGACTCCTCAAGCGGCGCTTTTTTTACGACACGACCATAAGGATCTATTAAACCTGAAATACCAGTATTAGCTGACCTTATAAGAGAAACTCCCTCTTCAACAGCACGCAACCTTACAATCTCAAAATGTTGGTAAGGACCTGAACTTTTACCATACCATCCATCGTTGGTAACATTAATCATAAGTTCTGGCCTATCTTTTTCATCAGCCACCGCGCCAGGAAAGATTGCTTCATAGCATATAAGCGGGCTGAATTTAGGGAAATTGGGTATAGATAAAGTTTTCACACCATCTCCGCTCTCAAAGTCGCCTTGACCTTGCGTTATTTTTTCTATTGGCAAAATCCCTCTTAGCGGCACATATTCGCCAAAAGGCACAAGATGATGCTTGTCATAAACTGCTGCTATATGACCTTTATTATCAATGGCATGCAAAGAATTCCATGCCTTTTCTACAAATCCACTCTCAGAAACCTGGGCTCTTATCGAGCCAGTAATGATAGCCCCACCCTTAGGCACAACATGTTTTATTATATCTAACAATTCAGAATTTTCTTCTATGTAAAACGGAAGTGCACTTTCCGGCCAAATAACATGTGTTATTTTGTCAAATCCTTCACTATACGTCATGTTTAAATGCTTCTGGACTATCATACTGCGCTTATCCATATCCCATTTGTTATCCTGGGCAATATTTGGCTGAATAATTCTTACCATTACATTTGGAAAATCTTTAATTTCCGCAGTTTGCAGACGATAAAAACCACCAACCCATATGATAACTAACAAAGCGAATGATATAGAAATTGGGTAGAAATTCTTTTTACCATTAGAAAAAAACAAAGTTGCAGGCATAGAAAAAGCAAGAATAGTAAAAAAGGTAAGACCCCATACACCAAACACACTAGCTAGCTGCAGCATACTATCTGAAATAACCCAAATATAACCAACCAAATTCCATGGGAAGCCTGTAAAAAGATACCCTCTGACAAATTCAATAATAGTCCACAATACTGTGAATATAATCACTCTTCTATAACCGCTTTGCGGCACCAAAAAGGTTAACCAGGAAACTATCGCTGTATAAAAAGCAAGCACTACCGGAATTCCCAAAATAGCGAATGGCATCAACCACCAGAACTTTTCAAAATCTGTTAGAAGAGCAAAAGATATCCAGTATAACCCCGTGGTAAAATGACCAAGACCAAACCACCAACCCAGCCAAAAAGCTTGTTTTTTATTTTGACAGAATTCGATTTGTATTAAGTGTAAGGTAAAACCCACTAT
Source organism: uncultured Rickettsiaceae bacterium (assembly GCA_964580525.1). Taxonomy (GTDB): domain Bacteria; phylum Pseudomonadota; class Alphaproteobacteria; order Rickettsiales; family UBA6187; genus CAZOKN01. The sequence goes on from CAZOKN010000046.1 coordinate 11,231, forward strand.
CGCAAATGGCACTATATATATTGGTGGAAATGCTAGAGTTACACAAACCCCAACAAAAAAAGACAAGAAGTAACGCTTCTTGCCCTGAGAGATTTGTACTAAGGATATAATTTTATTCATTAACGCTTTTCTTAACTAAGATTTTTTTAACTCTTCTAGGATCTGCTTCTATTATTTCGAAAGCTATGCCGGAAGGATGGACAGCAACTTCTCCCTTTTCAGGAATTCTTCCAAGCATAAAAAATATCAAACCACCAACCGTATCAAAATCTTCTGATTCATCATCGGATTTTAGTTTTATATTAAGCTTCTTTTCAAGCTCTTTTATAGGCAATCGTGCTTTTATTTCAAACGTAGCATTATCGATAGGATTAATTTCATGTATACCGCTACTATCATGTTCGTCTTCAATCTCGCCAACGATCTCCTCAACCAGATCTTCAAGTGTAACAAGGCCATCAGTTCCACCATATTCATCCAGAACCAATGCAATATGTACACGCTTTGAACGCATTTTTGCCAGCAAATCAATAACCTTCATTGATGGAGGAACATAAAGAATTTCGCGCAGAATTTTTCTAACCTCAAAATTACTATCCATTCCCATAATTGGTATAAGATCTTTTATGTGAACAAAGCCTATTATATGGTCTAAAGACTCATGAAATACAGGAATTCTGGTATGTTCTTTATCAGTTATCACTCTTTTAAGTTCGGGCAAAGTTATATTATCCTCTATAGCAACAATATCCATGCGCGGAATCATCACGTCACGAATTGTAACGTCGCTTATATTAAGGACATTGCTTACAATGCTGCGCTCTTCCGAACCAATTCTCTTACCTTCTTGATCGTGTTCTTCTATAAGGCTGGCAAGTTCGGCACCCAAAGAACTATTTTTGCGGGAAAATATTTTTGATATTTTTTTGAAAAAAGGGCGACTCTCGGCGCCACCAGGGTCATCTTCGCTAGTCTGTTCCATAGTTTTTTTTGTCTTCTGTTCTATAATTTTCTTTTTCTTCATGTGGTTAGTATATATAAAAATGCTGGGATTTGCAAATTAAGAGTAAGGATTTTCTATACCCATTTCAGTTAACAGGCTTATTTCAAGGCTTTCCATAGCTTCTGCTTGATTTTCTTCAATATGGTCATAACCAAGCAAATGCAGAGTACCATGAATTACCAAATGACGTAAATGATCCATAAACTCTTTATTTTGTTCAGCAGCCTCGCATTTAATGGTTTCCAGAGCTAAGATTATATCCCCAAGCACGATATAATCTTCAATATCTTCATAATTTCCAGCCTGAAACTCATTAGAGGGAAAAGAAAGAACGTTAGTAGGCTTTTCTTTTGAGCGATAATTAGTATTAAGCTCTTTGATAAATTCATCGCTTGTTAGAAGGATAGATACCTCTATCGAGTCAGTATTTTCATTTATACTGGTTTTTTGAATTGCCTTAATGCAGCAATCTTTAACTACAGAAAAAAGACCAGCTCCCTCATTCTCCCAATCAGAATGATTACAACTTATATCTATCTCAATATCGGCTTTATGTTTAGTGTTTTTCAAGAATCTCTAGTCTCTATATGCCTGAACTATTTTACCAACGAGTGAGTGCCTCACTATATCTTTTTCATCAAAATGAATATGTCCGATTTCCGGTATGTTACGTAACCTGTTTAGTGCGTCATCAAGGCCAGATTGTGTGCTTCCCGGCAAGTCTATTTGCGATAAGTCGCCATTTATAATCATACGGGAATTTTCGCCCATTCTAGTCAAAAACATTTTCATCTGGCCAGCAGTAGCATTTTGAGCTTCATCAAGAATGATAAAAGCATCTCTCAAAGTTCTACCACGCATAAATGCTAGAGGTGCAATTTCTATTATACGCGACTCTATGGCTTTCTGAACTTTTTCAGCCGGCAACATATCATATAATGCATCATATAAAGGCTGCATATAAGGATCAACCTTCTCTTTCATATCACCAGGTAGAAATCCAATTTTTTCGCCAGCTTCAACAGCTGGCCGCACAAGAACAATACGCTCTACTTTATGATTAAGCATCATTGAAACAGCTACAGCTACAGCCAAATAAGTTTTTCCTGTTCCTGCAGGTCCAGTTGCAAAAACCATCTCTTTGCTAAACAATTCTTTTAAATAAGTCTTTTGGTGTAATGAATATGGAGTTATATGTTTTTTCATCGTTTTAATAACGATTTCTTCATCAAACAAAGCATTATGCTTAGGCTTTGCTTGTTGTTTTACACTGGCATCAGAACTCATACGAAGGGCTGCATCTACATCGCTCATATCTATATCTCTTCCTTTTTCTAGTTTGTGATACAATGATTCGAGGATTTTTTGGGCAAGGGATATTTTTTTACTATCACCAGATATAACAACAACATTGCCACGACAAGAAGCAGTTACACCTAATTTTTCTTCAATTTTCAGGAGATGTCTATCATTTTCGCCGAATAGCGCCGTGAGTAACAAATTGTTATCGAAAGAAACATATATGGATTTTTTTTTCAACGTAATCTAGCTACCCTCCTATGGTACGACTTTATACCATAGGTTTCATTATATTATAAAAAATGAATTAAATAAATACTATATTAACCTTAGGTGAATTTTTTATAATCAAACCACTAATTCGCCATGCAAACTATATTGCTTCGCGTCTGTAATAGTTACATCAATAATTTTACCCATCACGCTTTCCGGCGGGTTATCAACATGCAATGCCTGCATATAAGGGGTTCTGCCTAATATTTGGCCATCACGCTTGCCTTCTTTGTCAAACAAAACTGGCATAGTACGGCCAATACAGCTTATGTTGAATTTTTTTTGCTGCTCCTGAATCAATGCCTGAAAACGCTGTAAACGCTCTTCCTTTACCTCTAGTGGCACCTGTTTATCCATATCAGCTCCTGGCGTACCCGG
>CAZOKN010000047.1:0-14130 GCA_964580525.1 uncultured Rickettsiaceae bacterium
AGTCGGCTTAATATTGAATCGCGTATTTCGGGATGCAATTCAGCAAATGCCAGATCCTGCATTTCGTTTTTTAGTTGCTGCATACCAATACGCTCAGCCAGAGGAGCATAAACTTCCATAGTCTCATGTGCTATACGCATACGCTTCGCTGGAGATTTCACATAATGCAAAGTGCGCATGTTATGTAAGCGGTCAGCCAGCTTCACCAATAAAACACGAATATCTTCAGACATCGCTACTAAAAGCTTACGGAAATTTTCTGCCTGACGGGCATGTTCAGATTGAAATTCTATTTTAGCTAATTTGGTAACACCATCAACTAATAGTCTGATTTCCTTGTCAAATTTTTTCTCTATATCAGCAAGAGTAACATCGGTATCTTCGACAGTATCATGCAATAATGCTGTAATTATGGTTGCCTGATCCATTTTAAAATCAGCCAGTATTTCTGCTACTTCAAGGGGATGATGATAATATGGATCGCCAGATGCCCGCTTCTGCTCACCATGCGCATCTTTAGAAAAGTCGCAAGCAATCTCGAGCCTTTTTGCATCAACATCAGGATCGTAAGCCTTAACTATAGCAAAGATAAAGGAACTTTATATAATAGTGGGTATTTAATCAATCTATTTAGTGAGAGTGTGGGTGTGAAGTGTGAGTTTTTGTAATAATTGAAATCCGGAACCATAATCAGATTCCGGATTCATGATTCCAGATTCTATTTTTTAGTCGTCAGAACTGATATCTTCTTCACCATAGATCATGTCTTCGCTAGAAGACTGATATGATTGTTGCAATGATTGCAATTCTTCAACTGCTTCAGCAGCAACGGAAATTTCATTATTTATGCTGCTTTCTGTAGCTTGCTCAACGCCAAATTCATCAACATTTACGCGATTTTGGTTAGATCTAACCAAGTTTTCTCTAAGCTGCTCAACGTTCACAGTTTGACCTGCAATTTCACGCAACGCAACAACAGCATTTTTATCATTTTCACGCTCAACAGTAATATCACCGCCGGCAGCTATAGTTTTAGCTCTTTGAGCGGCTAAAGCCACCAATTCAAACCTACTAGGAACAACTTCTGCGCAATCTTCAACAGTCACTCTTGCCATTTCAAACCCTTTCTAAGAAACATTACAGCCGGTATCAGGAGGGGGCAATTAATAACAGCTTTTATGAAAAAAGCAACATTTTATATTATTTTGAGCGATTTATAAAAAAAACCCGGTTTGCACTATGCAAGCCGGGTTTTTGATTAAATTTTATAGCATGTTATGAGCGGCCACCCTTACCATTATCTCTTTGAGATTCAGCCACTTCCCTAACCTCTCTAAAACCAGCCTTAGATACTGATTCTATTGCATCTTTAATAGCTTTACGCTGCTCAGGAGTCTTCTTATCTATATTGGCAAAGCCATCTATAATCTTTTCTGGCGTCATGTTTTTATCACTTAGCCTATCAATTACAGCTTTTGAATACTGTTTCACCAAAACATCTTGTGTATAAGCCCCATTTAAAGCAGACTGTAACTGGCCATATGCAGCCTTAGCAACACTTTGTGGATCTTCTCGTTTTTCAACAACTGGAACTTTTGTTTTAGGCCCATTTATAATTGGACTATTATTCATAGTTTGACGATCACTTGCTGTTCTCTTTAAAAGCCTAGAAAACTTAGCAGCGCCAGTTTCGCGCCCAGAATCATGGGATTTAGGTGCTTTAGCAATTTTTTCTTCAGAAACAGTTTTAGTCTTACTGCTAATTTCCATTTTTTCTTCTTTTTCTTCCAAACCAGTAAAGCTAACTGTTTCCTTAAGATCTATTTCAGGCTTAGTTTTTTGTTCTTCTATCTCTACAATTTTTTTGCCATCCTTATAAGGCATATTAATTAAATCTTCAGCCTCTTGCAAAGTTTTTAAACCTTCCTCTCCCAATTTATCAGCTATACGAGATATACGCACATCTTCTGCCACCTTACGAGCACCCTTTCTAAATTCCTCAAACTTTGGCTTTATGGATTCTTGCATATCATCACTTCTAGCCACAGCTCGTTCCACACGGCCCTTTGCAAGTAATTGAGTATCATGAAGACGTTCCGCTGCCTTTTTTGCATTCTGTCCCTTTTCTTCCAAATTCATAAAAGCTTCGGCAAGAGATGCACCAAGTTCATTAACTAAATCTTCGTTAGCACCTTTATTTATAAGTAAATTCATTCTTGCTTCTTTAAGGTTTCCACTTAATTTGGAATCTTTCGCTAAGCCATCAGATATACTTTTCAGCAGGCTATTTGGTGTAAGGCTGCCATCCTGCACCATATTTTTTATGGAATCATTTTTTGATACTTCTACTATAAAATCATAAACCAATTCAGCCGACTTGCGGTCTTTTGATATAGCATCTATTTCAGATAAAACTTTTTTATCGCCATCAAGATTAAATATACCGTCCATAAGTTTAGATGAGTCAGAAACGAATTTATCTCTTAGGGAAGGCGCACTACGTGTTACAGCATCTAGCGAGGCTTTTTCCAAAGATTCTGATGCTTTATGTTTTTCTACCGCCATTTTTAAAGTACTTTGAACATCATTAATATTCACATTTTTATGTTCCGATGCCGCATCTTGAAGACGCTCTTTATCTGTAAGACTCTCTTTAATAGTGCTCCTTAAAGCTTTATATCCCTGTGTACGATCTTCTTCATTAAAAAAAGGTACTAATTTATTTTGTGCCGCATCAAAAGATCTTATTGTATAGCCAATACTTTTTATAATTGATTCGTCTATATTTTGCTTAATTGGGTTATTTTTTCCAGCAAATTCTGTAACAACTTCTTCAAAACTTTTTTGTTTTTCTCTAAAACCAACCAATTCAGATTTTAAGGCATCAGCAAGATTATCAATATTGATTTCAGGAAATTTTTCTAATAACTCACGTACAGCTTTTTTAGAAAAATCATCTACAAATTTAAGTTCTTTTGATGAAAAACCATCTCTCCTAGGATTCCTGTCAGTTTCAGCAAAATATATATTTGAAAACTCTTGGTTTATTATAGAAGATGCCAGATTTATATCAATTTTTTTAGTAGACATTATTGAATAATCTTTATGATTCTTACTAATTTCCCTTGCCTTTTCACCAATTTCTCTAAATGAAGCTAATAAACTGTCAGTTTTTAATGACTCACTAAAAACCTTATAATCCTTCCTACCTTCCTTTGTAGTAAAAGATTGTATTTTTTGATTTTCACCCGATATTTTTGCTACAACCTCTTTAAATAAGCCATTAAGTTCCTGGTTATCTTTCCATTTGGCATCTTTAGGCAAATTGGTCGCAACAACCCTTGCGAGCATCCCTACTCTTTCTGAAAACGCTTCATGTGGCTTCCATTCTCTTGATTTTGTAACCCTTGCCATATCCAAAATATGTTTTTTTATTTCTAGAGCTAAATCTGGATTTTGTTCAATAGGCATAAAAACCTTCTAATAAATCAAAAAATAACATTTACGCAACACTTCGTAATATCTATTCTAAAGATAGATTATTAACTTTTCGTTACAAAAGTTAAATAATTAAGCTTTTTTTGCCTACTTTGTCTTTTTGGATAAAAAAGCCTTAACCTAGGCCGCTTGATGTGCTATTTTCAGATTTTTCTTGTAACTTTTAATAGAAACTTAACAAATGAGTAATAATTGTAAGTTAAAATCGATAATTATGACAATATCCTTGAGCATTTTTGGCGCTATAATCATTGGCTATGCAGGTATAAATGCTTATTTATATTTCTGCCAACGCAGCATATTATATCTACCTGTGAAAGAAATGGCCGAGCCCAAAAATTATGGTCTATACGACACTCAGGAAATCCATCTTACCACAAAAGACGGTGTAAAAATCATCGCATGGTACAAAAAACCCAAGCATAATGAGCCTATAATGGTTTATTTCCAAGGCAATAAGGGCAATCTGGGTGATAGGGTAGAAAAACTTAATGAATATATAAACACTGGCATGGGCATGCTGGCTGTAAGCTGGCGCGGATATGGCGGCAGTGAAGGCTCGCCGAGCGAAGAAGGATTATATAACGACGCGCGCGCTGCAATTGATTATTTAACCACCAGTGGCGTCCCGCTTAAAGATATTTTCCTTTATGGTGAATCGCTTGGAACTGGCATTGCAGTACAAATGGCCACAGAATATGATACCAAAGCGCTAGTTTTGGAAGCTCCATACACCTCAATATCCACAAAAGGCGCAGAATTATACCCATATATACCCGTAAAATTACTACTTAAAGATCACTTTGACTCCATAGATAAAATTGGAAAAGTTAAAGTTCCAGTGATGATATTTCATGGTTATTTAGATCAGGTTATGCCTATAATCCATGGCCGCAAAATGTTGCAAGCCGCCAATGAACCAAAGCAGATGCGCATTTTTGATCATGTCGGCCATACAGATTTTGATTTCAAAGAAATAGCCAGACTGACTCATGATTTTGTGCACGGAGGTGCAGCTAACTGGTAGAAAAATTCTAATACGCTAAAACAAGAGATTTTATGATAGAAACAGTAAAAAACAAAGGCTTCACACTGGTTGAACTTAGCGTAGTTTTAATTATTATCGGCTTTCTTATTGGAGCTGTTGTTAAAGGTACATCTATATACCACCAATCAAATATAAAACGCATATTATCTGATGCTGACCGCTACAGAGGCTTTATCCTCGCTTTTAAAACAAAATATGACACTTTTCCTGGGGACTTAAGCAATGCATCTTCGTACTGGACAGGTGCGGCCAATGGCGATGGTAATAGAAAAATTGAATATCGTATGGATAGTGATGGAACGGGCACCACAGACAGCACACGTTGGGAAAATTACCACGCCTGGAAACATCTCGCACTTTCCGGCGTTATGCAGCCTCTGGTTAACACAACTACTGCAAATATTTCAACTAACGGCCTCGGAAGAGTAACTTATGACATTCCACAAGCATCGATTGGTACCGCAGGATACTGGGTTGAAACAATGGGAACATCCTCAGGCGCAAAACTACTTAATACCTTCGGCAATTTGAAAGTAACACTTATTGTTGGAATTCCATATACTCGTACTTCAGTAGCTAATGCTAACGTAGTTCTCGAACCAAAAGGATTTTTAACTGCCACCGAAGCCGAAACAATAGATAAGAAAATTGATGATGATTTACCAAAAAGCGGCGACGTACAATCTGCACCAGCATATGACTCAGCGGCAGATACCTGCTATATGAACGCCTCAAACGCATATAATTTTTCCGGCGCCGCAAACACAGCTAGTACATCCTGTTATATAGGGATAAGTTTTTAAGGAAATAAAACCTGAGTTTCCCAGTCATTTTCATTTTGTTTTTTATATACCATCCTCTTATGAAGGCGATACTTTTCATCTTGCCAAAATTCAATTGATTGCGGAACAATCTTGAAGCAAAAAAAATGAGGAGGACGTGGAATATTTTCATTTTCAAATTGAGCTTCTATTGTCTCCATACGCCCCTTCAAATCGCCCTTACCTAAAATTATAGACGATTGTTTTGAAGCCCAGAAAAGAATCTGCTCTGCACGCGAAAAAGATGCAAAAAAATTATCTGCAGAACTACCTTCAACTTTTTCAATTAAACCTTCAATACGCACTTGCCTTGCACTTTTATCCCAATAAAAACAACCGGAGGCATTCTTATTAATCTTAATTTCCTTAACCTTATTGCTCGAAGCATTTGTACAAAAATAAAATCCGCCATAATTATAGTCTAACAACGTCATAATTCTAGCAGCTGGCTTAGCATCTTCCCCAGCAGTAGCCAAAAACATGTTGCATGGACTCATTAGCTCTTTTTTTTGAGCTTCTTTAAGCCATTTTCCGAATAATTCTATTGGATTATTTTTCATAATTATAACTTCTAAACGGTTTTCCCAACTAAAAATGCGATAGATGCCACTGACCGCGCCCATGAGCGCACAGCTTTCTCCAGGTTAAATCTCAAAGCATAAAGAAGGCCTTTCGCCGCATAAATATATAATGATTTTATCGCCATCATACGACTCAGATGATCGCTTTTATATTTTTTTTCCAGATAAAGGCGTGACCACATCATATGCCAATTTTTCAAATATATATTTTTAAAAGTTGCAGGAGAAGATCTCCCCATTAAATGCTTAACTTGCGAATCAGGCGTTATAACCAGTGAATATCCAGCCTCCCGCACCTTTAAGCAAATATCATCATCTTCATAAAACAAGAAAATATTAGGATCAAAAAAACCTATTTCCTTAAAAGACGACATACGCAAAAGCATTACTGCACCGGACAAACACTCAGCACATAAATCACCCTCAGGTTTAATATAAACCGCTTTACATTTTTCTCTTTGGAAAACTGAAGTTTTATAGCTTTGCTGTAAACGACCATCTTCATGAAACAATGTTGGAGCTATAATAGCAGCATCAGGATATTTATCTGCTGTTGCCAATAATTTTTTTATGGAATCTTCCTGTAATTCAGTATCAGGATTTAGCAATAAAGCGAATTCCGTTTTTATTTTTTCCAGCGCCAGATTATTCGCACGGCCAAAACCAACGTTCTTTTTGCTCTCTATCAACAATGTTTTAGAATGATTTTCTTTAATAACTTTTTTTGTTTCGTCTGCGCTGGCATTATCTACAACAAAAACTTTTATACCCTTTGGAATGGACGCAAGGCACTTATCTATAACCGCCGCACTATTATAAGTGACGCTTACTATAGAAACTCTCTTGCTAGAACTACCCTTTTGCATTAACTTCTCTATTTATTTATAAAACACACATTACAAACAAAAGAAGATTATGACAAACAATCTTTATATACCACTAGAAAATAGAAGCGTAATTGCAATATCTGGCAATGATGCAACAAAATTTTTACAAGGCCTCATCACTAACGATATACACAAAGTTAGTGATGTACGCTCTATATATACTCTTATGCTAACTCCACAGGGCAAATTTCTTTATGATTTTTTTATTGCAAAAGCTGGTGATAAATTTTTACTTGATTGCGACAAACAAAAATTACCTGACATTATAAATAGATTTAAAATGTATAAGTTGCGCTCAGATGTGACAATTGAAAATTTATCTGAAAGTTTTGTCACAGTGGCCGCACTAGGTACTAAAATATTTGAAAATTTCGGCAGTATGGAACAAGGCTATACAAAATCCTTAGCTTGCGGGGTTATATATATAGATCCACGTTCATCAGCTCTTTATGCCAGAGCAATAATTGCTAAAGATAATATGTTCAAAATTTTTGAAGACAATGATTTCAAAAAAGAAAAAATTTCAGAATATGAAAAAGTCCGCATAAGCAATTGCATACCACTAGGCCACATCGACCTTCTTTCGGAAGAATCCTTTCCACATGAATATAAAATGGATGAAATCGGAGCTATCGATTATAATAAAGGCTGCTATGTTGGTCAGGAAGTTACAGCAAGAGTTCATCATAGAGGAACTGGACGCCGCAGTTTATACGTGCTGGAAAAGACCACGAATGAAAGCTTTCCACCTGCCGGAACCGAAATTTTTGTTGATGAAAAGTCTGTAGGCAAAATCTTGGCTTCAACTGATAGTATATCTTTATCAATAATAAATATCGAAACAGTTGAAAAACAAAAAAATATCTATAGAGTGGGAAATATCGAAGTGGGGATACGTTCTTAATTTGAATAGGAATAATGGAGATACAATGATATTTTTTCTACAAAGTTTACGCCAGGAAGCCCTAGGTGTTACTATAGATTTTCTACCTAAATTCATAAGCGGAATATTTATTTTGTTTATGTTTTATACAGCTTCAGTTTTTGTAAAAATGTTGTCTGATCGCTTTTTCAAAACCGAAGACGTTAACAAACTACACATTGCTGAGTTCACAAAAAAAGCTTTACGTGCATCTCTTATAGTTGTTGGTGTTCTAACAATGCTTGGCACTTGGGGAGTTGATATAAGTGCTATAGTTGTTGGACTAGGCCTGACAGGTTTCGCTTTTGGTTTTGCAATGAAAGATGTTTTATCCAGTGTGCTTTCCGGAATATTAGTTTTGGTTTATAGGCCTTTCGGGATTGGCGACACAATTCAAGCTTGTGGTATTGAAGGCGAAGTAACATCGATTGACATGCGCTACACAACTGTAAAGTCTTTCGATGGTCAGAAACATCTTATACCTAACTCAAAACTTCTTTCGGAAAAAGTTTCCGTGATTTCTTCTGCACTAAACAGCACTCCGCTAAATAAAAACAATGCGGTATCAGAAACTAGTGTGGTTGGAAAAAAACTGAGAAAGAGTCAGGCTTAATTTTACGGGTTATACTAGGCCACATCTTCTGTGTAGAATATATCTCCGTCTGCATCAATGCAAATGACGTTCTTACCTTCCTTACCCATAACAAGCAAAAAAGAATTTAGGTAAGGAAAAAAATTGATGTGCAAATCAAAAGTATACTTATATGGGCGCTGCCTTGGTGTTACTATAACTAACCTATTCGCAACTCGTCTTAGTTCTTCAATCGCATTTTGCAAATGAATCACATGCTCAAGAGTATGAGTACATATAACCGTATCAAATGCTTTGTCAGCAAACGGTAAATTTAATACATTAGCTTCAATAAATTTAAGATTTTTTGTATCTTTTAGTTTTTTTCTGTCTATCAAAATATCAACCGCAGTTATGTCGATATTTGAGTCTTCCGCAATCATATTTGATAAATATCCTTTGCCACAACCAACTTCTAAAAGTTTTTTTCCAACAATATTTTGTTTAATTAGCTCTATAGATTTTTGATTTAAATCTGAATCACGTTCAAAGCTAACCTTACCAGTTTCTCGGTAATAATATTTATATTCCTCATCAGTAAGCTTGTATGCTTCCTCCTTAAATTTCATAAAAAGTGGAGCTTTTTGTCTAAAGCATATAGTAAGTGGTATAAACATAAACCACTTCATATCCCTTAATATAGGAGGCACAAGCTGGTCAAATACCCAATGTATTTTTAGCGCTATATCGCGACTTAATCTCATTTTCTATCCATAAAAATTAATTCTGAAACAATTTATTTTCATATATTGAAAAAAAACTGCCTTTACTTTTTATATCCCAGAATGTTGGGATTTCGTATATTTTTTTACCTTGATCTATGAATATAACATATTTAAATTTTTTTCCTTCTGTTTGCCAATAATTATCATTGTTTTTCTCTGCAAAAAAAACCTCAGCTCTAGAGGAATCATTTTGACCATACAAATCAGGTTTTATATTTTTAAACTTATCTTTATATAAAATAGGAGGAATAATAGTAAAAACTTCAGGGACAAAATCAAAAGATTCTATAATCGCTAAACTGTTTATATGATCAAAAGCATTCCTATAAGGACAAGAATTTCCTTCCCTATCAATCACAGTTAAAACTGGAACTGCAGGAATTGTAAGCACATTGTTCAATTTACCTCTGAACTCCTCAATCATATTTCCACATATAGTAATATTTTTTTCTATCTCAGAATATCTAAAAATAGATGTTGCCGAAATAATCAACACAAATACGAAGCTAAATATTTTTAAAGATCTAAATTTCTCATTATTCAAAGATGAAAAAGCTATAAGAAGAAATATAATAAAAATTGGCAATCTAATATTAAAAAGAAATATTCCAAACAGATCGGTTGGTAAAAACAAACTAACAATAGCAAGAGTTATCAGTAATTTGGTAAAGCTATTATCACGCTTTATCGAATTAGAAAAAAGAAATACAACAACTAAAAATAATATTAAAAAATCTATGCCATTATTATAAAATAATGTTGGCGAAAGTAATGTCATTAAGTGGTCTACAAAATCGCCAAAATGAGTTCCTAATTCAGAAACAGCATGCGGTGCGAGTAAAAATAATAATGCTTGCGGAACTGCCAGCCCCCCCAACAAAAACATTTTTTTGATATATATATTACGTTCTGTTACATCACGTAAATTATAGAAAAAACCTTCATACAAAACTATAGAAAGTCCAAGCAAACCATATGTAATAAGATGCGTAAAATAATTTAATGTCATTATTATAAATAACAACACTATGCGCAACTGGCTCAGATTTTTTCTAAATTTTACCCAGATCGCAAAACTTATTAGAGCTACACCAAGACCAAATATAAAATTTAAAAAACCAAACGCGAGATCCATATTATATAGGAATGGATATAATAAAAGTGTCAAATATGAAGGTTTTTTGTGGATGCTAGCACTAATTGCAACAACACCAACAACAATAAATAATAGAGCTGTTACGATAAATAATTTTCCAGCACTATAAATATCCATAAAGTTCTGAAAAAAAGGAATCAGAAATTCCATCATAATATATGGCGCTATCCTCCACTTCACATCATACATTGCGTCAATGTCAGGATTGTTACCGTGATTATATATTATAAAAGCACGGGCAAGGTGATTCGGATAATCTACGAACGGTAAAACATTTACAGATAAAATAGGATAGATAGAAATGCAAAACAGAATAAAATGTAGAACAAAAAGCAAACAATTCTTATTTTTATCTAAAAAATATAACTGCATGCTTTAAGCTCTAATTTTTATCTTAATTTGGCTCGCATTAAAATTTACTAAGCCGCTTTTTTCTTAGCTTGTTTTTCTTTCAAAGCAGCATGAGCCGCGGCCAAACGCGCGATAGGCACACGATATGGCGAGCAAGAAACATAATCCAAACCAATTTCCTGGCAGAAATGCACAGAATCCGGGTTGCCACCATGTTCACCGCAAATTCCCAGCTTTATATCAGAACGGGTTTTGCGTCCGCGCTCTGCGGCAATAGAAATAAGCTCACCAACTCCATCTCTGTCAAGGCGCACAAACGGGTCGTGCTCGAATATTCCTTTTTCGCGATATTCGCCAATGAAAGAAGCCGCATCATCACGCGAAATACCAAGAGTTGTTTGTGTAAGATCGTTAGTACCAAAACTGAAAAACTCAGCAGTTTCAGCCAATTCTCCAGCTTTCAAAGCAGCACGTGGCAACTCAATCATCGTGCCAACAAGATAGTCAAGCTTAGTTCCTGTTTCTTTGAAAACAGCTTGGGCTGCGCTATCAATAACAACTTTCAAAATATCCAATTCGCGCTTGCTAAGAGCAAGTGGAATCATCACCTCAGGCTCAACCGGCTTGCCGCCGCTTTTAGTAACCTGTACTGCAGCTTCAAAAATCGCCCTCGCCTGCATTTCATAAATTTCAGGATATGTAATACCCAAACGGCAACCGCGATGCCCCAACATTGGGTTATGCTCGTTCAATTGAGCCGCACGGCGTTTAATATCCTCGACGCTCATTTTAGTAACTTTCGCAACTTCAGCCATATCTTCGTCAGTATGTGGCAAGAACTCGTGCAAAGGCGGGTCAAGCAATCTTATAGTAACTGGCAGACCTTCCATAATTTTGAAAATCTCCACAAAGTCACCACGCTGCATAGGCAATAGTTTAGCCAGCGCTTTGCGTCTTCCAGCTTCATCTTCTGCCAAAATCATCTCACGCACAGCAATAATACGCTCGCTTTCAAAGAACATATGCTCAGTACGGCAAAGGCCAATACCTTCCGCACCAAATTTACGCGCAGTTGCTGCATCTTCAGGAGTTTCTGCATTTGTACGCACTTTAAGTTTACGCACTTCATCTGCCCATTCCATAATTTGAGCAAAATCGCCGGAAAGATTAGGCTGAATAGTTGGAACCTCGCCCAAAATAACTTCACCGCTTGAACCATTTATTGTGATAATATCACCTTCTTTAATTTCAACAGTTCCAACTTTGCAAATTTTAGTTTTGTAATCAATACGCAAGCCACCCGCACCGGAAACACAAGGTTTTCCCATACCACGCGCCACAACAGCCGCGTGCGATGTCATGCCGCCACGCGCAGTCAAAATACCTTCCGCCGCGTGCATACCATGAATATCTTCAGGGCTAGTTTCAATACGCACCAGAACAACTTTTTCACCATTAGCCGCTTTAAATTCAGCATCTTCAGCGTTAAACACAACAGAGCCAGAAGCCGCACCAGGAGACGCAGGCAAGCCACGATCAATCACTCTGCGATGTGCTTTTGGGTCAAGAGTTGGGTGTAATAATTGGTCAAGAGACGCAGGATCAATTCTTTTAATTGCTTCTTCCTTATCGATAATGCCTTCAGAAACCATGTCAGAAGCTATGCGGATAGCCGCCGCCGCTGTACGTTTACCGTTTCTGGTTTGCAATATCCAAAGCTTTCTGTCTTGCACAGTAAACTCAATATCCTGCATATCGCGATAATGTTTTTCAAGACGGTGGTAAACCTTCACCAATTCTTTGTAAACATCAGGCATTTCCTCTTCCATGCAAGGAAGGTTGCTATCGTTTTTCTTTTTGCCATGCACAGTAATTTGCTGCGGAGTACGAATACCCGCCACAACATCTTCACCTTGCGCATTCACAAGATATTCACCATAAAATTCGTTATCGCCGGTGGAAGGGTCGCGTGTGAAGGCAACGCCTGTTGCGCAATCCTGCCCCATATTTCCAAACACCATCGACTGCACGTTAACAGCAGTTCCCCAGCTTTCAGGGATTTCATGCAATTTACGATAAGTAATGGCACGGTTGTTCATCCAAGAACCAAACACCGCGTCAATAGCGCCCCAAAGCTGCTCTTTTACATCCTGTGGGAAAGCCTTGCCAAGCTCTTCCTGAACTTTTGCTTTATAAGACGCAACCAGTTCTTTCAGGTCGTTAGCATTAAGATCAGTATCTTGAGAGACACCTTTATCTTCTTTTTTCAAATCAAGCAATTCTTCAAAATGGTAATGGTCAACACCCAAAACAACGTCTGAATACATCTGGATAAAACGGCGGTAGCTATCATAAGCAAAGCGTTCATTTCCGCTTTTTTTTGCCAATCCTTCAACTGTTTTATCGTTCAAACCCAGGTTCAAAACCGTGTCCATCATTCCTGGCATTGATGCCCGTGCACCCGAGCGCACAGAAACCAGCAAAGGATTCGTAGCATCACCAAATTTTTTATCTAATGCTTTTTCGATTTTAGACAAAGCAGCCACAATTTGCGCTTCTAAATCAGCAGGATACTGCTTGTTGTTTTCGTAATATGCAGTGCATAATTCTGTAGTTATGGTAAATCCCGGAGGAACTGGCAGGCCAAGAGAGCACATTTCAGCAAGGTTCGCACCCTTTCCGCCCAAAAGGTTTTTCATTGTGGCATTACCTTCAGAAACGCCATCACCAAAGTTATAAACCCATTTATTCATACTCGCAACACCACCCATTAGAATTGACCTCCTGGATCAGAAAATATTTGCCAAGCTTAATAGGCTAATTAGTGGTTTTTTGCAAGGGGAAAGTGTAGGAAGAATCAGGAATCTGGAATCATGAATATAGAATCTAGAATCAGGATTCCAAACTACCCACTTAATCCCCCTACCTGCCCACAAATACCCCAATAATAAAGGCCTTCAACCCCCTAATTCTTTGTATAATTAACTATTTATCAATAATACTCCTTTATTATTACACATAAAGGCATAACTTATTGTATTTATATTACTTTTACAGAAAAAAGGCACGATAATATGACATTTGATGAGCTGTTTTTGGAAATGAAATACCAGTCTAAACACTGGTCTGATGAGGAAATAATTGAATCAATTCTGAGCTGGCTCAAAACAGATGCAGGAAAACAAACAACTCGCCAACAACTAGACACATTACTTAGCAATTTTGATAAATATGATAATAAATCCGGTATCATCTGTGTCTGGCTCAAAACAGATGCAGGAAAACAAACAACTCGCCAACAATTAGACACATTACTTAGCAATTTTGAGAACGATTATGAGAAATCCGGTATCATCCGCGGCTGGCTCAAAACAGATGCAGGAAAACAAACAACTCGTCAACAACTAGACACATTACTTAGCAATTTTGATAAAGATGATTATAAACCCTATATCATCTGCGCCTGGTTCAAAACAGAAGAAGGTAAGCAAACAACTCGCCAACAACTAG
>CAZOKN010000048.1:0-8486 GCA_964580525.1 uncultured Rickettsiaceae bacterium
TGCAACAAAGAATACTTCTACGTCAATATCTTTAACAGCAGTACCATCAGCGCCAGCTTTATTTATAGCGTTCTCAATTCTGCTTTGAGCAGAATGATTTCTTGACGAAAAAAGCCCGCTAGCGCTATCTTGCATATCAGTACTATAATTACGCAAAGCTAAAGTGGCAGAATCTGTTAGCTTTTTTACAAAAGCCTTTTGTTCGTCAGCTCCTTTATCTTTGATACCGAAGCTTAGCATTTCGTCTGAAGATGCTATAAAAGACAGAGTAGCTAAAGAAACTAATTGTCTCTGCTCCTGAGAGACTGTAGGAATATTACGAGAAACTTCATTGTAATACTCTTGGAATTCTGCAATAAATGCAGCAACATGATCATTTCTATCTTCTTGTGTTGCGAAATTGTCTAATAAATGAGGGTTTTTTTCAATTTGTGCTGCAAGTGCAGACGAAATTATATTTTTAACGTTATCTTGGAATTTTGCTACATTCTCATCATCAATTGCACTTTCTCCAAAAACATTTCCAGCTGCGGTAACTTTTGTTACGAATGATGGAGCATCTACACCACTGCGAATATACCCTTCAACATGTTGCTCAAGCTGTGCTTGCGCGTAGGCCAAAGCGTAGTGCTTTTTTATGCCTTCTAAATGATTTTCAAGATTATCAGCCGTCAAGACTCTAGGTTGAACTACAACTGCATCACTGCCCATTTTGTTCGCAGCTAAGAAATTTTCCGCGCCATAGCCGTCAATATCACCAGATTTTTGGCTTTCCCAGTATTGGATTAATTGACCTAATTCTTGAACTTTAGACATAAAATATTCTCTTTTCTATTTTTTTTCAAAATAAGATTAACTTGGGTGTTATGATAACACAGATATATTAAAGTTTTTTTACAATATAATATTATAATATATATTTTCTTATAAGTGAAGGTTAATATAGGTTTTCGCCCTTAATTACAAGCTAAAAAGGTTTAAATTGGCATCTTTTGATTTTATTTACCTAAGTCTTTTAAATCTTTAGTTGAAGTTTTTTCGCTTTCAACTTTTTCCACCCAGGTTTTATTTTGAGATAGTTTTACATTCATAGGTTTTTTTTCTGTGCCGCCCATTTGTTTGGTCTTCGTTGGCGTTTTTGTTGCTTCATATGGATTATTTTCGTTCTTCGAGTGTGAGCTTCCTTTAGAAAAAAGTATCATAGCTACAACAGCCAAAATAAGCCCAATAAATGGCGCAACTCCTACAAGCATTAATGCTGCAAACGCTGTGCCTGCTGCAGGTGCAATTTTTCCTACGGATGATGTGTCGCTTGATTGGGAATGCTGCTTTCTTTTTAATTTAGCTTGCGCAGTTAAGCCTGTGGCATTTATTGTGTTCAATGAGGTATCGGAATTTTCTTGTTTTTGTATTGTTGAGATACTTCCGTTTTTGCTTTCCTGAGTGGTAGAGGTGCTTAAGCTTGTTGTAGATCTTGTAATTGCTGGTATAGATGATTTTGAATCATACGTAGAAAAAGTCTGTTTTGGATTTGGACGCGGTGCTGTTGGCGCAGTCGCAGAAGTTTTTGTAGTTGTTGTTAGTTTGCTAGATGGCTCACCTGCCTTAGGTTTAGTTGCTGTAGGAATGGATGAGATAGGTTTTGGGGTAGATAGAGAAGTTGGTGCCGGTACTGAAACAGTAGGTATTACTAACGGTACTGATAAACTAGAATCATCTTCTGAACTTGAACTTAAATCTGGTTGAATTGTTACTGATTTTGCAATTGTTCGAGCAGGCCTAAATGTCTTGGCCGGTCTTTTAGTGTGCTTTTCATTTTTTGTAAAATCAATAAAATCAAGTGAACCACCAGCCGGCCCTGCATTGTAAGGATTGTGGTCGATATATGTTTTTAAAAATTCGGAAACTTCCGTTGAAGCAAGATTTTTTTTCTTAGATTTGGCAGCCTTCGCAACTTTTTTCAGTTCTTTTAAAGTATCTTCTTCTGGCATGGTTGCGTATGATGCCCCAATTATTCCTATAACGCTCAAAACAACGGTCGAATTATTCTTGTCTTTTTTAGGTATATGATTGGAAGTTTTTTCAATTAAATCTTTTAGTGTAAAATCTTTTACTTCAGCTTCATCTGTGTTCATTCCGGCATCTGCAATTGCAATAAGACAATTTTTGTATGCCTTGGAAAATGCGTTGATTATAAATTGCTTGTCTTGTGGTTTAGAAATATTGTTGTAGCCATGTCCTTCTAAAAACTTCTGGAACTGAGAATTGGTTTCTAAATATTTACTAAAATTTAGAACCTTATTATCTAGGCTGTCCACTGTCATGTAAGTTGTTTTAGTAGGCTCTTTTGCAGGCTCTGCTTTGTCGGGTTTAATTCTTCTGAGAGTTCTTTGTAAAATATTTGTTTTTTTTGCATCAGGTTCTGTGTCTGGTTCAGGTTTTTTAGTCTGAATTGTATCGATTTCAGTTATTTCTGATATAATTTGTTCGTGATTATCTCGAAGTGTGGATAAGTCTATTGTAAATTCATCAATCTGTTGGATGATTTTGCCGTTGTCTAGATCATTCGGCTTCGTTTGAGAGAGTTCTGTTAGACAGCCAAGAATAACGCTTGCATTGTTTTTTTCGTCTACACGTGTGCTGCCTTGCAAGGCTGTTATAGGAGCACAATCAAAAACTTTCTCAATTGACTTAGTCAGCATTGGAGTGGAAGCAATATTGCCTTTGGAAGGCTTTGGAAAAATAATACGGACTTGTGCTGATGATTTTCCGTTTTCTTCCTCTTTAGAAAAGTCATGATCAATACGGATTAGTGAGTATGTGTGTACACTGGAAACAAGCAGATTAGTTTTTACTAATATAAGGCTGGTTGTTATAGGATTTTCTGAATCCTTGGAATCTTTTACTCTTTTTATTGCTTCTTGCAGAGTAAAGTCTAAATCGCCGTCTTCCCCTATTTCTCCCGAGCCGAAGCCAGGCGGAGGAATTAAGAATCGATTATCAGCGGTTGTATAAAAAACATCAACTCCAAGTCTTTCTTGTTCATCAGCAGGAAATTGCTGTGCTAAGATTAGTCTTACTTCTTCGGGGCTGTAGCCACGTTTTTCATCTGTTAGTGGAGTTTTGTTTGGGCGTGACGATTTTAAGCGTTCTAAGTCGCTTTTTTGTTCTCCGATCAAAAAACTTTTTTCATTGCTCATAGTTTTTTCAGATAATTTGCCAGAGGTTATTATAGACCTTGTTTATTAAAGTTTTGTTATCTTTTCGGGATTTTGGTGATAATTATCTAAAAAATTAATAATAAATAGATGTTTCGCTTGCGTGACGATTTGTAACATGCTGTTATTATTTGGTTTTTGTGTCATTTTTGGATTTTTCTACATTTATTGATCATGTTAAGCATTTGTTAATCAATATGTTCTAAAATTGTATATTAATTGTATCAATATTGTTCGTGAAATAGGAAGATTTATGAGCGGTTTTGTAGGACAAATTAAAAATTCAACCTTAAGGTTTTTTGCATGTCATATAATATACTGTTAGTCGATGATGACGTAAATCAGGCTCATATAATAGAGCATATAATACAAGATAAAATGCATTATAGTACAAGATTGGTTGAAAATGGCCAACAAGCTATTGATATACTTACAGGAAATTCTAACGATATAGATCTGGTACTTCTCGATTTATCAATGCCTGGTATTGGCGGTGTTGATGTTATAAATGCTGTAAAGCCTGTTAAACCGAATTTGCCAATAATAGTACGTACTGGTTATGATGATCTTGATATGGCAGTTGAAGCTATGAAGGCTGGCGCTGTTGATTTTGTCAAAAAACTTGATTCTGCTGATAAATTAAAACATAGCATAGATAAAGCACTGCGTAGTAGCATTTTACATGATGAAATGGAGCTATTGAAAAAATCTAAAAGTGGTCGTACTTCTTTTGATGATATTGTTGGTGAAAGCCCGGTTATAAAAGAAATTATTGCTCTGGGTAAAAAAGTTGCTGCTTCTGATATTCCAGTATTGTTGGAAGGGGAGAGTGGTTCTGGAAAAGAATCTATGGCACGAGCAATACATTGTGCTAGCGGTAGGGCTGATAAGCCGTTCATAGCGGTGAATTGTGGTGCAATACCTGAAAATCTAGTAGAAAGTATATTATTCGGCCATGAAAAAGGTGCATTTACCGGCGCTCTATATAAGACTTATGGAAAGTTCCGTGAAGCTGATGGTGGTACAATATTTCTTGATGAAGTTGGTGAGCTGACGCCAGATATTCAGGTGAAACTATTAAGAGTTCTACAAGATGGTGAGATAGATCCTGTAGGTGCCAGTAAGCCTATAAAGGTTAATGTAAGAGTTATTTCGGCGACTAACAGGAATCTTTTGGATGAAGTTAAAAATCATAAATTCCGCGAAGATTTATTTTACAGGCTGAATGTTTTTCCTATTCACGTACCGTCTTTGCGTAAAAGAAATGGCGATGTCGCCATGCTAATAAAATATTTTATTGACGCTTTTGCTGTTAGCGAAGGTAAGCCAATAAAGGGTATAACCTCTGAGGCTGAGGCTATTTTATGCAAATATAATTGGCCGGGAAATATCAGGCAGTTAAAAAATATTATTTTTAGAGCAGTTGTGCTTTGCGAAAGCGGGCAGTTGGGTGTAGCTGATTTTCCACAGATAGCGGGTGGTTTAGATACTGAATATCAAGATCAGGATAAAAAAATGTCTGATTTGATGAAATCTGGCGGTTCTGGTAAGTATGGTGTGAAAAATCTTACTCTTCAGGAAAATGATGGCCATTTCCGTAGGATGTGCGACATAGAAAAAGAAGTGATAGTGGCAGCGATGCAGCATTATCAGGAGCATATGTCGGAAATAGCAAGACGTCTTGGTATAGGTCGTTCAACATTATACAGAAAAATGGAAGAATTCAACATACCGCATGGTAATGGCGCGGTGAAAGATAACATATAGTTTTCTTAATTCATTCCGATATTAACAGGCATTAATTATGATAAAAAACCAACACAGAAAAAAAGGATTTACTCTTGTAGAGCTGTCCATAGTACTTGTTATTATGGGTTTGTTGGTTATGGGTGCTATGGCCGGAAAAGAGATGATTAAGGCTTCTGAACTTAATGCAATTATTTCTGAGATGGAAGCTTATAAAACAGCAGTGGATAGCTTTAAAACTACCTATGAAGGATTGCCGGGAGATTTAAAAAATGCTACTAGCTATTGGACAGGCGGTGTTACGGCTAATGGTAATGGCGATGGCATGATTGGAAATGGGGCAGTTACTGATGATACTGAGCCATACTATGCATGGGATCAGCTTTCTTTGGCTAAAATGATTGCTGGAACTTATTCGGGTGCTGGCACTTCTGCTGTTATAGGTACTAATGTTCCTGCCTCAAAGCATTTTAGTTTGGCAGGATTTTCACTTAGCCAGATATCTGCACCTTTTTCTTATACGGATGCTCTTAGTAGGTCGTTTCCTGCTAATTATCTAACTTTTGGAGCAAATCATGCAACTGATAATGCGCTAAATGGTTCAGCTTTATCTCCGACAGATGCTTCCAATATAGATAGTAAAATAGATGATGGAACGCCGGATTATGGTAAGCTTTTGGGTGGTTTGGGCTCTTCGGCCAGTGGTACATGCACATCTGGTTCTGCGCCAAGTATCACTTATAATTTTGCAAATTCTGGTATTTCCTGTGTTATTGTGCTTTCAATAGATTAGTCGCTTTTTAGATTTATTTCTTATCTTTAAGTTTTACATCAATAGAGGTAAATTTTTATCTATTTTTCAGAATATTATGGAACTTATTTTAAAATATTAGGATGTTTTGGATTATAAAAAAGTAAATATTTAGGAATGTGTTTATTTTGCTATCTATTTTTCTGCGGCCTATCGTTACATCTTATCTTTAATTTTCTTTAAATTTTAAGCTGTTATATAGAAATTCTTACTTAATAAATTGATTTTAGTTTTGAAAATCTAGCTAACCTTAAATGGTGTTTAGATAAGTAGGTTTTTACTCAACTATTCCTTTGGCAATGATAATATGAAATAATAATTTGAAGAATATTTTTGGCAGAAATTTCTTCTGATTTTTTAGTATCTTATTTTATCTTGTGTTTTTACATTATTCAACTTATGAGAGCAATATTGATATTGTTGAATATCTATTCAAGAGTCTTTTTTAAAATAAAACCTACAAAATCAAAAAAAATATTAAAATTAAAAATGTTTTAGGGTATACTACATTTTGTTGTTTTATTAAAAAAACAGAATATATATAGGAATTCGTTTAATAATTTGCTTAAAGTATAGGTCTTAAGAGAATTAGGTAAGATTGGTTATATCTTTGATGGAGAGTAGAGATGACATTAAATATTCATTTGCCTGAAAATACTGTAATAAAACCACAAATTACGGTTTTTGGTGTTGGCGGCGCTGGCGGAAACGCAACAAATAATATGATAAAAGAGAACCTAGAAGGAGTGAATTTTGTTGTAGCGAATACTGATGCACAGGCTCTTGTTAATTCTCTTTGTGATAAAAAAATTCAGCTTGGGCAAACAACTACACAAGGTTTGGGGGCTGGTGCCGCGCCGGATATGGGCAGGAAATCAGCTGAAGAAGCGATTGAAGAAATATTAGATCATCTAAAAGGAAGTAATATGGTTTTTATTACTGCCGGAATGGGTGGTGGTACTGGTACTGGAGCTGCTCCGATAATTGCTAAAACTGCTCGTGAAAAGGGTATTTTGACAGTAGGTGTTGTTACTAAGCCTTTCCATTTTGAAGGACCTCGTAGAATGCGAGTTGCTGAGGAAGGATTGGAAGAGCTACAAAGGCATGTTGATACTTTGATTGTTATTCCTAACCAAAACCTTTTCCGTATTGCGAATGAAAAAACGACATTTGCCGATGCCTTTAAAATGGCCGATAACGTTTTACATTCTGGTGTTAGGGGAATTACGGATTTGATGATTATGCCAGGTCTGATTAACCTTGATTTTGCTGACGTTAAAGCCGTTATGAGCGAAATGGGTAAGGCCATGATGGGTACTGGTGAGGCAACTGGTGAAAGACGTGCTCAAGAAGCTGCGGAAGCTGCTATATCTAACCCGCTTTTGGATAACGTTTCTATGAAAGGTGCCAGAACATCACTGGCGGTTCTGATATGACTTTATTTGAAGTTGATGAGGCTGCAAATAGAGTTAGGGAAGAGGTTGATCCGAGTGCTAATATTATTTTCGGTTCAACTTTTAACGAGGCTTTGCAAGGAAGTATGCGTGTGTCTGTAGTTGCAACTGGAATTGATTCTCGTTTACCTGCGGGCCAAACTCTTAGCCGAGGTTTTAGGGTTGAAGAGGAAGAGCAAAAAACGGCCGAAGCTGAAGAGCAGGAAGATCAATATGAAGAGCAGGCTGAAGCTGAGGAAGATTTTGAAGATGAAGTAGATGAGGTTGCTACTGCCGCTAACACTCGTAATTTTGAATATCGCAGTTTTGATGATTCTGAAGAGGCTGATTTCCAAGAGGAAAATCAAGCTACGGATAGTCTAGGCTATAATTCTGAAGAGGATGAAGAGTTTTCTGTAAAATCTTCCGGCCAAAAGAAAGTGTTCGTGTCGCCAGCTCCTTCTTATCCAAGCGATTATGTGGGATCTGATCCTTTGGCGAAAGCTCCGAAAAAGCAGCCTGCATCAGCATCTTCTGGTGGGCTTTTCAAAAGGATGGCAAAGGTAGCTCGTTCATTACAAGGTGGTGAGCAGGAAAGTATGGCATCTGAATTGTCAAAGTCTCTTAAAAAAGAGCCTGTTATGGCTGAAGCAGGGGGCGACGATTTGATGGACATACCAGCATTTTTACGCAGAAAAGCTTAGTTTGAGTAGTTATGTATGGTGCTTGTAGAAAGTATTCTGCTTGCACCGTACGTTTTTTAACAATTATGTTCAATTGGTCTATGAAGGATCTATTAAGAGCTAAAAAATCTAGTTTTCAGGCGGGCATAACAATTGCTGAGCTTTCTATTTCTATAGCAATTATTGGTTTGTTGCTTGGTGTTGTATCAAGTGGCTACAAATTAAGAAAAGCTTCTGAACTACGTTCTGTTATAAGTGATATGACGTCTTTCCGCTCAGCTACAGAATCGTTTCAGAGTAAGTATAATCAAATACCGGGTGATATGGCAGATGCCTATACCTATTGGGGATCTTCCTGTGATGCGACTTCATCGAAGTGCAATGGCAATGGCGATGGAAATATAGACCTGAACATGGCGGATGGAACAGATAGCGAATCTTTCCGTTTCTGGCAGCATCTTAATCTGGCGGGTTTTATTGATGTAGCTTATACCGGAGTTGCCAATTCTAGTACAACTTATGGCCATACACCAGGAATAAACTGTCCGGCTACAAAACGAAGCACAGGAGGTTGGCATGCAAGAACACATACTCA
>CAZOKN010000048.1:8496-14115 GCA_964580525.1 uncultured Rickettsiaceae bacterium
CTAATGATGATGTTACTGTTGCTACCACAAATATTGAAGTTGGAGGTTTTCGCTCTACAAGCGACTGGACTGCAAACAAGCTTTTTACTCCTGCAGAGGCTTATTCCATAGATGTTAAAACCGATGATGGTGATCCTGATAACGGTAAAACCCAGACGCGCAGTTATTATAACGGATCAGCATGGCAAACTACGTGCTTGTCAGGTTCTGATCCTAGCAGAGCCTATATACTGACCACTTCGACTCAGGAATGTATAATGTTCTTTGATTTGCAGTAGGTTTATTTTTTTAAAACATCTTTCATTGAATAAAACCCTGCTTTTTTATCTTTCGCCCAAACAGCTGCCATAACAGCACCCTTGGCAAATATTTTACGACTGGAGGCTTTATGTGTAAGTTCCACACGTTCACCATCTCCTGCGAACATAACAGTGTGTTCACCAACAACATCGCCACCACGTATCGTAGAAAACCCTATTTCACCAATTGGTCTTTTTCCTATTATGCCGTCGCGGCTGCGTCTGGCAACGTCGTTTAATTTTACTTCGCGGCCTGCTGCCGCTGATTCACCCAACAACAAAGCAGTTCCAGATGGTGCATCAACCTTGTGGCAATGGTGCATTTCAACGATCTCTATATCGAATTTTTCATCTAAAATAGCAGCGACTTGTTCTGTTAGCATTGAGAGAATATTAACGCCTATACTCATATTGGCAGACCAGATTATAATTGCATTTTTAGCATATTTTTTTAGTTCGTCTTTTTCTGCGGCTGAAAATCCGGTCGTACCTATTACATGGATCTTTTTCATCTTCGAAGCAATTGCGGCGCATTTAAGGCTAGTTTCAGGATTTGAGAAATCTATAACAGCATCGCTATTTTTAAATAATTCTTCAAGGCTGCCCGTAGAATTTATACCAACTGGTTCAAGTCCTGCTAGGGTTCCTATGTCATTTCCCACAAAGTCACTGTTTGGTCGAACAGCACCGCCAATTAAATTGCAATTTTCATTTAGTGAAGTTTCTTCAATAAGAGCCTTGCCCATTCTACCAGTGCAACCAACTATTCCTATTTTCATTTTATCTTCCTGTTATTCATTAATTTTTTTGATATTCGCCTCTGAAGTAAATCAGAGGTTTAGCATCGGAGTTTGTTTGCGTGTTAATGACGTGTCCTACTATTATAGTGTGGTCTCCACCATCGTAAAGCTTTTCCAGCTTACACTCAACATAGGAAATTGCTCCTTTTAATACTGGGCATCTAGTTTCACCGATATGATATTCAACATTTTTCCAATCAATTGTGGAAGGATGTGAAAAGTTTTTTGATAAAGAAGATTGCTTTTCTTCCAATATGTTAGCTGTGAAATATTTAGCTTTAGTAAAAGTTTCATAGCTGTGGGAATTTTTATCAATATTAAAAAGCACCATAGGTGGTTCTAATGATAAAGACGCAAATGAGTTTATAGTAATGCCATGTAGTTTTTTTGCAGACTTAGCTGTAGTCACAATTACCACGCCAGTTACAAAAGAGCCCATTGCTTGTTTAAAAGAATTATTTGTTATTTTTTTGTTACTCATGGGCGGTTTATCACTTAAAATTCAGTTATATCAGAAATTTGCAACTATATGTTTAACAAATAATTAATACTTATGAACTATATTGGGTCAATATGTTGCTGTAAATTTCTAAAGGATAATGACTTACTATTCAATTATTTAATTAAAATTTGGTTTGAAAAATGCTGTTTATTGTAGGTCTGGTAGTAGTTTTTGGTTCGATAGCTGGTGGTTATGCCTTGAACCAGGGTCATTTTGGGGTGTTATGGCAGCCTACAGAATTTCTTATCATATTAGGTGCTGCAATTGGTGCGATGATTGTATCTAACCCTAAACACGTATTGTCAGCCACAGTAGGCAAATTAAAGACCTTATTTAAGGGAAGTCCTTATGGAAAAGCTGACTATATAGATATGTTGATGTTTTTATTTAATATATGCAAGACTATGAAAACTAAAGGGATGTTGCAGATAGAGTCAGCACTGGATAAGCCAGAAGAGAGTGAATATTTTACAAAATACCCGAAATTTGTTCATAACCATCATGCTGTAGAATTTTTCTGTGATTATATGAGAATGGTCACTATGGGTATGGATAACCATTATCAGCTTGAAGATTTGATGGATAAAGAAATTGAAGCTCATCATCACGAAGCTGAGGCGCCTTCAGGAGCTGTTCTTGCGGTTGCAGACGGTTTGCCGGCACTTGGTATCGTGGCAGCGGTATTGGGGGTGATACACACAATGGGAAGTATAACTGAGCCTCCTGAGATTCTCGGTGAATTGATCGGTGCGGCACTTGTGGGAACATTCTTTGGGGTTATGATGGGTTATGGTGTGATAGGACCTGTTGGAACTTTTTTGGGTAAATATGCAGCATCTGAGACTGAATAT
The DNA here is from genome assembly GCA_964580525.1 of uncultured Rickettsiaceae bacterium. Taxonomy (GTDB): domain Bacteria; phylum Pseudomonadota; class Alphaproteobacteria; order Rickettsiales; family UBA6187; genus CAZOKN01. The sequence continues at coordinate 10,949 of CAZOKN010000048.1, forward strand.
TTTCAGGTTCTAAAAGCTGCTATTATTGCGCATGTGCAGGGTAATGCGCCGGTTATTACTGTTGAGTTTGCAAGAAAAATAATACCTGGTCATTTGCGACCTACATTCCAGGAAGTTGACGCTTTGATAAATGGCCCTGCGGCCGGATAGTTTTAGGTATATAAAATGGCAGGTAAGGGCGGTCAGACTATCATAATCAAAAAAATCAAGAAGGGCGGACATGGCCGACATGGTGGTGCATGGAAAGTTGCGTATGCCGACTTCGTGACTGCGATGATGGCGTTTTTCCTTTTGTTATGGCTACTTACAGCAACTCCTGTAGAAAATTTGGAAGGATTGGCGGATTATTTTAGCCCAACCATGGGTTTGCAGGGAAATATAGGTATAGGATTTAGTGGTGGTCAATCATCTAATACAGAAGGCTGGAGTCGTGGTGATTGGACGGCTTTAGGTCTAGTGTTTGGTTCTCCTCCGTCTGGTCCTATCATTAAGATGCCTGATGAAGATAATAATATAGAGAATGATAATGCACCTGTTAAATTTGAAGATATTCAACAGAATATAATTAATAATGTAGAAAATAGCCCCGAAACTAAAGACCTTAAAGATTCTATAATCATAGAACAAACACCTGAGGGTGTGAATATACAGGTGACTGATAAAGAAGGGCGTTCAATGTTTGAAGATAATACAGCTGTTCTAGCGCCGCAGGCAAAACAAATATTAAGCAAAATTGCCGATGTGATTAAGCATGTGCCTAACTATATCCAAGTTGTAGGCTATACAAGTTCTGATTATGTTTCTGATAAAGAGGATTATACAGTGTGGGAGCTTTCTGTGGATAGGGCAAATGCTGTTAGAAGATATTTGGCTTCACAAGGCTTGGATATTGGCCAGGTGATAAGGGTTGTAGGGAAGGGTGATTGTGAGCCTTTAGACAGAGATAATAAAAATGCGCCGGTTAATTCACGATTTGCCATAACCCTTTTGAGAAAATCTATAGTTGCTGATTATAAACAACCAGCTCCTGATGAAGTTATACTTGGCCCTGAGGAAGCAGGATTGAAGAATTATGCTATAGATAAAAAGAAAAAAGATGAGAAAGAAGGAAATCCTGCTGGTGATATGCCTCATAAAAACATGGTTGAGGGCGAAAAGAAGAAAGATGGTGAAGAAGGACAAAGCAAAGAGAAAAAACCAAGCTCAGGTGAGAAAAAACCTAAGAAGAAAAAGCATTAGAATTACACCTTATTTCCAGATAGTTAGGCTTCCATCCCGCACTTCATAGCCGGATAATTTTTGCAAAAAGCTCATGCCTAGTAGTGGTTTATCAAGGGGAGCTCCGTTCACAGAGGCAACAACATTAGAGATTTTTATACTTCCTATTTCGATAGAGTCTATATTGATAGGGGCGCCGCTTATCGTTCCATTGGCTGTACTATAAATCTTATTATATTGTAGATTATTTGTATTGATGCCTATTCTTTTTGCTATTTCATGTGTTATAACCACATCGCTTGCACCGGTATCAACTAAAAACTCAATCTGAACGCCATTTATTTTTGCTAATATATGGTAATGCCCATCCTGTGCGACTTTGAAAGTAACTGATCCATTAGAATTTTCATTACCATGAGATGGTAGAAGTTCGCCCACAAGGCGGTTTTTTATATCTTCAAATTGATGGCGATAGCTATACATTACTATCAGTATACAAAATAGAATTAGCCATATTGCGGCATTTTTTAGGGCATCAAAATTTCTGTATTTAGCATTTAAAATCAAACTGCTGCCTATTAAAGAAACCAAAATAGACAGATAAACTAGATTGATATTTTCAGAAGAAGATAGGTTTACAAAGAAATGTTGTTTAGCCAAAAATATTAGCCCAAAAAGAACAAAGAAAAGCAAAATAAAAGTGAGAAATTTTCCATATTTAGAGCTTCTTTGGTCCATATTATTTCACCTGTGTGAAGTGATATAAAGCTATCGCCGCAGCGTTAGAAACATTCAGGCTTTCAACTTTCCTTGAGATAGGTAGTTTTACCACCATGTCACAATTTTTTATGGTTAAATCACGTAATCCTTTGCCTTCTGCTCCTAGTATAAGCGCTATTTTATCAGGCTTTTTTACATCGTTAATCATAGTATTTGAATTGCCGTCAAGACCTATACACCAAAAACCTCGTTCTTTTAATTCATCCATAGTCCTTACAAGGTTGGTAACTTTGGCAATAGGTACAATTTCAAGTGCGCCAGAAGCAGATTTTGCTAGTGCGCCTGTTTCTGCAGGGGAATTATCTTTTGTTGTTATTATGCCCCCAATATCAAAGGCGGCAGCCGAGCGCAGAATAGCTCCTACATTTTGTGGATCTGTTAGTTGATCAAGTATAAGCACAATATTTGAGCCTGTAATTTCGTCAATAGATGGGTTGGATAAAGCTTCAACCTCAAGAGCAATTCCTTGGTGCGGAATTGTTTTACTATTTAACAATAAATCGAACTTATTATTGTCGATTATTTCCACCTTTGGTAACTTTAAATTCTTAGGTAATGTAGAAAAAGTATTTTGGCTTACAAACAATTTTAAACATTTGCGTTTTGGGTTGGCAAGTGCCGCAAAGCAAGCATGGTTGCCGTAAAACACTATGTTTTTGCTATCGTTTTTCTTCTGGTGGCTTTGATATTTTTTCATGCGGATTACCATTAGCCTGATTTATTTTTGTTGGCAATGTAAAAAAAATATCATCTGTGATTGACATATTAAAGTTCATAGACTAAATAAGGCGCTCCCTTTACTAAAGTAGTGAGGTTTGGGAAGAGCCGCGGAGGGGTGGCCGAGTGGTCAATGGCAGCAGACTGTAAATCTGCCCGCGAATGCGTTCGTAGGTTCAAATCCTACCCCCTCCACCACTTTTTTGTGGGGGTTAAAAGAGTAGGGTTTGGTTTTGAGCGGGTGTAGCTTAGTGGTAAAGTTCCAGCCTTCCAAGCTGGCCATGAGGGTTCGATTCCCTTCACCCGCTCCAAGTTTGCCTCGCGTAGCCTGGTTAGGTGCGTTGGGTTTTAGTAGTTTCCGGCAGAGCTGTTAGCGAAGACGGAATTGATAGAATGTAGAGAATTTTTTGTTTAAAGTTTAGAATTTTGTAAAAATGTTCAAAGGTTTAAAG
>CAZOKN010000049.1:0-13798 GCA_964580525.1 uncultured Rickettsiaceae bacterium
CAGTGGTGTGTTGCCATTATTATCTCTAGGGTTTACTTCCTCGAGAGTTAGTGGACTGCCTTTGGCTTTTTCCATAGCTTCCAAAAGAAGCTTGGTTTGCTTGGCTGTTTTTGCAAGGTGCAGTGGTGTGTTGCCATTATTATCTCTAGGGTTTACTTCCTCGAGAGTTAGTGGATTGCCTTTGGCTTTTTCCATAGCTTCCAAAAGAAGCTTGGTTTTCTCAGCGGTTTCTGCACAATGTAGCGGTGTTCTGCCATTATTATCTCTAGGGTTTACTTCCTCGAGAGTTAGTGGACTACCTTTGGCTTTTTCCATAGCCTCCAAAAGAAGCTTGGTTTGCTTGGCGGTGTGAGAATAATGTAGTGTTGTGATACCGTTATTACTTATAAGGTTTACTTGTTCGAGAGTAAGCTTTTCGCCTTTGGCTTTTTCCATAGCTTCCAAAAGAACTAAAGTTTGCTTGGCTGTTTTGGCATAATGTAGTGGTGTTCTGAAATTATTATCCCCTAGGACTACTTCCTCTAAAGTAAGCGCTCCGCCTTTAGCTTCTGCCATAGCGTTCAAAAGAACCAATGTTTGCTTGGCAGTTTTGGCATAATGTAGAATTGATAGTTGACGATTATTTCTAACAGTAAGCTCCTCAAATGTTGCGGTTACAAGGTTTTCTGCCAACCATTGGTCAATTTCTTCAGCTGTTGTATTGATCATTATGACTTTAAGTAAGCTTGTAATCGGAGTTGTGACCGTCATTTTTACATTCCTTTTTGTTTTGCGGAAGGAGTGTAGCGTATTTATGTCTAAGTATCAAGCAAAAGTTTAAATATTAATAAATATCTGGGTGTTACCCATACATAATTTTAACCAAAAAGGAGCCCAAAATGTCATGGATAGAAACATTGCTGGCAGGAAATGCCGGCGATCAAATTGCCAAACCAATTGATGCTATAGGCCGGCTTTTTACATCTGATGACGAGCGATTGACGCATGCTGAAGTTATGGAGCGCATAAAACAGCAGCCGTTAGAAGCGCAGCAGCTTTTGAATCAGAGTGCATCGCAGTCGTGTAATTGGTTTATTGCTGGTGGCCGCCCGGCGATTATGTGGGTGTGTGCGCTGGGTTTGTTGTTCTTTTTTGTTATAAATCCCATCATTCAATGGCTTACGGGAAAGATAGGCGCGCCATTACCTTTTGAAGAAATTGTCAGCCTAACCTATGGCATATTGGGAATTTATGGCACGCAAAGAACTGTCGAGAAAATAAAGGGGATGACAAAGTGAAGGATGTTGATGTTATCTTTTTGTAGGAGGAGATACACTTCTATCTTTCAGATTATGTTGCTCAATTACTTGTTGGATATTGTGAGGTTTTAAAGGTTCTCTTTCTGTCCCTGTTGTGATGCCAAGTTCCTTAAATTTTTCAGTAATAATACCTATTGATAGTTTTTTCCCCTCAAGAATGTGAATACCTTCGACAAGGTGGCCATCTTCGAGAAAGCCATCATCTTCCAAACTCTTTCTCTTTTCTTCAATCCTAATTCTAAGAGGGCGTGGGCTTGAGCTATTAAATATAATTGGAACTTCTTTTCCTTCTGTATGCATTCTTATTGCAGAAGATGCATCCACACCATCCATATTTGGCATTTCAAAATCCATAAAAATAGCACATATTTGAGAAGAATTTTCTTGAAATTGTGCTATAGCTTTTAAGCCATCCTCTGCGGTTATGACGTTATAGCCCAAATTGCTTAAAGTTCTTTCGCCGAGGCGTCTACAGAGTTCATTATCCTCAACTAACAAAACCTTTTTCGGCTCTATTTTCTCTTGCACGGTATGTCTCAATTTTGCTTAATTTTAAAAATCATTAATATATTAACGTATCTTTTTAAAATAGCAACGGAAATAATACATTAATTAAAGAAAAATTTACTAAATAGGATATTATTATGTTATATAACGAAGATGAGATAAAGCGCATTGTGCGCGAAACAGTTCACGAAACTTTGGCCGGTATAGGCATTTTTGCCAATAATCCGCAGGAGACTCAGGCAGATTTTGTTTATATACGCAAAATACGCACAGGGTCTGAGATGCTATCGCGTACTATAAAAACCGGGATAATTTCAGCTTTAGTTCCAAGTGTAATATATTTGCTATGGCAGGCTATTAAACAAGCCCTGGAAAGGTGAGGGGATTTTGCAATCCCCCCTTATTTCAATTAACTATTTTTTGCCGTCGGCGATTGCTTTAACAATCACATTGTGAGCATATTCTTTGTCTTTCCAGCCTTTAATTTTAACCCATTTGTTTTTCTCAAGGTCTTTATAATGCTCAAAGAAATGACCGATTTGATCAAGAAGGATTTGTGGAACATCTGTGTAATTGTTCACATTATCATAGAATGGATGCAATTTTGAAGAAGGCACAGCAAGAATTTTCTCGTCCATACCAGACTCGTCTTCCATCAACAAAACGCCAACTGGACGCGCAGAAATCACTGCGCCTGGAGTTATTGGTCTTCTGCCGATAACCAAAACGTCCAAAGGATCGCCATCATCTGAAAGTGTGTGTGGAACGAAGCCATAATTGCAAGGATAGTGCATGGATGTGTGCAAAAATCTATCTACAAACAAAGCGCCAGATTCTTTATCTAGCTCATATTTGATTGGTTCAGAGCCAATTGGCACTTCGATTATAACGTTGACATCGTTTGGTGCATTCTTACCAATAGAAATTTTGCTAATATCCATATTTTTCCTTAGTTTATTAATTAATTTTCCGCCCGGCTTATATAGCAAAATATTGGTAATGTAAAGGAAACACTATGGCTTATTTGGCTTAAAAATCGGTGTCGGTAAAAATTTCGCTGCGGCTACAGAATTTACATTCCATGGTGATAACACCATTTTCTTTCATTTCTTCGATTTCTTCTGCTGACATGGTTTTAAGGACATTGGCCATGCGTTCGCGGCTGCAACGACACTGTGCTATCAGTTTAAATGGCTCAAAAACTCTGACACCATTTTCGTGGAAAAGCCTATATAGCAATGTATCCAGCGACAGGTTGGTATCTGTCATTTCTGCTTCTGTGAGGCTGGCCAGCATAACCATTGAATCTTGCCACATACCATTATTTTTCTTGTTCTTTTTGCCGCCATCTTCCGGAATTTTTTGCAACATAATGCCGCCGGCGCACCAATGGCTGCCATTTTTTGCAACCGAGATTTTAAGCCCCATATCCAGCTGGTTGGACATTCTAAAATATTCCGCCAGACAATCTGTCAGGGTGTCGCCTTCCACCGGCACAATCGCGCGATAAGGGGCTTCCTTTTCGTGTTCGATGCTTACAACCAAAAGCCCGCCACTGATTAAATCTGTAATTTTTTTTGCATTTTCATTGATGGTTTCGCCTTCGCGAATATAGACATAGCCACGCAAATGGCCTTCGCTGGTATAGTCAGCACTGATAAAACCGATGGCACCTTTGCCCTGTACCTGCACAGAGACCATGCCTTTGAGTTTCAAAATTGAGCCTATCATAACCACGAAAATCAGCAATTCGCCAATGATTTTGGAGACAACATCGGGATATTTGTGGCTGCCGAGAATATTATTTACAGCAGCATCAAGACGCACGCAACGCCCCTGCAAACCTGAATCCTCAAGCGTGAAAGGAAACATAACATCTTTTAGCAGTTCGTCGTTATTGATAGGTTTTTTAAATTCCATAATAGCAATTCCTATAAACAAAAATGGCGGAAATGCAATAAAAGAAATGGCAACTCTTTACAGCTATTATCATTTGGGATATGAAGGCCTGCTGCTTTTTTGCGGACGGGTGGCCGAGCGGTTGAAGGCGCACGCCTGGAAAGTGTGTATACGGCGAACCCGTATCGTGAGTTCGAATCTCATCCCGTCCGCCATCTTATATCCTATGGGCTTTTGCCCATAGGATATAAGATATCGTAGTTGATGAGATGAGAACGTAGTTCGACAAATGACGCAGAAAAGCCTCCGGCTTTTCGAGTAATTTGGACAGCGCAGGAGCGATAGCGACGAGCTGCCCCTGGAGGGGCAAAAACAGGCCAAAGCCTGTTTTTGATCAATCTCATCCCGTCCGCCATCTTATAAAATAAACCACAGGCGCAACCGCACGGTTTATTTTGTAAGATGATTGAAGAAGCTGAGTTCGAACGGAGTTCGACGCCAAGCGCAGCAGCGCGAGACGCCGCGAAGCGAATGTCATCTATTTTGATAACTTGCTGAGTTTGATTTTCAATTAAGGTTTGTTATGTTATGAAATGTCTAAATTGTGGAAGCACTTCTCTTTGCAAGGCCCATATCATTCCTGCCGCAGCTGGAAAAGACATTATAAAAACCAATGATCAAAAATTAGCTTTAATTGCACCAGATAATAAAGGTTGGTTTCAGTCTGGCCTGTTTGATCCCAATATTTTATGCAGCATTTGCGACGGAAGGCTGGGGTTATTCGATAAAGAGGCGGTAGAATTAACCAGAATGTTAGGCGGAAATTCAGAGATTATTGATAAAATAAACGGTGTTTTTACTGTCATATCAAGCAATGAAATCAATCATGAATATTTAGCCAAATTCGGTATTTCTGTTGCCTGGAGGGCGTCAATTTCAAGCAAATTAGATTTTTCTTTAGGCCCCAACGAAAAGTGGTTTCAAAATATCTTATTTGGAAAGCATGCTGAATTGCCTGCAGTTACTATTGCACGATTAGTCGGTGATACACGCATTACACAGCGAGCTGGTATGGATGCTTTAGGTTATCCTGTCAGAGTTATGGTAAAACAATTATCATTTGCTAGATTCTGTATGCGAGGGGTAATGTTTCTTGTGCAAACATCCTGCCGCGAGGATGCTCAATGGAAGGCAGGGTCTGTTACTAATTTTGGTAAGAGCAAAGGGCCAAATAACTTGACAGGTGTACTTATGCCGTTTGAGCAACTTGGTGATTTAGAACAAATTAAAAACTCAAAATATATAAAAGAAATATTGTCTCGATAAAGATTAAGGTTCTGCGTTATATACTTCTTGATATTTTTCGCGATTAAATTTTTAAACAAAAGGTATTCTCAATGTCCAATTTAGATTATCAAAAGCAAGCATTTAACACCGTTGGATGGTTTATTCCAGCGTACGTAGGAATGGGATACGCTGATAATGTTGCAAAGCAAATAACGGATGCAAACAAAACCTTTGACCAGCAAAAACTGGAGCAAGCTCTATCACAAATATACTCAGCAGAAAATTTAGCAGCGATGGTTAGTGGGAGCTACCCGATTGTAAAATATGTAAGTGACTATAAGAAAATTATTTCAGAATCCGTTGAGGCCCATTTTCATGGTTTAAATCACATTGCCGTTGCAGGATTAGTGCCAGTAGTAGAGGGAGCTGGAAAAAAAATAGCCCAGAGCATGGGAATAACTATTAGTAATATTAGTACTGCCAATATATTCCTAGATCTTGCCAAGCACTGCAAAACGCTGACAATCGAGAAAAACATAGGAGAGGTTGGTGAAATAGTATCAATGATGGAGTCATTTATAAAATTCACAAAAGATTATTTATACAGAGATTCTGAACTCTATTCCTTAGAAGATAAAACAAATCGGCATGGAATTGTTCATGGAAAGTATTCTGATAAAGATTATGGTATGCCCATAAACTTTTACAAATGTATCTCAACCATAGATTTTCTTTGCTTCATATCAGGATTTTCTACAGGGTGTATGCCTTGCTTTGCTCCTAATAAAACAGAAGCATCGCGAAAATTGTTGGAATATTATGCTTCATGTATCATGATATCTAAAAATAGGCCAACCATTGATAGTGCATAATAGCTTTTGTAAGATAACAATCGGAATAGTTTACTAAACCGTAACCTCAACATCCTGAGATTGGCCTTCGCCAGTCACTGCCGCCGCTGTGGCTGCAGTTGCTGCTGCGCTGGAGGCTTCTGCTTTTGATTCCTCAAGAATTTTTTGGTCGTTAACTTCTTTTGCCGCATCCTTCCAGGCATCGCGCATAATTTTTAAATCTTCAATAACCGCGTCGCAAGATTCGATGCTGTCATCACACTGAATATAAAGCAGGCGCATGTCTATAGACTGATAATAGCGATCAAGCGCATTTGCCACATCTGATGTACGCTCGTTGAAATTCAAACATGAATTAAGCCCGGTTACAATGGCAATAGCTTGATTTATGAGATTATAGCGCTCTTGATAATCCTTGGCGTGTATCGCATCTTTCGCCTGAGTGACAAAACCTATAGCACCTTCATACAACAAAATAACTTGATCAATCTGACTGATTGTTTCGTTAGCTCTTTGATAAGCCCCGTATGGGTTTTTGCCGTAAGTCATAAGTCTCCTGATTAATATGAGCGTTTAGTATGAATGCGAATTTCCGGCTCGCGCCCATACTAAACACTCTCATTATCTCTTGTTGTCAGAAGCTTGTTGTGAATCCAAAAATCCTAAAGTTTGATTCGCGGATGATATAATTGCTTCAAGCTTAGTAAATTTATCTACAAGTAACTGACGTTCAGATTCCATGCTGGCGTTTTCGTCATCAACATTTTTTTGTAAACGATCATTTTCGCTAGTTAAAGAATCAACAGTGTTTTGCACCAAGCCGTTAGTTGCAAGGAAGCTATCAAGAATATTATAAGCAGTGTCTGCAATACCTTTAGAATTATGCACCGAAATGCTGTCTGTGCCGTCGCCTGTGTAAATCATTATCAAGCCTTCCAGAGCAGTTCCGGCGCGGCCAGTGATTGACGATCCATTAATGTCGGCGTTAAATAAAAATTGGTTAGTTGTTGCATCTAAAACCCTAATCTTGTCGCCATTAGCTCTAGACGTATCAATATCCAAAACGAAATTATTTAGTGATAACGAATCTGTGTGCGAGAATGCTCCCAAATCTGGCGAGCTAGAAACGAAATTAAAAGAAAATACTTTTTCAAACGCAGAGAAATTAGACGCTAATGCAGCATCAAACTTGGCTTCATCCAAAACGAAAATTCCTTTAGTTGCCGGATTGCTAGAATCTCCAGGGAAGTCAGTAGTGTCAATACCTATAGCAAACAAGCTGGCTGGATCTCCGCTAGTTAAACCCTTCACAAGAGACGACATTGTTCTGTCGATAGATGTCATAACATCGCTCAATATTCTCTCATCTCCCAAAACCGCAGTTTCCACCAACGCATTAGAAGAATCTCTCTGAGTTTGTTTTGCTATAAAGAATTTCAAATTATTATAGGCAGTGATAAAATTATTCACCCCTGATTTTATGATGTCTTTATCGCTCTGCACATCAAAAGCCAATGTTGGCGGAACATCTGTTGGAGTGTCCGCCAACAATGAAAAAGTCACCTTATTTAAAACATCGCTTATAACATTCGATGAACGTGTGATTGTTTGGCCATCCAAAGTGAATGACGAATCAGAAGCTTCTACAACTTCTGAAAAAGCAACATTATCAGCACCAAATTGCAACGTGCCCACAAGGCCATCGCCAACATCGCCATCAGAATATTCTTTTATTTTATTGGCAACACCGGTGTTAACTGACTTCAGTGTAAGGCTATAATTATTATCGCTGATTTTTACAATTTCCGCCTGCACACCGCTGCTTGTTGAAACAGAATTTATTTTTGATTTTATAATCTGTAAATTATCACCAGCTGCCAGAGTTATTGAAACACCACCAAGGAAAAACGAACCTGCGCGCAATGGCGGTACAGTTGGATTTTGACCTATGGTTATAGTGTTATTAGTATTCAAAAATTCATTGATGCCGCCAACGCCAGTAGCAAAATCTGTTGCTGCTGTAGAGTCAGCTATATTTTTTGCAGCACCGGTTACCAATTGGAAAGTGACATCTTTAGTATCTGAAATGCCATCGCTATCAGAATCTTTTACAAATGTGATTACAGTTCCTGCGGCAATTAAATCGCCATAGCCGTTAGTTCCAGAACCACCGCCGCCAGATCTTGCGCCACCATCTAAAACTACAGGTTTTGAAGTATATGAAACACCGCCAACAATAGCTTTAAATTCTACAGTGTTAGGAATAAAGCCATTAGCTGTGTCAGAACCTGCGATATAAATTGGCGTACCAATTGTTACCGCACCTGAAAGCGTTGATAAATGAGTTGTTTTTAAATCGCTAACCGCAGTTTGAGCCACACCTTCAGTGCCAAGAGTATTCAAAGTTCCTGCAGCTGGAGTGGCGCTAAGCCCTTGGCTACCAAAAGCAACCTGAGTGCCACTTGTTGATAGATTTGCGCTTAAAGATAAATTAGTGCCAACTTGGGCGTTAGTGCCATATTTATTTCTGGTTATAACCAAAGAATCCGAGCCATTAGTGGAATATGTATAGCCGGTGGCAAGAGTGTTCATGTGATTTGCGATAGTAGTAAGCGTATCATTCAAAGTGCCGCCTATAGCAACGTCATAGCTGCCACCACCGCCGCCATCGAAAGTTAAATCAACACCACCAATTACCAAATGATCGCCCGCAGCAAATGTGTTGCCGTTAAATTGTAGGCTTATATTTGCTTTAACAGCAGCATTTAAGCCATCAACGCCATTTTGGCTAACGCTTGCGCTAACTGAAGAATTGCTCTGCGCCACACTTCCTGCGCTCGAGCCATTATTTTTATAATTTGCACCAAAGCCAACTTTTTGGGTTTTATCAAGGCCTTTAGAAAAATTGGCAGTAACAGTTATATCGTTACCAGCTGTAGCAATTGGACCGGCAGTATCGCGCGTAATGGTTAAAACCCCAGTGCTGCTGCGAGAATATGTGTAATGACTTTCATCGCCTGTTGCCACTGCATTCATACGAGCCACTATCGCATCAATTTTTTGATCGAGAGTAGTTGCTGATGATATGTCGATATCATTGCCGCCAGTGCCGCCGAATGTGATTGTAGTATTGCCGAAAGCTATGCTGTCAGCGCTGTCAAATTGATTAGCATCATTGAAGAAAACATCAAGTTTTGCTTGTGTTGCAACTGTGCCGTCATTGCCGTCAGTTCCCAAAGTATTTAGAGCGCCAGCAGCTGGATTAACAGCAGCAGCTTGACCGCCTATTGCAAGAGTTTGCGTTGCATCACCACCACCGGAAAAATTGGCATCTATATTTAAATTTGTAACTACTTCAGAGTTACTGCCAGCCACATCACGTGTGATTGTAAGCACTGTGCCTGTAGCAACATATGTATATTTTGCTTCATCACCAGTGGAGATAGCATTCATGCGTGCAGCAATTGCAGCAACTTTTTGTGTAACTGTTGTAAGGCCAGCTAAGCTTATATCATTGCCACCGCCACCACCAAACGTGATTGTTGTAGCGCCGAAAGTTACGCTATCTGCCGCATCAAACTGATTTTGTGAACCAAAAGTTAAATCGATAGAAGCTTTCGTTGAACGAACATCATTTGAAAATGTAATTGGAGTTGTTGGGTTAAGCACGTTACCCGCAACAGTGCCAAGACTAACCTGATAATTATCAGTGATCGAGCTATTACCGACTACGCTTGCTGTTTGGCTGGTAAATCCATCTAGCTTTAATTGATTAGCTTTTGCTCTTACTATATTAGCTAAAGAATAAGAATTGATTGTTGCACCTGGCTCTGTTGTAACAGAAAGATAGTTGGAAGCTGATATAGAAGTATTCGAAGAAAGTAGAGCCTTTGTATATTTGAAAAGATCGCTGCTTTCAGTGTTCACCCCTGATTTAGCGCGCAAAAGATCGGCTGTACTTTTAAAACTGTCTAGCAATGTTTTTAAATCGCCAATAGCGGAGACCTTGCTGCTATTGGTTTTGATGCTATCTTTTATTGCATCAATAGAGGTCTGTCTTCCAGACAAAATGCCATCAATAAGGGCTTTACTATCCAAACCGGAAGCAAGACCAAAAGTGCTATTTTGACCGTTAGTTCTGTTGAATGATCCCAAACTAATTAAATTAGACACCTGCTACCTCTTTTCGCTACATGCTAACAGCTTCATAATAACAAAAAAATCATGCAATTAAAAGGGTTTAATAACTATTTTGAAAAAAAACTTTAGGTAGAAGACAGGTGAGGGCAATAGTAACAAATACTATAAAAAAACCGGGGAGAAAATCTCCCCGGCCTCTTGTACGAACAAAGAACTTATAAAGTTCCAGCTACTATCTTTGTAGCAACTGTAACAAGTTCTGAATACGAGAGTTAATTTGTGATAACACAGCAGAAGCCGCATCAACCCTAACTCTATTTTCAGCAAATCTTGTTGATTCTGTAGAATAGTCAGTATCAAGAAGATTCGACCTAGCAGCATCCGCATTTTGGATAGATGCTTGGTTATTCTGAATTGCTGAGTTAAATGATGTAACTTTCGCTGATATACTTGATATCAATGCAACAACACCTTTAATTGCGCGGTCTAATATAGTACCAGCTGCAATTGCGTCGTCGATTGTAGCAACACTGAGTGTTTGCGTTACACCTGCTTCATCTTTGTAGATGTCGGCAGTTTTAGCGCTATCCAGTGATATACCAATTGTGTCAGATGCAGCAGCACCAACCTGGAAGGATAAAGACTCACTTGAAGACACACCGAATATTCCATTCAATGCATTAGCAAGAGCAGTCTGACCTTCATCAGTGCTGATGTTGATCTGTGCAGTGTTTTCAGACACATGTCCCAAATCAATAGTCAACACTCTACCATCTGTAGTCGAAGCGCTAAAGAATGTTAATTTAGCAGTTCCTTCAACACTCAGAGCAGCAGTAGATGCAGAGCCATCTCTCAAAGTTAGAATTTTTGTTGTATCGCTATAAGAACCGATATTTGAAGTACCATTCAAATTAGTTCCGAATGCAACAACGTTACCTTGAGATGGTAAGTCATTTGATGATAAATAAGCAGTATAGATTTCACCATCAACTGTAGTTGTTATTTTGTTAGTCAAACGATCTACAGAGAACTTACCTATATTACCTATAGTACCAGTTGAGCTATAGTCACCAGTGCTAAGTGTAATATCACCAGCGTTATAATAAGCTAAGCTTGTACCAACTGAGTCGAAACCACGCAGACCTTCTAGAACAGTACCAACCGCAGAAGTTATTCTGTGGTCACTATTACTAGGGTTGATTTGCGCTAGATTCAAGCTACGATTTTGGTCGATGCTAGTGCTAGCAAGCTGAGTTTCCCAAGTTGCAGCAATATCGTTAGCAGAGCTTTGAGCTAGTGCAGAAGTGCTCATGTCAGCTAAAGTTTTTGAAGTAGCACCCATTCTCAAAGTGAATGCGTTATCAGTCAACACGCCATTAGAATCCTTTGGTCCATTTGGATCAGAGAATGTAATAACTTGTCCAGCAGCAATCGTGTTACCCCATTGACCTAGAGTAGCAAGACCAGAACCGCCAAATAGATAAACAGGCTCAGAGATATAAGTTTTGCCATTAACGTCAACCGAGAAAGTTAAAGAGTTTCTGACTACTGACTGAGCGTTGTTTACTGCAGCAAGAGTACCAGAACCTTGGTTGAAAGTAGCTTTAAAGTTAGTGATAGTGCCAAGCAAGTTAGTGTTGCTTGTTGCATCAGTTGTTGAAACAGCACGATCAGCAGAAGTTTGTAACATAGTACCGCCATTAAAAGCAATAGCACCACCAACAGCGTTGCTTCCGTTTAATGAAGCAACTGTGATACCAGCGCCAAACTGGAAAGTAACACCATCAAGTGCTGTTCCTTTTTTAGCTCCAGTAATGTTCATAGCTAAGTCACCGGATTTTTCAAATACGAAGCTTCTCAACAATGCCAATCTTCCGGCAGTTGTATCACCAGCAGCAGTACCTGCAGTACCAGTTATAGCACCGTCAGATGCTGTCAAACCGTCGCCACCATTTATGATGTCGATAAGGTCAGTGATTGCATCTTCTTCGTCTGTAGTTGAAGTCCATGTGATAACAACAGTTTCACCAGCTCCAACAACCGCTCCGTTCGTGTCAGTAATAGTAAGAGTACTAGACGCAGCAGTTGAAGTTAAACCAGAAACTCTCGCAATACCAGCAGTCTGTCCAACGTTATAAGAAGCAACAGTACCAAAAGTACCATTAACGCTTATTGCTGTATCAGTACCAGTAATTGATGTATCTACGTTGAATGCACGAGCCGCACCACCGTTATCATCTACGTCCTGACCAGCAGCATCCATACCCATGGTAGCAACTAGAGCGTTCGCAGTATCTGTTAACTGGAAGTCAAAATTATCAAATTGTGTACCAGCTTCTTTAGCTACTATGCTAAACGAGCTGTCACCGTTATTTATAAATTTGAAATTTTGAGCAGTTTTAGCATTAGTGCCAGAAAAAGTATTAGCTGCAGTTACTATATTATTAATAGTTTCGTTTATAGTAGAACCAAAAACGAATGATATAGTAGCTGTATTAGCGTTAGCTTCGTCACGTACAACCAAAGTACCAGCACCGCCAGCAGTGTCGTTAGTTGCGATCATGATTTTGTTAACACCAGCTTTTGATAGAGTAGTTGACAAGTCACCGCTTGTAACAGTGCCAGCCAAAGCTGCATCACCAGCTGAAATTGTACCATAGTTTTCAGCAGACAAACCAGTAGCAGTTGCAACAGTTGCAACACCGCTAATCGAACCATCTAGTAATGCTTTACCGTTAAAGTTCGCAGTTGATGCGATACGGTCTATTTCGCTTACTAGTGATTGGAATTCTTGGTCTAGGAACCCACGTTCGTTATCCGACAGTGAGTCGTCCGCCGCTTTAGCAGAAAGATTCTTTTGTTGCTGAAGAAGGCTAAGAACTGTGTTAGCAGCTCCTTTAGCTGTTTCCAGCAAGCTTTTTGCCTGACCAGCGTTACCAACCGCTACACGTAGTGTTCCTACGCGGGTCGCTAACACCGTACCTACTGAAAGGTCGGCAACGTTTGCGTCTGATTTTGCGCCGCTTACTAAATTTGCTACAGACGCCGTCACCATATTCGATGCCGATTTTATATTTGTCTGCGCAAACCTTGCGTCAATACTCGAAATTGTACTCATTATTGTTCTCCTACTTGGATTATCGCCCCACCTACATGCTGAGACTTAATATCCGATTGTATAGTTACTAATATATAATGCAAGGAAAAAGAACTTAGGATTGCAAAAAAATATCTATATTTTACCAATGGTTAACAAATAGTTAATAAAAAACGATACACAGCCATTTCCAACTATAAGTTTATTAATTTTTGGATATGTGAAGTTAATAAATATGAAGCAGGGGAGGTGGCTAGTAATAATTTATACTAAATTCTTATTGCGACTAACCACTTAAAAAGTTTTTATGTTAGTGATAATTTTATGTCTTTTTAGGTTCTGTTTGAAAAAGCTCTCTGTTTTGGTGAATTTGTAAGACTTTCTTTTGGTTGTTTTTCAAGATTTAAAATTTCATCAAGGTTTAATAATTCACGTTCATCATTTTTTGTAGCAAATTCTACCCAATCTCTTTTTGGTGATTTTGGAGAAGGTGGAGAAGGTTTAGTTTCTTTATCTTCCGGACTTTCAGAGCGCAGCATATCTTGAGAATTAGAAGAGCCTCTTTCTGTTGAATGTGTTCGGCTTTTTTCAGTAGTTGGAGCAACTTTTTCTTGCCATGTTCTTGGATCTTTAAAATCTTCACTTAATGGAGAAGAGCCACTCATGGCCGTATACCATCTTTCTTCCATAGGGTTTGTGGGCTCTTTTATATCCAGAGT
>CAZOKN010000050.1:0-12243 GCA_964580525.1 uncultured Rickettsiaceae bacterium
GTTGCGGTAGTGTTTGATAAAGAACAAGCAGGACCAGTTCTTGGCTGGACATCTGCAGTAGCGGCATATGGTGCATTTATTATTCCACAAATTATTGGTGAGCAAATTAAAGCTGCAACGCCTGAAGTTGCCCTTTACGGCTTCGCCATATTTTACGGCATTTGTATCATTATTAACTGGTGGTTCTACCTTCGTAAAAATGCGTATGTAAAAAATCCGTAAACAGTTGATCTGTATCAATCAATAAATTTGGATAAGCGACTTATTATCTTTTTAGAAAAAACAGGAGTAATTATTATGAGCCATTTTATAGATAAATTAACATTCTTCAAACAATCTCGTGAGAATTTTTCTAACAATCATGGGGTTAAAACTGAAGAATCCAGAGAGTGGGAGCACGGCTATAGAAATCGTTGGCAGCATGATAAAATTGTTCGCTCTACACACGGTGTAAATTGTACAGGCTCTTGCAGTTGGAAAGTATATGTTAAAAATGGTTTGGTAACATGGGAAACTCAGCAAACAGATTACCCTCGCACTCGTAATGATTTACCAAACCATGAACCAAGGGGATGTGCAAGAGGTGCAAGTTATTCTTGGTACTTATATAGCGCAAACCGTCTAAAATATCCACTAGTTAGAAGCAGATTACTAAAAGCATGGAGAGCCGCAAAAGTGGTTGCCAAAGACCCTGTGAATGCTTGGAAGTCTATTGTTACTAATGATGAGATTCGTCGTGATTATCAGCAATATCGTGGTCGTGGTGGGTTTGTTCGTGCTGATTGGGATGAAGTGAATGAAATAATCGCAGCGGCAAATGTTTATACCGCAAAAGCTCATGGACCAGATAGAATTATTGGTTTCTCGCCAATTCCTGCAATGTCGATGGTATCTTATGCTGCGGGTAGCCGTTACCTTTCGCTTATTGGTGGTGTGTGCATGAGTTTCTATGATTGGTATTGCGATCTTCCGCCGTCATCTCCACAAACTTGGGGTGAGCAAACAGATGTTCCTGAAAGTGCTGATTGGTATAATTCAAACTTTATTATTGCTTGGGGGTCAAATGTTCCGCAAACCAGAACGCCAGATGCTCACTTCTTTACTGAAGTTCGTTATAAAGGCGCAAAAACTGTAGCTGTAACACCAGATTATAGTGAAGTAGCAAAACTTGCAGATTTATGGCTTCACCCAAAACAAGGTACAGATGCCGCACTTGCACTCGCAATGGGACATGTAATTTTAACTGAGTGGCACGCAGTTGGTAAAAGTGATTATTTTGATGATTACTGTCGCACTTACACTGATATGCCTTTCTTGGTAAGATTAGTTAAAAAAGGAAATAATTTAGTTCCTGAAAGAATGGTTAGGGCATCTGATTTTGATGATTCTTTAAAATCTGAAGCAAACTCTGAATGGAAACCAGTAGTGGTTTGTGGCAAAGAAGAAAGAGTTAGAGTTCCAAATGGAACTATAGGCTCTCGCTGGGAAAAGAAAGGTAAATGGAATTTAGAATCTAAAGATGAATTAAATGGTGAAGAAATATGGCCATTACTTTCACTTATAAAACATAGCAAAAAAGAAGTTAAAGAAGTTGCATTCCCTTACTTCGGAAACTTAGAACATGAGCATTTTAAATCAACAGATCATGACTCGGTTTTGCAAAGAAATATTCCAGTTATCAATTTAAAGCTAAAAGATG
Source organism: uncultured Rickettsiaceae bacterium (assembly GCA_964580525.1). GTDB lineage: Bacteria > Pseudomonadota > Alphaproteobacteria > Rickettsiales > UBA6187 > CAZOKN01. The sequence continues at coordinate 1,700 of CAZOKN010000050.1, forward strand.
GCGATGCGATAGTTACTACCGTTTACGATTTATTCCTTGCAAATTATGGCGTTGATAGAGGTTTGGGCGGTGGTAATGTTGCCAAATCATTCGATGAAGATGTTCCATATACTCCAGCTTGGCAAGAGCAAATAACAGGCGTTAAGCGTGAGCATGTAATCAATGTTGCGCGTCAGTTCGCTGAAAATGCACATAAAACCCACGGCAAATCTATGGTGATTGTGGGTGCAGCACTTAACCACTGGTATCATATGGATATGATATACCGCTCAATCATCAACATGCTTATTATGTGTGGTTGCGTTGGTAAATCTGGTGGTGGTTGGGCGCATTATGTTGGTCAAGAAAAACTTCGTCCACAAACTGGCTGGGCGCCACTTGCATTCGCAACAGATTGGAATCGCCCTCCACGCCAACAAAATTCAACTTCATTCTTTTATGCTCACACAGATCAGTGGCGCTATGAAAAACTGAAAATGAATGAAATACTTTCTCCGCTAGAAGACAATAAAGAGTGGGCTAATTTATCGTTTATTGATTGCAACATTCGCTCTGAACGCATGGGGTGGTTACCTTCTGCACCGCAGATGAAAACTAACCCGTTGCAAATTGGTAAAGATGTTGAAAAATCTGGCAAACTGGCTGGCGAATATGTTGCAAATGCACTAAAAACTGGTGCGTTACAACTTTCATGTGAAGACCCTGACAACCCTGCAAACTGGCCAAGAAATATGTTCGTATGGCGCTCAAACATTCTTGGTTCTAGCGGCAAAGGTCATGAATATTTCTTAAAACACTTACTTGGTACAAATAACGGCGTTCAAGGTGGTGATTTAAGTGAAGAAGGTGAAGAGCTTCCAAAAGAAGCTGTATGGCATAAGAAAGGCCCTGAAGGAAAACTAGATTTGCTAGTTACTTTAGATTTCCGCATGTCAACAACTTGTATGTATTCAGATATAGTTCTTCCAACTGCAACTTGGTATGAAAAAGATGACTTAAATACATCTGATATGCATCCATTCATTCACCCACTTTCAACAGCGGTTGACCCAGCTTGGGAATCTCGCTCAGATTGGGAAATATACAAAGGACTTGCTAAGAAATTCTCTGAGGTTTGTGTGGGGCATTTAGGTGTTGAAAAGGATGTGGTGCTAAACCCAATTCAACACGATACCGCAAATGAGCTTGCTCAGGGTATTGATATTAAGGACTGGAAAAAAGGCGAGGGTGAACCTATTCCTGGTAAAACAATGCCATCCGTTACTTTGGTAGAGCGTGATTACCCTAATACCTACAAGAAATTTACTTCTCTAGGACCATTACTAAACAAACTTGGCAATGGTGGTAAAGGTATTAACTGGAATACTGATAATGAAATTAAATTTTTGGGTGAATTAAATTATACCGTAACAGAAGAAGGTATAACAAAAGGCTTACCAAAAATTGAAACCGCAATTGATGCAGCAGAGGTTATTTTAACTTTAGCACCTGAAACAAATGGACAGGTTGCGGTTAAGTCTTGGGAGGCTTTAAGTAAATTCACGGGTCGTGAACACGCACATTTAGCGGTTTATAGAGAAGATGAAAAAATCCGCTTCCGCGATATTCAAGCTCAACCAAGAAAGATTATATCTTCTCCAACTTGGAGCGGTATAGAATCTGAGCATGTAAGCTATAATGCAGGCTATACCAATGTTCATGAGCTTATCCCGTGGAGAACTTTAACAGGTAGGCAACAGCTTTATCAAGATCACCCTTGGATGAGGGCTTTTGGTGAGGAGCTTTGCGTTTATAAACCACCTGTAGATTTAAAAACCACTGAAACAATTTCAGAGAAATTTGGTAAAGGTAAAAAACAAGTTGTTCTTAACTTTATCACACCTCACCAAAAATGGGGTATTCACTCAACTTACTCTGATAACTTGCTAATGTTAACGCTTTCTCGTGGTGGACCAATTGTTTGGATAAGCGAAAAAGACGCTAAAAAAATTGATGTTATCGATAATGATTGGGTTGAAGCATATAATGTTAATGGCGCTTTAACTGCCCGTGCAGTAGTTAGTCAGCGTGTTCCTGAAGGCATGATAATGATGTATCATGCACAAGAAAAAATCATCAATGTTCCAGGTAGTGAAATAACTGGGATGAGAGGTGGTATCCATAATTCAGTAACTCGTACAGTGTTAAAACCAACTCATATGATTGGTGGATATGCGCAACTTTCTTACGGGTTTAACTATTATGGCACTGTTGGTTGTAATCGTGACGAATTTATCGTTCTTCGCAAAATGCAAAAAGTAGATTGGATGAATGAAGATAATTACGGCGATAAGTTAAATGGTGAAATGCCGCGTTTAGAAAATATATCGAAATAAAGAGGAATATTATGAAAGTACGCGCACAAATTGGAAAAGTTCTAAACCTTGATAAATGTATCGGTTGTCATACTTGTTCTGTAACCTGTAAAAATGTGTGGACATCTCGCCGAGGTGTTGAATATGCATGGTTTAATAATGTGGAAACAAAGCCTGGTATTGGCTACCCGAAAGATTGGGAAAATCAAGACAGATGGAAAGGTGGTTGGGAACGAAAATCAAACGGAAAAATTCAACCAAAGCAAGGTGGTAAATGGAGAACCTTAGCAAATATATTTGCTAATCCAAACCTACCTTTGATTGATGATTATTACGAGCCATTTACTTTTGATTACGAACATCTTCATAAATCACCAGAGTCAAAAACAATGCCAACTGCTCGCCCCGTATCAGTAATAACTGGTAAAAAAATGGAGAAGATAGTTGGTGGACCGAACTGGGAAGAAATTCTTGGCGGAGAGTTTGAGCATAGAAGTAAGGATAAAAATTTTGATGAAATTAAAAAAGATATTTACGGTCAGTTTGAAAATACATTTATGATGTATCTTCCTCGTTTATGTGAACATTGCCTTAACCCAGCTTGTGTTGCTTCATGCCCAAGTGGCGCGATATATAAGCGCGAGGAAGATGGTATAGTTTTAATAGATCAAGAAAAATGCCGTGGCTGGAGAATGTGCGTTTCTGCTTGCCCATATAAAAAGATTTATTTTAACTGGGAGTCTGGCAAATCTGAAAAATGTACTTTCTGTTATCCAAGGATTGAAGCTGGTGAGCCAACAGTTTGCTCTGAAACTTGCGTGGGTAGAATTCGTTATCTTGGCGTACTTCTATATGATGCTGATAAAATTGAAGCTGCTGCTGCAGTTGAAGATGAACAAGATTTATACAAAGCACAGCTTGATATATTCTTAGACCCTAATGACCCTGAAGTTATTAAAGCAGCCAAAGCAGAAGGAATTCCTGATAGCTGGCTTGATGCAGCAAAAAAATCACCAGTGTATAAAATGGCGATGGATTGGAAGGTTGCCTTTCCACTTCACCCTGAATATCGTACATTACCAATGGTTTGGTATATACCACCACTTTCACCGATTCAAAATGCCGCTGAAAGTGGTGATGTTGGGTTAAATGGAATTATACCAGATGTAGCAAGCCTTCGCATCCCGCTTAAATATCTGGCAAATTTATTAACGGCTGGTGAAGAAAAGCCCGTTAAAATTGGCTTGGAAAGAATGCTTGCAATGCGCGCCTATATGCGCGGTAAACATGTTGATGGTATTTTAAATAATGAAATCTTAAAGGCAACAGGTTTAACCGAAAATATGGTCGAAGAGATGTATCGTTACATGGCAATAGCAAATTACGAAGATAGATTTGTTATTCCAACTTCACACAAAGAATATGCTGTAGAAGCATTTGATATGCGCTCTGGCTGTGGATTCTCATTCGGGAATGGCTGTTCAGGCGGAAATAATGATACCAATTTATTTAGCAAACCAAAACACAAAAATCTGTTCGGAGGAACTCATGCATCATAATACTTATAACAGCTTTAAGGTTCTTGGCATAATGCTTTGCTACCCTTCACCAGAATGGATTTCTGGCATTGATGAGTTAGCAAAAATAATTGAAGATGAAAAATTACTTTCAGCAGAAGATATTCTTGCGGTAAAGAATTTTTCTTATGAGCTAAAACATTCAGATTTATTCTCTGTTCAAGAAAATTATGTGGATACTTTTGATAGAATCCGCTCTCTTTCTTTACACTTGTTTGAGCATGTTCACGGTGAATCTCGTGATCGTGGGCAAGCGATGATAGACTTGCTAGAAGTTTATAAAGAAAAAGGCATGGAACTTGGAAAAAGCGAATTGCCAGATTATTTGCCAGTGTTTTTGGAATATTTATCTTTACTTCCTAAAGATGAAGCGATTGAAATGCTAACTGACACTGTAAAAATATTAAAATCTCTAGGCAAACGCCTTGCTGAAAGAGGTAGTAATTATAGCGTTATATTTAATAGCTTGATTAAATTGGCAGGCGAGCAACCAGAAAAAGTTGAAAAGAAAAGCAATATTATAACGCCTTCATTCCAACAAATAGATAAAGAATGGGAAGAAAAACCAGTTGATTTCATGGGTGCGGAAGCACCTAAATCTGGCGGTTGTGGTGGCGGAGGTTGTGGTAGTGGTGGTTGTGGCGGCGGAATACAAAAACCTATTGAAAAAACAATTCAAGGAGCAGCTTTATGAACGATTTTTATTTTTCATTCTTTTTTGGCTTATATCCATATATTTGCCTAACAATTTTTGTTTTAGGAACATTAGTTCGCTATGACAGAGAACAATATAGTTGGCGCGCATCATCAAGCCAGTTGTTGGCCGACAAAGGTTTGAAAGTTGGCAATATACTATTCCATCTTGGTGTAATATTTATTTTCTTTGGGCATTTAGTTGGATTGTTAACTCCACATTCTGTTTATGAACATTTTGTTACCGCAGAACAAAAACAATTACTTGCAATAATTGCGGGTGGATTTGCAGGGGCTATAGGCTTTGCTGGTCTAACCATTCTTGTTTTTAGGCGTTTATTTGTTGAGAGAATAAGAGCAACCAGCTCAAAAAGCGATATTGCTGTGTTGGTTATATTCTGGATACAAATTACGCTAGGCTTGATTACTATTCCATATTCACTTTCTCATGAAGATGCAGGAATTATGATTCAGCTTTCAGAGTGGGCGCAACATGTCTTAACTTTCAGAGATGGTGCATCAGATTATATTGTTGGAACTGATTGGGTTTTTCAAGTACATTTAATTCTTGGTATGACTATTTTCTTACTTTTCCCATTTACAAGGTTGGTGCATATTTTAAGCGCACCAGTTCGCTACACTTGGAGACCTTACCAAGTTGTGCGCAGCAGATACTCAAGGAGGTAATATGCCAGTTATCGTAAATAACATTGAAATTACTGATGAGCAGGTTTTTGCGGAAATGCAATTCCACCCCGCAAAAACCAGAGAGGAGGCAATACATTTAGCAGCGCAAGCCCTTACTATCAGAGAGTTATTATTACAGGAAGCCGTGGTAAAAGGCTATGCAACAGCAAGCCAAAATAATGAAACCGAGGAACTCGAAGCAAATGATGAGCGGATTGAGAAACTTTTAATAGGTGAAGTTAAAACACCAGAACCTGACGAAGATTCTTGCAGAAGATTTTATGAAAATAACAAGCCAAAATTCATTCATGAAGGTGAACAAATTTCATTCGAAAAAGCAAAGCCAATTATTATTGAATATTTAACTGATGTTTCTTGGCACACAGCCGTTAGCCAATATATTAAAATTCTAGCTGGAAGGGCAAAAATAGCAGGTGTTCAACTAGATTTTACAGACTCACCACTTGTTCAATAAGGAGGTTATATGTTTCTTATCAGAAATATCTTGGTCATTATTACAATGATATTTGCGTCTTACTCTGCTTATGCTGAACAGGCGAATGAATCCGCCATATTTACGGCTAATGAAGGCTCTAAGTCTATAACTATGGTAAATACGGTTACCAAAACATCGGTTTCTGCAAAAACATCTATAATGCCTCATAATGTGCAGATAACGCCAGATGGTAAATATATATTGGCAACAGGAATGCCTGCAGATCATGAAGGCATGAACCATGAAGAAATGGCAAAAATGAGTGGAAAGCTTGTGGTTATTAACACGCAAGATTTTGAAAAAGGCGTAGTTAGTGAGGTAGAAATTGGGCAGCACCCCGCACATGTGGTTACTAATATTGCTGGCAATATGGCCTATGTTACAGATTCTGGTGCAAATAATATTGCTGTGGTTGATCTAAAAACTATGGAAGTGAAAAACCATATTGCTACTGGGAATTTTCCGCATGGCATAAGAATGAGCCATGATGGTAAGAAATTTTATGTAGCCAATTTGAAGGGCGGTAGTATTTCAGTAATAGATGCAGGTGAAGAAAAATCTATTGCTGAAGTAGCTGTTGGAAAAACACCCATTCAAGTTTGCATTTCTGTTGATGATAAATATGTTTATGTAAGTTTGGCGGGAGAGAATTCTGTTACGGTTGTTGATACAAATTCTTTAACCGTAATTAAAAAAATAAAAGTTGGTAATTTTCCAGCACAAGTATTTACAGACCCTAAAGGGAGATATGTTTATGTTGTTAATCAGGGAACAGAAAATAAACCCGACAATACAATTTCTGTTATAGATACAAAAAACAATGAAGTTGTAAAAACCATTGAAACAGGATTGATGGCACATGGTATTGTAACAAGTGATGATGGTGATTTTATATATGTTACCAACATGCTAGAAGGCAATGTATCTGTTATAGATTCTGCTAATCTGGAACATATAGAAAAACTCTCTGTTGGCTCAAAACCTAATGGCATAACCTTTGTATCTAAAATAAATTAGCCAGTTTTATCAGCTGTATAAACCGATTTTTACGCTCTTGTTCTAGATCAAGTAAATTTCATTAAATTTATGCTATCCATGATAATTCAACTAGTTACGGAGGTTTTATGGACTGTCTCGCTAAGAAAGTTGGTATTGATTTGGCAAAATCTATTTGCCCAGGTTGCGTTTATCTAGAGTGTAGAGTTTCAGAAAAAATGATTCACAGTAAAAAGAAACCTTGCCCAATGTTTAATGTAGAGAATTTTTACTATGATACAAATCGCAATCGTTTTTGGTGCAGAAATTGGGTTGGCGAAAACGCTTCTTTGCAAGAAACTATCTATTCCAATTAGGGTGTTCAAAATATTCAAGGTAAGCATCTAGAGCTTTTGAAATTTTTTCGATACCTTCTTTATTTTTATTAGAATTCTTAGTATCTGATAACATTGTTTTACCTTCTATAATTTCAGCAAGAATAAAGTGTAATTGTTCATCAGCATTTTCGGGCAGTTTGCAATTACTCACAATAAAGTCTATCTGCGCATCTATTTTTTTGTCTTTATTGTCAGCAGAAGATTTCAATATGTCATGAATTTCTTGTAAACCTTTTCTTAGTGGTTCATCCGTTTTCCAGCGTTTACCATCATTAAGTTTTATCTCATTTATAGCATTTTTCTGTTCATGATGCTTATGATGAGTATCGGAAGATGCAAAACAAGGATTGGTTAGCGTAGAGGTGCTTAAAATAGCGATGCTTACTGATATCATTTTGTTAAGTTTCATGGCTTTAATATCCTAAATAATTATTCTAAAATAGAGATGCGTATAAGTGTTGTAAACTAAAACTTCACCTGAATATAAGGCATTATCTTTACTGTATCAGTAGCAAAGCTCTCAGCTTGGTAGTTTGCATATTTTATACCGACTGTGTAATTAGTTTTGAAGGTTTGCTCTACTGATGCATTCCACTCTGTACCGTAATCAGCACCAGAACCACGCTCTGGCGTATAATCATGATAGAATGCTTGAGCTTTTATGCCATTAACATATGTGTTGTCAGATTTTGCTACATAAACTACGCCTACATTCATATCGATTAAGCCGTTAGCTGGAGTTGTAGTTAGCTTATCTGCCCAACCATTAAATGCGTGTAATGTTGCCAGTGGGAATTGAACGGCCTGAGTTCCATTACCTTCAATGCTTTCATATTGAGCTTTAACAGTCCATTCGCCGAAATTTAAACCTGGTTCAACTGAAAAATAATCCAAGTCATAACTTGCTGTGTTATCAGCATAGTCAGATTGGCGAGCATATTCCGCAGATAACAGGGCATTAAAAGATTCGTTAATTGCTTGCTTCCCTTCAAACCTGCCACCGAAAGTTTTAGTTGATGAGGCAAGAGAATCTGGCGTATCAATCAAATAGCTGTAACCAATAATTTTTCCGATTGGAAAACCAGTGTACGAGGCGTTGAATAAATGAATATTTGAATGATCCCAAGTTCCAGCTGCAGATCTATCACCTAATGTTTTATTTACTTGATTTGCATACCCATAGAATATTGATGTATTTGGAATAGTTGCATTTGTAATTGTTAGTGCATCAAATGTTTGGTCGTTCTGCCTCCAATCAACTGCTCCAAGCCATCGTTGGTTATCAAGAATTATATTCTGTCTACCCAAATTAACGTTTGTTTGAGGAATTCCTGAATAAGAAATTATAGCACGGTTTAGATGAGTGCCATCAATATCACCTACTGTTGGGTATGTATTTTTGCCATTGATTGTATTATTATAATGCTCACTTCCAACATCAGTTATATTTTCCATTTCAACTAATGCACTTACATCATGAAACTTTTGTGTTTCGTAACCAAGTCTAGTGCGGAGCGTATTTGCATTTGCTTTTTCAGCCAATCCATCTTGATCAACATGTTCAAAACGATATCTTGAATTAAACAAAACTTTACCGCTCATCAATGCTTTGCTAAATTCATCTTGTGGAGCTACTGCTTGTGGTGCTGGTGATGCTGGTGTAGTGACCTTATTTTCAGCGGCAGAAGCAACGCCGCTAGAAGCTACAATTATTGTTGAGGTAAGTAGGGAAAGTAAAATTTTGTTTTTCATATAAACCCCTTGTTAAGTGTGGTTGCAACCTATTTTAACAAAAGGTTTTTATGGTTGATCTGTATCAATCAGAAAAAATATAAATTACTGTTTAGATATTGATATGAATCAAGTGGAGATTTAAGCGATGAATTTTGTAAATATTGAAGAACCTAAAAAAAATATCAAAAGAAAATTTGCATTATTTGCATATGGCTTCAGAGCATTCTTTCTGGCGGCGGGTTTGTATGCCGTTATTTCAATGATACCTTGGTTTTCATTTTTGTTTGATGAGAATAGTATTTTCAAAGAAATTTTAACCGTTTCAGAGCAACCTACAATCTGGCACTCGCACGAAATGTTATTCGGTTTTGTTGCCGCTGCAATTGCAGGATTTCTGCTAACAGCTGTTCCTAACTGGACAGGTTGCAAACCACAAAGAGGCGCACCACTTGTATTTTTATCTTTAGTTTGGTTACTTGGTCGTGTTGGTTTTTGGACTATACATCAAATACCGTATTTATATCATATTGATTTATTATTTTTCCCGATGCTAGCAATAATAAAAGCGCCTCCATTAATTAAGGCTGGAAAACCTCAGAATATGGCATTTTTAGTAATTCTTTTGGTATTGTTTATTTGTAATGCTGTGGTTCATTATGGCCTTGCAAATAACAATTACCAAATAGCAAGAACTGGTATGAATATTGCAATTTATATCGTTATTATTTTAATTGGCATAATTGGTGGAAGAATAATACCTGGATTTACCAAAAATGCTTTAAGGCGAGATAATATATCTGAAAATATCCGTTCATACCCTCCGTTAGATAAGGCAATTTTACTTGGAGTTTTAATAGTTGGAACATCAGAAATAATCTTCGGACTAAATAAATTGATTGGTGTTTTATCTTTAATAGTAGGCATTTTACACTTTACCAGATTATCTTTTTGGCAAGGCTGGAAAACATTCCATGAGCCGCTTCTATGGGTTTTGCATATTGGTTATATGTGGTTACCAATGGGTTTTTTACTTAAAGGCTTATCTGCCTTCAATTTAGTTGATTATAACATTGCAACACACTGTTTTACAGCAGGTTTGATGGGGTTAATGATTCTTGGGGTTATGACAAGGGCATCACTAGGACATTCTGGTAGAGAGTTAAAAGTTTCTAGATTAACTATTTTATCTTACATTTGCATTTTGCTGGCAGTCTTATTTCGCACTATTTTGCCAGCACTTAACCTAGTTGAATATATGACAGCAATAAAACTATCTGCATTATTATGGATTGCTGGCTATGTTATTTTTCTTGTAGTTTATGCGCCAATTTTGCTTCTCCCTCGGGCGGATGGTAGAGATGGATAATTCATAGTAAAATTACCACAGCATATAATCTTTCTTTTTTAATTACCCCCACTAGTTGATTCAGATCAAGTTGATACTCAGCCCACTATATATTGTAGGTATGCCACATATCAATAACTATATATGGTATAAACCAACAGGAGGATTTCTATGCAAGTTCAACAACTTAATGAGCAAAAAAATACAAAAAAAAGCTCAAATAGCAAACCAAAAAAAATCTATTCATTCCCGATTTCTATTATCACAGCTTTAAAAGAAGCTTTT
>CAZOKN010000051.1:0-11923 GCA_964580525.1 uncultured Rickettsiaceae bacterium
GTTTCGGAAGACGGTGGCTTTTACCGCATTGCAAAACGAGCGGACGGCGGCAAGCGCAAGGAAGTCATGGATTTGCAAACCGGCGCGTACCGCGCGGTCGAAAAACCGAAACTCGCCGCGGTGAAGGCGGGCATGAAGGGCCCGCGCGCCGTATTCGAGACAAAGGACAAATATGGCGCCTTCGCCTGGAAAGTCATGCGGGACACTCTTGTATACACAATGTCGGTCATGCCGGAAGCCGCGGACAATATCCAGGATATCGACACGGCGATGAATGGCGGTTTTGGCTGGGAAAAATTCCGTGGGCCGCATGGCTTGTTTGTTGGTATGAATGGCTTTGGTGCTTCAGCTCCAATAGAAGATTTATATAAGAATTTTGGTATAACATCCGATGCTATTGTTGCGGGTGTTTTGGAAAAAATTAAAAATAAATAAGGTAAAACAATGACAGTACGTATAGCTATAAATGGCCTTGGCAGAATTGGTCGTTGTGTAATGCGTGCAGTAACCGAGTATAATAGGGATGATATTGAAATCGTCGCTGTTAACGGCCCGGCTCCAATTGAGACGCATTTACATCTACTGAAATACGATTCTGTTCATGGTGCTTTCCCTCAGGTGAAAAAAGTTGGAGAAGACTCAATTGATATGGGACGTGGTCCTATAAAGTTATTCCGCGAGCGTGATCCTGCTAAATTGCCTTGGGGTGATTTGGATATCGATGTTGTTCTTGAGTGCACAGGTAATTTTAAAGATAAAAAAGAAGCTTCTGCTCACATAAAATCGGGTGCTAAGAAAGTTATAATTTCTGCTCCTGCTGATGAAGTTGATGCTACAATTGTTTATGGCGTTAACAATCACGTATTAAAAGCTGAACATACTGTTATATCAATTGGCTCATGTACTACAAATTGCCTTGCTCCAGTGGTAAAAGTTTTGAGTGAGACTGTTGGGATAGAGCGTGGATTTATGACTACAATCCACGCATTCACTAACGATCAAAATATATTGGATGGTAGCCATAAGGATTTGCGTAGGGCGCGTACAGCCTCTAGCTCAATGATTCCAACATCAACAGGTGCTGCAAAAGCTCTTGGTTTGGTTTTGCCAAACATGGCTGGTAAGCTTGATGGAACCTCTGTGCGTGTGCCAACGCCTAATGTTTCGCTAGTTGATTTAACTTTTGATGCTTCCAACAAAACTAGTGTTAAGGAAATAAATGATTTGCTAACAAAGGCTGCTAATGCCGAAATGCGTGGGATTTTAGCGGTTAATGACGAGCCTTTAGTTTCTGTGGATTTTAATCATAATCCACATAGCTCGATTTTTGATCTTACAGGTACTAAAGTTATAAATTCTACATTTTGTAGGGTTGCTTCATGGTACGATAATGAATGGGGCTTTTCTGTTAGAATGCTGGATGTTGCCAGCCTGTTTGGGAAGATGTAATTATGAAATTGCGTACCTTAAAAGATATTGATGTAAAAGGTAAAGTGGTTTTATGCCGGGTTGATTTGAACGTGCCTATGAAAAATGGCCGTGTAGAAGACAAAACACGCATAGTGCGTCTGGTGCCTACATTACAGGAGCTTATCAAAAGAAAAGCTAAAGTTGTTGTATTATCCCATTTTGGTCGTCCAAATGGCGAATTTGTTCGTGAGATGTCCTTAGCTCCCCTTACTGACGCACTAAGTTTTGCACTAGATGGCAAGGAAATAAACTTTGCACTTGATTGTGTTGGCGACGCAGCAAAAGAAGCTGTAGCCAAATTAAATGACGGTGATGTTTTATTGCTGGAAAATTTACGTTTTCATGCTGAAGAAGAAAAGAACGATGCAAAATTTGCTGAAAAATTAGCCAGCCTTGGTGATATTTACGTTAATGATACTTTCTCATGTTCGCATAGAAAGCACGCTTCTATAGTTGGCATTGCACAACATTTACCTTCTGTTGCTGGATTGCTTCTACAGGAAGAAATAGAGAGCTTAGAAAAAGTTTTGCACGAACCTAAGCGCCCAATGGCCGCTATTGTTGGTGGTTCAAAAGTTTCTACCAAACTTGGCTTATTGGAATCTTTGTTGAAAAAGGTTGATTATCTGGTAATTGGCGGCGCTATGGCCAATACTTTCCTAAAAGCTAAAGGGTTTAGCATTGGAAAATCTTTGTATGAAGAAGATTTGGTCGGTGAGGCTAAAGATATTATTAAGAGAGCTGAAAAAGAAGGGTGTGAGATTGTTTTGCCTATCGACGTTGTTGTGGCTGGCGAACTAAAGGAAAGAGCCGAGTGTAAAATTTTACTTGCTGATAAAGTTCCTACAAATTGTATGATACTTGATTTGGGTCCATTGAGCGTGACGAATATTGATCAAAAACTGGAAAAGTGTAAAACGGTTGTTTGGAATGGTCCACTAGGTGCTTTTGAATATAGGCCATTTGACGTTGCTAGCATTTCTCTGGCGCGTAGCATAGCCTCCCTTACGGTTTCGGGTAAAATTACCAGTGTTGCAGGTGGTGGAGATGTTGTTGCAGCGCTTGGTGTTTCAGGTCTTACAGAATCTTTCAGCTACATATCAACAGCTGGCGGTGCATTCCTTGAATGGCTGCAAGGTGTTGGGCTGCCAGGTGTTGAAGTTTTGATGAAAAATTAAAGAATGGAGTAAATAATGAAAAAATATTTTCTTTCTTTTGTTGCTATTTCTGGATTACTTTTTACAGCTGGCTGTGGCGGCGGTGTAATGGTTGGTGGTGTTGGTTATGGAAAAAACCAAACTTCTGCTACGGATCGTTTGGTTTATGAAAAAAAATTAGCAAATGGCAATACGTTGATGACAGGCTATAAGGATGCTGATGCTAGTTGGGGATGCAAAATTATATATAAAGAAGCAGTAGATGATGGTTTTGCAAGAGTTAAATCAAGCTTCAATTTTGGCGGAGTTCGTGGATTCATGGCAGATAGAGCTGTTGAGTATGTAAATAACAATCCTGGTAGTAATATCAATTATGTATACATAGATGTTGCAAATGAGATTTATATTATGGGAATTCCTAAATATCTGCGGGAAAATTTCGTTCACTACTATTCTTGTAAAAATCCCCCAGATAAGCACTTAAATCCTTTCAAAGACTAATGTTTTAAAAGGCCGTTATTTACGGCCTTTTTTAATTTAATTCTTTCTTTAATTTTTTTATATCCAATTCTTTTTCCCATTTGCTAACAGCAATGGTAGCAATGCCGTTGCCAATGATATTGGTTAGTGCGCGTGCTTCGCTCATGAATTTATCTATTCCCAGAATTATTGCTAGGCCTACTATAGGTACATTTGGTACGACCGCCAATGTTGCTGCTAGGGTTATAAAGCCAGAGCCGGTGACACCAGAGGCCCCTTTTGATGTCAGCATGGCAACTATCAAAATTCCCAATTGTTGATGAAAGGTAAGGTCGATTCCCATAGCCTGCGCAACAAACAAAACTGCCATTGATAAATATATATTCGTGCCATCTAGATTGAATGAATATCCAGATGGGATAACAATTCCAACAATAGATTTTGGGCAGCCAAGCTGCTCAAGTTTTTCCATTAGTGGAACTAATGCAGATTCGCTGGATGAGGTTCCTAAAACTGTTAGTAGCTCAGTTTTTATATAGCGCAAAAAGCTGAAAATATTGAATCCAACAATTTTTGCAATCAGACCTAAAATAAAGATTATGAAAACGATGCATGTTGAATAAAATAAAACCACAAAACTAAATAGTGGTTTTAAGGATTCTGCTCCAAATTTTCCAATGGTATAGGCCATTGCAGCTCCAGCGCCAAGTGGCGCAAGTTTCATAACCATGTTTACCATAGCAAAAAAAATTTTTGATGTTATTTCGATGAACTTTATAATGATTTGTCCCTTTTCCTCAAGGCTGGCAAGGGCTATACCAAATAATATGGCAACGAGAAGTATTTGCAATAAATCTCCTGAGCCGGTAAAGGCATCAGAAAAAGTTTTAGGAATTATGTGTAGTAAATAATCGCTTATCGTCATGTCGTGTGCTTTTTGCGAGAATTCTGAGACTTTTGTGATATCAAGTTGTGATTTATCAATGTTAAAACCAGCTCCTGGTTTGACTATATTACCCACAAATAGGCCTATGCAAAGGGCAAGTGTTGAAACTATTTCAAAATATATCAATGCCTTTCCGCCAACACGACCAAGGCTTTTCATGCTGCCGGCGCCGGCGATTCCAAGCACGACAGTGCAGAAAATTACAGGTCCAATAAGCATTTTTATAAGTGCAATAAAACCATCAGAAACCGGTTTTAGCGCAACACCATAAGAAGGATTTATATAGCCAAGGATGCCTCCTGCAACTATAAAAATTAGAACCCACACATAAAGTAAATTGGATAGTTTTTTCATATTTTTCAGATTCTTTGTTGTTAGGGTTTCTATAATACTTTCTTCTTTTATATTCTGAAAGATATTGCTTCATAAATCCCACATAATTTTTATTCCAATTTACATATTTACATTTTAAATATGTAAAATTATATATTATACATTTTTATGTTGCGAAATAGGCTGATATTTGTTATATAGGGCGCAGAATTTTGATTTTGAAGAGGTGGTCATGACCGAAGAGGTTAAAAAACGTTCTAAAGTGGAAGATGTAAAGGAAGAAAGTATTTACCTAAAAGGTAAAATAGTTGAGGAATTGGCGGATGCTAATCCTTATGTTTCTGATGAATCTTATGATTTATTGAAATTCCATGGCAGCTATCAGGGATATAACAGAGATACTGCAACTGAACGTAAAAAAGCAGGGCTTGATAAAGAGTGGGAATTCATGTTACGCATGAAGGCTCCTGGTGGTCGTATTACTGCAAAACAATATTTAGCTCTGGATGGAATTTGTGAAAAATATGCTGATGGCACTTTGCGCATAACCACGCGCGAAACTTTTCAATTCCATTGTATAGTAAAAGAAAACTTGAAGAAGCATATAGCTGAAATTAATGAATTGCTGTTAACAACTCTTGGCGGTTGTGGTGATGTGGTGCGTAACGTTATGTGTTCTCCTGCGCCAATTAAGGATGAGGTTCATCAGAGATTATTCGCGGATGCAAATAAAGTTTCTGAATTTACTTTGCCAAAAACTAGTTCTTATCATGAGATTTGGCTGGATGGAGAAAACGTTGCACGTAAACCAGAAAATGAAAATTATGAGCCTTTATATGGTAAATTCTATCTACCTAGAAAATTTAAAATAGGCTTGGGTGTACCGGAGGATAATTCGGTTGATTTGCTAACACATGATTTGGCACTTATTTTGATTTATGAAAATGGTAAATTCCTTGGTTATAACATCCTTATGGGTGGCGGTTTAGGAATGAATCACAATAATGCTGAAACATATCCACGACTGGCGGATCCGATTGCTTTTGTGGGTCCTGATGATTTACTTAAAGCTGTTGAAGCTGTTGTAAAATTGCAGCGTGATCACGGTGATCGTGCTGATCGCAAACATTCACGTTTGAAATATGTTGTTGCGGAAAAAGGTCTTGAGTGGACTAGAAAAACTTTGGAAGAATATTTTGGTTCCAAATTGGCTGATCCAAAGCCTATGGCTGAGTTCAAAGTTGTTGACCATATGGGCTGGCATTCGCAAAAAGATGGTAAATTTTATCTTGGTGTACCAGTTTCAAGTGGTCGTATTGGCGATTTTGAAGTTGAGAAATTCCGTTCGGCATTTAGGGAAATTTTGAAAAAATTCCCAGTGGATGTGGTTTTAACTGCTGATCAGAATATTATTTTCTGTGATTTGGAAGCTTCTCAAAAAGATGAAATATACAGCATTTTGAGAAAAAATGGTTTGGCTTTGGCAGAAGATATAACTTCTGTTGATAGAAATTTCTTAGCCTGTGTTGCGTTGCCAACATGTGGAAAAGCTTTAGCTGAAGCAGAAAGAGTAAGAATTCCTCTTGTTAGCGAAGTTGAAAAAGTGATGAAAGCCAGAGGAATCTTGAGCGATAAAATAGCAATCAGAATTGCGGGATGTCCAAATGGTTGTTCAAGACCTTATGTTGGCGATATTGGTATTGTCGGCAGAATGCCTGGCCACTACGCTCTTTTTATTGGGGGTGATTTTGAAGGAACTAGACTAAACACAAAAATTCTCGACAGGGTTCCTTATGAAAATGTTGGTGAAGTTTTAGATGTTATGTTTGAAAAATATGTTGGCGAAAGAAAGCAAGGCGAAGGCTTTGGTGATTTTTCAAACAGAATTGGAGAGAAAGTAATTGCGACTTTGGTAGAAACCAAGCTTAGCTCAAAATATAAATGGGCGAAAGCTGCTTAAGTAGAGGAGTGGCCTATGTTTCCTATAGTTCTTGATTTATCGCAGCTTAGTATAGCGCTTATTGGCGGTGGTGATGCAGCTTTGCGTAGACTGAAGTTACTTGATGAATCTGGTGCAAGGGACGTAAAAGTTTTTGCAGATGATTTTGGCAAGGAATTTTGGGATATAGCTGGCAAAAGACTGCTTACAAGAATGCCACATGATGAAGAGCTGAAAGATTTTTCCGCTGTTATGATTGTGGATATTCACGAAGAAAGAGCAGCAAGAATCGCTAAGAAAGCACGTGAGCTAAAAGTTTTGGTAAATGTTGAGGATCGTAGGGAATATTGCGATTTCTTTTTCCCTAGTATTGTGCGTCGGGGTGATTTGCTAATTACTGTAAGCACAAGCGGCAAAAGCCCAACTTTGGCAAAAAGAATAAAAGAAGTTATAGGCAAAATATTTTTTGCTGAATGGAAAGATCGTTTAGAAGAAATAGCTCTAAAAAGGCAGCAATGGCGGGATATAGGACTTTCCATGAAAGAGGTTGAAGCCATGAGCAATAAATTTATAGATGAGAAAACCTGGCTGGAATATGAAGAGTTAGCTGGTGTTGAGGAGAAGGTTTAATGACGGCGTCGCTTAGTCGATTACAGACATTCTTTGGCCATCTTGATGCACGAGAATTGCTCAGCGCGATGATAAAAGATGAGTTCAAAGGACAGATAGCGTTGGTATCGTCTTTTGGTGCGGGTTCCGCATTGCTACTTTCGCTTGTGGCTGAAGTAGAAAAAAATACGCCTGTTTTATTTTTAGAAACAGAAAAACATTTTTCTGAAACTTTGGAATATGTTGAAACCATAAAGAAAAAGCTAGGGCTTACTAATGTAATATTTCTTAAGCCAAGGCAGGAATTGGTTACCAAGATAGATCCTAATGGCGACTTATGGAAAACCCAGCCGAACAGATGTTGCTGGATGAGAAAAGTTGAGCCGTTGCAGAGGGCTTTGGATGAAGGTGGGTATAAAGCGATTATAACGGGTAGAAAGCGTTACCAGACCAAGCAACGCCATGAAATGGAAACTATAGAGCTGAATGAAGATGGTCGTTTTAGAGTTAATCCTTTAGCTAACTGGACAAAAGAGCGTTCAGCGGAAGAGTTTGAAAAAAGAAATTTGCCTGAGCATCCATTGCTTGCTAAAGGTTATCTTTCAATTGGCTGCGAACCTTGCACAAGGCCGGTGAAAGCTGGAGAAGATGAGCGGGCGGGGCGTTGGGCGCATACGGCGGAATTGCCGGGTGGGGAACAAAAGGTTGAGTGTGGTATTCATATTGAAGGTAGTGCGCCAGGAAAACCAGATTGGAATATATAATTTAATAAAAAGAGAGTTTAGAAATGACGGTCAGAGAAATGGATCATTTGGACAAACTAGAAGCACAAAGCGTCTATATTTTTAGAGAAGCTTTTAACAAAATAAAAAAGATGGGCATGTTCTGGTCTTTTGGTAAGGATAGTACGGTGATGATTCATCTCGCGCGTAAAGCGTTCCTTGGCAAAGTTCCATTCCCTCTTATTCATTGCGATACCGAGCTTGAAATGGAAGAGGTTTATGCTTATCGTGATAAATACACAAAAGAGTGGAAGATTGATCTTATAACGGAGATCTGCCCGCCACTTGAAACAACAGACCCAACACTGCCTGCGGCTGCCCGTCTTGCTGCACGTAAAACTGGTGGTGTAAAGCAGGTTATGGCCAAGTATAAATTTGGCGGCCTGGTTGCCGGTATAAGACGTGACGAAGAAGGCACGCGTGCGAAAGAGCGTTATTTTAGTCCGCGCAATTCTGAAAGTCAGTGGGATGTTAAAGATCAGCCGCCTGAGTTTTGGGATCAATATACAACGGATTTTCCACCAGGAACCCATGTGAGAATCCATCCTCTTCTACACTGGACTGAGCTAGATGTTTGGCAATATATAAAACGTGAAAATATACCAATGGTGCCATTATATTTTGCAAAGCCTTATCACGAGTTTGAAGGCCGTGATTTTGGTGGCGCGATGATGCGTTTCCGTTCTCTTGGAGAAAAAGGAATTACCTGGCCGTTAGCAAGCCATGCTACAAATATTGATGAAATTATCGAAGAGCTGAAAGTAACCAAGGTTTCTGAGCGTTCTGGCCGTCCTATGGGCGCTGATGAGGATGAGTCAAGCTTTGAGAGACTCAGAGCTGATGGGTATATGTAGTTAACAACTAGTAATTAGCAATCAATAACAATTTAGAAAGGAAATTAATTATGCCAAATTATAAAATTTTGTCTTTCCTTATACTAGCTTTTTCACCTTCTTTATTGAATGCAGCTGAATTGCAAGAAGTTAAAAGTTTTAGCTGTAATTATAATCTATCATCTACTGCAAATAGCAACAGGGCGGAATTTGCTCCTAAGGCTAATTCTAAGGAAGAAATATCTCTGAAATTTGAAGTGGTGGATGCAGAAAATGCCAAAGGTCGTATGGTAGAAAACGCAAAAGATCAGGATGTTCAAGTTATATCTGGTGATGGCATTATTACTTTTTTGTCAAAAGATGATGCAGGAAAAGTTCTTGTGACCAGCATTTATGGACAAAAAGATGGTATGGGCCGTTACTTCAGCTCATACTCAAAACACGCAGAGACGCCTGCTAATGCTACATCATCCCAGTGGTACGGTGTTTGTGTAGGAAGTTATTCAGGTATTTAATTAATATTAAGGGAAGACAGTAATGCAAGCACAGAAAAAAACAGCAGCAATTGCAGATAAAGCAATAGATCGCGAGCAGATGAAGATAGTGATTGTTGGTCACGTTGACCATGGTAAATCTACCCTCGTTGGTAGGTTGTTTCATGATACTGATTCATTGCCAGACGGCAAGTTTGAGCAGATTCAGGCTATGTGTAAAAGACGCGGTATGCAGTTTGAGTGGTCGTTTTTGATGGATGCATTGCAAGCCGAAAGAGATCAAGAAATAACAATAGATACCTCGCAAATATGGTTCAAAACCAAAAAGCGTGATTATGTTATTATTGATGCTCCTGGCCATAAAGAATTTCTAAAAAACATGATCTCTGGTGCTGCGATGAGTGAAGCGGCATTGTTGATTATAGACGCAAAGGAAGGTGTTAAAGAACAATCAAAAAGGCATGGTTATTTATTACATTTGCTGGGCGTAAGGCAGATTACTGTTGCGGTTAACAAGATGGATCTTGTTGATTATTCTGAATCTGAATTTAAAAAAATCGAAAAAGAATATAGAAAATATCTGAAAGAAATAGGTGTTGAACCTAGAGATATAATCCCGATTGCTGCACGTGAAGGCGAAAATATGGTTAAAAAGTCGGAAAACATGTCTTGGTATAAAGGCCCAACAGTAATTGAAGCGCTAGATAATTTTGAAAAAAAACCAGAGCTTTATGATCTTCCTTTACGTTTTCCAATTCAGGACGTTTATCGTTTTGACGAACATAAAAGAATCTTTGCGGGACGTATTGAAAGTGGAAAAATAAAAGTTGGCGATGAATTGATTTTTTCGCCATCAAACAAAACATCTAAAGTTACCTCTATAGAAATTTGGGGAGCAGCAAAGCCCTGGAAAGAAGCTGCTGCTGGGCATTGTATAGGTATAACACTTGATGAACAAATTTTCGTTGAGCGTGGTGAAGTGGCATCACTTAGGAAAGATGCACCAGTACTTACCAATTTATTCCGTGCCAGAATTTTTTGGCTAGGGAAAGAGCCTTTGGAAGTTGGTAAACGTTATGTGATGAAGATCAACACAAGTGAGTATAAGGTTGAGTTGCGTGAGATTGAGCAGGTTGTAAGTACTGATGATCTTTCGCATAAACAGGCAAAGAAAGTTGATAAAAACGGTGTAGCGGAAGTTGTTTTCCACGTGCGTGGACTTGCGGCTTTAGATGAGTTTGAAAGTAATCCAAAAACTGGCCGTTTCATGTTGATGGATGGCTATACTGTTGCTGGTGGTGGTATTATCAGCATGGAAGGTTTTTCGAATCAACGTGTTGAGAAACAGTTTAAATCAGAGCATTTATTTGCTGTGGATGACGTTATAACATCACAGCAAAGGGCATTGAATAATGGCCACACAGGTGGAATATTGTGGTTTAGCGGTTTATCGGGTGCAGGAAAGACAACTTTAGCTATGGAACTTGAAAGGCGTTTATTTGCCAAAGGTTACCAGGTTTATGTTTTAGATGGCGATAATATCAGAAAAGGTCTATGTGCTGATTTGGGCTTTGATCATAAAGATAGATCAGAAAATTTGAGACGTGTGAGCGAAGTTGCTGCTTTGTTTGCTAAAGCTGGAATTATAGTTATTACAGCATTTATATCGCCTTATGCGGATGATAGAAAGCGTGCGCGTAGTTCTATGCCTGATAATTTCCACAGCATATATATCAAGGCTGATTTGAAAACTTGTGAAAAGCGTGATCCTAAAGGTTTGTATAAAAAAGCAAGATCAGGAGAACTCAAAAATTTCACAGGCGTTTCTGATAAATTTGAAGAGCCTGAAAACGCTGATTTGATTATTGAAAATGGTTCACAAAGCATAGCAAAAAGCGTTAATCAACTTGAAGAATATGTGGAAGCTAACTTTGTTGCACCAGTTAGAAATGCTGGCAAGAAGGAAGATTTCCCAGGTACTGGTATTTAGAAAATTAGAATTCTAAGATTCTAGAGTTCTTAGTACAGCTATGTGATTTAGAAAGGAATAAAAATATTATGTCTTCGTTAAAACTTGGTTTTAATTTGGAATTTAACGATTTATACGCAAGAAGCGGTCTTGCAAAGATTGATGCTTTGTTTGTTAAAGAACTGGCGGAAGCAAATGCTGATTTGCATAATAAGCTTGTTGCTGCAAGGCTTGATAAGAATGAGTTTGCAGAAAAAGATATTTCGAATTTGCTGATAGATATTGCTCCGCATGTCGAAGATTTTATTGCAAAACTTTTTGGCATCAGAAAAGAAGTTGATGGTCTGGTTTCTCAGCATAGTGAACTTGCAAATATTTACACATGCAAAAGGTTGTTTGTTCAAAGACAGGTAGCAAAAAAATATAAAGAGACAGATGCAGCATCTTTTGATGGTGCGGAGATTAGAAGCGAACTTGAAAAACTATTTAAAGCTGAATTTTCTGAAAAAACTTATTCTGATACAGTAAATGCTTGGTTAGAAGCAAAAGAGTCTAATGAAGAAAATATTGATTTGGCAACTAAATATGCGGCATGGGCGCTTTATACTGAAGAAGGCCAAAAATATCATAAGAAGGGCGTGCTATTTAAAGTTCCAAAGAAATTGGACTTTTTTAATTTAGTTCCGGTTGAAACAGAAGTTGTGCATGGTGTTACTGTGCAAAAACTTTCTGATGAACATTTACGTTATAGGGAAGGTTTTTCTCTGACTGATAAAGGCGGCAGTTTGCTGCAGGCGTTGGATGATGCGAACTATTGTATTTATTGCCATAATCAAGGGAAAGATTCTTGTTCTAAAGGTTTAAAAGAAAAAGACGGCCAGTACAAAAAAACTGTTTTCGATGTAAAGCAG
>CAZOKN010000052.1:0-11137 GCA_964580525.1 uncultured Rickettsiaceae bacterium
AACTAGCGCTGCTGAAGAAGCAAGACGTGCTAGCGAAGCTGCTGAGAGAGCTGCCGCTGCTGCTGAAGCTGCGAGCATGAAATCAGATCGTATTTTCAAAGCTTCTCAGAAAAAGTAGTTTAGAATTACTCAGGATTTGAACCCTGACTCTCATCATCTACAGAATTATCTTCGATTGGTTTTTCTTCTGTAGTTGGTTTTTGGTCAGGGTTTTTATTTTTCTTAGAGAATATAGCAATAGGGATTCCTTCCCTTTTTATCATAGCATTTTCCACTTCATGCCATTTAATACCTTCGGCCTTGCCCACCGCTTTTTCAACATCTCTGTAAATCTCCATTTTCATAGTAGGCTCAGGAACCTGATATTTATCTGCTATTAAATCTATCTCTTCCTGTGTTGGGGAAACTTCTAAAAATAACGTTCCATCCCACCAACCTAGCTTATAAGGCATATCGACAATGGTAACCTTGGTACCAACCTGAACAGCATTAAACAAAGCTTCTATATCTTCAGGATACATGCGAATACAACCATGACTCGATCTTGTGCCTATGCCATAAGGTTTGTTAGTGCCATGAATGGCAATGCCATCTTCCGCAAGACTAAGGGCGTAAGCGCCCATAGGATTGTCAGGACCTGCCGGAACAACATCAGGCAAATCAGGATTTTCTGCCCTAATTGATGCTGGTGGTGTCCATGAAGGATTTTTTCTTTTCATAACAATTTTGTTCGGGCCAAGCGGCGTCTGCCATCCTTCGCGGCCTATGCCTATAGGAAAAGTCATAACTTTTTCTTTATCAGGATAATAATAGAGGCGAAGCTCAGGTAAATTAACCACTATGCCTTTATGCTCAGCTTTTGGCAGAATATATAAAGCTGGAACTGTCAGGAAAGAACCTTTCTCCGGCAGCCATGGATCAACACCCTGATTGGCGGATATAATCTCAACAATTCCCACATCAAATCGACGCGAAAGCGCGTATAAATCATCTTCATCACCAATGGTATAATATTTCAGTTCTCCCGCTACATCTTCAGTAACAGAATATGTTGCTGCAAAACATGGTGCAGATGAGAATAATAATATTGATAATATTAGCGTTCTAAACAACATAACTTTATAAAACTTCCCTAACTTTTCTAGCTATTCTTACACCGCGATAATTCGAATGAGATATTTTACGTATAATAGAATCTGCTGCTTTTTGATACATTGGCCAATACCCGCACTATTTTTTCTTTTTGACAAGATTAACCATCATTGCCATAGGCGTCATGGTTAAATCGCGGAGACCATCAACAGTTGATAAGGATTTTAATACTTTACCGGTATCCATCATAATTTCGCGAATCATTACTTTTTCATGAACTGCACCATCTTCTTCAACGAGAGCAAGTCTGCGCAGAGCATATAACCCAAGTATTGAAGATAATACGAAGAAAAAGTCCCAGTTTTCTATGCTGAGAGTATTGATAAAAATCTCACCCTTTGCATCCTGCCAATGTATGTCGAATGATAAAATTTTATCTTCAAAATAATCCGCAAATAATCCCCCGAATAAAGGTGCAATACCCGCAGCCATTGAAGTTAAAACCGTGTTAATCGCTAAATATGATGTAGCTTTACGGCTTGGTGTGAATTTCATAGCTATATTTGCTGTTGTCAAACTTACCCCCGACATCGCAACACCCATAATAATGTGTATAACTATAATCATTGGGGTAGTATATTTATGTTTGTCTGGGAAAGTCAGGAACGTCCAGCTGAATATACAGAAAATAAAAATCGTGCCACAAATAGCCAATACATTCTTGTTACTGAATCTATCAATATAACGTCCCCAAGTTTTTAGAGAAAAAGCGTTTACTATCTGGCTCATAAGAGTAATAGCTACAACAAATAGCATGTCATATTTTAGGGTTTTTAACATATAAACCGCAAAAAATGGCGATGCCAGGTTGATAGCAAAGTTCCACGACATCAAAAAATAAATAAGCTTACGGAAATTTTCATTGCGCAAAGGCTCTTTAAGATAATCTAGCGTGAAGTTTTTACGATAGTCATCAGCTTCCGGCTCATGCATTTTAGGGTGTGGAATTTTCATTATAATAAATGCGCTGATCATACCAGCCAAACATCCGCTCAAATATAGAGAGGAATAGCCAATCACATCTTTATCACTAAATTCATGTTTCCACCAATCGAGGAAGAAACCTGCTCCTAAGCCCAAAAACGCAGCAATACTTGTCGTAAAAAACATTCTTCTGCTATAAAAACGTCCCATTATCACCTTGGGTACAAGATCGCGCATCCACGAATTCCAACCACAACCAGCCAACGCACCCACACAATAGCGCATAGCAACACCAAATATAACTAAAGCCAAAGCCATATGCTGAGTAGGGGCAAACGGTGCAACTGCAACAACAAGTAAAAAGCTACGGCCTATAAAACATGAGATGGCCACAATTTTTCTTCTGTTGCGATATCTTTCAACTAGATTAATTGCTAAAATTTGGAACAAGTTAGAAAGAAATGGGATAGCTCCTAAAAGACCAACCACCATGTTAGACGCGCCCAATTGCAGAGCCATACCAATCAAAAAAACGCCCTTGGTGAGAGACTCCATTGTTTGGCTTGCCATTCCTTCGAACACAACAAGACGCAAACCACGCTCTGTTTCTTCATAGGATAGCCGTTCTCGAGGTTTTACCTCAGCAGTCATATTCTTAAGACTCTATTAAAAAATTACCTATTTTCTTTTATGTTACGCTTTTTTGTACGAAAATCAAACAAATTATTGGTTTTATTGCCAAATGGAAACACAAACAATACATATTTACTGGCTAAAAATTTTCCATACCAAAAATTAACATTGACTTGTATCATTACTGTGTTATTGATTGGGCATATTAGGATGATTCCTATTATTTAGGGTTTGCAACATATTGTTTTATTAAGATTTTTATTTTATATGTTACTTAACAAAAAACAGTTTATTAGAACCCTTCCCGCAAGAGTAAAGCGCCTCGTAGTAGGAAAAGCAATAAATCCACTGCAAAAAGGCATCCAAAATCATATAGCACTTGTAACATTTTTTGCGTGGGTTGGCCTTGGTGCCGACGGTATATCATCATCATGCTATGGTCCGGAAGAAGCATTCATCGCCCTTGGTGAACACAAGCACCTGGCTATATTTTTGGCTATTGCCACCGCTCTTACAGTTTTCATTATAGCATTTGCATATCTTCAGGTTATAAAATTATTCCCACATGGTGGTGGTGGATATAGGGTTGCAACAACATTGCTTGGCCCAAAGGCCGGCCTTGTTTCTGGCTCTGCATTGATTGTTGATTATGTACTTACAATAGCAATTTCAATCGCCAGCGGTGTTGATGCGCTTTTCAGTATAATGCCATCCTCCATACAATCCGCCAAGCTACCAGTTGAGTTTTTCTTCGTCATGCTGCTCACATACCTTAATTTGCGTGGTATGAAGGAATCAGTCAAAATTCTGATGCCTATTTTCTTAAGCTTTATGGCAACTCACGTATTCCTGATTTTATACGGTATTTCAGCCCACTCTGCAGGTTTGGCAGATTTATTCCCACAAGCAATAGATGACTCTAAAAAAATGTCTGCCGAAATAGGCTGGTTCGCAGTTTTGGCTCTTTTCTTAAGAGCATTTTCTCTTGGTGGTGGTACATACACAGGATTAGAAGCAGTATCAAACAGTTTGCACAATCTTGCAGAGCCAAAAGTAAAAACCGGCAAAACAACGATGTGGTGTATAGCTTTTTCTTTGGCATTCATGGCTGGCGGAATTATCCTGCTTTATCTACTTTGGGGCGCTCATCATGTTGAAGGGGAAACTCTAAACGCAACAGTATTCAAAAAAATTACCGCTCATTGGAGTATAAATGGATTTAATTTTTCTCCATTTTTCGTAGGACTTGTACTATTGCTGGAAGCAGGAATATTATTTGTAGCAGCCAACACAGGCTTTTTAGCTGGTCCCCCTGTTCTTTCAAACATGTCCATAGATCGCTGGATGCCTTCATTTTTCGGCTCACTTTCCAGCCGTCTAGTGACTAAAAATGCAGTGATGATTATGGGCGGTTCAGCCCTTGGAATTCTGTTGATAACTTCCGGGGAAGTTAGCTTGCTAGTTGTGTTGTACAGCATAAACGTATTTTTAACATTCACTCTGTCTTTCGCAGGTATTTGCAGATACCACATTAAGAACCGTAAGAAAGCCCAATCATTTAAAACATGGATATGGGATTTATCAGCCGTACTTCTTGCTATGATAATCTGCGGCGGAATATTGATTATAACCGTAGTTGAAAAATTCACCACTGGTGGCTGGATTACAGTTCTTATAACAAGCGTAATAGTTTTTGGCTGTATCTTGATAAAGAGACATTATTGCGGAGTAACTAATAAAATAAACACTGTGGAAGAGCATTTAACTGAAGTATTTGAATCAGGAAAAGCTGTAAAACCTCCACATATCAACAAAGATTTACCTACGGCTGTTTTGTTGGTTAGTAGAGTGTTTGCGAGTGGCTTGACTTCCTTTGAATATGTTCAGGAAAAATTCCCAGGTATTTTCAAAAACTTCATATTTGTCAGTGTTGGTGAAATCGACATAGAAAGATTAATTGACGATGAAAAATTAAAACAAAGCCGCAGCGACATCAAAACAATGTTAAAACGCTATGTTGATCTATGCCACCGCAAAGGTATCCCTAGCGAAGAATATCATGCTTATGGCACTGATATATTAGCTAAGCTTTCTGGGATAACGGACAAAATTATAAAAGAATACCCACATGCAATCTTCTTCACGAGTAAGCTTTTCTCAGGCAATGAAACGTTGTTCACAAGAATGCTGCACAACCCAGTAAGTTACCTTCTACAACGTAGATTAAATGCTAAGGGTAAAGTTCTGGTTATCATTCCTATTAGAGTTTAGAACTGCCAGCCATATCAAGCTCGGCTTTGGTAAAAATTTATGAATTACAGACACATCTATCACGCTGGTAATTTTGCCGATGTTATAAAGCACATAGTGCTTATGCAAATATTGGAACATTTGAAAAAAAAGGATTCGCCGTTTTTTGTACTTGATACGCATTCCGGAATAGGCCTTTACAAACTAAATTCCGAACAGGCACAAAAAACCAAAGAGGCTGAAAAGGGCATCCAATCGTTAATTAATCTAAATCCAAAAAATGAGCTTTTGGTTAATTATATCAATTTAGTAAAAGAATTTAACCAATCAGGTGATATAAATGCATATCCGGGCTCTCCAGCCATAACTGCCAAACTCATTCGCCAACAAGATCGATTTATCGCTAACGAGCTTCATCCTGAAGATTACAAAACTTTATGCGATTATTCTGCTAGTCTTTACACATCATTTAAAGTTCTAAACATTGATGCCTATCAGGCAATGAGGGCAAATATTCCACCGAAGGAAAAACGTGGCCTGATTTTAATCGACCCACCTTTTGAAGAAAAAGACGAATTTGCCACTCTGACAAAACAATTGCAACATGCCTTGCCGAAATGGGGACATGGTATTTTTATGATATGGTTTCCACTAAAAGCGCATTTACCAATAAGTAATTTTTACAACGATATAAAATTATTAAACATTCCAAAAACATTACTTATAGAATGTTTTATCGAAAAGCCTACAACACCAGAAAAGCTAACAGGCTGTGGATTAATTATTATGAATACACCTTGGAAAATTGATGAAAATATAATTAATGCCAAGAAAGATTTAGAAACTGCAATCTGCCCTTCACATGTACCAGGAATAAATGTTAAATGGATCGTTGAATAAAAGTATTTCCTGGAGTATTTTCTACTATCAATAGTGCGTTAGTAAGAAGCAGGAAGCTTATGGCAGACGTTGAACAACATGTTATAGATAAATTATTGAAAGATGCCATTGGGCACCACAGCAAAGGCGAATTCCCACAAGCAGAAAGTTTATATCTAAAAATACTAAGCCAACAGCCGGATAATTTTGAGGTTTTGTATAGGATGGCCAGTCTTTGCAATGTCGTAAATAATTCTGATATGGCTATAAGATATGCCTCTGAAGCTATGAAAATAAATGCTGAGAGCTCTATTCCAATCGGCATTCTTGGACTTGCATTTCTTAAAAAACAAGAATTAGATAAAGCAATAACCTGCTTTAAAAAAGCGATTAGTATTGAGCCAGATAATGCAGGATATTATAATAACCTAGCCAGTGCATTACATCGCCAGAAAGAATATAAGGAAGCTTCAAAATTTTCTGAGATAGCAATTTCTCTATCGCCAGATAATGGACTTATTCTCAATACCGCAGCCACTATATATGCAGATATGGGCGAGCTTGAAAAAGCCTTATCAGCATATAAAAAATCATTGCACAGCAAATATTTTACGATTAACGCTGTTTACAATACAGTTTTTTGTTTACTGTTTCTTAGAAAATACGATGAGCTTCTTGCCTTTCTTTCTAAGATCCAAGAAGAGTCATCCTTATCTGAATTTCAAATGATAGGATTGAATGTAACCAAAGCTATTATTTATTTTAAGGACAATAATTTTGATTTGTGTAAGTCTGTCTTAAATAAAATAAATGAAATTCCAGTTGCGCCAACGCACATTCCTTTTCCCAATTACACCCATTTCCAAACATATTATAATTATCTGTTAGAATTAATTAAATTTCATTACACTAACCCTAAACTATACGAAGGAGTATATGATAAAACATTATACCTTCTAGGAGATAGTCACTGCCTATCACCAGCTTTTACAAATGTTAAAATTGGAAAAATTAATTATAAATGTAAGCCGGAATTAATTAAAGGTGCACAAGCACGCCATCTTTCCAATGCACAAAAAAATAGACATACAACAGCCTTCGATTATGTCTTAAAAGAAATACCAAAAAACTCCACGGTAGTTATAATGTTTGGCGAAATAGATACACGCGTAGAGGATGGTATTTTGCCTTATCATAAAAAAATAGGAAAACTGGATGAGGAGTCTATTAATACAACAATAAAAAATATAGTCACAAATTACGTTGAATTTTGTTTACATCAAGCCGAGAACAAAAGCCTAAATTTAATATTCTATGGTGTACCTGCAGATAGCATGGTTAGTATTTCTTTAGAAGATAAAAAATGGCGCTCTTATATTATCAAGAAATTTAACGAAGAATTATCTAAGATTACCAAAATTAAAGGCGTTTCATTTATAGATATATACAGTATGACTTTGAATGAAGATAATAAAGCATCTTCAAAATACTATATTGATTCCATTCACCTCAAGCCAACATCATTTTCTAAGGCATGTAATGACTGGATGTCTTTGGACTCATTTTGTAAATCTGTGCAACTTGTTGAATAAAATTAATTTTAAAATCTTATAGAAAAATTTTATGAACCAATTTCTTACACCAATAACTACAATAGGTTTACTACTCCTATCAAATGTTTTTATGACATTCGCATGGTATGGCCATCTGAAGTTTAAATCCTATCCATTATATATCGTTATATTGGTGAGCTGGGGAATTGCATTTGCGGAATATTGCTTTCAAGTGCCGGCAAACAGGATGGGATATGGCTATTTCTCCGCTGCTCAACTGAAAACTATTCAAGAAATTATTACCCTATGTGTGTTTGTAGTATTTTCAATTTTTTATCTTGGTGAGCCCATAAAATGGAATCATGTTGTAGGTTTTTGCCTGATAGTTTTAGCGGCTTTTTTTATTTTCAAAGAATGGTAGAATAATATTTACGCAACAACAACGGTTTTAATATTCACAAATTCCCGAATTCCAAAATAAGAAAGTTCGCGGCCATAACCACTTTCTTTCACACCGCCAAATGGCAGTCTTGGATCAGATTTTACAAAATCATTTATGAAGCAAGCTCCCGCCTCGATTTCTTTACGAGCGATATTTTTTGCCTTAGCTATGTCGCCAGTGAAGATAGCCGAACCGAGTCCAAAAACACTGCTATTTGCAATCGCAACCGCATTTTTTGCGTTGCGAGCCTTTATGATTGAAACCACCGGACCAAAAATCTCATCTTTATATGCAGGCATTCCTCTAGCAACATCCACTAGCAATGTAGGTTGATATATTTCAACATCGCCTTCTATCTTGCCACCCAGCAAACATTTTGCTCCCTTGGCAATAGAATCTTCCACCTGCTTATGCAGTTCATTCCTAAAATGCAAATTTGCCATCGGGCCTATATCAGTTTGCTCATCAAGAGGATTTCCCGTTTTCAAACCTTTCATTAACTCAAGCATCGCAGCCACAAATTCATCATAAATTTCGCTAACAACGATAAAACGCTTGGCCGCAATGCAGCTCTGTCCAGCATTTATCATGCGACTCTTAAGGCAAAGGGCTGCCGATTTTTTAACATCTGCATCTGCTAAAACAATATAGGCATCACTTCCGCCTAACTCTAGAACTGTTTTCTTGAGTGCGCTACCAGCAACTTTCGCAACAGATTTCCCGGCTTGTGTGCTGCCGGTTAGAGTTACCGCCCGTACCGCTTTGTTTTTTATAACTTTTGCAACTTGTGTGGATTTAATTAATAAGGTTTTAAACACATCTTGTGGAAAACCAGCCTCTACAAAAACTTCCTCAATTGCCAAGGCACAGGCTGAAACGTTAGAGGCATGTTTTAAAACACATGTATTACCAGCCATAAGGCTTGGGGCTGCAAAACGAAATACTTGCCAAAAAGGAAAGTTCCACGGCATAACTGCAAGAATCACCCCCATAGGCTGATATGTTACAAAACTATCCTGCGCTTCAGTAATGATTTTTTCGTCCTGCAGAAATTTTTCAGCATTATCGGCATAATATTTACAAACAAACGCACATTTTTCAATTTCTGCTCGTGCTTCTTTAATAGCTTTGCCCATCTCATCCGTTATCAAACGAGCATATTTATCCTTATTTTTAAGCAAAATTTCTGCAGCTTTTAGCATTAAATCACTGCGCGTTGCAAAGTCAGTTTTTCGCCATTTATCAAATGCCGCATCGGCCAATGCAATTCTCCCGGCCGCTTCTTTATCAGAAAGAGTGGTATATTCTTTTATTAATTTGCCGGTAAAAGGATTTATGCTTTTCATGTTTTTCAAGAATTGGATTAGCTACGCAGATAGTAAGCTTTCCCTGTAAAAAAATACAGCAAAAAAAATACCCCCTAAAAGCCTAGTTATTATAAACCTAGAATTGCATATCTGGCCTATAAAACACTATATTTCTATAGTTATGGAAATATAGTTGACAATGTATTAATTATAGTGTATATACATGCCCATGATGAGAGAAAGAAACGTAAAAAACATACTAAAAACAGCACTTATATCACTAGCTCTAACAGGCTGTGTGACATTGGTGGACGAAGAAAGCCACAAAGGCTCTTTCTCTCCTGAACCCCTATTTCTAAGGAACCTGCCACAAACGGAAGATTTGTACAGCCTGGGCTTTAGAGATGGGTGTTATAACTTCCTGGGACAAACAGGTTTTGGATTAAATAGAGAATATGACAAACCTCCAAACCCACAATTTATAACCGAGGATGAATATAACTCTGGTTACAAAAACGGCGATAGGTACTGCAGCGTTTTTGTAAATAACAACATAAGCTTATAAATGGTAACGATATGATAAAAAAAATTGCACTAACTTTGATTATACTTTCTTGTGTTGCATGCACAGGACCAGACCACAGCTTTACATTAAGAAAGCCTTTGGCTTTAGATATGAATCCACCTGAAGGACCTGAAAATTATCAGCAAGGTTGGGTTGATGGTTGCAAAACTGGTGTAGCTTCAACAAACACATCTTTTTACCAGACAATAGGTGCTTATCAATTCACTCTAGATAACAACCTAAGATACGACAGACTTTATAACGCTGCCTGGAAATATGGTTTTAACCACTGTGGATACACAATGAAAGCGTTGGCACAGTATAGCTTATAAATAAAAATGAAAAAATATTTTGCCATATTGATAATATTAATAGTTTCCGGATGCCAGAACGTTCCATTATGGAAATATAGAATGTTTGAAAGACCGGCAGGTAACTATGAATATCCTCCCCTTTATATACAGGGATGGCAAGATGGTTGCGAATCAGGTGCTAATGCTTCGTCGAATTATTTTTATAAATTTAAATATAAATTTAAGCAGGACTGGAAATTACTCGACGATAAAACTTACATGAACGGCTGGGAAGCTGCTTATGAACAATGCAGAAAATATATTCTGCAACACAACATACAAAAAGGTAATGGAGGAATTTTGTAATGACGGAAATGAATTCCACGATAAGTGAAAAAACAGTGCTTATAAAAAGCCGTTTAAAAAACAAGAGGGAACAAGCCTTAAATTTATGGAAAAAAGATTTATTATAGTAGCCCTAATACTTCTAAGTGGGTGTAGCCAAATTACCAAGCCGGTACCTTTCGGATTATATAAGGGCATGAGAGATGGCGCTCCTGAAGGAACCGACACTTTCCGCTCCGGTTGGAAAGATGGCTGCGAGAGTGGTCTTGCATCGAATGGTTTGTTAACTTACAAAAAAGCCTACAAATATAAATATGATGAGCTGATGCTTGAGAATCAAGAATATTTTTCATCATGGCGCGTGGGTTTTAGATATTGCAGATGGTATGTTACTGAATGGACAAGGCAGGATAATAAACAGATCCCTCTTTTCCAGTAAAAATAAGATTTAATATTATGAAAAAATATCTTTTAACACTTATATTAATTATGGCTACAGCATGCTCATCCGAGCTTGATACATTCGGCATGCCACACCCACCACAAGAAGGCCCTCCCGCATATAAAGAAGGCTGGAGTGACGGCTGCAAAACCGGCATGGCTACCTATGGAAGCACTTACACCAGAACAAAATATAAAACACAATTTGACGGCTATAAAATGAGTGAACCGCTATATAAGCGCGGCTGGGAACTTGGACAAAGCTATTGTTCTTATTATATATCCACCTATCTTTCTAACACCGAATTTTCTGATAGCGACTTGCGTGAAAAAAGTACTTGGTTTTCGCTTGA
>CAZOKN010000053.1:0-10916 GCA_964580525.1 uncultured Rickettsiaceae bacterium
TGCTAACACAATGAGTTCATATTTTGATAGTATCCAGGGCTTATTTGGCGATCCTAATTCCACTAGCAGTCTAAGCTCAAAAGTTGACGCATTCTTCAATGCATTCCATATATTGAGCACTAATCCAGAAACTGTTTCATTGAAAGTTGCGGCTATTAATGCTGGTAAAGATCTTGCGGGAAAAATTTCTGAGATTGCTACAAAGCTTGAAAATATGCGTGTTCAGGCAGACCAGGACATTCATTCTGATATTAACACTGTAAATAGTATCATATCAACTCTTAGCGACACTAACAGACATATAAACGATTTCGCTGAAGGAACTCAAGGGCGTCTTATCGTTGAGCAGAACAGAGAGTTACAATTACAAAAACTTTCCGAATATATGAATGTATCGACAGTTGTTGATTCGCACGGTTTCTTGTCAGTTTTGACCGGAAGTGGTGTGTCTTTGCTTGATACTGCAGGACGTTATGAAATACATCACACCACCGTACCTTCAGTTGATCATTTCACTACTGACAGTGACATGACAGCAATTACAACAACTCTTATAAAACCTGATGGCACTGTCACAACATCCGGAAGCACACTTGTATCAGCTGGTCAGAATGAGGATGTTACTACAGGCCTTACTAGCGGTACTATAAAATCATTACTTGAATTACGTGATTCGGAAATACCTAAAATTATCGAACAGCTTAATAATCTTGCATATAATCTGGGCAATGAAGTTAATGCTGTGCACAATGATGGCTCTAGCTTTCCGCCACAAGCTTCATTAACAGGTACGACCAGTATTAGAGCAACTGATGAAGTTGGATTTTCTGGTAGCATAATGCTTGCAGTGCTAAATCAAGATGGCACTCCCGCAAATAGCCCTTATGGTGATGAAGCATCGTATAGGCCACTAACTTTGGATTTATCTTCTTTAGACAGTGGCGATGGTGCTGGAAGGCCTACAGTTCAAACAATAATGGATGAAATAAATTATTATTTTGGTCCGGTACCAAACAGAGCAACTGTTGGAAATTTAAGAGATATAAGTTTAGCAGCCGTATCTAATAATATCACAGATGCTGGTACTGCTCAGTTTGATTTGCAGCTGGATAATATTTCCGGCACATCCGCAACAGTGGTTATAAATTCTATAACTGTTATTGACCCTAACGATTCAAGTACTGCATATACGCCGGCAACATTGCCAGTGCCTAACACTTACACAATTAATTCGGGTGATAGAGGGCGTACAAATATTCCGTTCACTCTTGATTTTAGTGGTGATGACAACAGAGCGTCCTACACTGTAAGGCTGCAAGTTCAGGTAACTGATGGCGATGGCAATGTTTCTGTTGCCAATGTGGACTACACAATACCTGATAACGTAACCAACATAAAAAACACCAGATATGAGGCAAACGCAGTTACCAACGTGTCTGGAGATAGCCAGTTTTATAATGCACCATCAGCACAAACTTATGCTCGTGCTAGTCTTGTTGATGCAAACGGCAATCCTGTTTCACCAGGAGAAGCAGGCTTTTTGAAAATCACAACAACCTCAAGTGAAAATTTCGGTATTGCTATTGATGAATTAGATAGCAAAGAAATTGGTCTTCCTTCAACAGCCAGCACAGATGTTACTCATAAGGGTTTTTCTAATTATTTCGGCTTGAATAACTTTTTTTCTACAAATGGTAGCAACAGTCAAACAAATGCAGCTCTCAATATGGCTGTACGTTCTGATATAATTAGCAATCCAAACAAATTATCGACTGGATCGCTCATTTTATCGAATCAACCTAGCGATCCTACTACCCCTCTGTTTACTTATGGTTTGGGCAGTGGAGCTGCTGACATTATTGATCGAATTGGTGCATTGGATCAGGCGAGTGTTTCTTTCTCGCAAACATCGACTTTGAGCGCTGTAACTACAACGTTTAATCGTTATTCGGGAGAAATTATAGGTTATTCGGCAACTCTTGCGGTTGATAAACAAAATCAGCAGAGCACAGCATCTGTTGGCTTGGATGGTCTTAAAGCTTTATTCCAAAAAAGCGGCGGAGTTAACACTGACGAAGAATTATCAAAAATTATGGAATTGGAAAGTATTTTTAGAGCCTCTGCAAGAATTATAAACATAGTGCAGGACTTATTAAAAACTCTTACTCAGGCAATATAGGAATATTTAAAAAAGGTTATAGTTTATGGCAATAGATTTCAAACCACTAACACCGTCAACTTTTGTTATAAATCTTGCTATTAAAAATCAAAGCGAGCTTGAAAAAGTTTCTACTCAAATTGCTACCAGCAATCAGCATCAAGATTTTAAGGGATATGCTGGAGATGGCTCAGCTGAAAGATTGATCTCTTTCAAAGAAACTTTAAGCAACGTTGAGAATTATGTAACTGCTAATACTATAATAAAAGCAAGACTTGATACTATGAATCAGTCTGTACAAAAAATTCAGGACATTGCTGCTAACTTCGCGCAACTGATTACTTTAAGCAGAAATGCTGCCTCTGGTTCGGATATTCCTCTTGCTGTACAAGGAGAAGCAGCTCTTGATTCTATAGCAGCACAGCTTAACGTTAAATTCGATGGCCGCTATTTATTTTCTGGTAGCAAAACCGACACTGCTGCAGTGTCAGATTTAAATCTGAATACAAATTTAAATAGTTCCAATGAGCCAACTGACAATTACTACCAAGGAGATAGTAGCCCTCCTTCAATTAAAGTTAGTGATTTCCAGGATGTAAGCTATGGAGTTTTAGCTAATGATCCTGCATTTCAAAAACTTATAGGTGCCATTAATCTTGCGATGGACGGACATGCAGCTGGTGATGATACAAAATTAGCTGCAGCGTTTGATATGGTAGATGATGCTATCAATGGCCTTACAGCAGTAAGAGCTAATATTATAGCTTCAACTACGTCTGTCACTGATGCTACCGAAATTCATAGAAGTGTTGATTTAACTATAACTGAAAATATCAAAAATATTTCCAGCACTGACATAGTTGAAGCCACTACTACGATGAGTAATTTACAGGCTTTAGTTCAAGCAACTTACATAGCTTATAATCGCCTTAGTCAATTAAAATTATCTAATTTCATAAATTAATAATTAAAAAAAGGAGAAGTTTAATGCAAACGGTTACAGAACAACAAGACTCAATGTTAGCCTCTGTGGCGCATAATGTTCCTGCTGAAAAAACTAAAAACACTAAAATAAAAGTACAAAGTCGTTTTGGTGAAATAGAAGTTGATTTGGCTACGACTATTGTTTTTAAACATGGTCTGCTTGGAATTCCTGAAGCAGTAAACTTTGTTCTTACAGCTTTACCAAATGTAGGTACTGATCAGTTTAAATTATTACAGTCATTAGATGATATGTCTTTGTCTTTCATAGTTGTTCCTGCTGATTATGAAAATCAAATCATAGAAACAAAAGATTTAAAAGATGCCTGTGAGATACTTAGCATAAACACAGATAACCTTCTTGTATTATTTGTTGTTACGGTAATTGAAACTGGCAAAGAGAGAAGAGTTTCAGTTAATGCAAAAGCTCCTGTTCTAGTTGATGCAGTTAATAGAAAGGCAGCTCAGTATGTTTTGCAAAGTGATAAATATGAAATACAGCACATGATTTCTTAGTTTTAATTATTCTGAATGTATTGGATTATATTCCCAGGTAGGGAAAAGTTTTTCAAAAATTTATTACCTATTCATTCCAAATTTTTACTTTATGATTCTATTCAAATCATAAAATAAATAACATGCTTTCATCTATCACACAAAAAATAGAAGATAATATACTGGCTCAAAAGGATATTTTACCAGTATGGTTGCCAGTTTTATTTGGCGTTGGCATTGCGATATATTTTTCTTTAAAATTTGAGCCCGCAATTTTTTATAGCGCAGCTGTGATAATCATACTCATGATTTTTGCTATAATATTCCGCAACAACAAACTGATAAATATAATCTTTATTGCATTTATAACAATTGCTTGTGGTTTTTTTACGGCTAATTTTAGAACTATAAATGTTGCTGCGCCTGTTATAAAAAAAGAAACCAGGCCAGTTAATATCACTGCTACAATAGAAGAAATTCATCCCAAAACGCACGGAACACAAATTCTTTTTAAAGATGTTTATATATCTGGATTTGAAGCGCAAGAGACACCAAAAAAAATTCGTCTAAATGTTAAAACCAAAGATAATGGCGCGGCTATTGGTGATAAAATTTCTACGCTCGCTCTCCTTTCTCCGCCACCATCTGAGGTTATTCCTGGTGATTATAATTTCTCACTATATTCTTATTTTCAGCAAATAGGCGCTGTCGGCTACACAATAGCTGATATAAATATTTTGCAGAAAAAAGAGCAGAACTCATTTGAAATTTTCGTACAAAATCTACGCCGCTCAATCACCAATAAAATTCTTGATAAAAATATTCCCAGCGAAAGCTCTGTGGCAACTGCATTGATAGTAGGGGAGCAAGGCGCTATTCCGCAAAAAGATCAGGATAATATGAAAGTTGCCGGTACGTTTCATATTATTTCAATTTCGGGATTGCATCTATCGTTAGCTGCTATGATTTTTTTCCTGGGCGCTCGCTATATTTTGCTTTTATTTCCAAGCATTTCACTTGCTCATAATACAAAAAAAATTGCAGCGATCATTGCTATATTCAGTAGCGGTTTTTATCTTTTAATTAGCGGTGTGCCTGTGCCAGCTCAACGCTCTTTTATCACCACTACTATGATATTGTTGGCCATAATTTTTGATAAAACCGCAATATCTATGCGTTCTATAGCCGTTGCCGCTATTGTTGTTCTTGCTATTGCACCGGAGAGTATTTTAACGCCCAGCTTTCAAATGTCTTTCTCCGCCGCTGCGGCTTTAGTGAGCTGTTTTATTTTCTTAAAACCAATGTTTCGCGAGGTAAATAATTACGGCCTTATCAGCAAAATTTTTGCCTATTTTTTCTCGATTGTGATTTCGTCGCTAATTGCCAGTTTGGCTACAACGCCTTTTTCAATATATCATTTTAATTATTTTTCAGCTTATGGCATCGTTGCCAATTTGATAGCCGTACCTATCACCTCTTTTATAATTATGCCGTTTGAAATTCTTGCATTATTTTTAATGCCGTTTGATTTACAGGATATTGCTCTTAAACCAGCTTTTTATGGCATACATCTAATGCTAAAATCTGCAGAATATATCGCTTCATTCCCACAACCTTTCAGCACTATAAAATCAATGTCGAATACAAGTTTTGTGCTTATTATTTTCGGCGGAATATGGCTGCTGATTTGGCAAAGTAAAATTCGCCTATATGGATTGGCACCAGCCATCATTGGCATTATACTTATTTTTTTCACTAAAACGCCAGATATAATAATCAGTCAAAAAGGTAATCTTTTTGCGTTAAAAGGCGATGATTCGCAAATATTTTTTTCTTCAATGACCAGTGAAAGATATGCCCGTACAAAATGGCAAAAAACGTTGGGTTTACGAACAGCTATGAATATTAAAACAATGCCAAGCTGCGATTATTTTGGCTGTTTATATAATAAAAATGGCTATACAACACTAATCGCCAAACACCCAATTGCTTTGGTTGAAGATTGCAAAAATGCTGACATTCTGGTTAATCTAACCCACCAAAATAAAATCTGCGATGCAGCAGTTTCAATAAATTTATACGATTTGAAAAATAAAGGCACACACACAATTTATCTGGGTGATTATCTAGAAATAAAAAATGTGCATGACAGCATTGGCAATAGACCTTGGAATTAGAGCAATTTCTCCATCTCAGGCAGAACATTGAAAAGGTCAGCCACCAGGCCAAAATCCGCCACTTCAAATATAGGTGCGTTTTCATCCTTGTTGATAGCCACAATGATTTTGCTTTCTTTCATGCCCGCTAAATGCTGAATTGCTCCAGAAATTCCTACAGCAATATAAAGCTCAGGCGCAACGATTTTGCCTGTTTGGCCAACTTGATGCTCGTTGGAGATATAACCCGCATCCACCGCAGCGCGCGAAGCACCCACAGCACAATCAGGAATTTTGTTGGCAACAGCTTCCACCAATTTGAAATTTTCTTTGCTGCCCATGCCACGCCCGCCGGAAATTACAATACGTGACGAAGATAAATCCGGTTTGTCGCTCGCACCTGATTCCAACTTCACAAAGCTGGAAAGTCCCTTATCACCTTTAGCCGAGCCACTGGCTTTTTCAGCCGAACCGCCCTGCCCTGCTTTTTCAAATGAAGTTGTGCGGATCGTCATGATTTTTATTTTGTCAGAACTTTGCACAGTGGCAATGGCATTGCCTGCATAGATCGGACGTTTAAAAGTATCTGCCGAAATAATTTCCATCACATCAGTTATTTGCGCAACATCCAAAAGCGCTGCTATGCGCGGCATAAAATTTTTGCCGAAAGTGTTAGATGGAGCTAGGATGTGGCTATATTCACCAGCCATAGCAACTATTAAATCAGCAAGATTTTCTGCTAGAAAATGTTCATATTCGCTGCTGTCGGCAGTGATAACTTTTTTCACGCCAGCAATTTTTGTTGCCGCATCCGCCACAGCACCGCAGCCTTTTCCTGCAACAATAACATGCACATCTCCACCAATTTTACTTGCTGCAAAACAAGTGTTTAATGTTGATTGCTTAAGTGACTTGTTATCATGATCAGCGATTACTAATATTGTCATTATACAAAATCTCCAAAATTTATACTAAGTCATCAATATCAACATTTAACGCCGTAGCTAATTTTTTTAACGCAGCTATGGAGCCATTTTTCTTATCGGTCTCAATCTGAGCAATATATGCGCGGCTTAACTTTGTTTTTTTTGCCAAATCTTCCTGCGTCATTTTACGATATTCGCGATAAACTTTAATCTTATTTTGGCCTTCAAGTACTGAATATACAACTTCAGAAGGAAAGTATTCTCCACCTTCTGCAATCGCCTCATCATAGGCTTTTATGTCGTTTATCATTTCAGCATCATGCTGCAATTTTTCAAATGTAGCTATAGGAAGCACAACAAAAGATTTTCCATTTTTTTCAATAGTTTCATATCTCATTTGTATATTCCTCCTCTTGCACCTATATCAACAACTTCAATAGTAAGTATATTATTATGAATATTGTAAATAACCCTAAAATCACCAATCCTTAATCTATAAGCCTCTCTTCCAACAAGCTTAGTAGCGTTGTTATTGGAAGCATAAGGATCCTTAGCGAGAGAATCTATTTTACTTATAACTCTTTTTTGCCATTGCTTAGGCATTTTAGAGAGATACTTTCTGGCCTTCTTAGAATAAGTAATTTTAAACATATAAAATTGTAGCTTAAAGGAACATTTTTGTCAATTAGAAAAAATCCTACAAAACCCCTTTCGCCTTCAATTTCTCAATCAACTCTGCCGTACTTTCCACCTTAATACCACGTGAACGTTTGGCCGGCTCTTCCACTTTCAAAGTTTTGATGCGTGGCGTCATATCCACACCATAATCCTCAGGTTTTTTGATTTCCAAAGGCTTGCTTTTAGCTTTCATAATGTTTGGCAGCGCCGGATAGCGCGGCTGATTTAAACGCAAATCGGCAGTT
Source organism: uncultured Rickettsiaceae bacterium (assembly GCA_964580525.1). Lineage (GTDB taxonomy): Bacteria > Pseudomonadota > Alphaproteobacteria > Rickettsiales > UBA6187 > CAZOKN01. The sequence goes on from CAZOKN010000053.1 coordinate 7,640, forward strand.
ACAATCGCAGGCAATTTAACTTTTATGGTTTCGCTGCCGGCATCAACTTCGCGGGCAACTTCAGCAGAGCCATCACCCAAAACCAATTTAGAAGCAAAAGTGGCTTGCGGCCAATTCAAAAGCGCAGCTAACATTTGGCCGGTTTGATTGCAATCATCATCAATTGCCTGTTTACCCATAATCACCAGGCCAGGCTTTTCCGCTTCAATAACTGATTTTAGGAGTTTTGCCACAGCGAGCGGCTGCGTTTCAATGTCTGTCTGAATTAAAATTCCACGATCAGCACCCATGGCCATAGCAGAACGCATAACTTCCTGGCATTTATCAACACCAATAGAAACAACAACAATTTCAGTAGCTTTACCGGCTTCTTTAAGGCGTATAGCCTCTTCCACGGCGATTTCATCGAAAGGGTTTATCGACATTTTGACATTGGCAATGTCAACCCCAGAACCATCTGATTTAACACGAACTTTAACGTTATAATCAACAACCCTTTTAACAGGGACTAATATCTTCATGATATAAAAACTCCAGTTATTCTACGTGATTCCTCGTATATTACGCACAAAAGTTAAATAGCGCAAGAGTATACACTCACTCCCGCACATCTCGCACATAATCTTCTTTAACAATCTCACGCGGGGTTAGCCTTTTCTGATAAAGAGAACTCGCTGAAAAGCATTTCTCTAAATAAGATTGTAGATATTTATATTCAATATATTTCTCGATATTTTTAGCTTCGTAAGCATCCATATAAGAAGCCAGCCATTCTTTCTTGGCAGGAGCTCTGGTATCGCCTAATTGCGCTGCAATTACATACATTGCATATGCCAGCTCATGTGGGGCAACTGGATCGCTTTTTTGCCCTTCTGGCGCGAACATGATTTGATACTCACCCGTTACAGGCGAGCCATACATAATATCTTCTGCTAAAAGGAATGCATTGGGCTTGTCTTTTATAAAACAACGGTTTATTCTTGTATATTGACGGGTTTCAATTTCTATTCTTTCGGCATGTTTTGCAACCAAATAGGCAAGAGCGGATTCGGCCAAACTACTCGCACCTTGTTGGCAACCAAATAAAACTAAAGATAGAAAAACCAGTGCCTTTTTTCTCATAAAACGATGACTTAAAAATAATTATCCTATTTATCAGCAATTTTTCGCTTAATTCATCTTTACACAAACACATTAATAATTTATTAATATGTTAACCATGTAATGTTTTTGTGTCCGAAGTTACAGACTTTTAACCCTAAACATTTCAGAGAAAATAATTTGTAATAAATATGGGTTTATGTAGTTATGGGAAATGGCAGTTCAAAAAAAATAGAAACAGCACCTAAAGAAGAAAAAGCTGTTGAACATAAATTAAGCAGGCCAATAAACACTGGTCAGGCTGGCCGAACAAATCCTCAATCGGAATTAGATTTTGAATCATTTGTTGAAAATTCTTTATTAGACAAGCTTAACAGGCTACGTGAAGCTGCACTACAGCGTGCTCCTAAAACTTCTGAACCAGAAAAAGGATTATTTGGCTTCGACGAAGAAGTTTTCCTACCTCGTACTGGTCCTGTTTCTATAAGTTCTTCTGATGAAACAACTCCAGCAGCATCTGAATCATCCGCCACACTTCCTGCTCAACCAGGACAAATTTATTTTGAACCAGATTCACAAAGATCATATTATTTTAAACCTATTCGAGATTCTTTTCATTCTGAACCTTCAACTTCACGATCAAGCGAAGAACAAAGTTATTCACAAGAAATTCTGTCATTAAGCTCTGAAGGCTCATTAACGCCTGAAGATATAGCGTATATAGCATCAGCTCCGGATTTTAGAAGTTCTAGCATATCTATATCTGATAAAAAATCAGCAACGGCTCCTGCTCAACTTGAGCAAACTTATTTTCCATCAACTTCAAAAGAGTCTTTTGATCAAAAAGCCGTTCGCCCTGGAACTTTAATTTCAACATCAAGTGAGAAAGAAATTTTTTCACCATCTCCTGAAAACTACAATAATCCGGTTCCTTTACAAAGAAGCAAAAAAGTTTTTAATTTTACAGACCTTCAAAAAAAAGCATCTGAACAATCAAGAACATATGAAGGTTCTGGAAATAGTGGATCATTTATTGAATCATCATACGAAAGTTCCATCAATGATTCATTCGTTGAATTTTCAACTCTAATTTCTTCTACATCTTATGTTTCAGAAAATTTATCTGTTGATGATGAAAAAGCTCCATCTTATGATTTTGAAGATGAAAAAATCGGCAAAATAATACGTGGCTTGCACGCAAAAACCTCCGTTTTCAAGGAAAAACAAGAAACATTGAGTATATCACCAGAAAAAACAGAACCACTGTCTTTATCACCTATTGATTTAAAAAAATCATTTCCGGAAGATTCAAGCTTAGTAGCAAAATATACTGCAAAAAAAGCTATCGATATACAGTGGGAGCAAGTCAAAAGGCACGATGAAGAGAAAAAATTACGAAATTCTTCTGAAACTACAATCAAAAAGGTTGCAACCGCAAACCCTGAAAAACCTTCTTTACAAATACCAAAAGAACAAGATACAACACAATCACAGGGACAATTTGTTGTAAAAAGGCGGCCAAGAAAAAACAACATGCTTAAGAGAGAAAGATTTGATCACGACACCGCTGTGCACATTGTTGGAACACCGCTGGAAGATATATATAAATCTAAAAAAGATGGCAGACTTCCATCTAAACCTATAGATTTGCCTTCTAAACCTAAAGTAGAGCATCCTAATATAGCAGAAAGCAGTGTTCAAAATAGCATTCTGAACAATGCATTTCAACGCCAGCCAAATGATGTTTTCTTTCATGATGAAGATTTACCTACAACCAGACATTTTCTAATTCCAACACCAAATAATAATCCTAATCCTGTAGAAAGAATTTTGAGTGAATCTTATCTTACTTTTGAAAAGAAAGTAACTTCTAGATACGCAAAAGAGTCAAAACAAAAACCTACTCTACAAAGATCTAATTCTTTAGAAGAAATTCTTAGCAATCCTCCTGCTAAATCTCCTTTAACGATTCCTGCAACGGGGTCTCCGAAAGGATCTCTCCTGGGCGAGCAATTAGCACAACATAAAGAAAAAGAAATGTCAAAAAGCCCATCAGGAAGACAATAAAGCACGCAAATTTTGCGTGCTTTTTGAGTTTTACCTGTAAATAAGTTGTTGTTTAAAGCTTACCTCTTATTCAACTATTTATGGTTTATTTTCTAAAAAATACTGTTAG
>CAZOKN010000054.1:0-9561 GCA_964580525.1 uncultured Rickettsiaceae bacterium
GGGTTAACAGCAGGACCAGCTGTATCCTTGTAAGGATCGCCAACAGTATCGCCAGTTACAGCAGACTTATGAGCCTCTGAACCTTTGCCGCCATAATTGCCAAGCTCGATATATTTCTTAGCATTATCCCACGCGCCACCACCAGAAGTCATAGAAATCGCAACGAATATGCCTGTAACAATTATACCAAGCAACATCGCTCCCAAAGCTGAGAAAGCAGCTTCCTGACCTGCTATAGCATTTACAACAAAATAAAGCAGCAACAGGAAGAAGTGATGGAATAATCATTTCTTTTATTGCGGCTTTAGTAAGGATATCAACAGCACGACCATAATCAGGTTTTGCTTTTCCTTCCATAATACCTTTTATTTCTTTAAACTGACGACGCACTTCAACAACAACAGAGCCAGCAGCACGGCCAACTGCCATCATGCCAAATGCACCAAACAGATAGGCAGCATCCCACCAATAAACAAACCAACAACCACATAAGGATCGCTCAGCATGAATTTTACTTGTAGGTTAGGGAAATAATGCGTCAGGTCTTCAGTGTAAGATGCAAATAGAACAAGAGCAGCAAGAGCAGCAGATGCAATCGCATAGCCTTTTGTTACAGCTTTTGTGGTGTTACCAACTGCATCTAACGCATCCGTAGTTTTTCTAACGTCAGAAGGAAGTTCAGCCATTTCAGCAATACCTCCAGCATTATCAGTTACAGGACCATAAGCATCAAGAGCCACAATCATACCAGCTAATGCAAGCATTGTAGTTGCTGATATTGCGATGCCATAAAGACCAGCAGAAGTGTAAGAAAAAATAATTCCTGCACAAATGATGATAATTGGCACAGCAGTAGCTTCCATAGAAACCGCCAAACCTTGTATAACGTTAGTACCATGTCCGGTAGTTGGAGCTTTCGCAATGCTACGTACAGGTCTATATTCAGTTGATGTGTAATACTCAGTTACCCAAACTATCAAACCAGTTATTACCAATCCACAAAGAGCGCAAAGGAAAAGGCTCATTGGTGAAAAATCTATTCCGCCAGCAGTATACATAGTAGCTGCGCCGAACAATTTATCCGTTACACAATAAATAGCACCTGCAGAGAGAGCAACAGTAGCCGCTAAACCTTTATATAAAGCACCCATGATATTGTTGCTTTTTCCTAGCTTTACAAAAAAAGTTCCGATAATTGAGGTAATAATAGAAACACCGCAAATCGCCAGAGGATAAAGCATCATAGATTCCTGATCTTGTCCGGTGAATAATATTGCACCAAGCAACATGGTAGCAACAATAGTTACTGCATAAGTTTCAAATAAATCAGCTGCCATACCAGCGCAATCACCAACGTTGTCACCAACGTTATCTGCGATAGTTGCAGGATTCCTAGGATCATCTTCAGGAATTCCAGCTTCAACCTTACCAACAAGATCAGCACCAACATCGGCACCTTTAGTAAATATTCCGCCACCAAGACGAGCAAAGATAGAAATCAATGAAGCACCAAAACTTAAAGCAACCAATGCTTCCAAAATGGCACGCTGCTCAATACCACTGCTTTTCAAATATAAATAATATCCTGCTACACCAATCAAACCAAGACCAACAACCAACATTCCTGTTATAGCACCTGATTTGAAAGCTATATCCAAACCTTCTTTCAATCCTTTACGTGAAGCTTCAGTGGTACGTACGTTTGCACGAACTGATATATTCATGCCTATATAACCGGCAATTCCTGACAACACAGAACCAATAACAAAACCAGCGCCAACATACATGCCAAGTTTAAAAACTAACAAAGCAAAAATTACTGCACCAACGACGCCAATAGCTGTATATTGTCTATTAAGATAAGCTTGGGCACCTTCTTGAATAGCAGCAGCAATAGTTTGCATTTTTTCTGTGCCAGTTGGAGCGGAAAGTATAGCGCGAGACATGTATATGCCATAAATTAGAGCAAATACACCGCAGCCTATAACAACCATTATAATAGTGTTTACATCTGTCATTGCAGGGAGTCCTCCTTTTATTAACCAATAATTGAGCAATTAACAAAGAATGACAGATGCATGATAATGATGCAATAAAAATTTCAGTGAGATAAATTTTTAGAAGGCTAAGAATATAATGTTTAACTGCCCGCAATAATGTTTGCTCTATAATTTTTATAATGTATATATCCTATATGGTTAATTTAATTAACAAATAGAGAGTGAAATATGAAATTACGCACTGCAAAATATATGATTTCTGCCCTGCTAGTAGGTAGTCTTGCTTTTGGTGCACCTGCTTTTGCTAAGCGTGATCATGATGATCATGGAAATAAGCATAAAGACAAGCATCATGAGCGCTATGACGAGGAAGAATATAGATCCTATAATACAAAAATTATAAATGTTTATGTTGATTCTCATAGAGATGAATATAAGCGTCATCGTGGCTGGTTTAAGAAGCACTATAAGGTTGGTGATAGGATAAGAGAAAAAGATATAGTTGTTGTTCCTATTGAAATAGAAAGACAATTAAGACCAGTTAGAGGCTACAGATATGTTATGGTTAATGATGATATCGCCTTGATTTCTGAAACAACCCAGAACATAGTTGATGTTATTGCCATGTTTTCCAGATAAGTAGTATAGTAGTATAAATATGAACATAATCGCGCTCAATCTGCCAAGGGATCTAACCAATGAAGGGTTGAGCGAGATGTTTTCTGCCTACGGCGAAGTTTCATCCGCACAACTTGTTATGGATAAAGAAAGAGGCACTTCTAAAGGGTTTGGCTTTGTTGAAATGCCAGATTCTGGCGAAGCACAGACTGCTATTACTGCCTTACATGGCAAAAAAGTTGGCGGAAATAAAATAAGAGTAAAAGTTTCCACAAAAACTATTTAGATTTTATTATCTATGGAACATCCAAACGATCCTCTCCACGGTATAACTCTTAAAACTATAGTTACAGAGCTATATGAGACTTATGGCTGGGAAGAACTCGGTCGTGAGATAAATATTCGCTGCTTCAACGAGAACCCAAGCATAAACTCCAGCCTTAAATTCCTTAGAAAAACTGAATGGGCGCGAAAAAAAGTAGAAGATTTATATTTATGGCATTTGAATAGTAGCACAAATGATTAGGCAAATAACTTTAAAAGATTTTACGGAGTGGAAAAAAATAAGGCTGGAAGCAGTTAAACTACACCCAGAATCTTTTGGTGAAAACGCAGCTGAAGTTGCTAGACAGAATAAAGAATATCTAGAAAAATCCCTACAGAATGGCACCATATTTTGTTACGAAGAAAACAATAAAATGATAGGAATCGTTGGAACATTTTCAATGCCATATGAAAACATGCGGCATCGCGCTAATTTATTTGGACTTTATATTAAAGAAAATTTCCGTAATAGAGGCATCGCCAGCCTTTTAGTTAACCACTTGATTAATTTTCTATCACAAAATCACAAGCAAGTTCATTTATGTGTAACAACAACGAATGTACCTGCACTTACTTTTTATCAAAAACATGGTTTTGTTATATATGGAACAGAGCCAGACGCTCTATTGATAAATAACCAATATCATGATGAATATATGATGATTAGAAAATTATCGTAAGATTAAAATTTTAAAATTAGACAAGATAAGGAGCTACAATGAAAAAAATATTACGAATAGAGGCTGGCAGCCGTATGAGCGAAGCAGTAATTTACGATGGCAAAATTTACACCGCTGGTGTTGTCGCAGATAGCACTGTCGGCCAGTCCGTTTTCGAACAAACAAAAGATGTACTAAAACAAATTGATAATATTCTTGCGCAAGCAGGTAGCGATAAAACATCAATCCTAAAAGCAAATATATGGCTAACTGACATAACAAAATTTGACCAAATGAACAAGGCGTGGGATGCCTGGGTAGTTTCGGGCCAAACTCCTGCACGTGCAACGGTGGAAGCAAAACTTGCAGCACCAGGATATGATGTTGAAATAATGGTTGAAGCAGCTGTTGAAAAAAACTAAAGCGAAAATCTCAATTCTGTTTTTCTAACCCACCAATCAGAATTGTTTTCGCGTATTTTTTCTTCAGCATTTAGAGCAGATTGTGCGTCATAAAACAAACCAAAACATGTCGCACCACTGCCAGACATTCTGCTTATAAGGCAACCTTGCTGCTGCCTTATAAGCACTAATATATCGGCTATTTCTGGCATTAATTTTATTGCCGATTTTTCCAAGTCATTTTTTTTATCTATAAGAAAATCTATAAGGTTTTCTTTACTCGTGAATTTTGCAGGTTTTTTTACAACACCTGAATGCTCAATGTTTCCTGAATTAAAAACATCTTTTGTACTTAAACCCTTTCCAGGATTAACCAACACAGCATGAATATTTCCAACGAAATCGATGTAATCCAAATTTTCGCCTATACCAGAAACAAAGGCCGCTTTTTTGCCCAAACAAAATGGCACATCAGCTCCTAATTTTAATCCCAATTTTTGTAGCTGGATTATAGATAAATTCATCTCCCAGAAATTATTGAGCAATGATAAAATTCCAGCCGCATTCCCGGAACCACCGCCCATACCAGCGCCAACCGGAATATTTTTTTCCAATTGAATTGCGATATCTGATTTTTTTATTTTTGTTTGTTTTTTTAATAAATTATAGGCTTTTAAAATAATATTATCTGCACCAGAGGAAATCTTTTCAGCAAATTCGCCTGTAATTTCTAGCGTTGTTTTTGCGCTTTCTTTTATATTTATTACATCGCTTAAATCGGTAAAAACCATCAAACTATCAAGCAAGTGATAACCATCTGGCCTTTTACCTGTTATATGTAGATAGAGATTAATTTTTGCAGGAGAAAACACTATAATCCTTTCTGCACCTTTTCTTTGACCTTGGCTACGGAAATATCGTCATCCTCATTAACATATGAAATAGACCGATTCCATTGAAAAACAGCTTCATTATACCGCCCCTGCTGCCAATAGGAATCTCCCAAATGATCGTTTATAACAGAATCATAAGGATTAATGCTTGCTGCTTTTTCAAGATACTCTGTCGCCTTATCATATTCTTTAAGCTTAAATAAAGCCCAACCCATACTATCTATTACCTGAGCATCATCAGGCCGCACTTTAACAGCACTTTCTATCATTTCCTTTGCACGCTCTATATTTTTATTTTTTTCTATCCAGCTATAACCAAGATAATTCATAACTTCAGGCTGCTGTGGGCGAAGTGAGAGGGCCATTAACAAATCAGCCTCTGACTTATTCCAATCGCCATAACGCTCATAGCATATGCCGCGCGCAAAGAATACTGGCCAATCCCCTAATTTTGGCTGATTAATATTTTCGATAACCCTCGTATATACACTTGCTGCATCTTTATATTTTTTATCTTGTCTCATTAAATCCGCCAACGACAAAAGTATAGGAGTAGGCTTCGTATCTTTTCTCGCTGCATTCTTCAGCATTTTTACAGCCTTAGCCTTATTACCAAGCTTATACATATTTTCCGCAGCATTAACCATTGCAGCGACATGGAAGTCAGACCCTTTATCTATTCCTCTATAAACTTTTACAGCCTTAAGGAACTCATTATTTTCATCATAATATCTGGCCAAAAGCATTTTAGCTTCCTGGTCATCCGGATTTATATAGAGTACCAGTCTCAAATATTGCAGGCCTTCTCTATAATAACCACCCGTGTAAATAACCCTGACAACTTCTTTTAAAACTTCCGCAACGCCAAGCTGAGCATTTGAAACCAATCTTTCATGACGCCCAAACCATGAATTAATATGATTTATAGAATATTGAAAATGTTTGGTATCTGGATGTTGTTTTATGTATGCCAGATAAATTTTCTTAGCTTTTTCTGGGTTGTTATTTCTCTCATAGAAATTTCCTGCAACCCTAACAAAATGGTATGGCATCATAACTCTAGGATCGACAGAAAATTCTTCAAATTTCTGCGCTGTTCCTTCACTATCACCCATAATATCCTTTATAATACCAGATTGATAACTCAGAAAAAGTGAAGGGATTTTGCCCTCACCTAAAATATTCTTCGAATAATCGAGCGCATCATCATATTTCTTCTGGCCAACTTTAATCCACAATTTCACAAACGGCATTATTACAGCATTAACTGCAGAAACTGTTATTTCAGAATTATTGTTTGTCACATCTTGGATAATTTTTTCCGCCTCATCAAACTTGCCATTACTCATACAATATAGAGCAAGAAAAAGACTGGCATTTAAATCTGAACCTTTTTTTTCTCTATAAATCTGCGCAATTTTAGCAGCTTTATCTACTTCGCCAGCTTCAATTAATACCTTATATCCCTTACTTAGTAATTCTATACTGTCAGGATTTTCTTTGATTGCCTGAAAGAAAACATCAGCCGCATCTTCAGGATTTTCGTTATTAATTGCATAATGATTAGCCAGATAATTTCCTGCGAGATGCTGCTCAAGAGGCTCCGCCATTTTTTCTTTCTGAGGCTCTTCGCTTTTTATAGGCGACTCTTCCTCTTCACCTGCCAACACCGCATTTGTACAAAAGATCAGTAACAAGCCTGCTAAGACTATATGTCTTTTCGATAACTTCATTTTATAACTCAAAAAATATTCTTTTGATTATAAGGAGTAACAAAGTATATAGCAAAAAAATAAAGACGGAGATTGCTCCCCGTCTTTATAATTTTTAAAACCAATCTAGATAAACTACATCGCGCCAGAACTTGCTATAGTTTGCTGCTCTGCTGAAGAAGCTGCTTCTGCTTCATCTGCCAAAGCTTTCGCTTTGTTAGCAGCATCAATTTCACTATCACGCTTCTTAGCTATCTTACGAACTTTGTTCATATAGAAGCCTGTTCCAGCAGGAATCAAACGACCAACGATAACGTTCTCTTTCAATCCACGTAACCTATCTACTCTTCCAGCAACTGAAGCTTCTGTAAGAACCCTAGTTGTTTCCTGGAACGAAGCCGCAGAAATAAACGAGTGAGTTTGCAAGCTTGCTTTAGTTATACCCTGCAATATAGGCAATGCCCTAGCAGGTTTATAATTTTCTTTATGAGCTTTAGCGTTAGCTTCATCAAGTTCAAACCTATCAACGTTTTCGCCAGCTAGGAATGTTGTTTCACCAGAATCAACGATTTCCATTTTTTGCAACATTTGACGAATGATTACTTCAGGGTGCTTATCATCGATTTTCACACCTTGCAGACGATAAACCGCCTGGATTTCATTCACCATATATTCAGCCAAAGCCTCAACACCCATTACTCTCAAGATATCATGAGGAACAGGATTACCGTCCATAATCAAATCACCTTTGCTAACAAAGTCACCTTCGTTAACAGTGATATGCTTACCTTTCGGTATCAAATATTCTATAGGCTCAACAGACTCATCTTCTGGCTTAATGATAATACGGCGCTTAGACTTATAGTCTTTACCGAAATGTATCATACCATCCATTTCGCAAATAATTGCGTGGTCTTTAGGTCTACGTGCTTCAAACAACTCGGCAACGCGTGGTAAACCACCTGTAATGTCACGAGTCTTAGAAGATTCTTTAGGTATACGCGCAATAACGTCACCCGCATGTACATACTGACCATCATCAACACTCATGATCGCATCGATAGGTAAGTAGTATCTAGCTTCCAAACCGTTAGCCAGTGTGATAACTTCGCCTTTCTCATCACGCAATGTAACTCTCGGACGTAGTTCTGAACCACCTGATTTTTGCTTCCAGTCGATAATTCTCTTGCTAGCAATACCAGTTGCTTCATCAAGCTGCTCATCAACTGATACACCGTAAATCAAATCGCGGTAGTTAACATGACCAGAACGCTCTGTGATAATAGGAATAGTATAAGGGTCCCACTCAGCCAAGCTTTGACCAGCTTTCACCTTATTTCCATCATCTACTTGCAACTTAGCACCATAAGGAACCTTGTATCTTGCATGCTCAACCTTTTTCTCGTTAAGTATCACTACTTCACAAGTACGGCTCATCACAACATTACGACCCTTAGAGTCAGATACTATATTGCGGTTAATTATTTTAACTTCACCTTCTCTTGTTGTCTCAACGCTAGAAATTTCAACACCCTTCTGAGCCGCACCACCAATGTGGAATGTTCTCATTGTAAGCTGAGTTCCAGGCTCACCAATCGATTGAGCAGCAACAACACCCACAGCCTCACCAACGCTAACCAAATCACCAGTAGCAAGGTCACGTCCATAGCATGTTGCACATATTCCGCTCTTGCTTTCGCATGTAAGTGCAGATCTAACTTTTATCGACTCCATGCCAGAAGCATCAATAGCTTCAACCATGTCTTCATCAAGGATTTGTCCACCCTTTACGATGATCTCGCCAGAAACAGGATGTCTTACATCCAAAGAAGCTGTACGACCAAGTATTCTGTCTGCCAAAGGAACTGATATTTCACCAGCTTCAATTACAGCTTTAGCAACGATACCGTTATTCGTGCCGCAATCATCTTCAGTAACAATACAATCCTGAGAAACGTCAACTAAACGTCTTGTCAAATAACCAGAGTTAGCTGTTTTCAAAGCCGTATCAGCAAGACCTTTACGAGCACCGTGTGTAGAGATGAAGTATTCCAATACCGTCAAACCTTCTTTGAAGTTCGAGATAATCGGAGTTTCGATAATGTCGCCATTTGGCTTCGCCATCAAACCGCGCATACCAGCAAGCTGTTTAATCTGTGCTGCCGAACCACGCGCTCCTGAGTGCGCCATCATATATATCGAATTAAGCTTATTTATGCCATTTTCTTCCTTAGGAGAATCAGCCGCTTCACCAGATATACTCTTCATCATGTCATGTGCAATACGGTCTGTGCACTGCGCCCAGCTATCCACAACTTTATTGTATTTTTCACCTTGAGTGATCAAACCATCTGAATACTGCTCAGCAAATTTTTTCACTTCTTCAATAGCTTCAGATATATGTTTTTCTTTAGTTGAAGGAATCAATATATCATCCTTACCGAAAGAAATACCAGACCTACAAGCATGTGAGAATCCAAGCGCCATTATATGGTCAGCAAACATAACCGTAGTTTTCGGACCACAGTGACGATAAACAGTGTCTATCAACTTAGTCACTTCTTTCTTAGTCATCAAACGATTAGCATTTTCAAACGTGATGTTTTCATGCTTAGGCAATTCTTGGTAAAGAATCACACGTCCAGCAGTAGTATCTACAACCTTAGTAGCATCACGGCCATCCGCGGCACGTACATTTATCCTGAACCTAATTTTGCTGTGCAGAGTAATAACCTTCTCATTCAAAGCATGGAAAATTTCAGAAATTTCACCAAATACTTTACCTTCACCCGGCTGCTTATCTCTAGCAATTGTCAAATAGTAAAGACCAAGAATTATATCCTGCGAAGGAACTATAATCGGCTTACCGTTTGATGGGCTAAGAATGTTGTTACTTGACATCATCAATACACGTGCTTCCAACTGAGCTTCAATTGACAAAGGAACGTGAACAG
>CAZOKN010000055.1:0-1558 GCA_964580525.1 uncultured Rickettsiaceae bacterium
GAAGTTATACAAGGAAATCCAGATTTAAAAAATTCTCTTATAAGAGCATTTGAAGAAGGAAAAAATTTTATAGATGTGAATTTAGAAGAAGGAATTGATGTTGCACCAGAAAAAGAAGGAAGTTACTTTCTTAAAATGGATATACGTCTTCCACTACCAGAATTGAAACCTAATGGTGTTTTTGTAAAGACACTAGAACATGTTTTGCTAGGATTGTTCAACGAGGCAGAACATAATTTCATGAAGTCTTTTTATCAACAACTTGGCGAGCAGTATGATAAAAAACAGGATAAAAACACTTTTCAGATAGCGGTTAATCTTGAGCAGTTTACAGAAGCGGCGCAGGAAAAGCTCATTGCAAGCATGCAACGTATTATAGAGAAATCCATTTTTTCTGGAAAAGAAGAAGGAAAAGGGAGGGCGAAAGTTTCTATAAAAGAGGTTATAGTACAGCTTAAAGCAGATGATTATGGGCCTACTTTTAAAAAATGTTCTCACATGGTTTTTGAATTTGAAGGTGTTAAGAAGGATGACATACAGCCTAATGGTTCTATATTTAAATATGGCTATGCACAGGAAAAGTTGCAGGAAAGATTTGAACAAGACAGGTTGCAAGAGCATCAAAAAGACGAAGTTGTAAGGGGCTTTAGAAGAAGCGGTTCTTTTTCGCAAAGTGTAGATCAGGGAAAATATATTAATTAAGCCTTAGGATGCGTTTTCTTATAAACATCGAGCAGGCGGGTGCTGTCGACTTTGGTATAGATTTGTGTTGTTGAAAGGCTTGCGTGGCCAAGCAGCTCCTGGATGGTACGTAAGTCGCCACCTCCGCCTAAAAGATGGGTGGCAAAGCTGTGGCGAAAGGCGTGTGGAGTTGCGCTATCGGGAAGACCAAGCATGCCGCGCAAAGTTGTTAAATGACGACGAAAAACTTCTGGTCGTAAAGGTTTGCCGGAAGATCCTATAAAAAGGAACCCATCAGAAGCAATTGTGTAAGGGCAGTTTTTTAAATAACTATCTATTGCTTCGGGAATTATTTTCAGCAATGGAACTTGCCTTTGTTTATTGCCTTTACCAGTTATGTTTAGATATTCTTGCCCGTTTTTAATATCTTTCTTGCGTAAAGATAAAGCCTCGCCGATACGTAAGCCGCATCCATATATCAATATCAAAAGTGCGGCATCGCGCTTGCCGACCCAGCCTTTTAAAGCCACTGCTTCTATGGTTTTGGTTGCTTCCATTGCTTGTTCGGTAGATAAGGCCTTTGGAACGGATTTGCCGATTTTTGGCATGCTGATATTAAAAATAGCCTGATTATCAAGTCTTTTGCTTTTAGAAAAAAAACTATAAAAATTTCTGACAACAGATAAAGCGCGGGCAGTTGATTTAAAAGAAAGACCAGCATTATTGCGAAATGCTAACCAGGCACGAAAATCTTGAATCTTTAGGTCATCGAGAATTTTCCACTCAATGCCTTGCCCTGTGTGATTATTTATGAACGTAAAAAACGATTCGATGTCTACAGTATAGGCTCGAAGCGTGTGGGCGGAATAGCGTTTCT
>CAZOKN010000055.1:1568-9205 GCA_964580525.1 uncultured Rickettsiaceae bacterium
AGTTAGCCAGATAAGCCATTCTTTCAGGTTGTTTTGGGTTTCGCTTGTTGTGAAGGTTTGCGTCACCCAAAAACTCACTATAAAATGGTTTGCTTAGTTTTGCTCCAGTCAGAAAGGAATCCTTCAATTCCTTTATCAGTGAGCGGATGTTTGAAAAGTTGCTTTATTACACTGGCAGGTAATGTTGCAACATGTGCGCCAATTTGCGCGCTTTGCAAAAGGTGTAAAGGATGTCTGATAGATGCAACTAGAACTTCAGTTTTAAAAGCAGGATACTGAGAATAAACAGTGCAGATTTCTTCAATTAATCCCATACCATCATGGCCTATATCATCAAGTCTGCCGACAAAAGGAGATATATAAGTTGCTCCTGCTTTCGCTGCTAGAATGGCTTGATTTGCAGAAAAGCAAAGAGTTACGTTAGTTTTTGTGCCTTCGTCAGAAAGTGATTTACAAGCCTTAAGACCATCCCAAGTTAGGGGAAGTTTTATAACGACGTTCTTAGCAATCTTGCGAAGTTTTTTAGCTTCCTGCATCATGCCTTCATAGTCAAGAGCTACAACTTCAGCACTGATATCGCCTTTTGGTAAAACATCACAAATTTCTTTGATAACTTCTAGGAAGTTGCGGCCTGATTTCATAATCAACGAAGGATTTGTTGTCACCCCATCGATTAAACCAGTTGACGCCAGCTCTTTAATTTCGTTTATATCAGCAGTATCTACAAAAAATTTCATCGCTCTTCTTCCACTTTTATACTTAATATGAGAATATACAGGCAAATTTCTATATAATAACCAAATTTTTGCAAGCATTAACTTTATGTCATACCAAAACAAGCAAGTGAAAATATTGCTGCCGTTAGCGCTTCCCAAGGTGTTGGCTTATGCTGTGCCATATGATATCGAAATAGAGATTGGTGATTTTGTTGAGGTACCTTTAGGGAGTAAAAAATGCAAAGGTGTTGTTTGGCAGGATATTTCTGATGCCGAAAAGATCCCAGAAGGAAAAATCAAAACAATCATCAGAAAAATAAATATTCCACCCTTAAAAAAAGAACTTATAAAATTTGTTGATTGGGTTGCAAGCTACACATTATCACAGGTGGGTAACGTTCTAAAAATGGTGATAAGTGGCGCAGGAGAAATAGAGGAACGTGACTTAAGAATAAAAGCTTTTCAGATAAATAAGGAAAAATTGCAATATGCAAAACTTACTGTAAGTCGCAAAAGAATTATAGATGTTTTAAATCAGAAATCACCCCTAACAAAAAAGGAAATCTTAGAAGCTTCGCAGACTGGAAATTCAGTTTTTGATGGTCTTCTGGAATCTGGTCTTCTTGAAGAAATTTTTTTAAATCCACAGCCTGTAAAAATATCAGCCCCGAAATTAGATGTTGAATTTTCACCTGAGCAAGTAGAAGCCGTTAAAACTCTGCAGCAATCTGCGAGGAATAATTGTTATAGTGTTAATGTTTTGGACGGTGTTACTGGTTCGGGAAAAACGGAAGTATATTTTTCTGCTATAGAAGAAATTTTAAAACAAGATGGCACTCAAGTTCTTATAATGTTGCCGGAAATAGCACTCACTACACAAATAACTTCGCGTTTTAAAAAACGTTTTGGTTTTAACCCTGTCGAATGGCACTCTGGAATGTCGCCAAAGCAAAAGGAAAAAAGTTGGAGCGATCTAGCCATTGGTAATGCCAGATTGGTTATTGGAGCCAGGTCTGCATTATTTTTACCTTATAATAATTTGAAATTAATAGTGGTTGATGAAGAGCATGACCAATCATATAAGCAGGAGGAGGGGGTTATATATCAGGCGCGCGATATGGCTGTGGTGCGAGCGAAAATTGAAAATATTCCTATAATTCTTGCCTCAGCAACACCTTCTATTGAGACTATAGAAAATGTGCGGTCTGGTAAATATTCGCATTTGGCCATACCTTCAAGATATGCAGGAGCACAGATGCCGCATAGCGAAGTGGTGGATATGCGTCAGCAAAAACTTTTGCGAGGGGAGTGGATTTCGTTGCCTTTATGTAAGGCGATTCAAGAAAATATAGAAAGAGGAAAGCAGTCTTTATTATTTTTAAATAGGCGGGGATACGCGCCGCTAACTCTGTGTGGTAATTGTGGCTATCGTTTTCAATGCCCGAGCTGTACAAGCTGGCTTGTTGAACATAAAAGCTCTGGCAATTTACTCTGCCATCATTGCGGTCATAGCCAAAAATTATCTAAGCAATGTCCTGAGTGCGATAAAGAAGATAGCCTTGTTGCATGTGGTCCTGGTGTCGAGAGAATTGCAGAAGAGGTGGGTAAGAAATTTCCGACTGCGCGTATTGGTGTGATGACCAGCGATAGTACGACAAGTCTTGGGACGGTAAAAGACCTGGTGGAAAAAATTGAGAATAACGAAATAGACATTATTGTTGGCACCCAGATGATAGCTAAGGGATATCACTTTCCCAACCTTACACTGGTTGGAATTATTGATGCGGATATTGGTCTTGCAGGCGGTGATTTGAGGGCTTCGGAAAGGACTTATCAATTGTTGCACCAGGTTTCGGGCAGGGCGGGGCGAGAAAAAGATAAAGGCAAAGTTATCGTGCAAAGCTATATACCTGACAATATGGTTATAAAAGCGATACTTTCTGGCCAAAGAAAAAATTTTCTGGAATTTGAAGCGCAGAGTCGCAGTAATTCTTTGATGCCACCATATTCGCGATTTGCAGGCATAATTATTTCTGGGCGTGACGAACAGCAGACGTCTATGGTGGCAAGAGATATTGTCAAGAGTGCGCCGACTAATGATAACATCAGGATTTTAGGTCCGGTTCCGGCGCCTATGTATTTGCTAAGAGGCAGATATAGACAAAGGATTCTGATCAAAGCGCCACTCAATATTAATATACAGAGTTTTTTGAGAAAAATTATCTCAATACAAAAACCCTATAGTGATATAAAAATAAAGGTGGATGTTGATCCTTATAGTTTTGTATGAAAAAATAGATACAAAAATTTTACCTTAGGGCTTGCAAGCTTCGAATTGCTGTGCTAAGTATGCGCCCAAAACTAGCGTTATGGGAGAGACTTAACCAGTTATGTCTAATAATACAGCTCTGGCAGGAAGATACGCAAAAGCAGCATTTGAGCTTGCGGTAGAAAAGAAATCGATTGATAAGGTCGAGAAGGATTTTCTTGGTTTGCAAGAAGTTCTTTCTGCGTCTAAAGATTTTGTCAATGCAATAAACAATCCTGTAATATCCAGAAAAGATCAGGTTTCATTAATTAAAGAAGTTTTGAAAGGTTTGCAGGCTGATAGTCTCACTGTTAATTCTCTTTCTGTGTTGGCAGATAATGGTAGAATCAAGTTTTTGTCGGAAGTTATAAAAGAATATTTTTCTTTGGTGCGTGAACATAGAGGTGAAGTTGTTGCTCAAGTTGTTTCGGCGTTCACATTAAGCAGCAAGAGCGTTGCAGAAGTTGAAAAAGCACTTAGCACTTCCTTAGGTAAAAAAGTTATTCTTGAATGCGAAGTTAAGCCGGAAATTCTGGGCGGTGTGATTATTACGATGGGTTCAAAAATGTTGGACTCTTCTGTTTCTGCCGGGTTGGATAAATTAAAAATTTTAAGCAAAGAAGCAATGGTAAGTTGTTAGGAGTTAGGTTATGTCTGAGAAGGTTCGTGTAGCGGAAGTTTCCGATATTTTGAAAAAGCAAATCGCCAATTTTAATGGTGAGCCGGAGCTAAAGGAAGTTGGTCAGGTTGTTACTGTGAAGGACGGTATCGCCGTTGTTTATGGTCTTGATCAGGTTCAGGCCGGAGAGATGGTGGAGTTTGAAGGTGGCCTTCGTGGTATGGCTCTTAACCTTGAAACAGATAATGTTGGTATCGTAATTTTTGGTAGCGATACGGGCGTTGTAGAAGGCTCTACAGTTAAACGTACGCGCAAAATCGTTGAAATTGGTGTTGGTAAAGAATTGCTTGGCCGTGTTATTGATGGTCTTGGCAATCCTATCGATGGTAAAGGTCCATTGAAAACAAAAGAAACAAGACGTGTTGAAACAAAAGCTCCTGGTATTATTTCTCGTAAGTCGGTTCATGAGCCTGTGCAAACTGGTATTAAGGCAATTGATGCTTTGATTCCAATTGGACGTGGTCAGCGTGAGTTGATTATCGGCGACCGTCAAACTGGTAAAACAGCTGTTGCGATTGATACTATAATTAACCAAAAGCCTATAAATAAAGGTAATGATGAAAGCAAAAAGCTTTATTGTATCTATGTTTGTATCGGTCAGAAGCGTTCTACCGTTGCAAAAGTTGTTAAAAAATTAGAGGAAACAGGCGCTCTTGAGTATACAATCGTTGTTGCGGCGACTGCTTCTGATCCTGCGCCATTGCAATATCTTGCGCCATATGTTGGTTGCACGATGGGCGAATATTTCCGTGATAATGGTATGCATGCGCTTATAACTTATGATGACTTGTCTAAGCACGCTGTGGCTTATCGTCAGATGTCATTGTTGCTTCGTCGTCCACCTGGACGTGAAGCTTATCCTGGAGACGTGTTCTATCTACACTCTAGGCTTTTGGAGCGTGCTGCAAAAATGTCTGATGAAGCTGGTGCTGGTTCTTTAACAGCTCTACCTATCATCGAAACGCAGGCTGGTGACGTTTCTGCTTATATTCCAACTAACGTGATTTCGATCACAGATGGTCAGATATTCCTTGAAACAGAATTGTTCTATAAGGGTGTGCGTCCGGCAGTTAACGTTGGTTTGTCAGTATCGCGTGTGGGATCTGCAGCGCAAATTAAAGCAATGAAACAAGTTTCTGGTTCAATTAAACTTGAACTTGCTCAGTTCCGTGAAATGGAGGCATTTGCTCAGTTTGGTTCGGATCTTGATGCTGCTACACAAAAACTTCTTGGCCGTGGCGCCAGGTTGACTGAATTATTGAAGCAGAATCAATATTCTCCTTTGGTAGTTGAAGAGCAGGTTGTTGTTATATATGCAGGTGTTAAAGGTTATCTGGATGAGATTCCTGCTAATCAGGTTGTTAAATTTGAACAAGGTTTGCTTGGTAAAATCAAGTCTTCTCACAAAGAAATTCTTGATTCTGTTCGTAATGAGCAGAAATTGTCAGAGGACACAGAAGGCAAGTTGAAAAAAGTTCTGGAAAGTTTTGTTAAGACTTTTGTAGCATAGAGGCAAGATGGCAAATCTAAAGGCGCTAAAGAACAGAATAAAGAGCGTTAAGTCTACGCAAAAAATTACCAAAGCCATGAAAATGGTTTCGGCTAGTAAGTTGCGTCGTGCTCGTGAAAGGGCGGAAGCTGCTGCTCCTTATGCTGAGCGTATGGAAAGAATGTTGGTCACTTTGGCTTCTAACGTTTCTAAATCCAGTGCTCCTCAGCTGTTGGTTGGGAATGGCAAAGATGATGTTCATCTAGTTGTTGTGGTAACTACTGACCGTGGTCTTTGCGGTGGTTTTAATACGCATGTAACACGTGCTGCAAGGCATAAAATACAAGCTTTGAAACATGCTGGTAAAACAGTGAAAATTTTCTGCATAGGCAGAAAGGGCTACGATCTTTTGAAGGGTAGTTATTCAAAAGACATTATCGAGAAAGTTTTTGATATCAGTAAAAAAAGGCAAATTCCTTTTTCTGACTCAGAAAATCAAGCAACAAAAATCATTAAAATGTTTGAAGATGGCGAATTTGATGTTTGCTCTGTTTTCTATAATAAGTTTTTGTCTGCAATAGCTCAAAAGCCAGTGGAACAACAGTTGATACCACTAAGCATGGAAGGCAAAGAACAAAAAGCTGATGTTGTTTATGAATATGAGCCAAGCGAAGAAAAAATTCTGGCTGATTTGTTGCCAAGGAATATAGCTGTGCAAATTTATCATTCTATGCTTGAGAGTTCTGCGAGTGAGCATGGTGCACGTATGACGGCGATGGACAATGCAACAAGAAATGCTGGCGAAATGATTAAGAAGCTGACTCTTGTTTATAACAGAACGAGACAGGCTGTGATTACTAAAGAATTGATTGAAATTATTTCTGGTGCGGAAGCTATATAAAGAAGTTATGCATGACAAAACATAAATCTTTGAAAAAGAAAGGAAATGTTTTGTTGTCATTGCAAAAGGGTGACGTTGTTGATCTTATAGCTCCGGCATCTGGTTTTAGTGAAGAAGAATATAAGTCTTGTATAAGATTTGTTGAAAGTTTGGGGCTTAAACCTCGCGTGGTTCCTTATAAGAAATTGGTTAACCCGAAAGAGGCTTTTTGTTCAAATACTGCTGATTTCAGATTAGAAAATCTGGCAGATGCTTTGAGTTCGGATTCAAAAGCGATTTGGTGTATAGCCGGTGGATATGGTTCTTACCAGCTTTTAGAGGGATTAGAAAAAATCCCGATGCCAAAAAAGCAAAAACTGTTTATTGGATTTAGCGATATAACGGTGCTGCTGAATTATTTTGTAGAGAATTGGGGTTGGGCTTGTATTTATGGCACAACATTGTTGCAAATAGCTAGAAAAAAAGTTTCTAAAAAAGCTATAAGCAGCATAAAGAAGCTGATTTTTAATGATGAGAGTTCCCTTGTTATTAAAAAAATAGAGGTTTTGAATAAAACTTATAAAAAATCAGCAGAAGGAATTTTGGTTGGGGGCTGTATGTCTCTGCTGCAAAGCCTTATAGGAACGCCACAGGATATAAATCTTACAGGCAAAATTTTATTGCTTGAAGATGATAGGTTTGAAACTCCAGGCCGGATGAGCAGGATTTTTAACCACATGGTAAGAGCTGGTGTTTTTGATAAAGTTGAGGCTGTTGTTTTAGGAAGTACGCTGGAACAATCGCAGGTCGTAGATAAAGACGAAGCGCAAAAGCTTGCAAAAGCTTTGGAATATTTGAAAAAAGAATTGGATAAACGCAAAAAGATTTTGATAAAGGTTGTGGATATTGGTCATAGTGTTGATATGATATCGGTGCCTTTAGGAACTAAAGCAAAAATAAAATTAGGAAATAGTCCTGAATTTATTATAGAAATTAATTAGATTTTTTATTTAAGTGGAGCATTAAATATGGCTAAAAGTAACGTAGGAAAAATTACACAGGTGATATCAGCTGTTGTGGACGTGAAATTTGAAAGCGGTGAAGTGCCATCGATTTTGAATGCGTTAGAATGTGAAAACGATGGCAAGAGACTTGTTCTTGAAGTTGCGCAGCATTTGGGTGAAAACACTGTGCGTACAATCGCTATGGATTCTACTGAAGGATTGGTTCGTGGTTTAGCTGTAAAAGATACTGGAGCGCAAATTACAATTCCTGTGGGACATGAAACTCTTGGCCGTATATTGAACGTTGTGGGAGAGCCTGTTGATGAAAGAGGCCCTGTAAAAGCTAAGCATTTTGCTCCTATTCATGCGGAAGCTCCATCTTTTGCTGACCAATCTACTGCTGAAGAAGTTTTAGTTACTGGTATTAAAGTTATCGATTTCTTTACTCCGTTCGTTAAGGGTCGTAAAATCGGTATTATCGGCGGTGCGGGTGTTGGTAAGACGGTGCTAACCATGGAAATGATTAATAACATTGCACGTAGTGGCAGTGGATTATCCTTC
>CAZOKN010000056.1:0-9164 GCA_964580525.1 uncultured Rickettsiaceae bacterium
ATAATTATAATATGCCTCTGGTGAGTGTTTAACAATGAAATTTTGAGCAAAATCTATTCTGCTAACCTTTGCCCGGTTAATCGGTAAATGAATTTCATCTGCCATCATTTCAAACGCTCTCTGGCTGTCCCCTCTGTTTAGGGTTTGGTAGTTATCCTTCAGAAAATATTTTGCAATGCTGCCCTTTAATGAAATGCCTGGTTCTGAAACATTCACTTTGTAATTTCCAAACTGACCACTGATATAAACCTGACCATCTTTTTTGTGTTCTGTAATGCCTGACAAATATTTCTCTGGACAGGTGAGTAAATCTGTTTCACCTGCACTCTCTTTTGATAACCATAAATTCACTGTGTCATACATTGCCATTGATAGTTTTTGTCAATTGCTGCACCTTACTATAAAGCAAGTCCCAAACCTGCCTGACCGGGAGGCAGGTAACTGTAAAACGGTTTTGCTTCATTTCTCAATCGCTTTAAATCCTCATCAAAGCCACCATCAATTAATTTATGATAGTAGCTACTTATCAGGTTTCTGCCATCTGGAATAATGAGTAATTCAATTTGTGAATAATCAGTATTGCAGATAAATAAGTAACCATCATTGCTGAAAGGAAATAAAGGGTTTGGGTTGCCATTGCTCAAAAGACGGTTTGCATTAGGATAGCCATAACCATATTCAGGAAAATCAAAATCCTCAATGTAAATGCTGGAAAAATTCAAACTGCCATTTGATAAAAGCCATTCAGCTTTTCTTTTGCTGTTTGCCCCTACAATCTCTCTGGCAGGTGTTTTGTAAAAGAATAACTGACCTTTGCCATTGACAAAAATTGTCAATCCTTTGTAGTTATTCAAATCAGTGTAGGCAATACAATCTAACCGAGCTTTGCTTTTTATTTTATTGCTGGCTCTCACCTCATCAGGCAGACTACCCAGCTTGTAATAAGTCCCTATCATTTTGCACCTCCATTTTTCAGAGTTACAAAAGTTGCTGCCTCACTGTCAATTTCAGCGTTACTCTTTTTTTTGTTTTGTAATAGCCACAAATCTATTTGTGCCTTTTCAAAATAGATGTGCTTTCCATGTGGCTTGTAACAAGGTATGCCACCTGTGGAAGTTAATTTGTAGAGGTGTGATTTTGATAGCCCGGTATAAACCGCCACCTCATCAAAATTCAATACCGTTTTTTGTGAGAGTAAAAGGGTTTCAATGTTTGATAACCTTTGCTCAATGCTTTGTAGATTTTCCATTGTTCTTAAATTTTGAACAAAGGAAGGCAAGTAAGGAAAGGACTAAAATAGAGGGGACTTTAGTGTAAAGGGGGGTAAAGCAATTTTATTTATTCAGGATGCTGTTTCAGTTTTTCAATGAGTGTATCAATTTCATTGTGTCCTTTGGGTTTGCTCCCTTTATTTTTTGAAGTGCCTTTGTTACTGCCTGCACCGCTTCTATTTTGAGCAATACTATCAGTGAACTGTTTTTTATCCTTATCAATGAAGTGTTCTTTGATGAGTTTATTAAAATTGCTCTGCTTATCAATAAGTCCTGCCTGTGATAATTGCTCCATAAGATAGCCCAGCAATCTGCCTGACCTCTGCCACCAAATAGGCTCAATCTGCTTTGCTGGTGTTGTTTCAGTTTGTTTTGCTGGTATTGAAGTTTCAATGTTCTTTTTAATATTCCTTTTCAATTTCTTTATTTCTAAATTACATAAGTCATCAAAATAATTTATTCCAGCATACCTATAATCACATATAAAATATTTTATAAAATTATTGATTTCAAGTTCTAAATATTCTATCCTGTTTTCATAACTACTTTCATTCTCATCCTCACTGCATTGCAGGTGCAATAAATAAGTTTCAACTTTTGAAAACTCATTGAGAAATGCAAGTGCTAAAGCCTTGCTATTAAAAGTATCAGTATTAAATCCCACCCAATTAAATTGAGGGCGTGATATGGTTTCATTTTTTTTCTTTGCCATCAGTTAAATGTTTAAGTCAGGAATTTTATTTACCGCCTCTCTTTTTTTCTCATCCACAATCTTTGAATAAATCTGTGTAGTCTTTAATTCAGAGTGTCCCAAAAGTTTTGAGAGAGTGAAAATTTCAGTGCCTAATGTTAATTGCAGCACTGCAAAAGTGTGTCTGGCACAATGGAAAGTAATTTGCTTTGTAATACCGGCTGCAAGCATCCAACGCTGTAAAGCTACATTCAGGTAGCTGGAATATTTCAGACCTACAAAAACTCTCTCATCTGGCTTTCCTGGTGCGCTTAAATAATCTTTGGCTTGCTGTGAAATGTCAAGGTATTGCAGCCCTTTTGTTTTTTGCTGGTGAAATACAATCCTCCACCCTTCATTATTTTTTTGCACCTCTGACCATTGTAATTTTTGAACATCTGACCATCTCAATCCTGTGAGGCAGGAAAAGAGAAACGCTCTTTTTAAAACATCATATCTGCAATCCTCTTTGGCAACTTTTTTTAATTCATCCAAAGTCAAATACTCTCTTTTGTTTTCTACTATTCTGGGGGTTTCTACCTGTCTGGCCGGGTTCTTTAAAATAATATCCTCATCCACCGCTTTATTCATACACGCTCTGAATTTTGAGTAATAGGATGAAATGGAGGCAGAGGATAAATTTTCCTCATTACTTTTTTTTGCTTCATTATTCAGGTATTCCTTAAACCGCTCACAAAAGTTTTTATCAATCTCTTTAAATGTTACCTGTGTCCCGGCAAACTTGGTGAGGTGTTTTAATGCACTATCCCAATTTCCATAATTCCCTGCACTATTTAACCGCTTTTCTGTCTGGGCTTTGAAGTAGTCAATAAAATTGGTGTTGTTCTTAAAATCGCTGGTAAATCCATACTGACCATTTTTTATTTCCAACTCTCTTTTTGCTTTGATACTTTCAGCAAGTTTCAAATTGTCTTTATTTTTCTGCTTATCCTCTGGCGTTCTGGCTTTGTCAATCAGGTAGAGGTTTAAATATTCATAGTCCCTCAATCCTTTTACAGTGCCATCAGGCATTTTGGTAGTGCCTTTGTAGATTTCAAGGTAGAGAGAAATTTTGCCCTGCTTTGAATGTTTCCTTTGTCTTAAATGAATATTCATAATTGTTGCTATTTGTTGCTATCTGGGTTCAAAGATAGTAATTAGCAACAAAGATTAACCAAATAACAACAAAATAAAGGAAAATAAAATCAGGATAACTACTCTGAAAGGCAAGCAATAGAAAGGATTGAGTAAACAAAAGAAAATCGCTTTACTTTCCGATACAAAAAGTAAAGTCAAATGCTGAAAGCATTGATAGTAAAGGGCTGCAAAGGAATTGCACTATCAAAAAACAGAAAATTAGCAACAAACTTAAACAGGTTTACTACTTTCCGATACACAATGTAATAATTTTCTGTCAATAAATACATCAGTGTTTATTTCACCTGTGATTTCTCCAAACCTTAAAAAATGGTAGTCTTTTGGTAGTGTTTTGGTTTTCTACTCATCCAGCATCATGTTAAAAAATCCATCAGCATCCTCACCAACTTCCATAAAATAAGGGTTTCTGCCCACCCTAATATTATTATTGATCAGTTCCTTTACCCTGCCATCATTAGCTAAACTCATTTGTAAAAGTTTATCGGTGCTGACCTCTGATAAATCTCTTTGCAGCAATTCAGCATTGATTTTTTTTGATAGCTGCAAGTAGGTATTTAACCGGCTCTGCAAATCAAACTGAAATGTTTTTACCAAACTGTTTATTTTTATTGCTTTGCCCTCTGTTATTTCAGACCTTACATCTACTTTTTTATTCCATGCAATCAGGGTGCTTTTACCTGTTTTCAGTTCTTTTGCAATCTCATCAAAACTTTTACCCTCTATTCTCAATTGAATAAAATCTTCAATTTGTTTTTCTAATTTCATCTGGAATTATTTTTATTGATTAATTGATACTTTTTGTCAATCATTACAACTTACTATTAAGATACTCACCTGTAATACTGTTTTGCTGCACTCACCTTTTTATTCAACTCATCCACCATTTCAGAGGATGAGGTTAGTTCTGGCTCTTTGCATAGGTTTCTAATATCCCTCTTTAATCTGGAATAATACTCTGACTTTTCAAAAGCGTGTTTGGCTCTCAAATCTTCTACTAATTGAATTGCATTACTCTGACCGATTTCTTTTATTTTGAGTAATGCTAATTGCTTAAAAAAATCTTTTGGACTACTCATATCTGTTAAATTAAAATTGATTAAATGCTGTTTGTTTATTGCTTCATATTCCTGCACCCACCGTTTCACCATACCGATATAAAAAACCTCATCAAATAAAACGCTGGTAGTGATTTCAGGCAAATTGAATTGATAAGGCAGACGGCTGGTAAATCTCATTTCATATCTCAAAATATTTGCTCCATGCCATATTTCAGGAATAGGCAGACCTTGTTTTTTGCCCTCTGCAATTTTATTGTAAAATAGTTTTGTCTTTAATCCATTGCTATAATACAAGCTGTGTGGCTGGCTCAATCGCTTGTAATAGGCACAATCCCCCAAATAATTATAATATGCCTCTGGTGAGTGTTTAACAATGAAATTTTGAGCAAAATCTATTCTGCTAACCTTTGCCCGGTTAATCGGTAAATGAATTTCATCTGCCATCATTTCAAACGCTCTCTGGCTGTCCCCTCTGTTTAGGGTTTGGTAGTTATCCTTCAGAAAATATTTTGCAATGCTGCCCTTTAATGAAATGCCTGGTTCTGAAACATTCACTTTGTAATTTCCAAACTGACCACTGATATAAACCTGACCATCTTTTTTGTGTTCTGTAATGCCTGACAAATATTTCTCTGGACAGGTGAGTAAATCTGTTTCACCTGCACTCTCTTTTGATAACCATAAATTCACTGTGTCATACATTGCCATTGATAGTTTTTGTCAATTGCTGCACCTTACTATAAAGCAAGTCCCAAACCTGCCTGACCGGGAGGCAGGTAACTGTAAAACGGTTTTGCTTCATTTCTCAATCGCTTTAAATCCTCATCAAAGCCACCATCAATTAATTTATGATAGTAGCTACTTATCAGGTTTCTGCCATCTGGAATAATGAGTAATTCAATTTGTGAATAATCAGTATTGCAGATAAATAAGTAACCATCATTGCTGAAAGGAAATAAAGGGTTTGGGTTGCCATTGCTCAAAAGACGGTTTGCATTAGGATAGCCATAACCATATTCAGGAAAATCAAAATCCTCAATGTAAATGCTGGAAAAATTCAAACTGCCATTTGATAAAAGCCATTCAGCTTTTCTTTTGCTGTTTGCCCCTACAATCTCTCTGGCAGGTGTTTTGTAAAAGAATAACTGACCTTTGCCATTGACAAAAATTGTCAATCCTTTGTAGTTATTCAAATCAGTGTAGGCAATACAATCTAACCGAGCTTTGCTTTTTATTTTATTGCTGGCTCTCACCTCATCAGGCAGACTACCCAGCTTGTAATAAGTCCCTATCATTTTGCACCTCCATTTTTCAGAGTTACAAAAGTTGCTGCCTCACTGTCAATTTCAGCGTTACTCTTTTTTTTGTTTTGTAATAGCCACAAATCTATTTGTGCCTTTTCAAAATAGATGTGCTTTCCATGTGGCTTGTAACAAGGTATGCCACCTGTGGAAGTTAATTTGTAGAGGTGTGATTTTGATAGCCCGGTATAAACCGCCACCTCATCAAAATTCAATACCGTTTTTTGTGAGAGTAAAAGGGTTTCAATGTTTGATAACCTTTGCTCAATGCTTTGTAGATTTTCCATTGTTCTTAAATTTTGAACAAAGGAAGGCAAGTAAGGAAAGGACTAAAATAGAGGGGACTTTAGTGTAAAGGGGGGTAAAGCAATTTTATTTATTCAGGATGCTGTTTCAGTTTTTCAATGAGTGTATCAATTTCATTGTGTCCTTTGGGTTTGCTCCCTTTATTTTTTGAAGTGCCTTTGTTACTGCCTGCACCGCTTCTATTTTGAGCAATACTATCAGTGAACTGTTTTTTATCCTTATCAATGAAGTGTTCTTTGATGAGTTTATTAAAATTGCTCTGCTTATCAATAAGTCCTGCCTGTGATAATTGCTCCATAAGATAGCCCAGCAATCTGCCTGACCTCTGCCACCAAATAGGCTCAATCTGCTTTGCTGGTGTTGTTTCAGTTTGTTTTGCTGGTATTGAAGTTTCAATGTTCTTTTTAATATTCCTTTTCAATTTCTTTATTTCTAAATTACATAAGTCATCAAAATAATTTATTCCAGCATACCTATAATCACATATAAAATATTTTATAAAATTATTGATTTCAAGTTCTAAATATTCTATCCTGTTTTCATAACTACTTTCATTCTCATCCTCACTGCATTGCAGGTGCAATAAATAAGTTTCAACTTTTGAAAACTCATTGAGAAATGCAAGTGCTAAAGCCTTGCTATTAAAAGTATCAGTATTAAATCCCACCCAATTAAATTGAGGGCGTGATATGGTTTCATTTTTTTTCTTTGCCATCAGTTAAATGTTTAAGTCAGGAATTTTATTTACCGCCTCTCTTTTTTTCTCATCCACAATCTTTGAATAAATCTGTGTAGTCTTTAATTCAGAGTGTCCCAAAAGTTTTGAGAGAGTGAAAATTTCAGTGCCTAATGTTAATTGCAGCACTGCAAAAGTGTGTCTGGCACAATGGAAAGTAATTTGCTTTGTAATACCGGCTGCAAGCATCCAACGCTGTAAAGCTACATTCAGGTAGCTGGAATATTTCAGACCTACAAAAACTCTCTCATCTGGCTTTCCTGGTGCGCTTAAATAATCTTTGGCTTGCTGTGAAATGTCAAGGTATTGCAGCCCTTTTGTTTTTTGCTGGTGAAATACAATCCTCCACCCTTCATTATTTTTTTGCACCTCTGACCATTGTAATTTTTGAACATCTGACCATCTCAATCCTGTGAGGCAGGAAAAGAGAAACGCTCTTTTTAAAACATCATATCTGCAATCCTCTTTGGCAACTTTTTTTAATTCATCCAAAGTCAAATACTCTCTTTTGTTTTCTACTATTCTGGGGGTTTCTACCTGTCTGGCCGGGTTCTTTAAAATAATATCCTCATCCACCGCTTTATTCATACACGCTCTGAATTTTGAGTAATAGGATGAAATGGAGGCAGAGGATAAATTTTCCTCATTACTTTTTTTTGCTTCATTATTCAGGTATTCCTTAAACCGCTCACAAAAGTTTTTATCAATCTCTTTAAATGTTACCTGTGTCCCGGCAAACTTGGTGAGGTGTTTTAATGCACTATCCCAATTTCCATAATTCCCTGCACTATTTAACCGCTTTTCTGTCTGGGCTTTGAAGTAGTCAATAAAATTGGTGTTGTTCTTAAAATCGCTGGTAAATCCATACTGACCATTTTTTATTTCCAACTCTCTTTTTGCTTTGATACTTTCAGCAAGTTTCAAATTGTCTTTATTTTTCTGCTTATCCTCTGGCGTTCTGGCTTTGTCAATCAGGTAGAGGTTTAAATATTCATAGTCCCTCAATCCTTTTACAGTGCCATCAGGCATTTTGGTAGTGCCTTTGTAGATTTCAAGGTAGAGAGAAATTTTGCCCTGCTTTGAATGTTTCCTTTGTCTTAAATGAATATTCATAATTGTTGCTATTTGTTGCTATCTGGGTTCAAAGATAGTAATTAGCAACAAAGATTAACCAAATAACAACAAAATAAAGGAAAATAAAATCAGGATAACTACTCTGAAAGGCAAGCAATAGAAAGGATTGAGTAAACAAAAGAAAATCGCTTTACTTTCCGATACAAAAAGTAAAGTCAAATGCTGAAAGCATTGATAGTAAAGGGCTGCAAAGGAATTGCACTATCAAAAAACAGAAAATTAGCAACAAACTTAAACAGGTTTACTACTTTCCGATACACAATGTAATAATTTTCTGTCAATAAATACATCAGTGTTTATTTCACCTGTGATTTCTCCAAAATAAAAAAAATGGTAGTCTTTTGGTAGTGTCTTGGTTTTCTACTCATCTAATTGCATTTTGAAAAAACCATCTTCATTTATTCCAAATTCATGGCAACTTTGATTAAAACCAAACTCAAAAGTATTGCTGACTATGCTGGTTATCCTGCTATCATTTGCAATACTCATTTTTAAAAGCGTGTCGGTGCTTATGTCGGTTAAATCTCTCTTTAGCAATTCATCATTTATTTTCTTTGATAGCTGCAAAAGTGATTTCAACCGGGTTTGCTTATCAAAGGCAAATGCTTTTACAATATTATTTAATGCTATTGCTTTGCCCTCTGTAATTTCATTTCTTACATCTACTTTTTTATTCCATGCAATCAGGGTGCTTTTACTTGTTTTCAGTTCCTTTGCAATCTCATCAAAACTTTTGCCCTCAATTCTTAATTGAATAAAATCTGCTATTTGCTTTTCTAATTTCATCTGGAATATTTTATTTGATTAATTGATAGTTTTTGTCAATCAAAACATCTTACTATAAAACCTCATCTGTAATACTGTTTTGCTGCACTGACTTTTTTATTCAACTCATCCACCAATTCAGAGGATGAGGATAACTCTGGCTCTTTGCAGAGGTTTTTAATATCCCTTTTCAGCCGGGAATAATACTCTGACTTTTCAAAGGCGTGTTTGGCTCTCAAATCTTCTACCAATGCCATTGCATTATTCTGACCGATTTCTTTTATTTTTAGTAATGCCATTTGTTTAAAAAAGTCTTTTGGGCTATTCATATCAGTAAGGTTAAAATTAATCAAATGCTGTTTGTTTATTGCTTCATATTCCTGCACCCATCTTTTCACCAATGAAATATAAAAATTCTCATCAAATAAAACGCTGGCTGTGATTTCTGGCAAATTGAATTGATTAGGCAACCGGCTGGTAAATCTCATTTCATATCTCAAAACATTTGCACCGTCCCAAATTGCTGGAATAGCCAAACCTTTTTTTTTACCTTCAGCTATTTTGTTGTAAAATAGTTTTGTCCTTAATCCATTACTGTAATACAAACTGTGTGGCTGGTTTAAACGCTTGTAATGGATGCAATCCCCCAGATAATTATAATATGCCTCTGGTGAGTGTTTAACAATGAAATTTTGAGCAAAATCT
>CAZOKN010000057.1:0-322 GCA_964580525.1 uncultured Rickettsiaceae bacterium
AGCTGTGTATTTTGCTTTTTCCAGCGAACGCTCAGTTTCTTCATATGCCGCCAGTGCTTGTAAAACATCTAGGTTGGTAACTAACCCAAATTCATAATCCTTTACATTCGCCTTATAATTTTCTTCTGAAATATTAAATGCTTCTTGCAGTGCTGCTATCTTTGCTAAATCTGCAGTAATATTATGATGTAGTGAGCGCACCTCTTCTTTAGCAAGACGCTGTATCTGGCTTAACTGTAATTCACTCTGGCGTTTCTGCGATTCAGCAGTACTTACATTAGAAGAAACTATCCCTCCTGCAAAAATTGGCAATGTTACTGTA
>CAZOKN010000057.1:332-564 GCA_964580525.1 uncultured Rickettsiaceae bacterium
TCCCAATTACCATTTTGCTTTGATTCAGGATGTTGCATATAATAATTGCTCACAAAATCTACAGATGGTAAATGGCCTCCCCTTGCAATAGTAATGTTAGATTTTGCAGCCTCCAAATTCTTTATGGCAGCCAAAACATCTGGTCTTGAAGATATTTTAGCTTGATATATCTCCAGCGATTCAACATTTTCAGGTACTAAATCACTATCATCCAGTTTAAAATCACCCTCTA
>CAZOKN010000057.1:574-1722 GCA_964580525.1 uncultured Rickettsiaceae bacterium
CCAGTAAGAAAAGCTAATACTTCTTTAGCTACGTGCAATTGCCCTAACACTTGCTCTCTTTGGCTTTTTAAAATAGCCTGGGCTGATTGCACAGTAAGAACCTCTGTATTTCTCGAGCGACCTATTTTTAAGCGCTCCTTCAACACCGCAATTCTTTTCTTATATAAATCCAGTTCCTTATCTAGTACGTACAAATCCTTTTGCGCAGCCAAATAAGTATAAAAGCCAGCAGCCACATCTCTGTATAGTTGCATGCTAGCCCATTCTTTGGCTTGCTTTTGCGCCTTAATATAAGCACGTGTAGCATCAACAGCTGCAAAATTCCTAAACCCCCTAAACAAAGGTTGATCAAGAGTTATTGCTGAACTTTGCTGATTGCTTGAAGAAATTGTGTCTCGGTGAGTATAAGAATACGAGGCACTCACATTTGGCAATATACTGCCCCAAGCTCTATTATAAGTTTGTTCAGCCTGTGTCACTAATTCTTGCTGATTAGCTAATATCTCACTTCTCTTTAATGCTGCTTTAAAAGCATCATTTAGCGTTAGATAAATTTCTTTATTTGAAGTTTCTATATTTTGAGTATTATTAGCCTCTGGATACTTATTAGATTTTTTGCTTTCTGCAGAAAAACCAAATACAGGAAACAATGCCATAATAATTAAACAGATAAGTAATTTCTTCATTTTTATCTCGGCTCTCAAGTGCGCACCAACCCACTCGCGCCTTATTATATCATGTGTTGCTTAAGAAAGTATTAGAGAATTATTAAAATATATTCAAAATCCCAAAAGACTATTTATCTAAGATTAGCCTTCATATTAACGAAAAGATGATTTTGTAATAACAAATCCTGGCGGCGCGTAGCGAACGGATTTCGAACTCATGCACCGGATTTCTTGGCAACTATACCACATAAAATTAATTATGTAAGCAGTGAAGTAATTGGTAAATTAACTACAACTGCTTTTGCATAACTATAATGGAATTGCCAAATAACTCATCGTCTCTAGTCTTTGTCCATCCAATTGAAGCATACCATTTTGCTAATGAGGCTTCCCAAGTAAGCAAATATAAGTTTTTAAAACCTAACTTACGCGCTTCATTCTCTATTTGGGCAATAAGCTTTTGAGCAATACCTTTGCTGC
>CAZOKN010000057.1:1732-9060 GCA_964580525.1 uncultured Rickettsiaceae bacterium
TGTTACATATAGGCTGCCAAGCCAAGGTGAAAGTTCTTCGCCGATACCATCATTGGCACGTAGCGAAGCCATACCAATAATTTGATTATTAGCCTCGCAGATAATCGTAAGCGGGATTTTGTCTTTATTACAATGTTCCTTAAAGCGCTCAGTACGTATTTCTTGAGTGACTGCTGGATTGTATTTACCCCATGCCTCAAAAGCCCATTTGGCGCATGTGGTTACCTGCTCAGGTTCGTCAGAGAGGTATTTAAAGGTAAATGCTACATTCATATTTTCGAACCTAACGAACCCTTGACTGAGATTCGAACTCCGCGATTCGGAGTCAACTTTGTTTCAAATGGCGGAGTGGAGAGGATTCGAACCTCCGATACGGGTTAACCCCGTATAACGGTTTAGCAAACCGCCGCCTTCAGCCTCTCGGCCACCACTCCTTCAAAAAATCGAGGAAGTCCTATTTAAAGTTCTAAATAGCTTTTTTCAATAGAAATATTACTTTTCTGCTATTTATATTAACTATTGAGCAATATTCTCAACTTCAGGGGAAGAATTTTCCGCAGTTTTAGAAAAGTCAGCATCTTCGCTATCATATTCATTAAAACCAGTTTCAGCCTCTTCACTTCTAGATCTATGACCGTTATTTTCTAAATTATCATTAGCGCGTCTCTCGCCTGATTCTTCTAATATTCTGTTATAATGGTCAGCATGCTGGAAGAAATTTTCAGCTGCAACCCTATCACCTTCGGATAAAGCCTCCCGCGCTTTTTCTATATATTTGCTGCGGGCAGATGATGCATTTGCACCGTTGAAATTACCATTGCTACCGCCTGGTCTTCTACTTGGGTTTCTTTTACCATTTTTTGCATTATTGCTGTATCTACCGTTATTTCTTGGCGAACGCGAATTTTGCTGCCTGTTATTCATATTTCTCCTAGAATTAAATTTTCATTTTAAAACAATGCATCTAATAATGCCGGCCAAATCTTTTTTATAAGACACAAAATCAAGATGAGATTTTGCCATTATTTCTCTAACTAAATCATGCTGCCCAATACCAAATTCAAGAACAGCAAAACCATCAGGTTTTAACAAAGATTTTATCACAGGAGCCAGCTCTCTATAGCAAGCAAGTCCATCATCACCACCAAACAAAGCTGAATGCGGCTCATAATCGGCCACTTCCAATTCTAAACTATCAATATCAGAATCTTTTATATAAGGAGGGTTACTTATGATGAGGTCATATTGCCCGGCCACTCCTTCATGCCAGCTTTTTAGAATGAAATTAGCCCTTTTGGCAAGCCCTAAATTAACAGAATTTTCTTTTGCAACAGAAATAGCCCCGGCAGAAGCATCAATACCAACCCCCTCGGCATTCTTAAATTCCTGTAATATCGACAATAATAGGCATCCTGTACCAGTCCCTAAATCAAGTACCTGTAATTGCTTATTTTTATCAGGGAATAATTCTAAAACAGATTCTATCAATGTTTCGCTGTCAGGTCGTGGTGCCAAAGTATCGGGCGTAACTTTAAAATTCATACCCCAAAATTCGCGCCGGCCAAGTATGTGAGATATAGGCTCACGCTTGATCCTACGTTCTAAAAATTCATTAAATTTTGTAATTTCTTGCATATTTAAAACGCGATCAGAATATCCTATAAAATACTCACGACTACAGGACAAGACCTCACATAGCAAAAGCTCAGCATCCAGGGAATATGTATTTATTCCACAGTCACCAAGCCTTAACTTGCTCTCTATAAGCAGATTTTTTATAGTATTTTCTTTTTGCATTTATAAGGTAAAATTATATTGCCTCAGCAAGTCTGTTTGTCTGATCTTCTTCAATCAATGGGCCAATTATCTCATCAAGCTCGCCCTCATTCACAATCTCATTTATTTTGTAAAGTGTTAGGTTAATACGATGATCCGATACACGACCCTGAGGGAAATTATAAGTTCTGATACGTTCCGATCTATCACCAGAACCAATCTGACTTTTTCTGTCTGCAGCACGCGCAGCTGCGAGCTTTTCACGTTCAGCTTCATAAATACGTGAACGTAGAATTTTCATCGCCTTAGCACGGTTTTTATGTTGGGATTTTTCATCCTGCTGCGAAACTACAGTACCTGTAGGGATATGCGTAATACGCACGGCGCTATCTGTTGTATTAACTGACTGCCCACCGGGACCACTTGAACGGAAAACGTCAATACGTAGATCCTTCTCTTCAATATGGATATCTACTTCTTCCGCTTCTGGCAAAACCGCAACTGTTGCAGCAGATGTATGCACACGACCACTAGTTTCTGTCTCTGGAACACGCTGCACACGGTGTACCCCTGATTCAAATTTTAAATGCGCAAACACATTCTTTCCCGAAATACTTGCAGAGGCTTCTTTATATCCACCAAGGCCGGTTTCAGAAAGAGAAAGCATTTCAAATTTCCAACCTTTGTTATCAGCGTATCTTTGATACATACGAAACAGACTAGCAGCAAAAAGAGCAGCTTCATCCCCACCGGTTCCAGCTCTAACTTCAAGAATTGCGTTTTTCGCGTCAGCATCATCCTTCGGCAGCAGCGATAAACGAATTGATTTTTCAAGATCAGGTAATTGTTTTATAACTTCAGCAAGTTCTTCTTCGGCCATATCCTTCATTTCAGGATCTTTCAGCATTTCATCAAGGCTGTCTTTTTCACTTTTTTTAGCCATATAAACATTTATCAGCTCAACAACTTCGCCACGACTTGAATATTCTTTCGATAGGCGTATGAACTCTTGCTGCGGCAAAGAACCAGGATCAGAAATCTTAGCCTCCAGATCCTTATACTGCTTCAAAATAATTTCCAGTTTTTCATCAAAACTTTTGTCGTCCGAACTCATTAAAATACAACCTTTTCAGAATTAACTGCAAGCTATTGCCTGCATAAACACTATCTATAAACAGATAACTTATCAACCAAAGCAGCAATAGCAACCTGCTTTTCTTCGCCGCTATCGAAATCCTTCAATTTCACAATACCTTGTTTTATTTCGTCATCGCCGATAATAACGCCAGCTGCGGCATTAACACTATTGGCACGCTTCATACGCTTTTTAACATTGCCTGAATAGCCTATTTCTATATAAAAGCCAGCTTTTCTTAACACAGAGGCAAGTTTTGCTGCCTCATGCTCGGCTAATTCTCCAATTGGCACGATAGCAATTGGCCTTGCTTCTTTTACAGAAACTTCCGCCAAAAGTGCAATTCTTTCTATACCGCCGGCAAAACCAACAGCAGGAGTGTCATTTCCCCCCATATTGCCAATCAATTTATCATATCTACCACCGGCAAGCACAGTGTTTTGAGCACCCAAGTCATTAGTAGTAAATTCAAACGCCGTGTGGCAATAATAATCAAGCCCACGCACCAAGCGCTGGTTCACTTGATAATCCACACCCAAATCCTTCAGGCCGATTCTTACTTCTTCAAAAAAATCAGCCGATTGGGAATTATAATACTCAGCAATAACTGGAGCTCCGGCAACAATTTTTTTATCGCCTTCATCTTTAGAATCTAGAATTCGCATTGGATTCTTTATCAGACGGATTTTACTATCTTCAGATAATTCATCCTTATAGCCATTAAAATATGCTACTAAAGCATCCCTATAGGCCACTCTACTTTCTGAATCGCCAAGGGAGTTTATTTCCAAAGTAGTTTTTTTCAATATACCAAGTTCATCTAAAATCTGCGCTGCCATAGATATAAGCTCTATATCGGCACCAGCTTCAGCAATACCAAGAAACTCACAATTTATCTGGTGGAATTGGCGTTGTCTGCCTTTTTGCGGACGTTCATATCTAAATAATGGACCATAAGAAAACAATTTCAAAGGCAATTGGTTCGTTAACCCGCCTGATATAAAAGCACGGGCAACGCCAGCTGTAAATTCAGGACGCAGAGTTATACTCTCGCCACCCCTATCTTCAAAGCTATACATCTCTTTGCCAACAACATCAGATTCCTCTCCCAATGTTTTTTTGAATATGTCAGTAAATTCAAATATCGGCGTAGAAAATTCCTTAAAACCATATAAAGCGGAAATATTCTTAGCTTTGTCTACAACATAGCTAAAAAGCCTTTGCTCATCAGGCAAAATATCCTTTGTTCCTCTTACTGGTTGTAGTTTATGTGACATAACTTATTCCTTCAGTCATTAGTGCAAATGCACCTAATACTTATAAAATTCTATAAAACAAATTTACCCTTACAGGCATCCTGCCAAGCTTCAAAAAAGTCTCCAAGATGTGGTCTTTCATCTTTGCCATTATCGATAAAAGAAATAGCATCGCCTATGGCTTTATTATAATTGGCTTGTGAAAGTTCGCCACGATGCAGCATATATCTCAAATAAACCAGGTAAGTATTTAGCACATCTGTTTCACAATAGTCACGTACTTCTTTTATTTTTCCGTCATCGATCATCTCAGAAACCTTACCACCATCAACCCCGAACTTACCAGGAAAACCAAAAATTGAGCATACTTCATTTAGTTTTATCCGAGCAGATGATCCAAAATCAGACAAAGCCTCCAGCAAATCACAGTGCCAATCAAGGCTATAACGAGAATTATAACTATTCCATTTATCACCGCTATTATATAGCCACGGCGCAGATATGCCATACTTCATGGCTCTATATTTCAAAACCGGCAAGTCAAAAGTTCTGCCGTTAAAACTAATAAGCCTTGGCTTTGACTTGCCAAGATAGTTGAAGAAACCTTCCAAAAGCTCTTTTTCATTGGCATTAATCTTACCACCTGAACGTAAATCCTTTAAAGTATAGGATTCGGTGCCATCTGCCGATTTGTAAATCTCCGCTTCAAGGAAACTAATAGCAACAACTTTATGAAATGGCTGTCTAGGGAAAGAATTTTTGCCGTCTGTAATATCAAGATGATATTGTTCAATTTCCTGCCGGAGTTTAAGTACATCAGTTTCTGTACTGCCGGTTAAATTATAAACCGCATCGGTATCGGGTATGGTCTCTATATCGAAAACAAATAGGGTTTGATGCTGCATATTTTTATGTTATTGTTGAATTTGTGCCATGTAGACATAACTTATTATTTGAAAAATATGAAATTATTTTTTCGCTTCCTGATTTTATTTCTGATAGGTTTTTCATCAGCAAATGCTGCTCCCATCATTCGTGATGCAGAGATAGAACAGGTTTTACGAACAGTTGCTGACCCAATAGTCAAAGCAGCTGGTATTTCTCCTTCCGCTGTTAAAATATACATAGTAAATGAAAATCAGATAAATGCTTATGTTTCCGGTGGTAAAAATATATTTATCAATACTGGCTTACTAGGATTATCAGATAATCCTGGCATGTTAACAGGAGTAATAGCTCACGAAACAGGCCATATATCAGGCGGACATCTTGTTCGCAGTGTAGATGAAATGAAGCAAACAACTATAAAGGCTACTTTAGGCTATATGATGGGATTGGCAGCAGCTGCTGCTGGTTCTCCACAAGCGGGAATGGCAATAGCGTCAGGTGCTAGCCCGCGGCATATTAAAACATACGAGAACACAAGAAGAGTCTGCTGATCAAGCTGCTTTAACTTACATGGATAAAATGGGCGTTTCATCTAAAGGACTTTTAGATTTATTGGATCTATTATATAGCAAAGAAAACACGCTATACGATCAAATTAATCCTTATGCGCAAACGCACCCTCTTAGCAAAGAACGTATTTCACACGTAAAGAATCATATACAATCATCACATTTTTCAAATACGGATTTTCCTGCAGCAACAAAAATCAGCTTTGAATTAGCTATTATAAAGCTAAATGCATTCCTTGATCCTTACGAAAAAACACTGAAAAAATTTCCAATCAGCGATACAAGTACAAAGGCGCATTACGCACGTGCTATCGCTTATTACAAAATACCGAACGTACAAAAATCTCTGGCTGAAGTGGATAGTTTGCTAAAAACAAGCCCTAATAATCCTTTCTTTAATGAGTTTAAAGGTCAGGTTTTATTCGAAAATGGTAAGGTTACTGAATCAATTCCTTACTACCAAAAAGCCAGTTCTTTGGCCCCGGAATCAGCCTTATTAAAAATAGTTCTTGCCACAGCTCAAATAGCTTCTGAGAAAAATGATATGCTAAATCCAGCTATAAATAATTTGGAAAAAGCTTTAATAAAAGAAAAAGATAATAGCTTTGCCTGGAATCAATTAGCCATCGCCTATGGAAGAAGCGGCGACATAGCTATGTCAAATGTGTGCTTGGCTGAACAAGCCGTTTTGCTTGGTAATAAAAGAGATATAAAAGAATTTATAAAGCTGGCAAAAAAATACGTAAAGCCTGGAACTACTGCAGATACAAGACTTAAAGATATTATCGCCGCAACGGAAGATGAAAAATAAGCCCCTTGCTAAAAGGTGAATAATATTGCAGAATCTCTCCAAAATCACAAATTATGGTATTGTTATGAATTCTAGTACTTTGAAAATAATTAGCCTTTTCTTGTTTATGATTGTGGCTATTTCACTAACCACTTTTGGGTTGTTAAAGAATTTTGGTTCTGGTGGCGCGTCTACAAGCCAAATAGAAAAAGTGGTAGCTGATTATATAAAAGAACATCCTGAGGAAATTTTGAAATCAGTAAGTGATTATCAACAAAAATCTCAAGCAGATAGCGATGCTGCTGCACAAAAAACAGTATCTGAAAAAACATCTGAACTAGAAAATGACAAATCCTCTCCAATAGCAGGCAATCCAAAAGGTGATGTTACTATTGTTCAATTTTTTGACTATTCCTGCGGCTACTGCAAAAGGGTAATGCCAGAAATATCTTCACTTATTGAAGAAGATAAAAATCTGAAAGTTGTATTTAAAGAATTTCCAATCCTTGGACCTAACTCTCTTTTAGCATCACATGCGTCTCTTGCTGTTAATATGGTAGCACCTGAGAAATATTTTGAATTTCACAAAGCTCTTACTAAAGCCACTGTTTCAGGCAAAGATAGCGTACTGAAAATTGCTAGCGATTTAGGAATTGATAAAGACAAGGTTTCTGCAAAGATGGATTCTGACGAGGTAAAGAAAGAAATAGAGAAAAACGCTGAACTCGCTCGTTCAATAGGTGTTCGTGGAACTCCCGCATTCGTAATTGGTGGTACTTTTGTTCCTGGAGCAATTGGTAAAGATGATTTCAAAAAATTGATAGCTGAAAGCCGTAGTAAAAAATAAATATTTTTCTTTAGCTTAATTACAAAAAAAGGCGGCATATTTCTATGCCGCCTTTTCGTTATTTATA
>CAZOKN010000058.1:0-1384 GCA_964580525.1 uncultured Rickettsiaceae bacterium
ATTGCAGGCCAGATCGCCGATGCCTTAAAAATAAAACCTCCTCAATTGTTGCCTTAGCATTTTCAAAAAAAATATACCCTGCGGGGTATGCGCCTAAATACCAATAACCGAAATCCTATAGGAAATGGCATACCCCCCTCTTGAGTCTATAATATATGGGCAAGGTATCCCAGAAACACGGGGGTGGGTGTTTTGGATTTTATCACTACCCCCCGCCTGTGCCGAACAGATTTTTTCAACAAATAAAAAAATTCAATCAGAGATAGAGAGAACATAGGGTTTTAGCCTTTCCTATAAAACTGTCGGCCATGTCACCCCCCGCCCATCAAATTGTTCGCCTGCGTCTATACAAGAGATCATGGTATAAGAAATCTACTTTTGGGTGGGGGTGGGGTGGTTTATATACAAAAAAGATTATTTCATTTTCTTAATTATGGTGCTATAAAGCTCACAGAAAGCCTAAAGAGAATTACTGAATATTCTATAAGCTATTTATGGCATTATCTATGGCATCGCATATAAGTCGAACTAGTGTATACGTTTGTTTACATGATGTTAGATAAAATGTTCGAGTCCTGTTGAGGCACCAACTCGGAGCTATGCTCCGATAAATCCCTTATAATCCTGAATGGAAGCGAAAGAGCGGCGGTTCTATAACCCTCATTTTTGCTATATACCAGCGGGCGTGAAAATGTAGCGTTTAGCACTGTTCTTTTGCCAGATAAACCTCCGCAAGCCCAGTATTTGTAAGGGTTCTGGATAAAATCTAAAGCGGTTCTATTTACCTCGTCTGGGTTCTTGCCAACCTTGCTATATTTTTGGATTTTTTCCTCTACCAGCAGTTTTTGTTCCTCCAGTTGTTTAATTTGTCTTTCGTATGCAGTTATTAAAACCGCACTATCTGCCGAAACAATTCTATCCAAGAATTGCTCAACCTTTTTTTCAATAACCTGTTTTTCTTTTTTCAGGCTTGATAGCATTTCTTCAAAATTAACAGATCTAAATTCTTTTGCTTTATCTAGCATCTTTTCAACCATGCCCATCATTCTATTTGATGGAGTAATATCTAAAAGCAATTTTTCAAAATCTTCGTGCAGCTTTTCTTGCCTTATTGATTTTCCATAAAGCTCACAATTTTTTGTATGACAAAGATAGTAAGCATATTTTCCACTTCTGCCAGCAGACCAGCAACCACGAAGAGGCTCTCCGCAACAATCACAAAGAACAAATCCACGCAATGCAAAATCTTGATTTAAATCTTTCCTTGCTGGAGCTTTTGCTCTGCCCTGAAGTTTATCTTGAATTCTTTTATAAGTATCATAGCTAATTATCGCCTCATGCTTGCCTTTCATCAGAGGAATATCCCATTCTGGATAATCGTAAT
>CAZOKN010000058.1:1394-8653 GCA_964580525.1 uncultured Rickettsiaceae bacterium
CTTTGCGGTTTAGCATATCAATTATTCTTTGGAAGTGAACTTCACCACCTCTATCTCTCGGAAAATGCGGTTGAGATTCAAAGAAAGCCTTTAACTCCACAACTGAACTAAACCTATCATTTGCATAACCTTCCAAACCTTCTTCTATAATGCTTGCCAGCGGTTCATCACGAACCATTATTTTTCCATGACCCGCAACCTTTTCAACTTTGTAACCGCGAGGTGCTCTCATAACCCAATAACCACCGAGCATTCTGGCACGCATTCTGTTTTTTACCTGTTCGGCATTTTTTTGGCGATGGTGTTGAGATACACTCGCGAGCAAATTTTCAACAAGCCTACTATCTGAATCATCACCGAATTCAATTGATGGAGATTGAAGAACGCCACCAGCATCTTGAATTGCCATTCTTAATTCTATGTGCGCTTTTAAATCACGAGCAAGGCGACTAATATCATCAATAATTACAACAAATTGCTCTTTCTTTTGTTTTCTCAAAAACTCCAGCATTCTTGTTATTGCTGGGCGGTCAATCAATCCACCAGAGATTCCCTCCTCATGGAAAACTTCAACCACTGCTAAATTTCTATATTTTGCAAACTCTCGGCATCTTGTTTCTTGCGAAGTTAAACCATGACCATTTTTAACCTGCTCTGGTGATGAAACTCGGCAGTAGATAACGGCTTTATTGCTTATTGGCGGCTTCATTAACCCTCCTTGTTTTAGAAGTGTTTTTTACTTTGCCGATTTTACTATACTGCACCGTGCAATCAATGGTCTTTTGAGGTGTTTTTTCTTTTATTTCCAGCTGCTTAATGCCAAGATAATCATCATAAACACTGTTGATTATTGTCCAAACAGCATTGACCAATTCCACCTTCTGCTCTTCGGTTAGGTCGAAGTCATCTACAAATTCACGATATGGTGTAATATCGGTAATCACGACGCTACACCTCCAGCAAATCTGGTTTTATGCAGAAAACGAAATGATTTTTGATGTTTCGGAAGAAATTAAGAGGGAGCGATATAAGCGCGACTTCCCATTCTGTATAGAAACATAGCAAATTCTTTTCGTTTTGTTCACAACTTTTTTGTCCGAACATTTTAAACCCCATTTCGCTTAGGTTTCGAGCCGTAATTTAAGTAAGTGGCAATCTTCAAAAGAGCTTTATTTCTGATTTCAGTTGCCTTGGTTCTTCCAAAACCAACACGCCAACAAATTTCTTTCCAATCTTTATCTTCGGCGCGCATCCAGATAATTTTTCTTTCAGCTTCATCGCGAAGTATGAACATCCACTCTAAAACCTCATACATTCTGCTGATTGCAGAAGGTGATGGCGGAATAATTCGGCGCACATCAGCACATTCTTCCAGCTTTTCTTTTTGCGTTCTTACTATCTCAGGCCATAGACAGCGCACATTTTGGCAGCCATCATCTGGAAGCCTTGCAAGCGTATCGACTGCCTCTTCAAACCTTGCGGCAACATCATCTTCTGTCCAAATTTTTGTTTTCATAACTGCTCCTTAGTTTTTAGTTCACATGATAAAATTTTGGCTGGGTATAGGGTTTGGCTGGCGAAAGCCTTGTTAAGCTCTGGCTGGTATTTGCCTTGAATCCACTCGATAACGAATTTGCTTGGGCAAAGAATGATAACGATAGAGCCACCTTCCACCTGATAAATGGAGGCCAGCTCCAGTTGTGAAAACCAGCAACGGATTGTTGGCTTGCCATATTTTTTGCAAAGCTCTGCTATAACCAGATCCCACACTGGTTGAAGTTCTGCAATTCTGGTTGGTTTGAATTTTGCTGGGTGCTTTCCGCCTGAAAAACCACCCTCTAAAATCTTTGCTATGTTTTCTGAAGATTTAACTGCCCAGCTTAAATCTATAGTCCAGTCTTTGCCTTCTAATCTGCCAAGACAAAACTCACTATTTCCAATAATCTCGCAGTAATATTGCCAAGCTTTCAAATCCTGTTGAAAATCCTCTTTCCATCTTTTGCAAAGCAAATCCTTCCTCTGCGCTGTCATTATCGCATCTTGGTCTTTTGTGAGCTTCTGCTGAACTTCTGCATTCCAAATCTGGAGCATCTGCTTTGCAATCTCGTGTTTTTCCTTCTCGCGCTCTTCCTTTTCTTCTCTCTCTGTATTTTTTTTGTCTGTTTTTCTT
The DNA here is from genome assembly GCA_964580525.1 of uncultured Rickettsiaceae bacterium. Classification (GTDB taxonomy): domain Bacteria; phylum Pseudomonadota; class Alphaproteobacteria; order Rickettsiales; family UBA6187; genus CAZOKN01. Next base: position 3,565 of record CAZOKN010000058.1, read on the forward strand.
ATTTCTTTTTTCTGTAACTCTGAACTCTGTAAATCTGTATTCTGTAATCTGTTATCTGTGTCTGTTTTTTGGTTACTTTTTTGTTGCGCGGTGTTTTTTGATGTTGCACCGCGTTGCATCGTGTTGCTTGGTGTTGCATCTTGTTTTTTATCCTCGCGATATTTTCTTGAACGCTCGGTTGAGCTTGTGTATTGGCGTTTATCCCAAGCTGTTAAGCGGTGATGATTATCAATCATTCCCTTATCGTAAAATGCAGAAATAATCTTTTGCACATCTTCAGCTTCAATATCCTGAATAACGCCAATCTCTTCAGGGTCTATCTTGATTATGCCCCTTGGATCATGCTTTGATGCTGCATCAAGCAAACATACCCAAACCGAAACTACATTTGCCATTGGCTGGTTAGAACGCTTTGCAATAACCTGTAGCTTCGCATCTTGAGGTAAACCATGATAAACCCTATACCATTCCATATTGCCCCACTAATCTTGAATGTATGGAAGTAATGGAAACTGATTCGGGTCTTCGCCAGATTCTTCTTCTCTAGCTTCTTCCTCTGCCTTGGCTCTTTTCAGCTCGTCTTCTTCCTTCAGTGAAAGGGCAAGTTTTATGCAGCCATCAGCAAGTTTTGCTCTTTGCAATTCTTTTGCCGCCTGCTTCTTCAGCTGAAGCAAAGTTTCTAAATCCATCTTGCGCATGGTTTCGATGGTTAGCTGGCATATTTCATCAAAAGCTGAAATTGGTGGTGTTTTATCATTCATATTATGCTCCGTTGGTTAAAAACAGTGCGTTTGTTCGAACTGTTCGGACACAACATGAATGCTACAAGGTGGGGCTGTCGTGGGGCTGCAAGTGGGGTTAGCGGTGGATAGATTTTTTGGCTAAAAACTTGGAGCTACAAAACTATGTGGGGGTGCAGTGGTGGTTGCTGGTGGAAATCTTCCACCAGCTTTTAATCTAAATTGACTATTAAACCTTCTTTTAAACGATAATTTCCGCGTCTATCTGAATCAATAATTTCACTCCACAAACTATGGGTTTTGAAAACATCTCTAATTCTTACAGCATTTGAGCCTGAATCTTTGAGTAGCTTTTTGCTATTAACCCAAGGGCTTTTTGAAGAATGAACTTCTGCCAATTGTTTAACGATATTTGCTTGAATTGGTCCGAGCGTAAAAGGTGTTCCGTTATATAAATATTGATACTTCTTTGTATTTAAATAAAGCCCTCTGGATCTGGTTTTATATTCATCAGATTGGTTATTTAACTTGCCAATAATTTCTGCTTTGCAAGGTGAAATAGGATAGCTTTCCGATTCCAAATCATTTTCTTTTTCAAATCTGGTTCTTTCTTCATCTGTAATTACCATGTCATCTATACTTAAAATAATATCTTTGCTGTTGGGCATTACCGTATAACAAAATTTTTTATCAATAAGATCTATAAAATTAATAATTTTATATTTTTTATATTTAAAAATTTTTCTACAGTTAGAGGCCCCAAGACCTACATAGCCCTCAAATCTAGAGTATTCGCAGGTGATTTTATTATCTTCTTCAGAGCATATAAATCTCATATATTTTCTATAATCTAACCAACAACAAACAGATAACTCATTGTGTTCCACATAGTATTTTATATCATTAAATGAGACTTTCCACCTATTTGCTAGGTCATGAAGTGTATGGTATTTCTTTTTAGGTAATGGCATACAGCCTCCAGAATTATACTTATTGCTTTTTTTGCTTCGCTTGAATATTGTCACAATAATTAAGTTAAAAGGTTTTTACAATGAAAAAATTAAACCATAGGTTGACAAAAGGGCACGGGGGGAAAAGAACTGGTGCAGGAAGACCGATTGGAACAGGAAAATATAAGTTGCCTACGAAAACAATACGAGTTCCTGTAACAATTCAAGATAAGTTAATCGAATTTATTGATTCAAAATGTTACAGCGTTCCATACTATTCTAATTTTATTCAAGCTGGAATACCGATTGATATTGGTGACGGTATTTTTGAAGAGGTTATTAATTTATATGAATTACTTGTTAGAAATCCTAAAGATACTTATCTTGTAAGAGCCACAGGAGAATCTATGAAAGAAATCGGCATTAATACGGGAGATTTGCTGATAGTAGACAAAAAAATTGTTCCAAAATCAGGTTCAATTGTTGTGGCATGTATAAATAGTGAATTCACTGTAAAAAGGTTAGTTTATAAAAAAGAAAAGATTTTTTTAAAACCTGAAAATAAAAAATTTAAAACAATAAATGTTGAAGAATCAGATAGGTTAGAATTTTTTGGGGTTGTAACTCACAATATAAAAAGGTTGTAAATGATTTTTATTCCCTAAACTTCATTTTTATAGAGTTGCCTTTTATTCTATTTACATCAAATTTTCTTGATGGTTTGTTTAAATTTCCTAATGTTACGCCATCACGGTAATTTTGCAGATAGTAATTTCCTTTGTAGTTGAAATTTTCAAGGTATTTAATCATTGAGTTAATATCTTGCTCATCAAGTAAGTCTGTATGGATAGTAGTTCTAATTTCTGAAGGAATTTCAGAGCAACTTAAGATAGCAAGCGACCTCAAAAAATTATTATATTTTTTATAACCAGTAATGCTTTCAAATTTTTCTTGCGTAGCTTTGAAATCCAGCGCTACAAAATCAATTAAATCATTAGAGATTAAAGAATCTAGCATTTCAGGGTTTGTGCCGTTTGTATCTATTTTAACTTTAAACCCCATAGATTTTAAATATTTTGTAAAATCAGGCAAATCTTTGCATAAAGTACATTCACCACCTGATAAAACAATTCCATCCAGCAATCCAATTCGTGATTCAATAAATTTTTTAATTTTTCCCTCTTCAATTTTTTGAAAAACCCCTTTTACTAAATCAGGATTATGGCAATAACTACACGCCATATTGCACCCAGAAAACCAAAGTATACAGGCTGTATGATCTGGGTAATCTTGGAGTGTAAATGGCGTGATGCTTGTTATTGGCAACTTCATAATTATAGTTCTTGCTTCCTTCTAAATAATGGTAGGGTATGAACATTTTCCTTGAAGTGTAGCCTTTCGTTATGCTCCCCTTTTTTACCATGATTAAAGCTGGAAACTGGCCTGTGATAACCCATCACTCTTGTCCATACCATCGTTTCTCTTTGACAAGTTGGGCAGTGGGGTTGCTCACCAGCTAAATAGCCATGCTCTTCGCATACTGAGAAAACAGGAGTAACAGTTATATAAGGCAAGCGATAATTTTCTATCACTGTTTTAACCAGCCTTTTGCACGCTTCACCTGAAGATATTTTCTCACTCATATAAAGGTGAAGAACTGTGCCACCAGTATATTTGCATTGCAAAGAATCTTGCAGGTCTAGCGCCTCAAATGGGTCTTCGGTAAAGCCAACAGGAATTTGGCTTGAGTTAGTGTAATAGATATTCTCACCGCAGCCAGCCTGAATTATATCGGAGTAATATTTCTTATCTTCTTTTGCAAAGCGATAAGTTGTGCCTTCCGCTGGCGTTGCTTCTAGATTATATAAATGCCCTGTTTCTTCCTGATATTTCTTAAGCTCTGTTCTCATAAAGTTAAGAATTTCAGTAGAAAAATTTATACCGCGCTCATCGGTTAAATCATAAGCATTGCCATTAAAATTACGCACCATCTCATTCATACCATTAACACCTATGGTGCTAAAGTGATTGCGGAAATGCGGCAGATAGCGTTTTGTGTATGGAAACAAGCCTCTGTCATACATTTCTTGCACAAAAACTCTTTTCTTTTCTAAAGTTGATTTGGCAAGACTCATCAGATACTCAAGCTCTTTCATTAAGCCTTTCATATCACCTTTAAAACGATACCCAAGGCGAGCCATATTGATAGTTACAACGCCAATAGAGCCTGTCATTTCAGCAGAGCCGAATAAACCATTGCCTCGTTTTAATAACTCACGAAGGTCAAGCTGCAAGCGACAACACATGCTGCGAACAGCATGCGGAGCATAGGCTTCAGGGTTTGGAACTTTTTCACCATCCTCATTTTTCATATATTGGCTACCAATGAAATTTTGGAAATAGGAACTGCCAATTTTTGCAGTGTTTTCAAATAAGGCTTTTGCAACAGGGCTGTTCCAATCAAAATCTTCCATTACATTCACTGTTGGAATTGGGAAGGTAAAAGGCTGGCCTTGTGAATCACCTTCTGTCATCACCTCGTAATAAGCTATATCAATCAGCTCCATTTCTTTTTGGAAGTGTTTATAGGTTAAATCTTCCATTGAGTTTGCACCGCGGCGTTTTGCTTCAGCAATTAATTCTTCATCGGTTTCATCTTTAAATAAATGAATGCAATTCGCAGTTGGAAAGTTATCTTTTAAATCTGGCGGTGTGGTTATATCAAGCGTGATATTTGTAAATGGACTTTGACCCCAGCGTGCTGGAACATTTAAGTTATACACAAACTGACGGATTGCTTTTTTAACCTCTATAAATGGTAATTTATCTTTGAATACATAAGGCGCAAGATAAGTATCAAAAGAGCTAAAGGCTTGTGCACCCGCCCACTCAGATTGAAGTATCCCTAGAAAATTTGACATCTGCCCAAGCGCTTCACGGAAGTGGCGTGGTGGTCTGCTTGAAACTTTACCAGCAACACCATTGAAACCCTCATCAAGTAACGCTCGCAAACTCCAGCCAGCGCAATATCCAGTTAAACAATCAAGGTCGTGAATGTGATAATCAGCACGGCGATGTGCTTGTCCTTCTTCAGGGGAATAAACATTATCTAGCCAGTAATTAGCGATAATTTTTCCAGCAGAATTATTGATTAACCCAGCATTACTATACGAGGTGTTGGCATTTGCATTAATGCGCCAATCTTGTTGCAAAATATATTCTTCAACAGCCTGTTTGCAACTAACCAAAGTATCTTGAGGATTGGCATTTTTTATTATTCTGCTTCTAACCAATATAAATTCTTTTAAAGTTTTTACATAATTCTTTTGAGAAAGCATTTCTTCAACCAAAGATTCTAATTCAAAATCTGATAAATTTTCCTTTTCTTTAGGGATTAAA
>CAZOKN010000059.1:0-8632 GCA_964580525.1 uncultured Rickettsiaceae bacterium
TTACCTTCGATCAAGATAGGTTCAAACGCCTGTATACCAAGTCTGTGTAGAGTAGGAGCGCGGTTCAACAACACCGGGTGCTCACGAATAACTTCATCAAGTATATCCCAAACTTCCGGACGCTCACTCTCAACCATTTTCTTAGCTGTTTTCAAAGTTGTAGAAATTCCGTACAACTCCAATTTCGCATAGATAAACGGCTTGAATAACTCCAATGCCATTTTCTTAGGCAAACCACATTGATGCAATTTCAATTCAGGACCAACAACGATTACTGAACGGCCAGAATAGTCAACACGCTTACCAAGCAAGTTCTGACGGAAACGTCCTTGCTTACCTTTTAACATGTCAGCAAGAGATTTAAACGGACGTTTATTAGCATTTTTAACAACACGACCTCTGCGTCCATTATCAAACAACGCATCAACAGCTTCCTGCAACATACGCTTCTCGTTGCGTACGATAATATCAGGAGCTTTCAACTCGATAAGTCTCTTCAAACGGTTGTTACGGTTGATCACACGACGATATAATTCGTTCAAATCTGATGTAGCAAAACGACCACCATCCAACATAACCAAAGGACGAATTTCAGGTGGAATAACCGGAATAACATCCATCACCATCCACTCAGGCTTATTGCCAGAATCAAGGAATGATTCAATAAGTTTCAGTCTCTTTACAATCTTTTTGCGCTTTACTTCAGACTTAACAGAAGACATCTCAGCACGTAGAGACTTTTTCTCTTCTTCCAAATTTATAGAAGACAATATGGTCTTTATAGCTTCAGCACCAATCTGAGCTGTAAAAGCATCCTCACCATATTCGTCTTGCGCTTTTGTATATTGATCTTCTGTCAAAACTTGTCCTTTAGCAAAAGGAGTCATGCCAGGCTCAACAACTACGAAGCTTTCAAAATAAAGAACTTTCTCAATATCTTTTAAAGCCATATCAAGCAATGTAGATATACGAGAAGGCAATGATTTCAAGAACCAGATATGCGCAACAGGTGCAGCAAGATCAATATGTCCCATTCTTTCACGACGCACTTTGGAAGTAGTAACTTCCACACCGCATTTTTCGCAAATAATACCTCTGTATTTCATGCGCTTGTATTTGCCGCATAAGCATTCGTAATCCTTCACAGGACCAAATATACGCGCGCAGAAAAGTCCATCTCTCTCCGGTTTGAAAGTACGATAATTGATAGTTTCAGGTTTTTTAACCTCACCGTACGACCAAGAACGAATTTTTTCAGGACTGGCTATCATTATCTTTATTTGATCAAAGCTCAGTGCTCCACCAACTTGTCCGAAAAAATTAGCAAGTTCTCTCATTCTAATCTCCTATTTTGAAAATAGACGCAAATTTACAGTAAAAATAAAGAAGCAACCAAGATTAGGCTGCTTCTTCCAACACACCTTCTTCACTTTGCTCAAGCGCAACGTTCAAGCATAATGACCTTAACTCTTTCACCATTACGTGGAATGACTCTGGTATACCAGACTCAAAGCTATGATCACCGCGAACAATCGATTCGTACATCTTGATACGACCAGCAACGTCATCCGATTTAACGGTCAACATTTCTTGCAATGTATACGAAGCACCATAAGCTTGCAATGCCCAGCATTCCATTTCTCCAAATCTCTGACCACCGAAGTGTGACTTACCACCCAGAGGCTGCTGTGTAACCAGCGAGTATGGACCAATAGAACGAGCGTGAATTTTATCATCAACGAGGTGGTGCAGTTTCAATATATAAATATATCCAACTGTTACATCTCTGTCGAAATATTCACCAGTTCTTCCGTCTATCAAACGCACCTGACCTGAACTATTCAAACCTGCACGCTCTAAAACTTCAACAACATCAGCTTCCTTAGCACCATCGAACACAGGAGATGCAAAAGGAATACCTTTACGCAAATTACCCGCAAGCTCGATAACTTCATTATCGTCCATCTTGTTCAATTCAAGTGTAACTTTCTTATCTTTATAAGACTCGACAACCTTTCTCTTAAGTTCTTCAACAGATCCCTGTTTATTATAAACTTTATCCAAAGCTTCGCCTATCTGTCTACCAAGACCCGCAGAAGCCCAACCAAGGTGAGTTTCCAGAATCTGTCCAACGTTCATCCGCGAAGGAACGCCGAGTGGATTTAACACCACATCAACAGGAGTACCATCTTCAAGATAAGGCATGTCTTCAGCCGGTAGGATTTTCGAAATAACCCCTTTATTACCGTGACGACCAGCCATCTTATCACCAGGCTGCAATTTTCTCTTCACAGCAATAAACACCTTCACAACTTTCAGTGCTCCCTGTGGAAGATCATCACCACTTTGAACTTTTTCAACTTTGTTTTCAAAGCGCTCTTGTGAATCTTTAGTAACTTCATCAAGCTGCTTTTTCAAAAGTTCAACTTCATCCATTGCCTTGCTGTTCTTTAACACAAACTGCCATAATTGCTTATTTGTGTATTTTTCGAAAACTTCTTCATCAATTTTCGAACCTTTGAAACCAGTAGGGCCCGCAGTAACTTCTTTGCCTTTCAGCAATCCTTTCAAGCGACCATAGATGTTGTTTTCAACGATAGCCAATTCGTCATTTCTATCTTTTGCAAGACGTTCAACTTCTTGCTGTTCAATAGACAAAGCTCTTTCGTCTTTTTCAATACCACGTCTTGAGAATACACGCACTTCAACGATAGTACCACCAACTCCTGGCGGAACACGCAATGAAGAATCACGTACGTCAGCTGCTTTTTCACCAAATATAGCTCTCAGAAGTTTCTCTTCCGGAGTCATAGGAGATTCACTCTTAGGAGTAACCTTACCTACCAATATATCACCAGGTTTAACATCAGCACCAACGTGCACTATACCAACTTCGTCAAGATGCTTTAAGCTTTCTTCGCCAACATTCGGTATATCACGCGTAATTTCTTCTGGTCCAAGTCTAGTATCGCGCGCAACAATCTCAAATTGCTCAATATGAACAGATGTGAATACGTCTTCCTTAACTATTCTTTCAGAAATCAAAATTGAGTCTTCGTAGTTATAACCATTCCATGGCATGAACGCCACTAGAACGTTTCTACCCAATGCCAACTCACCCAAATCAGTACTAGGACCGTCAGCTATAATATCACCCTTTTTAACTTCATCGCCTTTTTTAACAATAGGCTTCTGGTTAATAGATGTATCTTGGTTAGTACGTTGATATTTCAAAAGGTTATATATATCTACACCAGGAGATGTTTGATCGCCATCTTCTGTAGTACGTATAACTATACGATTAGCATCAACCTGATCAATTATACCATCACGCTTAGCAACAACGGCAACTCCAGAGTCACTCGCTACTACGCTTTCCATACCAGTTCCAACCAAAGGAGCATCTGTTCTCAAAAGAGGAACTGCTTGGCGTTGCATGTTCGATCCCATCAACGCGCGGTTCGCATCGTCATTTTCTAAGAATGGAATCAATGATGCAGCCACAGAAACAACCTGCATTGGCGAAACGTCCATATAGTTAATCTCTTCAGGATTAGCCATAATAAACTCGCCATCTTTACGACAGCTTACCAAATCAGAAGCAAATTTTTGATCAGCGCTAAGCTCAGCATTAGACTGCGCTATAACGAACTTTCCTTCGTCAATCGCAGAAAGATAATGTACTTCATTTGAAACTTTACCGTCAATAACCTTACGATATGGGCTTTCGATAAAGCCATATTTATTTATGTTCGCATAAGTAGCCAAGCTATTTATCAAACCGATATTTGGACCTTCCGGAGTTTCAATAGGACAAATTCTTCCGTAGTGAGTTGTATGAACGTCACGTACTTCAAATCCAGCTCTATCTCTAGTCAAACCACCGGGTCCTAAAGCTGACATCCTACGTTTATGTGTAATTTCAGAAAGTGGATTAGTTTGATCCATAAATTGCGACAACTGAGAAGAACCAAAAAACTCTCTCAAAACTGACATCAGCAATTTTGAATTCACTAAATCATGAGGCATAACTGTGTCTATTTCCACAGAACTCATACGCTCAACTATAGCTCTTTCCATTCTTACCAGGCCAATTCTAACCTGATTTTCAACAAGCTCTCCAACTGAACGCACCCTTCTGTTACCCAAATGGTCGATATCATCAATCTCTGACTTACCATCCTTAACATCAAGGAAAACCTTTATAATGCTTAATATGTCTTCTTTAGTTAAAACACCAACATTTTCAGAGGCATTTAAACCAAGACGCGCATTCAATTTAACCCTACCAACATCAGACAAATCGTATCTTTCTTCGCTGAAGAATAGGCTATTAAACAATTCCGCAGCAGCCTCAACAGTTGCAGGCTCACCTGGACGCATAACCCTGTAAACTTCCATCAATGCATCATCATAAGAAAGATTTTTGTCGGCAGCCAAGCTGTTTCTAATATATGCACCAGAAGAAGCCTTATCTACTGCAAGAACTTTAACTTCTTTAAGTTTAGCAGAATCCAAAAGCTCGACATTGCTCTTAGTAAGTTCGTCACCGATAGCAACCAGAACCTCTCCAGTTCCACCATCAACAATATCCTCTGCGGCATATTTGCCTACAAGCTCTTCAACAGACACCAAAAGATCTTTCAAACCTTCTGCAGACAAATTCTTCAACGTACGTTGATTTACTTTTGTTCCAGCTTCCGCAACAACTTTACCAGTAGCAGCATCAACCAAATCATTTATCAGCTTAGTACCCTTGTACTTCTCTGCATCAAATGCTACTGACCAGCCTTTCTTAACTTTTGTATATATTTCTTTTTGGTAGAAAGTTTCGAATACTTCCTTCTTGCTCATTCCAAGAGCATACAACAAGCTGCTAACCAAAATTTTTCTACGACGGTCTATACGGAAATACACCAAGTCCTTCGCATCAAATTCGAAATCCAACCAAGAACCACGGTAAGGTATAATACGCGCAGAATAAAGGAATTTGCCTGAGCTATGAGTCTTCCCTCTATCATGATCAAAGAACACACCAGGAGAACGGTGCATCTGAGAAACTATAACACGTTCGGTACCATTTATGATAAATGTACCATTTTTTGTCATAAGCGGTATATCGCCCATATAAACGTCTTGTTCTTTAATTCCCTTTATTTCCCTAGAACCAGTATCGGCGTCAACATCCCATACAATCAGACGCAAAACCACTTTCAGTGGCGCAGCAAAATTTATTCCACGCTGCTTACATTCTTCGACGTCATATTTTGGCTTATCAAAGAAATAGCTTATATATTCCAAAGTAGAAGTTTCTACCAGGTCGTTTATAGGAAAAACTGACTTAAGAGCGCCATGTAGGCCTCTATTTTTACGATCAGCAGGTGGCGTGATCATCTGCAGAAAAGCTTCATAAGATTTATTTTGTATGTCAATCAAATTAGGCATTTCGGTAACAGCAGAAATATTACCAAAACTTTTACGGATACGCTTACGAGCTGTGAATGAATATGACAAGGCAGTTCTCCACTATAAGTTTTCTAAAAACCAGATACAGATAAAATATGTACAAAAACGAGAGATGAGGCACGTTATAAAACCCGTGCCTCTATATCTACTAAACCAGATTTGCTGAAATAGCTATGTACAACATGAAAGCTACCTTACGCTACTTCTACAGTAGCTCCGGCTTCTTCAAGTTTCTTCTTTATCTCTGCAGCTTCGTCTTTAGACACACCGTCTTTAACATGCTTAGGAGCACCTTCAACTAGATCTTTAGCTTCTTTCAAACCAAGACCAGTTACAGCTCTAACTTCTTTGATCACGTTGATCTTGTTAGCACCAGATGCTTTCAAGATAACATTGAACTCTGTCTTTTCCTCAGCAGCAGGAGCAGCAGCGCCACCACCACCAGCAACCGCAACCGGAGCAGCAGCAGAAACGCCCCACTTTTCTTCCAGTAGCTTAGAAAGTTCAGCAGCTTCTAAAACCGTAAGGTTAGAAAGCTCGTCAACTATTTTTGCTAAATCAGCCATTTTACTTCCTCATTAAATAAAAATTAAAAAATTAAATTCAGTTAACCTTGCTGCGAATGAGCATTTAAAACTCTTGCAACTTGTCCGCCAGGAGCTTGAAGCACACTAGCAATACGAGTAGCAGGGGTTTTTATCATACCAACAATCTTCGCACGCAATTCATCCAGCGACGCCAACTTAGCTAGAGCATCTATTTTTTCCAGACTCATTTTATTGTTCTGGATAGCCCCGCCAACGATAACCAACTTATCGTTCAACTTCGCAAATTCAACAACAGCTTTAGCTGCAGCAACTGGATCTTTAGAAAAAGCAACCGCAGTAGGGCCAACAAACAAATCAGCAAGTTGCTCATACTCAGTATCTTTCAGAGCAATTTTTGCCAACCTATTCTTGGTAACCTTAAAACTAGCTCCTAATTCTTGTATTTTTTGTCTTAACTTAGTTATTTCTTCAACACTCAAACCAATGTAATGAGTGACAATAACAGTAGTAGCGCCTTCAAATTGTTGCTTTAGGGCAGCCACCGCATCCTTTTTTTGATTCCTATCCACTTCACTATCTCCCAATAAAGAATTTTACGCAGCGTCAGCAGCTAAAACATCAGCCACATCAAGCTTTAAACCAGGTCCCATAGTAGAGCTTATAGATATGCTCTGTATATAAACACCTTTAGATCCACTTGGCTTAGCATGGTTCACAGCCGCAACGAAAGCAGCCACATTTTGAGCTATCTTTTTAGCATCAAAGCTAGCCTTTCCAACACCAGCTTGAACTATACCAGCTTTCTCAACTTTAAACTCTATCCTGCCACCTTTTGCATCTTTTACAGCTTTAGCAAGATCCATAGTAACAGTGCCTAGTTTAGGATTAGGCATAAGACCTTTTGGTCCTAAAACTTTACCCAATCTACCAACTTTAGCCATCATATCAGGCGTAGCTATGCAGCAATCAAAATCAACAAAACCACCACCAACTTTATCAACAAGTTCGTCGTCGCCAACTATATCAGCGCCAGCTTTTTTCGCTTCTTCAGCTTTAGGACCTTTAGCAAATACGATAACTTTAACATCTTTACCAGTACCATTTGGCAAAATCAAAGTGCCTCTAACCATCTGGTCAGCATGCTTTGGATCAACACCAAGTTTCATAGCCACATCGACAGTTTCGTCAAATTTTGACTTAGCATTGTTCTTCAAAATAGCCGCAGCATCAGAAAGAGCATAAAGCTTTTCAGATTCAACATTTGCAGCCGCAGCCTTATATCTTTTTCCTATTTTTGCCATTTTTAACCTTCCTTAACTTCAAGACCCATAGATGTAGCAGTACCAACAAGCATGCTAAGAGCAGAGTCAATACTACTAGCGTTCATGTCTTTAATTTTCATTTTAGCTATTTCTTTTAGCTGGCTCTTCTTAATGCTACCAACAACCTTCTTGCCAGTTTCACCAGAACCTTTTTGTATATTAGCTGCCTTCATAACAAGCTGTGAAGCCGGAGGCAATTTAGTAATAAACTCGAAGCTCCTATCAGAGAAAACAGTTATAACAACAGGCAACTTCATGCCAGGAAACTGTTTTTTTTGCTCTTCTGTTCTGGCATTGAACGCCTTACAGAATTCCATAATATTAACACCCCTTTGACCGAGCGCAGGGCCAACAGGAGGCGATGGATTTGCAGCGCCTGCAAGTATTTGTAATTTTACGTATCCTTCTATCTTTTTAGCCATTTAAAGTCACCTTGTAGTAAATAATTATACTTTCTCAACTTGCGAAAATTCAAGCTCCACAGGAGTAGTTCTGCCAAAGATGGAGACAGAAACTTTAACAGTTTCTTTTTCTTCATCAATCTCTTCAACAACACCCACGAAAGACTCGAAAGGACCATCGTTAATTCTAACAGATTCACCCACTTCGAATGAAACCGTACTCTTAGGCCTCTCTAGTCCTTCCTCTATCTGCAGGAATATTCTTCCAACTTCAGATTCAGAAATAGCTTGTGGCTTACCCTTGCCACCTAAAAAACCAGTCACCTTAGGAACGCTTTTCACTAAATGCCAGGCTTTATCATTCATCTCCATCTTCACAAGCACATAACCAGGAAAAAATTTGCGTTCAGTATTAACTTTACGCCCTTTTTTCATCTCTACGACAGCCTCTGTCGGAACGGTTATCTGCTCAAAACACTTAGAAAGATTTTCTCTTTCTGCCTTTTCAGCTATCGCCTGAGCGACTTTTTTCTCAAAGCCGGAATGCGCCTGAACTATGTACCAGTTATAAGCCACAGCAAAAACCCCTAAAAACCTAAAATAGCTTGCACAACGTTAAAAATAACCCCATCTACCACTAAAAAAAAGGTAGCTGAAATTAAAACTAACACCAAAATTACGGCTGTCGATACTAATGTATCTTTTCTTGAGCTCCAAGTTACCTTAGAAGCTTCCTGGCGTACTTGCCTTACAAACTCAACAATTCCAGTACCGGACAAAAGTCTCTCCCTACTTTACAAAACAGTGGCAGGAGTGAAGGGACTCGAACCCGCAACCCCCGGTTTTGGAGACCGGTGCTCTACCAATTGAGCTACACTCCTAAATATAACAACCT
>CAZOKN010000060.1:0-8446 GCA_964580525.1 uncultured Rickettsiaceae bacterium
AGACAAATCACTCCACCCGAACACTAGACCCCTTCTAATTTTGACAGAAATTCAAATATATAATATTGATCTAGTTAGAGTATTTTAATTGTCATTTAATTCCCAACAATTGATATTCCGACTAGAAATTTACTAAAAATTAAAGTTTTACGGTCATTTTATAGAAGAGCAATTGAAGGTTATTGGAAATATTATGAAAACATTTAGTTTGTCAGCTTTTTTATTCACCATCTTTATCGCTTTATCACTCTCCGCACAAGCACAGATACTACCTGCAGAGCAAGAGCGTGCATTGCGTAATCTTGAACAAAACCAACAGCGGCAGGAAAATTTGCTGAAAAATCTTGAAGAAGAGCAAGAACGTACTGTGCGTGAACGTAAAAAGCCTGGCACGGAAGAAGAACTTCTGCAAGAAAATCAGGAGACAAAATTAAAAGAAAGCGGCAAAAAGACAGCGTGTTTTGAAATAAAAACTATCGAGCTAAAGGATGCTACGATACTAAAAGGCAGAGCTCTAAATAAGCTGATAAAACCTTATTTAAACACCTGCATGACTCTGGTTGAAATAAATCAATTGATGCACAACGTGACCAACTATTATATCTCGCACGGTTATGTAACAACGCGCGTGGCAATTCCACAACAAAATCTAAAGTCCGGCCATCTTGAATTACTGGTAATTGAAGGTGTAATTGAAGATATTATTCTCAACGAAAATACCTCTCGCGATCGTGCCCAGGTAGCAATGGCCTTTCCGTTTTTGCGTGGTAAAATTCTTAATTTGCGCGATATCGAACAAGGTCTTGATCAGCTAAATCGATTAGCTTCCAGCACTGCAACAATGCAACTAATCCCTGGAGGTAAACAAGGTGGCACAAAAGTTGTAATCAATAATAAAATCGGTGCACAAAACCGTGGCTCACTTGGTTATGATAATTCTGGTCAAAATTCTACTGGAAAAAATAAAGTTCTAGCTGGCGTTGAACGTGATAATCTCTTAGGAATTGGCGATTATTGGAGTCTTAATTATAACAAAGATACTGCCGCACATAATGGCACAAAGGGTTCAGAAGTTTATTCAGGATATTTTTCTCTGCCGTTTGGCTATTGGACATTTTCCGAAATTGGCAGTCACTCGGAATATTTACAAACAATACGCGGTATCAACCAGAATTTTCAAGCTTCTGGTGAAACTGATAGCTCAACAAGCAAACTTGACCGTGTAGTTTTCCGTAATCAAAATAGTAAAATATCTCTGAATTCAGCGTTAAAACTTAAAAATACCAAGGCCTTTATCGAAGATGCTGCCAACACTTCTGGTACTTACCAACTCACCATTTGGACGGCAGGGGCAGATTATGTGTTGCGTGCACTTGGTTCGGTGTGGAGTCTATCTGGCGGCTACGAACGTGGAATTAGCGCCTTTGGTGCCACCAAAGATATAGCAAATATCGCATCTGATGCACCGCACGCACAATTCGATAAATACACGATTGATGCAACTGTGTACAAGCCGTTTACTTTAAAAACCGCCAATTTAGCATGGCGCAGCATAATTTCTGGTCAGTACAGCAATGACACACTTTATGCCTCCGAACGTATAAGTATGGGCGATCGCTATACTGTACGTGGATTTGATAACAGCGGAATTGCAGGCGATAGCGGTATTTATAACCGCAACGAGATAATGTGGAATTTGCCACAATTCAGCGAGAATAAATATTTAAATCTCGTAGCTGGAAATCTGCAGCCATATGTTGCTCTTGATATGGGAACAGCACGAGCTGTAGCAGGCAAACAAGCCAATAACGATAGTGGTGTCGGCTATTTAAGCGGATGGGCTATCGGCTTGCGCAATGGCGGAGAGCATATCATCTTTGACCTAGCATACTCACAAAACATTGCTTCTCCGGCAGCAGTCACAGATAAAAATAGCGAAGTCTATTTTATGGTGACAACGAAATGGGGATTTTAGCAATAACCTAAAATCTACATATGTATCGGCTTAAAGAACGTCGCCAGCGCGGCTTCTTTCACCGCTTCATTCAAATCCGGGTGAGAATGGCAAATACGTGCTATATCTTCAGAAGATGCTTTGTAGGCCATAGCAACACAAGCTTCACCAATAATTGTTCCAGCTTGCGGGCCAATAATATGAACACCCAATACTTCATCAGTGTTTTTATCTGCCAGGATTTTTACAAATCCTTCAGTATCGCTAACTGAACGTGCACGGCTATTCGCAAGGAACGGGAATTTACCTTTATTATAAGCAACACCATCTTTTTTGAGTTGTTCTTCGGTTTTACCAATCATCGCCACTTCTGGATGAGTATAAACAACGCTCGGCACCAAATCATAATCAACGTGACCAGCCTGCCCTGCCATAATTTCTACAGCAGCAACACCATCTTCTTCAGCTTTATGAGCCAACATTGGGCCAGCTATAACGTCACCAATTGCAAATATTCCAGGCACTGTAGTTTGGAAATGCGCATCTGTTTTAATGCGGCCTTTTTCATCCAACTGCACGCCAACTTTCTCGAGGCCAAGACCATTTGTGTAAGGCTTTCTGCCAATTGCAACAAGCACAACATCTGCATGCAATTTTTCTTTTTCACCACCTTTAGCCGGCTCAATCGTAACATCAACACCTTTAGCACCCGCTTTAGCAGATGTAACTTTGCTGCCAAGTTTAAATTCAACGCCTTGCTTCTCAAGGATTTTCTTGAAAGATGAGCTAACTTCATCATCCATCGGCGGCAGGATTTTATCTAGATATTCAACAACTGTAACTTCAGAGCCCAATCTTCTCCATACAGAACCAAGCTCAAGACCTATAACACCACCACCAATAACTATAAGTTTTTTAGGCACTTCTGTAAGGTGAATCGCATGGTCAGAAGTTATGATTTTCTTTCCGTCAACTTCAACACCTGGCAAATTTACAATTTCAGAGCCAGTTGCTATCAATATATTTTTCGCTTTTACAACTTCGGCTTTGCCTTTTTCTGGCGCAACAGTAACTTCGCCTTTTGCTGTGATTGTGCCAAGACCCTTAAGGTAAGTAACTTTATTTTTAGCAAACAAGCCTTCAATACCTTTAGTTAAACCGGAAACAATTTCGTCTTTATGTTTTTGCATGGCCTTAACATCAACAGAAAGACCGCTAACTTTAATACCGTGACTAGCAAAATTATGATTTGCTTCTTCATAAAGATGGGAAGAGTGAAGCAATGATTTTGAAGGTATACAACCAACGTTCAAGCATGTTCCACCCAAAGAACCACGCTTTTCAACGCAAGCTACTTTCATACCCAATTGCGAAGCTTTAATAGCCGCAACATACCCACCAGGGCCACCACCAATTACTACTAAATCAAACTCGCTCATTGCAATTATTCCCTATATTCTCTTTAAACATTTTAAAATTCCATACAAGCTTATCAGCGCCCAGCATGATTCTATAATAACCGAAGGTAAATTCCACTGCCAGTAAAGTGAATAGAGAATCATAACCGCGCCGATAAAATTCAGCAATGAGAACAGTAATTTCTTACTGTTCATCATACCAACCTGTAAGCCAAAATATGCGCTTAGAATTAGGATAACACCTAATATCCCAACAGTATTATGTGATACTGACATCTCCGACTAAACCTCCAGAAGAAGCCTTTGTGGATCTTCAATTATTTCCTTAATTTTAACAAGGAAAGTAACCGCTTCGCCACCATCTATCAATCTGTGGTCATAAGACAAAGCGATATACATCATTGGTCTAATTTTTATCTCATTGCCAACAACCATTGGACGCTCCTGGATTTTATGCAAACCAAGGATACCAGTTTGTGGTGGGTTGATAATAGGAGTAGAAAGCAACGAGCCATAAACACCACCATTTGATATAGTGAATGTACCGCCTGTCATATCTTCCATAGTCAATTTACCATCACGGGCTTTTTTACCAAGATTTGAAATACCAATTTCAACGCCGGCAAATGAAAGTCTGTCCGCATCGCGAAGCACAGGAACCACCAAGCCTTGTGGCGTACCAACTGCTATGCTGATGTCATAATGATTTTTATAAACAATATCCTCACCTTGAATTTCAGCATTTACCGCAGGTATAGCTCTCAAAGCATGAATAGAAGCCTTCACAAAGAAAGACATGAAACCCAATTTTGCATCATATTTCTTTTGGAAGTCATCTTTGTATTTATTACGAAGTTCCATAACATTAGTCATGTCAACTTCGTTGAAAGTTGTAAGAATTGCTGCAGTATTTTGCGAATCTTTCAAGCGTTGTGCAATCTTCTGACGTAGTTTTGTCATGCGTACGCGCTCTTCTCTAGGACCAGATGGAGCTGCATAAGAAGCAGAAGCCCCGCCAGCAACAGCAGCCAAAGCATCAGCTTTTGTAACTCTGCCATCTTTGCCAGAACCAGATGATACCGAAACATTATTTTCAGCAGCTATTTTTTGCGCTGCAGGAGAAAGTATAGCACCTTTATTTGCTGAAGCTTCTGCCTTTGGAGCCACAGGAGCAGCCGCTTTTGCCGGAGCTGCAGATGCCTTTGCACCTTTAGTGTCTATTTTGCCAATAATCGCGCCAACACCAACTGTATCGCCCTGATTAGATTTATACTCAGCTAAAACACCAGCCGCAGGAGCATTAACTTCCAACGTTACTTTGTCTGTTTCTAGCTCAACAAGCATTTCGTCAGCCTCAACATATTCACCAGGTTTCTTAAACCATTTGGCAATTGTTGCCTCTGAAACTGATTCTCCAAGAGGTGGTACTTTTACATCAACACTCATTTGTCACTCCTATTTTAAGGCTTCGTTAATTAAAGCAATTTGTTGTTTTTGGTGAACTCTTGCATAACCTGCAGCAGGAGATGCAGCTTCTGGTCTGCCTACATAAACAGGGCGTTTTGCCTTGATTTTAGCAGAATCCAAAACTTCTTCTATTCTCCTATCTACAAATGCCCAGGCACCCATATTCTTAGGCTCTTCCTGACACCATATAACATCTGCATTTTTATATTTCTTAAGTTCAGCTGTAAGCTCTTCCGCAGGGAAAGGATAATATTGCTCCAATCTAACCAAAGCTACATCTTTGATATCGCTTTTTTCGCGTTCTTCGAGCAAGTCATAGTAAACTTTGCCGCTACAGATTACAACTCTCTTAACTTTGCTTTCTACCAAACCGCTCTCATCAGGAATTACCCTTTTGAAAGTGTTGCCAGATTCAAAATCTTTCAACTTTGAAACACAAAGCTTGTGGCGAAGCAAAGACTTAGGCGACATAACAACCAAAGGCTTTCTGTATTTTCTTAGCATTTGTCTACGCAAAGCATGGAAGAAATTGGCTGGAGTTGTACAGTTTACAACCTGCATGTTATCCTCAGCACAAAGCTGTAAATAACGCTCTAGTCTTGCCGAGCTATGTTCAGGACCCTGACCTTCATAACCATGTGGCAACAACATTACCAAACCACTAAAACGCAACCACTTAGATTCACCAGATGAAATAAACTGGTCGATCATTATCTGCGCGCCGTTACTGAAATCACCAAACTGCGCTTCCCACAAAACTAAGCATTTTGGTTCAGCAAGTGAATATCCATATTCAAAACCTAAAACCGCATACTCAGAAAGGTTACTATCACGCACTTCATAACGCGCTTGTTTTTGACCAAGATTGTTAAGCGGGAAATAACGCTCTTCTGTTTCCTGGTTGATCAATCCAGAATGTCTATGCGAGAACGTACCGCGAATACTATCCTGACCACTTAATCTAATAGGATAGCCTTCTGTTAACAAAGAACCATAAGCCAAAGCCTCACCAGTTGCCCAGTCGATATCTTTGCCGGTTTCTATCATTTGCTTTTTAGTTTCCAAAAGACGAACAAGTTTTTTGTTTATGTTGTGGTCAGCAGGATAATTACACAAAGCCGCGCCAATTTTCTTTAAAGCCGCAGACTTAACACCTGTATCGATATAATCCACCAAACCCTTTTTCGGATTTTCAAAACCAGTCCAGCTTCCCTGCAACCAATCCGCCTCATCCGCACCGTAACCTTGTGAAGCTTTATATTCACCTTCCAGGAATTTTTGGAAATCATCTTTCATCTTAGTGAATTCCGCCTCTGTTATAACGCCTTCGGCTATCAACCTTTGTGCATAAACATTCATCGGAGTCGGATGATCTTTAATTTTGTTATACATAATAGGCTGAGTGAAGAAAGGTTCGTCACCTTCATTATGACCATAACGGCGATAGCAGAATACATCTACTACTACGTCAGCACCAAATTCTTGTCTGAATTCAACCGCCATTTTGCTAACGAAAGCAACCGCCTCTGGATCATCACCATTAACGTGGAAAATCGGCGCATGCGCACCCTTTGCAACATCCGTTGGATATGGCGAACTACGAGAATATTTAGGGCTAGTAGTAAAACCAACCTGGTTATTAATAACAATGTTAAGCGTTCCACCAGTTGTGTAGCCTTCCAAATCACTAAGCGCCATTGTTTCAGTAACAACGCCTTGACCGCAGAATGCAGCATCACCATGCAACAACAATCCCATGACTTTCTTACGATCTTCATCTTGCATTTGATCTTGTTTAGCACGCACACGGCCAACCACAACAGGGTTAACAGCTTCAAGGTGCGAAGGATTTGCCGCAAGTGACAAGTGAATTTTATTGCCATTAAAGTTACGGTCTGAAGAAGCACCTTGGTGATATTTAACGTCACCGGCAGCATCAATTTCTTCAGAGAAGTGCGATTGGTTACCCTGGAATTCAGAAAGCAGTGACGCATAACGACGCCCCATAACTTTCGTCAAAACATTCAGACGGCCACGGTGAGCCATGCCAAGAACAACTTCTTTAACACCAAGATTCGCCGCTGTTTCGATGATTTTTTCCATTGCAGCAATTGCAGCTTCACCACCTTCAACCGAGAATCTTTTTGCACCCGGGAATTTTATGTGTAAGAATTGCTCGAATCTCTCAACTTTCATAACGTCAGAAAGAACTATTTTCTTTTCTTCGTTAGTCAAAACCGGCCGGCCTCTAATAGCCTCCATACGATTAGCTATCCAATCCCTTTGTTTCAAGTCAGGGATATGCATGAATTCAACGCCGATTTTTGAAGCATAGGTTTGCTTCAAAGCTTTCAATAAATCATTAATTGTTGCTGTTTCAAAACCAAAAGCGCCGCCCAAATATATAGGCCTGTTATAATCTTCCGGTGAAAATTCGTAAGTCGCCGGATCAAGATCAGGGTGCATCTTACCACCTTCTAAACCAAGCGGATCAAGATCAGCCAACAAATTGCCACGAACTTTAAACGCACGAATCAACATCAATGCGCCAATACTATCGCGACAAGCTTTTTTAACATCTTGCGAATTAGCATTTTGATTTGCAGGAGCTTTGCCAGTAGCGGGCTTTGCTTCTTCAGCAACACCTATAACTTTACTCTTTTTAGGAGCCCAAGAAGCGCCTTTGTGCTCCTTGATTACGTTATCAAGAGAATCTCCCATTTCACGGAAGAAATCCTGCCAACTTTTGTCCACATTTGCAGGGCTCTGCAAATAAAGCTCATAAAGCTCTTCAAGATAAGTTGCGTTTGTACCAAAAACAGCCGTAGTTTTCAAAAATCCAGACATAACCAAACTCTAATTTTTATGCAGCAAGAAGTTCCTTCATTGTCCTACCGAGGGCAGATGGAGACTCTGATATTCTTATACCAGCAGATTTCATTGCCTCGATTTTATCTTCAGCACCACCTTTTCCACCAGAAATAATAGCACCAGCGTGACCCATACGTTTTCCCGGAGGAGCAGTACGTCCAGCAATAAAGCCAACAACAGGCTTTTTCTTTTTAGAATTTTTTAGGAAATGGGCAGCATCTTCTTCAGCCGAACCACCGATTTCACCAATCATAACGATTGAATCAGTGTCATCATCAGCAAGGAATAACTCCAATATATCGATAAAGTTCGACCCATTCACCGGATCGCCACCAATACCAACGCAAGTAGACTGTCCAAAACCTTGTCCTGTAGTTTGGTGAACCGCCTCATAAGTAAGCGTTCCAGAGCGCGAAAGAATACCAATTTTACCTTTTTTATGGATATGGCCAGGCATGATACCAATTTTGCATTCATCAGGAGTTATAACACCTGGACAATTAGGACCAACCAATCTTGTCTTAGAGCCAGAAAGAGCTTTTTTTACCTTCACCATGTCAAGAACAGGTATGCCTTCAGTTATGCAGATCGCTAGCTCAATTTTAGCATCAATTGCTTCCAAAATAGCATCAGCTGCAAATGGAGGCGGCACGTATATAACAGAAGCGTTTGCACCTGTTTTATCTTTAGCTTCTTGAACAGTATTAAACACCGGCAAATTAAGGTGCTTTGTACC
>CAZOKN010000061.1:0-3126 GCA_964580525.1 uncultured Rickettsiaceae bacterium
TCGAGCAATCTATTATTTACTCCACCAACAGAGCAAAGCAAGCTTGACCAAGCTAAAATTGTTATAAAAAATCTGGTTTCAAATAGTAACCTTACAGACGGAGCACATTTTGGTCTGATGTACTGGAATTCAAGTGCTACCATGAAGGTTAACGTTTCGGCGAGTGGTGCAAATAGTATATACACAACAGTTGATAGTATGGCAGCTGGTGGTGGTACTGTGCTTGACTCGGCTATGAATCTTGCAAAGAGTTATTTGCAGGGATCTTCAACACCGATTATCACTGGTGCTTGGTGTCAGCATACTATCTTGATAGTTATAAGTGACGGTGAGTGGACAGATAGTACAGCATCTACAACAGCAAAATATCTATACGATACTTATGGCATAAAGA
Source organism: uncultured Rickettsiaceae bacterium (assembly GCA_964580525.1). Taxonomy (GTDB): domain Bacteria; phylum Pseudomonadota; class Alphaproteobacteria; order Rickettsiales; family UBA6187; genus CAZOKN01. The sequence continues at coordinate 395 of CAZOKN010000061.1, forward strand.
CCTTCGCGATTGGTTTCCATTCAGATGCTTCTGCAACAGGCTTCAATAATTATATTACATTGTCGCAAAAGGCGGGAAGCTATCCTGATTCACCTGTGTTTGCGAATGATTGGCAAACTGTGTATGACACTATGTCGCGTTATATATTGGATGTTATAGATTCTAACCTTACCTTTAGTGCGCCTACAATTATGCCTTCGGTTACAAGCACTGACAGCATTCTGCAATCTACATTCAAGTATAAGAGTGCACACCAATGGAAAGGTTCGTTAAATAAATATTCTCTAAATTCTAACGGATCTGTTGGTTCACTCGTTTGGGATGCTGGTAAAATATTAGCAACTCAACCAGCTGCTAGCAGAAATATATGGACGGTGGCAACTGGCTTAGATAGCGGCCTCAATAATTTCACTACTTCTAATTTGGATGATTTAAGAACGACATTATTGGAAAATACGGGTACTGCTTTAACAGATACGGTATTGGAAAATTTAATGAATTTCGTACGAGGTGTTGATTCTTACGGTGAATATAGCGGCACCACAGATGATGAAGGAGATACAATAATCTCCGGAGAAAGATGGAAACTGGCGGATATATATCATTCGCGTTCTGTTGCAGTTGGTGCTCCTAATGCTCTTACATCTAGCAAGTCTGCTACTAATACAGAGTCATATTATAGAGCGGCAAATGGTTATGAAGCTTTCAAAGCTAGTTCTCTGTGCGGAACTGTCTGCACTTCGCGAGCAGAGGTTATTTATGCTGGTGGCAATGATGGTATGTTGCATGCATTTAACTCTTCAACAGGTGCTGAAAAATGGGCATTTATACCGCCAAGCGTTATTCCTAACTTTAAGGATATGATTTCAGCAACCACTGCCCAAAGCACGAGTATTTATGGTGTGGATGGTTCACCAGTTGTGAAAGATATATATTATGGTGGCGCATGGCATACTGTTCTAATGTCTGGCTTGCGTCAGGGTGGAAAGTCATATTTTGCACTTGATATAACTAACCCTGATTCACCGCAGCATTTGTTCACATTCGCTTATAACACAACTACAGGCAAAGTAAGTTATTGGGCGGCAAATGGTACGCGCACAAATTATAACTCTTCTGCCACTGTGCCAGCTGCCTATAATTTCTTCACGCTAGGCGAAGCATGGTCAACACCTGTTATTTTGAGATTACCTGTAGGTGTTGGTGGTGCGATGAAATGGACTGCTGTATTTGGCGGTGGATATAACAGTGGTACAAATCCAAGTTATGGAGCCAAGTTATTTATTATAGATATGGAAAATGGCGGACAGATTATAAATAATATCTCAATGCCGGATACTATATCAAATAGCATTGAGAACTCTGTTCCTCCAAGAGTTACAACTATAACAGGCGATTCAACATCTGCATTTACTGCGACTGGTGCGCTTGTTTATTTAAGTGATTTGGAAGGTAAATTATGGAAAATTAATTTAACTACTTCAGGCACACTTTATAGCACTACAAAAATGTTTAACGCTGAAGCTACCAGCACTAATACACGCTATAGCTTCCATGAAACGGCAGCAGCAGTTGATGAAAATGGTGTGCTGATGCAATATTATGGAACGGGCAATATGCAGGATCTTGGCGCTGTAAATGCCAGCATAGCAAACCGTGCTTTTGCAATAAAAGATGCTGACTTCCCTAGTTATACAAGTATTGCTAGCATGTCTACGGCCTCAAATTTGGCGAATGTTGGCGGTGGTGTATGCCCGACAGCGTCGCAAAAAGGCTGGTATGTAAATCTTAATAGCAATGAGAAGATAACTGCCAAGGCAACAGTTGTTAATGGTGTGGTTTTCTTCCCAAGATATAAGGCCAACAATACGGATGTATGCTCTGCCGGAGAAGGTTCGATTAGCGAACATAGCTTCACTTGTGGTACGCAGTTGCGCACTACAAATCTTGGTTCCGGTGTGCCTACAGAGGCCGTGGTATATAAGAACAAGGTTTATATAGGTATTAGTACCGACCAGGAAGCAATAAGTTTGCCTGATGGCTTTACTAAGCAGGGTAACCTGATTGTTGGTGATCCTTCATCACTTGCCACCGGCAAAACAAAAATAGAATCATGGTGGGAAGATTTTTAGAAGATAAATTTAAGTATTTTTTATATAAACAGTAGATTCCCGCCTTCGCGGGAATGACAAATGTAAAGGTTATGCAGCTGTCATTCCCGCGAAGGCGGGAATCCATTGTTTCAACTATACACACAAAACCTAGATAACACTAAGCCATCAACAACTGAATCAAGCTATTGAAAACGCCATTTAAGAATGGATCAAGCTTTTGGATTTTTTCTAATAATGCGCTATTGCCAAGAATTTGCTGTTTAACTTGTTCAGATTTTTGTTTCAGCGCATTTGCGGTGATCATATCAGAAGGTGTCATCTGTGCTTTTTTAGTTCTATTTTTTTCGCGCACCACAGTTACAATGCGTTGTAGAGCCTGCTTAACTTCCGGGTCGGTTTTGCTTAGTAGATTAGCAAAATTATCGGCCGTACCTTTATAGCATTCTGTTGGGGCGAGGGTGATTACACTAGCAGAGCGCGGCTGACTGTCTATTAGCGCCATTTCACCAAACACTGCATCAGAACCCAAATTGGCTAGCACGATTTTATTTTTACCTTCCATGCGTGATATTTCAACATTGCCGGAGAGCACAAAGTAAACACCATCAGGCTTATCAC
>CAZOKN010000061.1:3136-6760 GCA_964580525.1 uncultured Rickettsiaceae bacterium
CACCTTCTTTGAACACAACTGTATTTGCTGGAAAGTTTACTGTTTCAACGCCTGCCACAAAAATATCTCCTAGAATATATCAATGATTATATTTCTATAAGATAGCAGCAGCCTGGAGTAGTGCAAGGGGTTTGTGGGTGGAAAGCCCAAGCACCTAATTTTATAGATGCTTGGGTTTAGTTTTTATTGTCTTCCAGAGTGGCGAGATTTTCCAGTAAAGGCCGGATTTTGTGAAGGGATAGATTTTGGTGCTGAATGCAAATGCAGGTCAGGATATTTTGATTCTGTATCGGCACTCAAGTTTTCGGTTTTTATAGGAGAAGAAAGCCTTGCAGATTGTCTGCGGCTTTTAATTAAATCAGCATGTTTAGTTGAATGAAGGCTAGGATAATTTAAATCTTCCTGCGATGCACTGCGGGTTATAGGTTTTCTAGCTGATTCAGTTTGACTTTCACTTGCAGCTGGAGCAGAAGGGGTAAGATTATATCTTTTAGTAAAACTTCCAACAGATTCCGTAACTTCGCTAACTTCGCTGCTTTCTGGTGGAGCAGAAGGAGCTGATTTTTTAGCTCTTGTACCTGCAGTTTCGCTTTCGCTATGATCAGTATCTTTTTTAGATACTGCTTTAGGCATTGTCATAACCTTTTTACCAGAATTTTGAGGTTTTGACGAAAATTTAACCTTAGGAGCAGAAGGCTTTGTTGGAGGAGTAGGAACTTCTTCAGCTTTCGGCTTGCTTTCCGGCTCCGCTTTTGGCGATGATTTTTTTGTTTCAGCAGGAACTAGTTTTTCTATTTTTTGAACCAATGACGGAACAAGATCTTGTTTTTTTTCTTTTAAATAAGGTTTTACACGTTCTAATAATATTTTCATTTCCGCAATTTTTTCTTGCGAAAGTGGTGTATAATCAGGTTTTTCAACTTGTTTTTTTATGTCTTTAAATATTTTTGACGAAGTGCTTTTTAATGTTCTTGAAAAATCTACCTCTTGGGATGATTTTTCATAATGCGATAAAGCATCTAAATAAAGTCCGGATCTTTTTAGATGTTTTCCAATTGCTACGGCAGCGTAGCAGTATGTATTAAACAATCCATATGGAACTTTGTCGAGATTTGCGAAAAATTCCATTATTTTTTTATCAATAATATGATCGTAATTTATAATTAGACTAAATATATTTGAATATATTTCTTTAGATTCTAAGAATTTTAAAGCTTCAAAATAATTGTTTACACAAAAACGTGGTTCTCTCGTTGCTCTGCTGTTATACATATATATTGGATACTTTTCATCAGCTAGCGATTTATAATGTAAGCCTATTCTTTTGCGTAAATCATTTTCCTCTTTTTCTGTTAACTCTTTTTTAGGATTTTCTAGAGCTTTTTTATAATCAGCTACAGCCTTATCAAATTTTTTTTCCTTAGCAAATAGCAAACCGCGAGCATAATAAGCTGGAGAATAATCAGGATCCAGCTTAATGGCGGCATCATAATTAGCAAAAGCATTTTCATTTTTATTTTGCGCTTCGAGTGAAAGAGCACGGTTTACGTATCTCCATTTGGTAGGTTTTATATTTATAGCTTTAGTGTAATATTTTGAGGCATCTGCTGGCATCTTTAATTTTGAACGTAACAATGAGGCTAATGCATCGTAATACTCGACAGAAGTTTTGCCGCTTTTTTCAATGGCCAACATATAATCTCGTGATGCTTTAAGAAAAGCACCGTTTGTTTTGTTGATTTGTCCACGCAAATAATAATTCTCGTGATTTTCAGGATCTAGTTTAATTGCCATATTGATGGCAGCTTTGGCCTTTTTATGAAGATCTTTTGGAGCGTCTTCTTTTTCTTTTATAGATAGTAAATAATTCTTTGCCGCTTGAAGAAAATCACCGTTTTGTTTATACAAACTTCCGATAAAAGAATAGAAGTTATTCCTTGGCTCTATTTTATGTAGCATGTTGTAGTCGGCTATAGCCAGATCAAAACTAGCTTGTGGATGGCCTTTTAGGCTGTCTCTATATTTTTTATATAAAACTACACGATTTTGATAGCCAAATGATATATCAGGAAATAACTCAATACATTTGCTGTAATCAGCAAAAGCTTCTACTGGTTTTTTTAGGCTATGATAGCAAACGCCACGAAGCAAATATCCATGATAATGACTTGAGTCTATCTTCAAGATTTGATTATAATCTTCCAATGCTTCGGAAAACTTCTTTTCGTCTCTTTTAGATTTACCTGAATCTAGCAATTCTTTTATCTTTGAGTTCAGTTCTTCAGGCTGAAAATTTTCTTCGTGAGCTATCATAAGATTCACTTCCTTGTCATAAACGTTATATTAATGCTTCTTAATTTGGCGCATTGATAACATAAATGTTACGTTATGTCAAGAATAAACAAAGAAATACGTGGAATTGCCTGATTTTATTGGCTTTTTCTTTGAAAAATCGACGAAAAGTGGTTAATTTGTTAATCAAAATTAAAATGCATGTAGCACTGTGCGCCGGATTGGGTGAGGTCGTATAGCCCTGTTGTTGTAACGGTAGTAGTAGTGCAAGATCCGGCAATACTGCGTGCCCATATCATTCCAATTCCCGGAATTCCATCATCTCCTTTTGTATCAAGAGATTTTGCTTCGGCTGATGTAAGTGCATCTTGTCCCACTCTATCACCAGCTCCAGGCGTATATATTCTGCCAAATCTAAGAAAGTTACGATTGTCTGTTGAACTAGTTCCTGTCCATCCTGACTTTGGTCCATAAAAAAATTGATATGCAGATGTTGAACTATAGGCTGATTTTGGCACGATAGGGCCTATTATTGCATCGCCAATTTCCTGTTGTACGCCTGTGTAAGTTCCTGCTATTAATTTAGCAAGAGCCAGGTGCTGCCAAGCGTATACTGACTCACTCATGTGATCCATTATTTGTTTATTGCCATTACCATCAAATGTTCCAGTCCAATAGCTGGTAGCGGTGGTTATATCTCCCGGCAGGGCATTATATTCCAATTTAAAAGTGTTATAAGCAGCTCTGTATTGATCAACATCGGTAAGTACACCTTTTAGTCGTGCGCTTTTCACTAAGCTTTGTCCGGCAGTAACGGCGGCAACAATCAATCCTATAATCACGAGGACTATAGAGAGCTCTATGAGAGTGAAGCCTTTATTCTGTTTAATAATTTTAATAACCATAAATAATTATCCTCCCACCATCTCGCCCATTTGGAAAATAGGCATATACATGGCCACGATTATGAATCCTACAGTTAAACCCATGGAAACTATCATGATAGGCTCCAGAGCTTCTGTCATTCTATCTACGGACATATCAAATTCTTCTTCATAATATTGCGCTGTTGCAGCAAACATTTCGTCCATATTTCCGGTTTCTTCACCCACAGCTAGCATTTGGTAAAAAGTAGGTGGAAAAATAGGGCAGGTGGAATATAGCGAAGATAGTGAATTACCTGAATTGATACCGTCTTTTATTTTCACAAACGCATCAGTGAACACTGTGTTGGTTATTGTGCGGGAGATAATATCCAGCGATTCAATAACTGAAACACCAGCAGCAGCCAGGTTTCCTTCTATCATAGCGATTTTTGCCAAAGTGGATTTT
>CAZOKN010000061.1:6770-7817 GCA_964580525.1 uncultured Rickettsiaceae bacterium
GTTATTTTTCAATAGCCATTTGAAAGCGATAAATGCTGCGATAATTATTCCAATCGCTGTGCCACCACGAGCAGGATCGCGGCAGAAGTCGCTCATATTTACAATTAATTGTGTTGGTGCTGGTAATTCGTGTCCAAGACCGGAAAACATATTCTGGAATACAGGCACTACTTTTACCAACATCAGTGTTATAACGCTGAAGGCTACACAGAGAAGTATAACTGGGTAGCTAAGGGCACTTTTTAGGCGTTTCTTTATTTTTTCTGCTTTCTCAAGCTGTACTACAAGCTTCTGCAAAAATGTAGTTAATTTACCGCTCGTCTCACCGGCGCGCAGAAGGTTGATATATACAGTATCAAATACTGTAGGATGTTGGGCAAATGCGTCAGAAAGAGTTGATCCTGATTCAACATCTTCTGCTATAGTGCGTACCACCCATCTAAAATTTGGATTTTCCTGCTGGCTTTCAAGCATTTTAAGAGTTTTCAGCATTGGCAAACCTGCTTGCACCATTGTGCCGAGTTTTTTTGTGAAAACAGTCAGGTCTTTTGTTGGAATTTTTTTAGCTTTAAATTTACGTTCTTTAGGTTTTACTTTAAGAGATTTTACTTCCGCAACTGGCGCTGCTTCGCCATCTTTTGGCGTTGCTTCTTCTTTTCCGCTGATAAGAACTATATTTGTGGCTATTATTTTTTGTGATTTAAGTTTACTCGCAGCTTCTTCTGAATTGCGAGCTTCTATCTCGCCATTTGTTACCTTATTTCCCTGAATACCTTTCCACTGGAATATGGCCATTTTTCCTAATCCTCTATCATCAGGATGCGTTTAAACTCTTCAACGTTTAAAATTCCTTCTTTAATAAGCTGCCTGCCTGTTTGCTGCATCGTTACGAAGCCATCTTTAGCCGAAGCGATTTTGCCTATTTCAAGATCGTTTGCACCAGCGAGAATTGCTTCTTTTACACTTCTGGTGATCACTAGAACTTCGTGTATTGCACGACGTCCTTTGCAGCCAGAATCCATACACTTGCTGCAACCTTTGCCTTTA
>CAZOKN010000062.1:0-7492 GCA_964580525.1 uncultured Rickettsiaceae bacterium
ATACAAACGAGCGGAAGTCAATCTTATGCTGATATATTCGATCTTGGTGCTAATGTAACTTTAAGCAGTACGGGCACAGGTGATATCACATTGAGTAAAGCTGTTTCCAACAGTAACCAAAGTAATCTAACCATAAATGCTGCTGGTGGTAATGTTAGTATTATTGGAAATTTGGCAAGAGGAACTAATTCTATCCCAACACCAATTGGCGATGTATCTGTAACTGCTAGCGGTAATTTTACTCTAGGCTCTTCTGGTACGCCTATACTTGCTGAAGCAAAAAGCTTAAGTGTTACTGCGGGAGGCTCGGCTAATATTTATGCTGATACAAGCACTTTCACAACTATCGGCAATACATCAGGAACAGGTGTAAATCTTACAAATAGTGCGAGCTTTAATGTGGGCAGTGCAAGCACTATTACCGGCCCTTTCAGCGGCGCAATGTCATTCGCCAAATCAGGTGCAGGAAAACTCACCATGAGTGGAGTAAATACATTTACAGGTAACATGTCAGTTAGCGCAGGTGTGCTTGAAATAGGTGGTTCCGGCAGGCTGAATAGTGGTAACTATGCAGGAAATGTAAATATCGGCAATACCGGACAATTAAGATTTAATACAAGTGCTAATAATACTATGGGTGGAACCTTCAGCGGTGCTGGTTTTGCTAATACTGTTGGTGCAGGTACAACTCAAATAACTACTCTATCCAACCAGAATTATTATAACCTTATTACTGCATATATAGTTCCGGTAGCAAGCGGAAGTGCATCAAGCATTTACGGAAATAATGCAGCGTCAAGCTTTACATATCAGCTGCAAACAGCAGCGGGTGGTGGATCTGTAATTTCTGATGCTTCGCCATCTGGCACAGCAGTATTTGGTGGTGCGCCTACATCATCATCAAACGTAGGTAACTATACCATAAGCTATGTAAGTGGTATTACGCTTGGCAATGAGCGTTATCCTAACCTGCAAATAGGTAATAATTTAAGCTGGACAGTAACAGCAAGGCCTTTGTCTATGACTGTAAGTAAGACTTATGATGGTAGTGCATTATTTAGCAGTGCTTTTTCATTGTCGGGAATGGTTAATGGAGATTCTTCTCCTACAGTAAGTGGTAATGCAAATACATCGGGCGTTAATGCAGGCAGCTACAGCAGCTTTGCTAGCAATACGCTAGCATTAAATAATTCTAACTATACTCTTTCTGGCGGATCAGTTACTGCAAATATTATAGCACGCGCTCTAAATATTGTAGTAAGCAAAATATATGATGGCTCTACATTGTTTAACAGTGGCTTTTCATTATCAGGTATGGTTAGCGGAGAATTAGCACCAGTAATTAGCGGTATAGCAAATGTTGTTTCTTCAACAGCAGGTACTTATACAAGTTTTGCAAATAACGCATTAGCACTAAATAATGCTAATTATACTGCATCAGGTGGTGATGTTTCAGCTACAATTACTCCGAAGCCTCCGGTTGTTTCGGAAGTAACTCCTAAAAAACCTGAAACAGTTATAATACCACAAACTGATCAGAAGCAGATTGAAATAAAACTTCCTGACTATAACATTACTACTAAAACTGAAACTGCACCTGTTGTAGATACATACAAGCCAGCTCAGGCTCCTCAGAGCGAATCTGCGCCTGCGAATGAAGCTTCTGTGCCTACTACGCAAGTTGCAAACACATCATCTAAACCTGTGGAAAGCCAGGCTAATAGCGCTGGTATCACAGTATCTCTTGTGCGTGCTCCATCAGAGCAAGCCAGCGGCGTAATTAGCGTTGTAGTGCCAAAAGAGGCAGTTGCAAAATCAAATGGTTTCAGTTTTGCATTGCCTGAGCAGATGACTGTTCAGCAGACCGCTATAACTGCAAAAATGGAAAATGGTAGCCCACTACCTGCCTGGATTAAGTTTAACCCGGATAATAATACTTTCGTGGCTAATAATGTGCCATCTGGAGGATTACCTCTTACTGTTCTTGTGTCTGTAGGTGGTAAGAGCTCGACAATTGTTATCTCAGAGCAATCGGGAAATAATTAATAAATCAAATCAGTGTTATTTACTCTGAGTGATTTCGCTGTTTCTTTCAGTCTCTTCTTCCCTTTGTTGCAACCATCGAGCATAATTTGGTTCATCCTGAGGTGTATTTATCCATTCTCTATCAGGCTGAGGTTTTGTAGTTCTTACACGCTCAGTCCACTTTACATAATCTGCTTCATCTTGAGTTATAGGAAAATGCTCTGCCCATTTACTGCGAAGTATTTGGGTAATTGCTGTTTTAGGGTTAGATTCTAGAGCCTGATTATAATGATATAGATTTTGTTTATCATTGTAATCATTGAGGAATAAATCTTCTTCTTCAGTAAGATTGGGATCTTTTTTTCTAACATAGGCCACGTGAATTCGTGCATTTAATTTTAATGCTATTTCATCAGGATATCTTTTTTGAGAGATGATGAATTGTGTTATTTTTTCCCTTATTACATCAGCTGGAATAAATTCTTCAGCCTCTGGATTTAACATTGTTTGATCAGGTTCGTTATTTCCCGAGCTTAATGTTTCTTTAACTACTAAATTGGTTTTTGGAACAAAGACTGTAGCATTTGGATTTAATTTTTTTCCTATATCAGGAGATTTATCATTAGCATCCTCAAATTCTTCGGTTGTGCTGGTGCTTTTTGCAGATTCAAATGGTGTTTCTGATTCAGAAGCTTCTGGAGTTGGAGGTGGGGTGTCTTCTTTTTGTTCAGGATTGTTTTTTCTTTTTTCATCTTTTTCTTCTTCAATTGGTGAAGGAGAAGTTATTAATTGTTCTGTGATAATAGTTTCAGCAGCAATAGCTGACTTAGTAGCTGCTTCTCGTTCTTTTCTTTTTTCCAATTTTATTTTTTGAATTTCTTCTAGTGCGGCAGCTTCGGCTTTTGCCTTTTCTTCCGCTATTCTTTTAGCTGCAGCTTCTTCATTTGCTTTTTTTTCGGCTATTTCTTTAGCTTCAGCTTCGGCACGTGCTTTTTCTTTTTTTTCAGCTTTTCTTCTTGCTCTTCCGTCAGCTCTTCTTTTAGCGGCCTCTTCTTCTCTCACTATTTTTGCAGCTTTTTGTTTTGCCTCAAGTTCTACTTGTGCTTTTTTTGCAGATCGTTTTGCAGCTTCTTTTGTTGCTTTAGCTTCATCATTTGTCTTTTTCTGAGCAATTTCTTTCGCTTCAGCTTCAACACGTGCTTTTTTTTCTGCGGCAGCTTTTGCCCTCGCTCTTTCGTTAGCTATTCTTTTGGCTTCAGCTTCATCGTGCGCTTTTTTGTCAGCTTGTTGTTTCGCCCTAAGCTCTGCTTGTTGTTTTGCTTTAAGTTCTATTTGTGCTTTCTTATCAGCTTCTTTTTTTGCCTGTTCTGTAGGCTTTTTTTCATTGGTTGCGTTTTTTTCTACAACTGGTTTACCTTTTACTTCTGATGGTGATTCTTTCTTAGCTTCTACTGTTTTTGTTGCAGGAGGGTTAGAAATTTCGCTTTGTGATATAATCTTTGCTTTTATAGATTCAATAAATTCAGCAGATTCTTTTTTTAGCTGTTCTAGAGATATTTCTTTTTTTGTTTTTAGTTTAATCTCTAAATCAGGTGATAAAGAATTTTCTAATATTGGTAGAGTTTTTATAATTATATTAGCTATTTTAATTTCATCGTCTGTGAGAAATTTTGGGCTATTTGCACGAATGCCTAGCCATTCTTTCGTAGAAAGAATAAGATTGGATATTGTCAGAATTATATTTTCGGAAAATTCCTGATTTTTTGGAATGCGGTTGCAATATGCAGCTAAACGTTCTGCTAAAAAATTATAGTTTCGACTCCGCAGGGCGCATATCAAAATTTCTCCCATTAATTCCACACCAGGAAGATCAGTTTTTAGAGATTCTTCAGGGTATGATTTTATAAAATTTTGAAGAATTTCATAGACTTTATTTAATTCACCTTTGGACAAATTAGCCCATGTTCCTTGATTAAAAGCATAGAATATTGCCTTACACTCTTGTGTAGCATTACGGTATAATGAGAGGCTATTTTCCTCAAAAAGTGGTTTTTTGTCTTTAGGAAATTTATTTATATATTCAATATATTTTTCAATACTGTCTATAATTAAAGTGGTAAAGGGTTTATATTCGGGATTTATAGATTTGAGCCTAACAGCAACATTTGTCTTAACAATATGGCATATAGATATTTCCTGGTCGATTATGGCTTTTATATCTGAAGAACTATATGATCTGGCAGGCTCTTTGGCAATGCAAGTTTTTTTATCGCTTCCTACTAAAGTTATATCTTCCATGCTAAATTCACTAAAATCTGGCATAGATTCTTGCGTTGCTTCTAACTTTTTAACTTTAACATCAAGTGATTTTAGTATTGCATCAAGTTGAAAAGAGAATGTATATTTTGTAAGACTATTCAAAATAGTCATATTGTCTGTATAAGATGGAACTATCTCCTTATGTAAAATAATGTATCCTGGATTTAGTTCGGATATAGGCACTTCAACTAAAGAGGTTATTGTTGGCTGTTTAACTATAGAAGCAGGTTGCCTTGTAATGATACCTTCTTCTAACATTTGGTTAATTATTTCTTCAGCAGGTTTGGTAGGTTGGCCTACGGCCTGAATTTTAATACCTGAATCCTTCATAAGACCAGCAAAGTGTTTCAGAGAAGGAAATTGTGCTTCCTCAGTGGCAACAGAAGTCGTTTCTAAGGATTCTGTGGATGCGTCAGAGCTACTTTCTGTTGGAGTTGCTGGTTTGTCTTGTGAAGATGGCACTGGAACGCCTCCACCCAAACCATTCAGCTGTAATCCAAATAATCTGCGATTTTCTTGATCAAGTAAAAGTTTTTGCTTTGAAACATAAACCTGAAAATACTCACAAACTTGTGACCACTCTTTTTGGGTAAAATGTTGTGCATTATCTTCTAAATATTCTTGAGATGCCGCCAGGCCGACTTCTTTATAAAGTTTGTCTATATTACTGACGATACTCTTTTTTATCTCTGATGTAGGTAAAAAAGATAGCATATTAGACCATAGATCATCAACTTGATTATCATAAAAATATCCTTGACGTTCCTGAAACTGAACATAATTTTTTTCTGTAGCACGATAGAATTTTGGCAAGTGTTCGTTAAGCTTATTAAGGGTGTTTTCGTCTTCTTCGGTTCGCTCTGATTTTTTTTCTAATTCTTCTTTTGTATCAAGCATTGTAAGAAACAGAGTTTGCATACTAGAATTAGTGTTAGCTTTAATTTCATAAGGCATGTCTGCTGGTAGATCTTTAAAATACTCGTCACAATGTGCCGCAAAAAAGGCGTTATTCCTTTTTTGTAACGCTAATTTGAGGACCTTACCCATAAGACAATAGTAAGTTTCAGAAAAATTCTTATCTTTAGCGTTATGCTCAGGGTAATAAGATGAGAAGGATTTAATCCCATTAAAAGTAACTTCCCAATGTTTATCAGTTTGTTTTTTTCTTTCTCTAAGAGCTATTAAATGCTCCTCTATCCTTGATTCGAGGAAAGCCCCATCACATCCAAGTTTATTTACTATGAAATCTTTTAAACCGGCATCTTTATCGTTAAACAAAACACATAAAACATTGCCAAACATCCTTTTAGATTCAATCGAATATCCTTCATCTTCAGTCATCTTCCAGAGGGATACACATGTATTTAACAATCTGGATTTAATATTTGGCGAAGTTAAAGGATGATCATAAAGGCTTTCAATGTAGTAATATAGGCATGATATAAAAGGTCGTTTTATTTGATCATCAACTTTTTTGTTTTCTATATATTTTACAAAACGTTCTATCCAGGCAAATTGTTTTTGCTGATAGAAAACAGGATCTTCTTTTATTAACTTATTATATTCTGGCGATGTTCCATATAATGCGGCCATCTTCAAGTGGCAATCTGCAATGGCTCTTCTTAAAGAGTTGGTAATATTGCTGCTGTATAATATTAGTCCAGGAGTTTTGTTTAATTCATTAATTTTCGTTATAAGTTGTGTTATATGATCATTCAAACGCGGTTCAATATCGTCAATAACACTTCTTATATCTGGAAAGGTTGGATTTAGAGGTGTTATTTCTTTATTTGCTTTATATATATCCACTATAAATTTGTTATAACCCTGGATAAGGATATTGATTTTATTCGCAGAAGAATGTTCTTGATTTGTTTTAGATTCTTTCATAAATATCAGCCGGATAAGGGAGGAATTTTAGGCCTTATACAAAATCATTACGAAATTGTAAATATAAATATTTTAATATTTGTGGGATTGTGGCGCTTAGGCTGATCATAACCTAAGTTAATCTATCAAAAAAGATAATATTAATTGTAGCAATATAGTAGGAGAGGGGTAATAATATCTCTTTCGAAAATTCATAAAAAGATTAGATGGGTCTTATCTAGAAATAGGTTTCCCCTCCTTAAACACAGAGGTTTCAGAAGGGGAATTTTTGTTTTTAAATATCAAACCTGTCGGCATTCATAACCTTGGTCCATGCGGCAACAAAGTCTTTAACAAATTTTTCCTTGTTATCATCTTGGGCATAAACTTCAGAATAAGCACGCAGTATTGAGTTTGAGCCAAACACAAGGTCAACACGTGTTGCTGTCCACTTCACCTTATCGGTTTTGCGTTCAACAATGTCATAAAGGTTTTTACCTTTTGGCACCCATTTATACTTCATGTCTGTAAGGTTCACGAAGAAGTCGTTAGTAAGTGCTCCAACCTTATTTGTAAACACGCCATGACTACTTCCATCATGGTTGCTGCCAAGAACACGCAAGCCTCCAATCAATACTGTCATTTCAGCAGCGGTAAGTCCCATTAGCTGGGTTCTATCCAACAATAACTCTTCCGGTTTTGCAGAATAGTCTTTTTTCAGCCAATTGCGGTATCCATCATGGATCGGCTCTAAAACTGCAAATGATTCTGCATCAGTCTGTTTTGCCGTAGCATCGCCTCGACCAGGAGAAAAAGGTACCTTAACCTTAAAGCCAGCTTCTTTGATTGCCTTTTCAATACCCACATTTCCTGCCAAAACAATTACGTCAGCAATGCTTGCGCCAGTATCATCAGCAATTTTTTCCATGACTTTAAGAACTTTAGCAAGACGCTTTGGTTCATTGCCTTCCCAATCTTTCTGTGGAGCAAGGCGTATGCGTGCGCCGTTAGCACCGCCGCGCATATCAGAGCCACGGAAAGTGCGGGCGCTATCCCATGCAGTTGTAACCATTTCATTTAACGAAAGTCCTGAGCTGGCTATTTTCTTTTTAACTGTCTCCACATTATATTTCTTATTTCCTTTTGGTATAGGATCTTGCCAGATTAAATCTTCCTTCGGCACATCTGATCCTACATAACGTGCTTTTGGCCCCATATCGCGGTGAGTAAGCTTAAACCATGCGCGGGCGAAAGTTTCTGCAAAATATTTCGGGTCTTT
>CAZOKN010000063.1:0-4908 GCA_964580525.1 uncultured Rickettsiaceae bacterium
ATGATAACAATTCATTTATATTGTCTTTTATAACTTCTGTAAGGTGAGTAGTTATAACTGTAGGCGGATCAACTACTGTGTAGTTCTTAAACAACGCCTCTTCTCTTGAAGAATCAGCCACCCATTTCGCAGGCAAACCAAATGCCGGCTCTTTTGTATCTTCGCCAGGCAAGCTTATTTCCTTACCTCTTGGATCCATAACAAGCAACATATCAGGTCGCACCTCTCCTCTGCCGCATTCAATATCTTTAATGCGCACAATATATTCATTAGTTTTAAGCTGCATATTATCCTGTATGCGTACTGAAGGAATAATGAATCCTATATCTCTCGCCATTTGTTTTCTAAGAGCTTTAATTTGGTCAGGAAGTTTATTTCCTCTATCGTAATTAATCAGTGGTAACAAACCATAACCAAGCTCTATCTTAATGTTATCAATTTGCAAAATGCTTGATATAGGCTCTTCCTCAACTGCTTTTTTCTTATCTTCAACTTTCTGCTGTTCGTTGACTTTCTCCTTAACTTTTTCCTTTTCCTTTGCCGATTTCTTTATAGCCCAGGCCGTAACTCCCAAACAAGCTGATATAAATACAAATGGAATTGCTGGAATTGCTGGCATAAAAGCCATAGCAAATATAAGGAAGCTCACCATCCCTAAAGCTTGTGGAAATCTACCCAACTGCTCAAAAAATGCTTTTTCCGCAGAACCACGGACACCTGATTTAGAAACCAATATACCGGCTGAAGTAGAAACTATCAAAGCCGGAATTTGAGAAACAAGTCCATCACCAATTGTAAGGGCAGTAAATGAATTTAAAGCCTGTTCAAAATTTAATCCCCTTTGCACAATACCTATTATCATTCCACCAATAAAATTAATGAATGTAATTAGCAACCCGGCGATAGCATCGCCACGCACGAATTTACTAGCACCATCCATAGCTCCATAAAACGTACTTTCATCTTCCAAATCTCTTCTGCGCGTTTTTGCAACCTCTTCATTTATCAATCCTGCAGATAAATCTGCATCTATTGCCATTTGTTTACCAGGCATAGAATCTAATGAGAATCTTGCGGCCACTTCCGCGATACGGCCAGAACCTTTAGTAATTACAACGAAATTGATAATGGTTAATATACCAAAAACGATAGCACCAATAACCACTGAACCTTCCATTACGAAACCACCAAAAGCTTCTATAACGTGCCCAGCAGCAGAAGGCCCTTCGTGACCATTTGCAAGTATCAATCTTGTCGAAGCTATGTTAAGTGCAAGCCTAAGCATCGCCGCAACCAATAATATCATAGGAAATGAGCTAAGATCGAGCGGCCTAGTAACAAACAGCACCGTCATCAATATCAAAACAGAAAAGGTAATCGAAATACAAAGAAGCAAATCAAGAAGGAATGTAGGCACCGGAACAACCAGCACCATTAATATGCCAACTATACCGAAAGCAAACGCAATATCAGCATACTGGAACAGCTTTTTAAAGCCTCCAAATCCCCCAAAACCAGGAGCTCCACCAACAATTGCTACATCTTTAGCCATTATACCCCAGGTATGCAAACTCTTCCGTTAAAATCCCCTACCTGGGATGTATAATTTACTAAATATAGTATAGAATTACACTCCAAGGCAACATCATTTAGTAGTTTTCCACAGAAAAGATTAACCTGCTGATGCAATCTTATATTCATTGAGTTTATTGCGCAGGGTGCGTATAGATATCCCCAAAATATTAGCCGCCTGAGTACGATTGCCCAAACAATGATCAAGTGTGTTTATTATCATTTCTTTTTCGACAGAATTCAAAGTCCTTCCAACAAGAGATTCGGAAGTACCAACAATCTCAGCAGTCGATTCATTATCATTTCCTGGTGTTGCGGTAAGCAAAATATCCTCTGAAATAATTTCATTGCCGATTGCAATAAGCGTTGCCCTATGCATAGTATTTTCAATTTCTCGAACATTTCCCGGCCATCTATATTGTAAAATCTTATCTAGCGCAGACGGCGATAGTTTTTTTTCCGGTAAAAAATTTTCTTTTGAATATTTTTTTATAAAATATTCAGCAAATAACTTTATATCTTCTTTTCTCTCGCGCAAGGGAGGTAAACAAAGATTTATAACGTTAAGCCTAAAATATAAATCTTCTCTTAAATTACCTTTTTGTACTTCTTCCAATAAATCGCGGTTACTGGTCGCAATAATCCTTATATTAACTTTCACCGGCTCTTTACCACCAACACGATCTATCTCACGCTCTTGTATTGCACGTAGCAATTTTGCCTGAAGACGAACATCCATTTCACTTATTTCATCTAGAAGAATCGTAGAATTATTAGCTTCTTCAAATTTACCTACTCTTCTAGCCAAAGCTCCTGTAAAAGCTCCTTTTTCATGACCAAACAATTCCGATTCCAGTAAATTTTCTGGTATTGCAGCGCAATTCACAGAAACCATCCTGTTATTGGCCCGCCTGCTTTTCTTATGTATATACTTTGCTATTATTTCCTTACCAGTTCCAGATTCTCCAGTTATCAAAACACTTGCATCTGAAGGTGCGACCTGTTCACATAATTGCATAACTTTTTTCATAGAAGGAGAACTACAGATAAAATCATTATTTTCTCTTACTATAGCTTCAATAACGGCCGCTATCAGTTCTTCATCAGGTGGGAGAGGTATATATTCCTTAGCTCCAGCTTTAATCGCCGCTACCGCTAGCTTACTATCATTTTCAACACCATAGCCAATTACTGGCGTACTTATATGTTCTGATAAAAGAGCATTTACCAAAACAGCCACATCAAATTTAACATCTATCATGATTAAATCAGCGCCCTTGCCTGCTCGCAAGAAATCCAGCGCAGAGGAAATATCTTGAACGTGAAAAACAGCGGCGCCGCGCCTTTTTGCGATTGCAGTAGCTTCCGAGACCTGATTATCTAATTTTCCAACGACAAGTAGCTGCATATTTTTCCAAAACAAAAAACAAACAGAGTATTACTCTGATATTTCGTTTTCTTATTTAATAGGCTACTTGCCCTAGATTTATCTATATTAATCAATTTCCTTGTTCTTGCAAAAAAGTTCTATTCCTTCTCTGACCTTATAATTTCAGTCATAGTAATGCCAATTTTATTTTCCACCAGAACAACTTCTCCACGCGCAACAAGCCTGCCATTTACATATATTTCTATAGGCTCACCTACTTTTCTATCAAGCTTAACAACCGCACCGCGTCCAAGTTTCAACAACTGGCTAACCGGCATAGAAGTTCTGCCCAGAACCGCTGTTATTTCTACAGGTATATCAGATATCGAATCCAGACTTACTTCCTCATCGCCTTTTGATTCCAGTGTAGTTTTTGCTTCGTCTGCCATGTTTTCACCTAAAAAATTTTGCCGAATTTTTCTAATATTACAAAATATAAATACTATTTAATACAATAATCTTCTACGCTTTTTCAAAAAAATTATCGCATATTTTGTATATTTCTTTCCACACATTTTCTTTGTCGTTCACAATTCCGCCACCTTTCCACTCAATTTTACAACCCCCAACACCCAAAGAATTATCAGCTTTTATTTCAAAAGAACCTGCAAACCCTTTCTCAGCAATAATATCATCTAATCTGGATTGTACTTTCTCAATAACTGATCCGTTTAAAAACAAAACAAGCTTCTCTTCCTCAAACAGCATATTAATACTATTTTTTACAGTCTTTTCTATATGGTCTAAAGCGTCCTCTTGCAAAATCTTACCGGCCATTCTCTCAGATATCTTTATCGCAACCTCTGCCAAATCATTACTATTTTTTCTATCATTCTCCGATGCATCTACAGCAATTTTTTTAAGCTGCTCAAAAATCAATTTAATGCTGGAAGAAATCTGCTCATTAACAGAATCCGCCGCACCTCTAGCATCCTTATAACCCTTAGCATAACCATCTTCATAGCCCTGAGTTCTGCTTTTTATCAAATCCTGTTCAGTATAATATTTAACTTCTTCTTTTAAATTTTTTTGCGCTACATCTACCGACTGATCATTACTTTTAGAACTCTTAAACAAACTAGAAAAACCAGGCTCAAAAGGCTCTTTAACAGCAGAAGGCTCAGAGCCTGCCAAAGATTTAAATAAAAATTTTTCAACCTGCATAGTAGTCATTTATATCTCTTAATAAACCATTTCATCTTCACCAGTATCGCCTTGAGAAATAGTCATCTCTCCACTTGATATCAAATCTTTAGCACTGTTTATAATCAATGTTTGCGCCTCATCAACATCACGCAGACGCACCGGCCCCATAGCTTCCATTTCATCCAACATAATTTTAGATGCACGTGCTGACATATTTTTAACAAATATTTCTCTAATTTCTTCCGATGCACCCTTAAGAGCGATGGAAAGCTTACTTTTATCAATAACTCTGAGTAACGCCTGAATTCCAGCAGGATCAGATTTGATAAGGTCATTAAACGTAAACATAAGATTCTTAATTTTCTCAGCCGCATCAGGCTTCTTCTCTTCCAACATTCCCATAAACTTGGCTTCATGATTTCTATCAAGATTATTGAAGATTTCCGCCATAATTTCATCGTTATCAAGTTTCTGAGTTTTGGCAACAGTACTTATGAACTCTGCTCTTAGAGCTTTTTCTATACCATCTATAACTTCTTTTTTCACGTTATCCATTTCGAGCATTCTAAGCATTACTTCTAGAGTCAACTCCTCCGGCAACATAGACAAAACCTTTGCTGCATGTGGAGGGTTAAGCTTAGAAACTATAAGCGCTACAGTTTGTGGATATTCTGTTTTTAAATAAGATGCCAATATTTCTTCGTTAACATTGCCCAGCTTATCCCAAGTGTTACGACCAGCAGGCCCCCTTATATCTTCCA
>CAZOKN010000063.1:4925-7491 GCA_964580525.1 uncultured Rickettsiaceae bacterium
CTTTGGCTAAAAGTTTTTCGGTATTATCTATATTTCCTACAAATGTCAGGGTTTCAGAAACAGCATTGGAAAAATCAACAAACAGCTGTTCCACAACTTCTGGACTTACAGTACCCAATGTTGACATAATGTGAGAAATTTCTTTTATTTCATCATCATGCATAAGGCTAAAAATTTTCGTCGCATTATCTTCTTTTACAGACATAAGAATTATGGCTGCCTTTTCAACACCGGTAAGCTTCGAATAATTATCTTTTGTAGCCATTTTTACTCCGCTTTATAGAACCAGATTCTTAATATCAATAGCTTGATATTACGCATTTTCTTCTATCCACCCTCTTATTATGGTGGCAACTTCCTCAGGATGCCTTTCCACGATATCATTAATAGCTCCTAGAGAAGATGCATTCATTTTCTCTTCAAAACGATCCATATCTATTAGAGATTCTTTTCGTTTTATTTCTTCTTCATGTCCGGTAATTTCGGCCAGCTCCTGCAAGTCCTGGCCAGCCAAAGCAGCTTGCAATTCAGCTTCATCAGTTTCAGATTTTGTTATTTCAAACGCTCTGCCCACCATAGGCTTAACTATCAATAGGATAATTAATGTAATCACCACCCCAATAACCAAAGTCTGAATGATGCTGCCTAAATCTCTCTTAACCCAGTCAAACTTTTTCTCTTTTTCAGCACCACGCACTTCATTAGAAAATTGCATGTTAATAACCTGAATACTATCCCCTCTTTTTTCATCAAAACCAACAGCCGATTTTACAAGAGATGCGAGTTTTTGTAGCTCTTCATCTGGCCTTGGCTTATATGTAGCTACTTCTGTAGCTTCATCAAAAGCATACGTGCCATCAACCAAAACTGCGATAGACAATTTTTTTATAGTGCCACTTTCTTTTATATGCTTCTTAACAGTCTTTGAGATTTCAAAATTAGTTATTTCATCAACTTTTTCAGTATTGCTTGCAGCTCCGCCACTTGCACCCTGTGCATCTCCTCCAGGCAAATTGTTGGTAACACTTACATTGCCGCCAGGTCCGCCTTCATTTGAATTTTCTCTTTCTTCTACAGTCTGTACAGACCTTGCTACCTTGCCGTCAGGATTATATTCTTCGGAATCCATAACAACTCTATCAAAGTCTATATCTGCTGAAACTTGAGCTTCAACACGCCCTGCACCTACGGATCTTGACAAAAGTTCTTCTATTTCATTTTTTATTCTTTTTTCATATTCGACTGTATATTCTTCATTTGTAGAAGCAATAAATCCTGGATCTCCATCATCTCCGGCACCTTTTTTGAATGGACGCCCTTGTGTGTCTACTATGGTGATTTTTTTAACATCAAGCCCAGGAACTGCAGTCGCAACCAGATGCGCTATTGCAGCTATTTGAGACCTTTCAAGACCTTGATTACCTTTAAGCTGAAGCACTACAGATGCCGATGGATCTTGTTGTTTTTTAGAAAACATATCTTGTTTCGGCATCACTAAATGCACTCGCGCACTTTCCACAGACTCAAATGAGCTTATAGTTCGACCCAATTCACCTTCTAATGCGCGAACAAGATTTACGTTATTGACGAAATTAGAAACGCCCATCTTATCGCTTTTATCGAATATTTCATACCCTATATTGGCACGTCCTGTAGGAAGCCCTTCGTGAGCTAGGCTCATTCTAACATTTAAAACTTTTTCACGTGGTACCATTATCTGTGCACCACCTGAACGCATTTCATAATAAACGCCCATGCCTTCAAGTTTAGCAGCTATTTTACCGCTATCATCACTATCTAGACCGCTAAAAAGTGGAACTACGGAAGGATTTGCAAGGCGGTTGGAGAGAAAAAATATAGCTCCAAACAAGCACACACAAACCACAAGCATTATAATAAGCTTAACAGGCCCTATGTCCTTCAATAGCTGTGCTGTTTCACTCATAACAAAACACTCAAATAATAAAACGGAAAAATGGTCAAAACCAGTTGCACAGAGACCACTACCTGAGACATGCTGCAACCAGTACGTAGCATATATTGCCACTTCCTATATTTATACCCACAATATATAGATGTGTAAAGCACTCCCCACAAAAATATTGTGGATAAATATTAAATAATCGAAATAACCTAAAATTTATTTGCTTATAAAATAAGTTAACTCTAGGTAGAATTAATAATTATAGAGCAAATTTAAGAATCATTATGAACAATTAGCAATTTTTTTAGGACGTAGAAATAAAAAAAGCCGCTCAAAAAGCGGCTTTTTTTTATAGTTTTTCAACCAAAGTACATAAAAAAGAGAAACAAAGACGGTGGCAACGTATATTATTTGACTAATATAGAAGGCTATAATTTCCACTAAAAAATGGAAAGCGCCTTCATCAAGTCTGAAAGGAGGTAATCCAGCCACTGGTTCCCCAACGGCTACCTTGTTACGACTTCACCCCAGTCACTGACCCTACCGTGGACGGCTGCCTCTTACGTTAGCTCGCCGGCTTCAGGTAGAACCAACTCCCATGGCGTGACGGGCAGTGTGTACAAGACCCGGGAACGTATTCAC
>CAZOKN010000064.1:0-2297 GCA_964580525.1 uncultured Rickettsiaceae bacterium
CTTGGATATGGATGCACGCAAGGCTTTGATTCAAGCCTTAAACGGTTATAGTGGCTGCGTTATACTTGTTAGTCACGATCCACATTTGGTGGAATGTGTTGCCGACCAGCTCTGGCTGGTTAAAGATGGCGCAGTAACTCCTTATAATGACGATGTTGATGCTTATCGCCGCTTGATTATAGAACAACGCCGTAAAGAACGTGCTGATGCTAAAAAAGAAGCGAAAAATGCCAAGAGCAGTAACAAGGAAAAAAAACCGCAAAATAAACTTGAGAAAACCGAAAAGGAAGTTGCACGTTTGGCACAAGAATTGGCAGCCTTGGAAAGTGAAATGTCTCTGCCACGTGCCCTAGATTCAAATGAATTAATGGCAAAACTGATTGCACAATATGATAGCACCAAAAAGGCGCTTGAGACTGCAGAAGCAGAATGGTTGGCAGCACAGGAGGAATAGTTCGGACTACCCCCTTTACACACCCATAATTTTGCTTTAAAAATTACTTGTATGTCAGAAAAACATGAAGAAAATTTAGCGCCTGATAATATGAAATACGCCACCTTCAGTGGCCGTATGCTGGCAAGTATTATCGACACTATTTTAAGCAGTATTGTGCTTGTACCAATCTTTAATATTTTCAATAAATTCTTTGGAGTAAAAGCCAGTAAAGATGTTGTTTCCGGACCTATTTCATCGTTTAAAAATATGAGCCCTGAAGATGCGCATGCAGTTTTGTCTAACTCCTTGCCCTCTTTGTTATTTCAAACAATTTTAGTTGCTGTTGTCGTGGTTATTTTCTGGCGTTATAGCTCGGCTACTCCTGGAAAAATTTTCCTAAAAATGAAAATTGTTGATGCAAAAACCGGCCTGCCACCTTCCAATCGCCAACTAATCGTTCGCTATCTGGGATATTTTGTATCATTGCTAACTTGCTGCATGGGCTTCGTTTGGATATATTACGACAAAAGACACCAGGGCTTTCACGACAAAATGGCAGGTACTGTAGTTGTGGTTGAGGAAAAAACACCTACCCAATAAATTGTTCACTAATAATACGCTCTTCCAACGAGTGTTTAGGATCAAAAAGTATTTTTACCTTTTTATTTTTAATCTCTTTTATTTCAACTGAAACAACATCACGTATTTCGGTAAAGTCCGCCACAGCGCTCACCGGACGTTTCTGATGGTTCAACACTTCAACATCAATAACAGCTTTCTGTTTGAGCAACGCCCCTCTCCATCTGCGTGGTCTGAAAGGACTGATAGGAGTGAGAGCAAGTATGCCGCAGCCAAGAGGCAATATAGGGCCATGCACAGAAAGATTATATGCCGTGCTGCCCGCAGGAGTGGCAACAAGGACGCCATCGCTTACCAGTTCTTTAACTCGAACCTTACCATCAACTTTTATCTTTAATGTTGCAGCCTGCCTGCTTTCTCTGAGCATAGAAACTTCGTTAATTGCGAGAGCGGTGTGAATTTTACCATCAACAGTTTTTGCAGTCATTTGTAATGGATGTAGCATAACCTGTTTGGCTCGGGAAAGACATTCCAGTAAATCACCTTCTCTATATTCATTCATCAAAAAACCGATAGAACCACGGTTCATACCATAGATAGGCACATCACCATCCATATATTCATGCATGGTATGCAGCATAAACCCATCCCCACCGAGCGCTATAATTACATCAGCCTTTTTTTTATCTTTTATGAAATTATAATGTTTACGCAGAGATTTATAAGCTTCTTGTGCTTTTTTAGAATCATCAGCAACGCATATTATGTTTTTGTATTGCACGTAAGTTCCTCACGGTTGAAACAAGCCATTTACAATTTATATAAGTGTTGAGGGAAAGTGTAAAGTGAAGGAATATTTTCACTTGCACTTTACACTTAAACTTTACACTTTATAAATATATAAATGCTTAACATAAACCTGACAAAAGGCTTAGAAGCCGTAAAGAAATATCTGCAAAACATCCCGGACTCAGCGGGAGTGTATCGATTTATTGATAATGATGACACAGTTCTTTACGTAGGAAAAGCCAAAAATCTCAAAAAACGCCTAACTAATTATACACATCCTGAAAAACTCGAATACAGGATACAAGGAATGATTTCACAGATTAATTCGGTGGAAATCATAACTACAAAAAATGAAATTGAAGCATTATTACTGGAAGCAAATTTAATCAAAAAATTTGAACCTAAGTATAATATCCTTCTAAAAGATGATAAATCATACCCATATATATTAATAACTCAGGATCACCCTTTTCCCAGAATTACAAAACATAGG
>CAZOKN010000064.1:2307-6748 GCA_964580525.1 uncultured Rickettsiaceae bacterium
ATAAAAGGCAGTTATTATGGTCCTTTTGCTTCTGCAGGAGCGGTTAATCAATCCATCGCAGATTTACAGAAAGCCTTCCTGATTCGCCCATGTAGCGATAGTTTTTTTGCCAACCGCACAAGACCATGCCTTGAATATCAAATTAAGCGCTGCTCCGCTCCTTGCGTAAATAAAATATCGGAAGATGATTATAAAAAATTGGTGGAAGATACCAAAAAATTCCTTTCAGGAAGAAGCCGCGAGGTTCAGGAAAGACTCGTTGAACTTATGGAAAACGAAAGTCTGAAAATGAATTACGAAAATGCTGCAAAATATCGCGACCGCATAAAAGCCCTCAATCATATACAGGCTAAGCAAACTGTTAGTATAGCAAATTTAAACGATGCCGATGCGCTAGGAATATATGTTGATAAAGGATATTGCTGTATCCAAGTATTTTTCTTCAGGAATGGCTGCAATCTTGGTAATAAGGCATTTTTTATTAAAAATACAGAAGAGCAAAATCCTGCTACCATATTTGAAGCATTTATTCCTCAATTATATAATGATTCCAACCCACCTCCTGCTGAAATTATTATCTCATCAGAAATAGAAAATGCTGAGATTATGGAAGAAGCTTTGTCACAAATTGCAGGGCATAAGGTAAAAATCACATCTCCGCAAAAAGGTGAGAAAAAACAACTAATTGAAAATGCTGTACAAAATGCCGTGAATTCTTTGAAACAGCAACAAATTGGTCGCCTTAAACAAACTCAGATATTAGAAAAAATTGCCCAACTTTTTGGCCTGACACAAATTCCACAAAGAATAGAAGTTTACGATAACAGCCATATTATGGGGCAATATCAGGTTGGCGCAATGATTGTTTCGGGTACTGATGGTTTCGATAAAAAATCCTATCGGCGCTTTAATATCAAAAATGAAAATACGAAACCAGGTGATGATTATGCTATGCTTAGGGAGGTTTTAACACGAAGATTAAAACGTTTAGAAAAGAAAGCATGGCCAGATCTTATTTTAATCGATGGTGGAGCCGGACATTTAAGCACTGCAGAAGCAATTTTTTCAGAATTTGATACTGCAAAAAATATTGTTTTTGCTTGTATTTCCAAAGGTCCAGACAGAAATGCAGGTCGCGAACAATTCCATATGCCAGGCAAAGAACCCTTTACACTGCCACATAGTGATCCGGTTTTGCATCATTTACAGGTCTTGCGCGACGAAGCGCATCGTTTTGCCATAGGATCGCACAGAAAAAAAAGGGCCAAATCCGTAACAAAATCAGCATTAGATACAATAGCCGGTATAGGAACAAAACGCAAAAAAATGCTCATAAATCATTTCGGTTCTGTTGAGGGTATAAAACAGGCTGGCATTGAAGAATTAGTAAAATTAGAAGGTATAAGCAAGTCAATTGCCAGAAAAATTATCGAGGCATTGCAATAAAACGTTATTGATAAGAATAATAAAATAATATAGCTTTTGAATTTAAAAAAACCTGGTTTTCCGATGAATAAAAACCTTCCTAACATACTGACATTTTCAAGAATTTTAATTATTCCTATATTGGTAGCATCGTTTTACATTGAAGGCAGGCTTTATCATTGGGTGGCCGCTGGACTGTTTTTTCTCGCCAGTATAACTGACTTCTTTGATGGCTATCTTGCCAGAATGTTGAAAGCACAATCTAATCTCGGAAAATTTTTTGATCCAATAGCAGATAAACTTCTCGTAGCTGCGGCGATTCTAATGCTTGTACATTTCCAAGACATCGGTAAATACGATATAATTCCTGCAATAGCCATACTATGCCGCGAAATTTTAGTTTCAGGCTTGCGCGAATTTTTAGCTGAAATAAATGTCAGCGTTCCTGTAACAAATCTTGCAAAAATCAAAACTGCTTTCCAAATGGGTGCCATATTTTTCCTTCTGTGGGGAGTAGAAGGACCAAATATCGAACAAGTCGAGCATATAACAGCTGTTAAATTTACTGAGCTTCTGGGCAGGGTATTTTTGTGGGTTTCAGCAATATTGACCTTAGTAACCGGCTATGCTTATTTAAAAGCTGGTCTGCAACACATGGCCGAAAAAGATGTAAATGAATAATGTTATATAGAACTTATTTTCTAAATATAATAATTGCCGTAATTGTTGTTTTCACAACAAGTCTTTCACTCGCCGAAACAAAAAAAGCCCAAGATAATTCCAAAGACGAAACAGAAGACTCGGAAGAAATGATACTTCCGCCAGATTCAATGGATTTAGTTCTTAAACCTGGAGAAACTCTCGAACATCTTTTGGTAAATAATGGAATAAAAATAGACGATGCAAAAAATGCCATTGTAGAGCTTGAAAACTTATACGATATAAGCCACATACCAAAAGAACAGAAAGTTTCTGTAGGATTCCTGGTGAAAAATAGCATAGGAACAGATATTGATCTTACATCTCTTGCACTTCAAATAACACCTACCAGACGTCTAGAAGTCCGCAAGATGAATGATATTTTTGTGGCGCAAGTTAACAATACACCAACAATAAAAAAATTGGTTAAGCTTGAAGCTGTCGTAAAAACTACATTTTTTTCTGCAGCAAAAGATGCAAAAATTCCACCAAGTATTTTAATGCAATTGATAAAAAACTATAGCTATGATGTCGACTTTCAGCGCGACATTTCCGTTGGCAATAAATTAGAAATAATGTTTGAACAAACACAGACAGACAAAGGTGAAATTGTCAGTAACGGCGATATAATATATTCACTTTTGCAATTGGGTGAAAGAAAGATATATAACTACCGCTATGTAATGGCAGATGGCCATGCTGTAATTCTTGATGAAAATGGTCAAAGCATCCAAAAATCATTCCTAATGACACCTATAGACGGTGCCAGAGTCACTTCCAGCTTTGGCAAAAGAAAACATCCTATACTTGGTTTCACTAAAATACATAGAGGCGTAGATTTCGGTGCGCACATGGGCACCCCGGTATATGCAGCAGCTGATGGCGTGATTATCGAGCGAGAACATAAGGGAAGTTATGGCAACTTTGTAAAGATTCACCACGATAGTAACTATGACACAGCCTACGCACATTTACAAAAATATGCCAAAGGAATAAAAAAAGGTTCACAGGTAAAACAAGGACAGGTTATAGCTTATGTTGGCTCCACAGGCCGCTCCACAGGCCCACACCTGCACTATGAACTGATATTTAAAGGCAAACAGATAAATCCTTTATCAATACGAACAACATCTGCGAATCAGCTTTCAGGACCTGAAGACGCTGTATTTGAAAAACATAAGCAAAAAATCGATGGTTTCTTAAAAGAGATTGATGCAGGCAACATAGTTGCCGTTCCAACCAGTACACAATCATCAAATTAAGCAGCTTTGCTGAAATATTTATCAAGCATTTTACTGATGTGGCTTATTTTCATTGGCTTGCTGATATAATCATCCATACCGGCATCAAGACATTTATCCCTTGCGTCTTTTGTTGTGTTAGCTGTTAACGCCACAATCGGTATGGATTTTCCCCAAGCATATTTTCTTATGTTTCTGGTAGTGCTATAACCATCCATAACCGGCATCTGGCAGTCCATGAAAATAATATCGTATTTTAAATGATCTTCCGATAAAAGCTGCAAAGCCTCTCCTCCGTTCGTTGCTGTTGTCACGGTACAGCCAACTTTCTCCAGCATTTCTTTTGCTACTTCAACATTTGCTGGAAAATCATCAACAACTAAAGCATGTATACTCATTTTATCTAATGATTTGTTTGAATTTTTATTCGCAGCAAATACTTCCGGTAATAATGCATCTGCATCTTCTTTTCTTATTTTCATTGCCGTTATTATAGATTCAGCCAATATGTTAGGATAGATAGGTTTTATAAGACTCATACAAAACACACTTTTTGTAAGAGCTTCCAATCCTTCTGATTTATCAAGCGCCGTCAGTAATACCATTTGCGGTTTTCCATATTTTTCCGGCGCATTTTTTATCATAACGCCCATTGAAGTTCCATCCATATCAGGCATGTGATAGTCTAATATCGCAACGTCATAAGGATTTCCTTGATCATTCATTTTTTGCATCTGCGCTAATCCACCAAGCGGCGAAGACGATATATCGCACGTTACTCCGATATTTTTTAGATATTCGTAATAAATCTCAAGATTTATATGATAATCATCAACTATCAATATTCTGACATCTTTTAGCTGGCGAGTTACATCCAATTTTGTTTGAGTCAAATCATGGCTAACTTCACACTCAATCTCCACCCAGAAAGTAGAACCTTTACCTTCTGTACTTTCCACACCAATCTGGCCATTCATCATTTCAACTAACTTTTTACAAATTGCCAATCCAAGTCCAGTACCACCAAACCTTCTGGTTGTAGAGGAATCTGCCTGCGAAAATTGCTCAAAGATGTT
>CAZOKN010000065.1:0-6568 GCA_964580525.1 uncultured Rickettsiaceae bacterium
CTTTAGCACCAGATCCACTACAACCATCGCATGCTGCTGCTGTATTAAATTGTATTTTTTGCTGCTTGCCAGTGAAAGCTTCTTCTAAGGAAATTTCAAGATTATAACGTAAATCAGCACCGCGAACTTTAGCACTTCTTTTATTGCCACCGCCTCTGCCGCCACCCATAAAATCACCGAAAAGGTCACCGAAGATATCCGCAAAATTAGCGCCAGGATCAAATCCACCGCCACCAAAACCTCCAGCACCACCACCTTGCTGGAAGGCAGAATGGCCAAATCGATCATATGCAGCTCTTTTTTGATCATCTTTTAGAACATCATAAGCTTCGGATATTTCTCTAAACTTTTGCTCAGCCTCTTTATCTCCAGGATTACGATCAGGGTGATATTTCATCGCAAGGGCACGATAAGCTTTTTTTAACTCATCTTTATTTGCATTTTTCTCAACGCCCAAAAGTTTATAATAATCCTGTTTGCTCATAATTTATTAAACTCTATCGTTTTACAAAAAGTTGGCTCGTAAGCCAAAACTTACGAGCCGGATATTAAAAAATATATTGTATACTACAATTACTTTTTCTTCTTAGACTTTTTTTCTTCGTTGCTGTCAACTTCTTCAAATTCTGCATCAACAACTTTTCCGTCATCTTCTGCAGAAGATGCAGCCGAGTCGCTGTTTGCAGCAGCTTCAGATTGCGAAGCTTTATAAATCTCTTCCCCAAGCTTCATAGCAGCTTCTGTCAAAGATTGTGTTTTAGTTTTGATAGCCTCAACATCGTTCTTTTCAAGAGAAGCTTTCAAATCAGATATAGCATCTTCTATTTTCTTTTTCTCACCTTCAGAAATCTTATCGCCATATTCTTTCAAAGATTTTTCAGTTGAGAAAATCAAGCTGTCTGCATGATTTTTAGCTTCGGCAGATTCTTTTTTCTTCTTATCTTCCTCTGCGTTAGCTTCAGCATCTTTAACCATTTTTTCAACTTCAGAGTCAGATAAGCCGCCAGAAGCCTGAATGGTAATTTTCTGCTTTTTACCAGTAGCCTTATCACTTGCGGCAACATTCACTATACCATTCGCGTCAATATCAAATTCCACTTCAATTTGTGGCATGCCACGTGGAGCCGGTGGAATGCTTTCAAGATTGAATTGACCAAGCAACTTATTATCAGCGGCCATATCACGCTCACCTTGGTAAACACGAATAGTCACAGCAGACTGATTGTCCTCTGCAGTTGAGAAAACCTGGCTTTTCTTAGTTGGTATTGTGGTGTTACGATCAATAAGCCTTGTAAATACGCCACCCAAAGTTTCGATACCAAGAGAAAGTGGAGTAACGTCAAGAAGCAATACATCTTTCACATCTCCTTGCAATACACCAGCCTGAATTGCAGCTCCCATTGCCACTACTTCATCAGGATTAACACCCTTATGTGGTTCACGACCAAAGAAATTTTTAACAACAGCCTGCACTTTTGGCATACGAGTCATACCACCAACCAACACAACATCTTCGATGTCGCTTGCAGATAGTCCAGCATCCTTCAATGCTTTTTTGCATGGCTCAACTGTACGCTTAATAAGATCATCAACCAACTCTTCCAATTTAGCACGTGTAAGCTTTAGATTAAGGTGTTTAGGACCAGTCGCATCCGCAGTTATGTATGGCTGATTAATTTCAGTTTCAGTAACGCTTGAAAGCTCAATTTTCGCTTTTTCGGCGGCTTCTTTCAAACGCTGCATAGCAAGAGTATCTTTGCTTAGATCAATACCGCTATCTTTTTTGAATTGATCAACGATATATGACAATAATTTCGAGTCAAAGTCCGCGCCACCAAGGAATGTATCTCCATTAGTCGACTTAACTTCAAACACACCATCACCAATTTCAAGGATAGATATATCGAACGTACCACCACCTAAGTCATATACAGCAATAGTTTTGCCTTCTTTTTTATCCAAACCATAAGCAAGAGCTGCCGCAGTAGGTTCATTTATAATTCTCAAAACTTCCAAACCGGCAATTTTACCGGCATCTTTAGTTGCTTGGCGTTGCGCATCATCAAAATATGCTGGAACAGTGATAACAGCCTTATCAACAGTTTCGCCTAAATAAGCTTCCGCATCAGCTTTAAGTTTTTGCAATATGAAAGCACTAATCTGGCTTGCAGAATAATCCTCACCACCAGCAGAAACCCAAGCATCACCATTTTTAGCCTTAACAATTTTATAAGGCACATGCTTCATATCTTCTTTAGTGATAGGGTCGTCAAATCTACGACCAATAAGGCGCTTTACTTCATATATTGTATTTTCAGGATTAGTCACACCCTGACGCTTTGCTGACTCACCCATTATTTTATCTTTTTTGTCAGCACCGGTGAAGGCTACCATAGAAGGCGTAGTTCTTCTGCCTTCAGCATTTTCAATAACTTTAGGATCCTTACCGTCCATTATGGCTATACAAGAATTTGTAGTACCCAAATCTATACCAATAACTTTACCCATTTCTATCATCCTTTTTCAATTACTAATATCAAAGCCCTAGTGGCTATACGGTGTATATAGTGGTGGTTTTCTGTTTTGCAAGTAGGCGATAAAATTTTTCTAAAATATTACTTCTTTATCCCAACAACCATACCTTCAGCTGTAGGAAGCATAATGGATTCAAACCTATCCGAATCAGCCAGATAGCGATTAAATTCTTTCATAACATCTATATTATTTTGCGAAACATCGCGGCTTATATCCTCATAGACCGAGCCAAAAAGGAATGCATTATCTCCTATTATTAGACCACCTTTACGCACATTATTTTCTGCCCATTTAAGGTAGTTCAGATAATTGCCCTTATCAGCATCAATAAACACCATATCAAATGGCCCTTTATCCTCCAATTCCGGCAGGACATCTAAAGCACCACGCCCTCCAAAAATCTCTATTTTGTCTGCCACTCCACACTTTTTAAAGTTCTCTCCAGCAACCTCTGCTCGTAGCGAATTTTTCTCTACCGCGTAAAGCTTGCCTTTTTCAGGCAATGCCCGCGCCATCCATATAGCCGAATATCCCGCCAAAACGCCAAGTTCAACTATCTTCTTAGCTGCAACCATTTTAGCCAGCATATATAAAATCTTGCCTTCATCAGAACCTATCTGCATTTTACGCTCTTCAGGCACAAGATTTTCTCCGACAGACGCAAGCGCGCTATCCTCAGGCGCAAAAAGCTGCCTGATATAGCTAATTTTCTTCGAATTTTGTTCTTCTTTTCTCATAATATCTTGCTTTTTATAGATATTTACATATAGGTTCAACCCTGAAATTACATAATACAGAACAAAAATGAAAGTCCTTGGAATAGAAACAAGCTGCGATGACACTGCCGTTGCGATAGTTGATGATAAAAAAAACATCCTGTCCAATGTGGCTTTGTCGCAAATAAAAGAGCATGAGCCTTATGGCGGAGTTGTGCCTGAGATTGCGGCACGTGCGCATATTGATGCCCTTGATAGTTTAATAAAAAAAGCATTACTTGATGCTAACATCAAAAATTTAAAAGAGCTTGATGCAATAGCAGTAACTGCAGGACCTGGCTTAATTGGCGGTGTTATAGTAGGTGTGATGACAGCAAAAGCCATAGCTTCCGCCGCGAACATTCCAATTATAGCCGTTAACCATTTAGAAGGTCATGCACTAACCGCAAGACTAGTAGAAGATATAGAATTCCCTTTTATGTTGCTGCTAGTTTCCGGAGGACATTGCCAGATTTTATCTGTCCTTGGAGTTGGCCAATACGAAAAACTCGGAAGTACAATGGATGATGCACTGGGTGAAGCATTTGATAAAGTAGCCAAAATGTTAGGACTTGGATATCCCGGTGGCCCGGTAGTAGAAAAACTCGCAAAACTTGGAAATGCTAAAAGATTTGATTTTCCACGTTCAATGATAGGCCGAGAAGGTTGTGACTTTTCATTTTCTGGACTTAAAACAGCAGTTAAACGTGAAGTCGATAAAATCGATAACATAACTGACCAGGATAAAAATGATTTTTGTGCCTCTTTCCAAGCCTGCATCGGAGATATTTTGGAAGATAGAGTAAAAAATGCCCTTCGCATCTTTAAGCAAAAATACCCAAATGCAAAAACCCTGGTAATTGCTGGTGGCGTTGCAGCTAATCAGTATATAAAGGCGAGATTACAGGAAATAACAAAAAAGTTTGATATGCAAATTGCCACTCCCCCTATAAAATTATGCACCGACAACGGAGCAATGATTGCTTGGGCAGGGATTGAGAAACTGAAACTTGGCCATAAAGATGATTTAAGTTTTCTTCCAAGAGCACGGTGGAGGCTAGAAGTGTAGTAATGAATAAAAAATTAGATTTGGCATTAAAATGCTTTCAAAAAGATTTGGATGATCTAAAGAATGAGCTACTTAAAGTCAATTATAATGGAGAACTCTACTATCACTATACAAGTTTTGAAAACTTTAATAAAATTATAACTAGTGGAGAACTATTTTTCTCAGACTTTTCCTGCTTAAATGACCCTCAAGAGATCCTTTTCGGACACAATTTTTTATCAAACATTCTAAAAAGAAGCCTTACTAAAAAAAATGATCAATTTTGGGAAGCCTTCTGTACAAGCTTTCAAAATATTATAACAAATTCCAACCATACAAAAAAGCTTTTTGGAAATTTCGACGACTCTCAATCTATTTACGCTATATTTTTGGCTTCATTTTCTGAACTTGAAGACCATTTACCGCTATGGAGATACTATGGAGAGGGTGGAAGGGGATTTGCTATAGGTTTTAAATTCAAACAAGATGGAATACCCCCTTTAATATCAGGCAAAATAAACTATTACAATTTATCCAATGAAGAGACTCCTTACGAAACCTTCATAGAAAAAGCCATAAATGAAACCGATTGCTTTATAAAAAAATATGAAAAAATATTAAAAACAACAGATGAACTAGTAGAGGTTCAAATTCGTTTTCTGTCCATGTTAGCCTCTGAATTGCCTAGGATAAAAAACGAAGATTATAGCTCAGAAATAGAGTCCAGACTAATCTTTCTCATAACAAATAAGGCCGATATTCCAGACACACAACTTCATCGAGAAAGTCTACCTAATGAAAATAATAACTTTGTAAAAGATGAATTAATCTTAACTCAAAAAATATTTCGCAAATGGAGGTTTGATAAAAATGAAATTAAAGAAATAATATTAGGCCCATCAAATGATTTTGAAAAAACAAAAATTTTTGTAAAAGATTTACTAGAAAAACACGGATACAATCCCTACAATATAGACATAAAACTCTCTGAAAAATCTTATAGATAGTAAAAAATTCTACTAAATAAAATTAATACTTAAATTTTATAAGCACCATGATTAGCATTATAGATTTCTTTAGTTTAAAAATTTTACTATTATACAAGCCTAATTCAAAGATTCTCTATCCATAAAAAAAAATTTCTGATAATAATATAAAAAAACAATGGAGAAATCTTGTGGAAAGTTCTGAACTTGTATATTGGGATCATAGCTATAATATCATCCTTTTGGTTAATCTCGCCATAGCTATAATCATATTCACATCTTTGCGATTTTTTTCAGGCGTTATTTCTCACATAAATCCATCTAATGAATTAATAGAAAAAGATAATCCAGCCTTTGGTATTTCACTTGCTGGCGTTGTTTTCGGCGTGACAATAGTTTTAACTGGCGCAATTTATGGCGATCCGATTTATACATTGCAAGATTCGGTTGTTGCTGTTGGTCTTTATGGCGTCATAGGTATAGTTCTAATGGCCGTAACTCGTTTGCTTTTCGATAAAGTAGCAATGCCTAAAATTTCTATACGCGACGAGATAGTTAAAGGCAATGTTGCCGCCGCTATTGTTGATGCGGGAAATGTTATAGCTACAGCAATTGTAATTCGTACTATGATGGTGTGGATTGAAACAAAAACTCTTGAGGGAATTGCAGCGGTATTGAGTGGTTATATAATTTCTCAAGTGTTGCTGACATGCACAACCCTATTACGTATCAAAAAAATAAACAGGCAGGATAATATTGATTCTTTAGAGTCCGAGATTAAAAAAGGCAATAACGCCTTAGCTTTAAGATTTACAGGCCGTAAAATCGGCAGCGCTTTTGCAATAACTGCTGCTTCGAATGTTCTGGTTTTTGAAACTTATAACATCCAAGTAATTCTTGGCGTATGGGCTCTTGTATCTATCTTAATGATAACAATACTTAGCGTACTTTCATTTATCGCCAACAAGGTTATTCTTGCAGGAATCAATGTTGAAGATGAAGTTATAAGACAGAGAAATGCCGCTCTTGGTATAGTTCAATGCATAATATACATTTCTTTAGGACTATTGCTTTCTGAGTTAATGTCGTAGAACTTCATATTTTATCAGATAACAAAAAAACCTCCTATAAATAATCATATACCAGTTAGAATGCTAACACTTAATGTTTCAAATAATCCACCGCCTTCCACATTACCCCCAGGATGTGATAAATTGCCATCAGGTATACTTTATCCTCCAGTT
>CAZOKN010000066.1:0-6500 GCA_964580525.1 uncultured Rickettsiaceae bacterium
TTGGAGGATAAGGTTGCCGAACATAATTTGGATAAGATAACGGTAACACAGCTACTCTTAATGACGATTTAGAAGCTTATGCTGTTGGTTTGAACGTTTCTTATGCAGGATTCACAGCTGGTGGTTCTTATGGAGATGTTCCTCAATTAGGTCAAGCTTCAGCTAACGATACTTCTGCTTCTTACTGGACAGCTGGAGTTGGTTACGAGTTTGGTCCATTTGGTACAAGCGTAACTTATATGGAAAGCACAGTTGAACACCAAGGTGGTGCTACAGTTGCTGACAAAGAATTCTCTAACCTTTCTATAGGTGCTGATTATAAATTGGCTCCAGGACTTGTTCCTTACGTAGAAGTTAGCTTCTTTGACACTGACGATAACGTAGCTGCTAGCGTTGATAACAGCGGTACAGTATTCATCGTTGGTACAGAATTGAACTTCTAGTTCCATTCTTATCAGATAATATCTGGAGGGGCGGTTTACCGCCCCTTTCTTTTTTGTTAAAAATCTTAATGACATTTTAGAAATAAGTTATTATATGTGAGCTCATGAGAAACATAAGCAAAGCATTATTATTTATTTTCGTAGCAGCTGCAATTGCAGGCTGCTCGTTTTTTTCATCAGTAGATACAAAAGCGGAATATCCAAAAAGTTTGGAAGATAAGCGTCGTGATAGTCGTGGAAAAATAACAGGTGAAGATGGCTTGTTAAGCTTTGGTAAAAAAAAGGCGTCTGAAGATTCTGGAAGTACAGGTATTGGAATAAATAGCTATTTGTGGCGTGCATCTCTTGACACATTATCGTTTATGCCACTTGCTTCTGCGGATCCTTTTGGTGGAGTAATAATTACTGATTGGTACGAAGATCCAAATTCTCGCGGCGAACGCTTCAAGGTCAATGTTGTTATATCAAGCAATACTTTAAGTACAAACTCCTTGAAGGTGTCTGTTTTCAAGCAAACTTCAAGCGGTGGGGGCTGGCGCGATGTTGAATCTAGCAAGCAAGTTAGTCTTGATTTAGAAAATAAGATTTTAACAAGAGCCCGCTCTTTAAAAGTTGAAAAAGAATCTTCTGAAAAATAATTACCTTCTCAAGGTTTTATAAATGTCGTCACCTGTATCAGAAAATTATAATTTTAGGGAAACAGAAAGTCGCTGGCAGCAAGCCTGGGAAAAGGAATCTTTATTTAAAACTTCAGAAGATTCTTCCAAAGAAAAATATTATGTTCTGGAAATGTTCCCTTACCCTTCTGGACGTATCCATATGGGGCATTTGCGTAACTACACTATAGGCGATGTAATAGCACGCTATAAAAAGTCTTGCGGCTATAATGTTTTACACCCTATGGGATGGGATGCGTTTGGCTTGCCTGCAGAAAATGCAGCCATTGAGAATAATGTCCACCCAGCAAAATGGACTTATGAAAATATCAACTACATGCGTGGCCAAC
The DNA here is from genome assembly GCA_964580525.1 of uncultured Rickettsiaceae bacterium. Taxonomy (GTDB): domain Bacteria; phylum Pseudomonadota; class Alphaproteobacteria; order Rickettsiales; family UBA6187; genus CAZOKN01. Next base: position 1,450 of record CAZOKN010000066.1, read on the forward strand.
TTAAAACTATTGGCTTTTCTTATGATTGGGAGCGTGAAGTTGCCACTTGTTCTCCGGAATATTATAAGCACGAACAGAAAATGTTCCTGGATTTTTATAAAAACGGACTTGCGTATCAAAAGGAGGCCATGGTTAATTGGGATCCTGTTGACAATACAGTACTTGCTAACGAGCAGGTGGTAGATGGTCGCGGTTGGCGTTCCGGTGCAATTGTTGAAAGACGAAAGCTTAAACAATGGTTCTTAAAAATTTCTGATTTTGCTGAAGATTTATTGCAATCCATCAAAACTCTTGATGGTTGGCCGGATAAAGTCCGTCTTATGCAGGAAAAATGGATTGGAAAATCGGAAGGTTTAAAAATCTTTTTCGATATTAAAAACAGCCAGGAAAAGCTAATTGTTTATACAACAAGACCAGATACAATTTTTGGCGCTGCTTTTTGTGCTATAGCGCCTAATCACCCAATATCATTAGAAATTGCTGCAAAAGATTCTGTTGCTAAAGATTTTATAGAAGAATGCAACAAGCTTGGTATGGCTGAAGAGATAATAGAAAAAACTGAGAAAAAAGGTTTTGATACCGGCCTGCGTATAATTCACCCATTTGATAAATCAATTGAATTACCACTTTATATAGCCAATTTCGTACTGATGGAATATGGCACGGGTGCAATTTTCGGCTGCCCGGCTCATGATCAACGCGATTTGGATTTCGCTCGTAAATATGATCTTCCAGTAATTACAGTTATTTCTCCAAAGGGTGAAGATGATTTTACCGTTGAAAAAGAAGCCTATTCTGGCGAAGGTGTTTTGGTTAATTCATCCTTCCTAAATGGCAAAAATATTTCTGATGCCAAAAAAGAAATTTGCAATCGAATTGCTGAAAAAAAACAAGGTGAGGTTACAATTAACTATCGCTTGCGCGACTGGGGTGTTTCGCGTCAACGTTATTGGGGTTGTCCGATTCCTATTATTTATTGCGATGCTTGTGGTACTGTGCCAGTTCCATCCAACCAGCTTCCTGTAACGCTCCCGGAAGATGTTGATTTTGATAAGCCTGGCAATCCTTTGGACAGACACCCAACCTGGAAGCATGTTAAATGCCCTACCTGCAAAAAAGATGCTGTGCGAGAAACAGATACTTTCGATACATTCTTTGAATCATCATGGTATTTTGGTCGTTTCTGTTCGCCAAAATCAGAAAATGGCTTAGATAGAAAATCCTGTGATTATTGGCTACCTGTTGATCAATATATCGGAGGTGTGGAACATGCCGTACTACATTTATTATATGCACGGTTTTTCACTCTTGCGCTAAATAAATGCGGATATGTTGGCGTTAAGGAGCCGTTTAAAGGCTTACTAACGCAAGGTATGGTTTGTCTGGAAACTTATCAGGATAAAAATGGTAAATGGTTATTGCCTGACGAAGTTATCAAAAAAGATGGAAAATGCGTTCACATAAAAACCGGTGAAGCAGTAACAGTTGGTCGCTCACAGAAAATGAGCAAATCGAAAAAGAATGTCGTCGATCCATCTATGATTGTTGATTCTTATGGTGCTGACACTGCAAGATTATTCATGTTGTCCGATAGTCCACCAGAACGCGACCTTGAATGGTCTGATGGTGGTATTGAAGGGTCATGGCGTTATATTAATCGTTTGTGGCGCATGGTTATGGAGTCTAAATCTGTGTGCTTTGATAAGAATTTATCTGCCCATGGCAAATTAGATGGCAAGCTTCTCGAAACAAAAAAACTTATACATAAAACCATTGCAAATGTTAGTGAAGACTTGCAGAAATTCCATCTGAATAAAGCTGTTGCCAGAATTCGCGAGCTTACTAACGCATTATCAGAAATAAAACCTTCTGATAATGATTCAGCAGCAATACTCAGGGAAGGCTTGATAGTTGTAATAAAACTTTTCCAGCCAATGCTGCCGCATTTGACAGAAGAATTATGGCATAACATAGGCAATAAAAGCTTTTTGATAAACGAACCTTGGCCAAAAGCCGATAAAGAATATGTATCTGACGATACTGTTACCATAGCAATTCAGGTGAATGGCAAATTGAAAGTTACAATTGAACTTGCAAAAAATTCGCCGGAGGAACATACTAAGAAGGCCGCTCTTGAAAATCCAAAAGTGATTGCCGCATTAGAAGGTAAAGAGATAAAAAAAGTAATTGTAGTTCCAAATAGGATAGTAAATGTCGTTGTTTAAGTTTTTTATCATAGTTGTGCTCTCTTTGTTTGTTGTATCTTGTGGCTTTACGCCGGTTTACAAAGAAATAACTGACGACCAAACTATAGAAAACCTGGCTTCTATCGAAATTAATGTTCCAAAAAATCTCATGGGGCAATCTTTTAAATACACATTAACTGACATCTTAAATCCTGAAGGAATTAAAGTTATTCCTAAGTATAATTTAGATGTAAAAATTGATAGAACAAATACGCCTTTAGCGATCGAAACAAATCAAACCATTACCAGGTACAAAACCATTGTTAGGATTGATTATGTTATGAAAGACGTAAATACTTCTGCTGTTGTTTCGCAAGGTTATATGAAACGTGAAGGTGAATATGACAAAGTAGCATCTGATTATGCAACGTATGTTTCAGAAGAGGATGTGACAAAACGTCTAGTAAAAGAGTTAGCCGAAGATGCACGTATGCGGATTATATCGGTACTGGCCAATAAATAATATAATACTCGGTACTCATGAAAATACCGGCTAATAATACAGAAAATTTTTTAAAGGCACCTGATAAGAAAATAATATCAGCCCTTTTTTATGGTCCGGATCTTGGCTTAATTTCCGAGAATGCAAAAAAATTGTCTTTATCTATAGGATCTGATTTATCAGATCCTTTCAGAGTAGTTGATTTATCTTATGAAAGAATTTTAGAGGATGCATCTATCCTGGCTGATGAAATAAACGCAATAAGTATGTTAGGCGGAAGAAGATTAATTAGAATAGTCGCTGATTCTTCTTCAGTTTCAGACGATATAATAGATATTTTAGAAAATTCAAAAAGTGATACCTTTGTAATTTTTACAGCTGGTGATTTGGCTACTACGTCATCTTTAAGGAAAAAATTTGAAACCATGATAAATGGGGCTGTAATTCCATGTTACAAAGATGAAGATAACACAATACAGCGTGTTATTGCAGAAATGCTTCGGAAGGAAGGTTTCAATTATGACCATGAAATCATTCCTTATATTTCACAGAAATTTTCTGGTGACCGTCTTATAATATTGCAAGAGGTCAATAAATTGATGACCTATATGGGTGAAAATAAAATAATCGCTTTAAAAGATGTTCAAGACTCAATACAGGATACAAGTGAATTTTCTCTTGATGATTTATGCTCAGCACTTGCTTCCAGAAAGATTCAAGAAACAGATAAAAACATCAACAAAGCCTTGAGCGAAGGTGTTGTGCCTGTAGTTATAATTCGCAGTGTGTTGCGCTATTTTATGCGAATGCATGAAGTTAAAAGCAAAATGATAAATGGAATGCCTGAACAAACTGCTATTTCAGCACTTAGACCACCTGTATTTTTTAAACAGCTCCCGCCATTTAAACGCCATCTTGCCGAGTGGAAAATTACACAGATAAATACTGTAATAAAAAAACTCAATGAGCTGGAGATACAGTGTAAGACTACAGGAAATCCGGCGGAGCTTTTGTGTGCTCGCTTAGTAACATTATTACCGGTTTACGTAAGAAAATGAAAGTAGTACGAAATATAAAAGAATTACGCGAACAAATTAGCTTACTGAAAAAAAACGGTAAAACTATTGGTTTTGTGCCGACTATGGGAGCATTGCATGATGGTCATTTATCTCTCGTAGATTTAGCAAAAAAACACTCTGACAATGTAGTTGTAAGCATATTTGTAAATCCAGCACAATTTGCTCCGCACGAAGATTTTGATAAATATCCACGCCATGAAGAAGATGATATAAGAAAATTATCAAGCAAAGATCCTAGTATCATATATTTACCGACAAAGAATGAGATGTATTCTGAGAATTTCGATTTAAAAATAAGCACAGGAAATATAGGAAAAGAACTCGAGGGCATTGCTCGTCCACATTTTTTCGATGGTGTTGCTTTAGTTGTTACAAAATTATTTATGCAAGTGCAGCCAGACATAGCCGTTTTCGGAGAAAAAGATTTTCAACAACTACATGTAATAAAAAAATTGGTTAAGCAATTAGATATGCCAATTAAGGTTATAGGGGCTCCTATCATTAGAGAAAAAAGTGGCTTAGCTATGTCGTCGCGCAACGCTTATCTTTCTGAGGATCAATCGCAAATATCTTCTAAAATCTATTTAGTTCTGAAAAATATAAAAGAAAAAATTGAAAATAACTCAAGTATAGACTCTGCGATAAAATGGGGAAAAGAAGAATTATTAAATCAAGGATTAACTAAAGTTGATTATATGGAGCTACGAGATTCCCAAACTCTTGAAAAAGTCACTATAATAAATTCTCCTGTAAGGTTATTAACCGCTGTTTATTCAGGCCAGACAAGGCTTATTGACAATATAGAGGTTTTACCCTCTATTTACTCTTGAATTAATTCCATTTTTGTGGGAATTTTAGGAATCAAATAATCTCAAGATAAATATGGTTTGTGCTATGTCGAACACCGAAAATAATGATGCTTACATAATTGTTGTTGGAAACGAAAAGGGTGGAGCTGGCAAAACAACTCTTGCCATGCACATTATTACCAGCCTGCTTTACGATGGCTTTTCTGTTAGCAGTATTGATATCGATTCAAGGCAGCGCTCACTTTCCACTTATGTCGAAAACAGGCGCAATTATCTTGCAGCTAATAATCTTGAATTGCCAACTCCTTCCCATCTTATAGTCAATAAGAGCAGGCTTGATTCAGACGAAGAAGCAAAAATAGATGAGAAACACAGATTTGTCGAATATCTGAAAAAAGCTTCTACAAATAATGATTTTGTAGTTATAGATGCGCCAGGAAATGATACATTCCTTTCAAGACTTGCGCATTCTTAT
>CAZOKN010000067.1:0-306 GCA_964580525.1 uncultured Rickettsiaceae bacterium
AATGCACCAACGAATGGTCCAATCCATGCATACATTAATGCACTAGGAGCAGCAGGATTAGCAGTTGTATGAGTTAAAACACCATCAACAAGCAAATGCTGAAAACCAAATATAACCTGGATTGAAAGTGCAAGTGCCGCTGAATATCCAATGAATGATCCAAAGGTCATTGTGTAGATAATTGTCATCGCCCATGTGTGCTTGTTGTTGAATATTTTATATTGGCGTGAAAGATTTTGCTTATATTGCTCACCCGCTGGTACGATTCTAAGTAAGAATAAAGTTGCCGCTATTATAACAGGTATC
>CAZOKN010000067.1:316-6447 GCA_964580525.1 uncultured Rickettsiaceae bacterium
CACAACCCATTTGCTAATTCCAAAGCCGCCAGCTTCGGCAGGTTGCATTAGCATAAATCCTGCGCCAGCAGTTACAAAACCAATTGTTAGCATTAATAATATTTTTGTGAACGCGCCAGATGTCGAACCAACATTAGGTGTAACATGGGGTACTAAAATATTATTCATTCCTCTCCATGTTGCAAATGCAAGGGGGATAAGAAAAACTAGCCATATTAAACCTGCATTGTGAATCCAAGTTTGAGAGCCAGCAGGCACTTTTCCAATTAATGAACCACTTGCTGATTTTAATATTGTTGGTTCGCCACCAAAAATTCCCATTGTCATTACAAGTGGAATTAAAATTTGCATGGTAGTTACACCAAAATTTCCAAGACCTGCATTTAAACCTAATGCTAAACCTTGTTTTTTCTTAGGGTAAAAGAAACTAATATTAGACATTGAAGAAGCGAAATTACCACCACCTAAGCCAGAAAGTAACGCCAGAACTTGATACACCCAAAGTGGGGTATTTGGATCTTGCAACGCAATACCTGTTCCGATTGCAGGAATCATCAACATTGAAGTAGTTAGGAATAATGTATTTCTACCGCCAGCAATCCTAATCAAGAACGAACTAGGTATCCTTAGAGTTGCACCTGAAAGCCCACCAATACCAGCAAGTGTAAATAATTCGGCCTGAGTAAACGGCAATCCAATATTTAACATTTGAACAGTTACAATACTCCAGTAAAGCCAAACAGCGAAACCACAAAGAAGACTTGGAATTGAAATCCATAAATTTCTACTAGCAATTTTACTACCTTCTTGCTCCCAGAATTTTTCATTCTCTGGATCCCATTTTGTTAAGTTTTGTGCCATATAATCTCCTTAATTAATAATTTTAAATTAGCGTTTCGGTGCAACATCAAGCTCAGGGAAGAACTTTGGCCCACGAAGCTCAGGATGTTGTTGTTTTTCCATGTTAATAATTGCAAGATGCATCCAAATTAACGCTATCGCCACTAGTAAGAACAGCAGCATAAAACAGCTTGTCCAGATGTTAAGAAGGTCATTCATTATACCAAAACAAAGAGGGAGGAAGAAACCACCAAGACCGCCAATCAAGCCAACAATACCAGCAACTGAGCCAACATTGTCAGGGTAGTAAACAGGAATGTGTTTATAAACAGCGGCTTTACCAAAAGACATGAAAAGCCCAAGAACAAAAACTATTATAGTAAATGGAATAAAACCCATGCCAAGTGAAAAACTGATATCACCCTTAATGCCGTGAATTGTATAATCAGTCGCTGGATAGCTAAGTAAAAAACAACAAAGTACACATACAACAAAAGTCAGATACATTACTTTTCTTGCGCCATATTTGTCAGACAAATATCCACCAATTGCGCGGAAAGCAGAGCCAGCAACCGAGAAACTAGCCGCTAACATACCAGCATGTTTTATATCCATTCCGTAAGCACCAACATAATATCTTGGAAGCCATAGCGCCAAAGCTACAAATCCACCAAATACAAAAAAGTAATAAACAGAAAACCTCCAGACTTGTAGTTTCTTAAGGGGCTCAAGCGCAGAAGCCATAGATTTTGGCTTCTCACCAGATGCTTTGCGAGCTTTAAGTTCAGGCTCGTCTTTTGTAATGATATAATAGATAATTGCAGCAATAAACAAAGCAGCAGCCCAAACTTGCGCAACCATATGCCAGCCATAAGCAACCATAACAAACGGAGCTACAAACTTAGTTACCGCCGCACCAATATTGCCCATTCCATAAATGCCAAGTGCGGTACCTTGCCTATCTTTGCTATACCATTTTGAAAGATAAGAGATGCCAACAACAAAACTACCACCAGAAATACCAACGCCAAGGGCAGTCAACAACATCATATTATAAGTATCGGCGTAGATAAGTAACCAAGTGCAGATTGCAGATGAAATCATCACCATTAATAAGATTGGTCTGCCGCCATATTGATCAGCCCAGATTCCCAAGAATAATCTAATTAATGAGCCAGTTAAAATTGGTGTGCCAATTAACAAACTGAATTGAGTGTCATTTAAACCCATATCTTGTTTTATCTGCACGCCTATGATTGCGAATATCGTCCAGACTGCAAAACAAATTGTAAATGCAATAGTTGTAGAAAATAAAGCTATATTTTGATCCGAAGATTTTACATTTTTTAAGTTGTGCATAAGTTATCTCATTTTATATAAATTGGCTTTTTCAAACTCGGGTGGAAGATAACTTATTATGGGGCTGTTTATGGTTGATCTGAATCAAGCATAAAAAAAATAGTTTAGACTCTTTGCAATATTTTTTTTGACAACGCTGTAAGTGGCTTAAAGCCAATGTTATTAGGCTTTTCTAGCAGTTTAGATGTTATGAAGTTTTTTATCGGCAAAACATTATTTGCCGCGTGGAGCAAAAAATCTCTAGTTATTTTTGCAGGTAAAGAGTCATTTGTGTAAATATCCACTATTTTATTTGTTGCTAAAAATAGCGGGCGAGTAGCTTTACTATGGTTTTTTTGATAATTCCTTAAAACAGTTTCAGAGGCAATATCGCCCTTTCTATTCAACGCTCTTTTTATTTCGTGAATTAAACTATGTTGCGCCTTTAAACCAAAGTTAAATCCATGAGCTGTAACTGGGTGCATCCCAACTGCCGCATCACCAATTAGTGCAAATCTTTTTTCTGTAAATTTATGAGCATAAACCGCGACCAAAGGATAGGTAAATCTCTCTGAATCTAGAATCATTTTACCATATCTATGCTGAAATAAATTCTGAATATATTCATTGAATTGCTTTTTAGATAATCCCTGAACTCTTTTTATTTCCTCAGGTTTTGCAGTTAAAATTACAGAAGAGCGATTTCCATTCAAAGGTAAAACTGCCAAAGTATTTCCATATAAAAAACATTCATTTGCAACATTATTATGCGGCAAATCGTGATTAATTTGGCAAACGAGCATACTTTTACCAAAATCTTTCATTGAGGCTGAAATACCAACTTTTTTGCGTGTTCCAGAAAATCTTGTATCAGCGGCAATTAACAATTTACAAACAACTTCCATTCCGTTTGAAATTTTTGCTTCAACCCTATCATCATCTAAAACAAAATTATCTACTATATTATCAGTTATAATGGTAATGTTAGAATCATCTTTAACTGTTTCATAGGCGGCTTTTCTAATGTGGTGATTAGAAATTATATATGCAAGCTTATCTCTAATTTTTGTTGAAAAACCAAGAAAATAAGAAGATTCACCATTAAAAACCTTAGCTTCATTAATTTCTGAAATATCTTCTTGGTTAAATTTTTCCCAAGCTCCAAGTTCGCTCAAAATATTTTTTGATAAATGAGTTAATGCAATATCTCTGCCATCTGGGCCTGGATTTTCAATAGATTCGTTACTGTTCTTTTCAACAATCAGAACTTTTAAATTTAGCTGAGAAAGCCCTTTTGCCATACTTAATCCTGCGGGACCAGCACCAATAATTAATACATCAAAATAATTCTGCATAAATCCTCCTTGGTAGAGTTTTGAAGCGCAAAAAATACAGAAGAGACAAATAAGTAAACTTGATTCAGATCAACTATTAATTTTGTTTTTATTACCTTGAAAAAACCGAGGGTTGATTGTAGTTTATTATTTGGAAATAAATAAACTACGGGACAGAACTAAAATATGAATAATTATCTAGAAAATATATGTAATTTTATACATCAAGTTCAGAAAGAGAGAGGGTCAGTTTCTCTATATCTTAGAAGTAATGGCAAGGAATTCTCCAATGAACTGGAAGATCAGTTTACTATAGTTGATAAATCAATAAAGTTTTTAGAATCTTTACCTAAAAAACAAAGCTCAAAAATTGAGCCGTTTTTAACCTCAGTTCAGTATCTTCCTGCAAAAAGAAAATATATAATTGCAAAAATGCTTGAGCCAACAGAGGCGCTTGCTTTTTATACTCGTGAAATTATTTCACCCGCGATAGAAGTTGTGCAGGAATTATCTGTGTTTGACCCAGCAAATAATCCAGCTAAAGTTTCAGCTTTCATCAATTTTCTTCATTGGAAAGAGCGCGTAGGGTTAGAGCGCGCTATTGGTACTCAACTTGTTGATATGGATTGGTCTAACACGGCACCTTTTAAAAATAGGTTAGAATATATTATTTCAGAACAGCAGGCTTATGAACGCATGTTTTTGGGACTTGCAGACGAACGAATTCAAACAGCAATCCAAAATTTAGAAAATAATAATAATGTTTTCAGAAAGATTGAAGAAATCAACCAAAACATGCTAAAAAATAAAGTTCCTAATGAGGTTAAATCTATCACGGCAAAAGAATGGTTTAACTTATTTACCGCAAAAATGGATCTGCTTTATGAGGTTGAGCGTAGCATTGAGGCAAATCTTACATCTTCAGAAACTTCAAAGTCACAAGAGCAAAAACCTCAAAAACTTGAAAATCAAACTAGTTTAGAGGGGTTAGTTAGGGCTTACCTAGACAAAATCAAATTAGTTCCACTGTTCAAAGGTGTGGATTCTGAATCTCTTCAAGATATTCTAAAATATGCTCGTGTTGTTGAACATAGTAAAGGTGCCATGATTTTTATGCAAGGTGAACAAGCAAGCAGATTTTATATTATCTTGGAAGGCTGGGTAAAATTATTCAAAGGAAATGCTGATGGTGAAGAATCCATATTGCAAGTTTTAAGCATCGGCGAAAGTTTACTTGAAACAGTTATCTTTAATAACACTCCATTTACAGTTAATGCACAAGCAGTAGATAATGTGAAGCTACTCTCTATCCCAGCAACAATTATTCGTGAAAAGCTACAGAGTAATAAAGATCTTGCAATTAATATGCTTTCTACGGTGGCAAATCGCTCTCAGAGCTTAATAAGTCAATTTGAACAGCTTACACTTAAAAATACCACTCAAAGAGTTGGTTGGTTCTTATTAAAACTGTTCCTTGAAAAAGGTGGTATAACAACGCACCTAAAGCTACCTTATGATAAGGCATTAATTGCGGGCTATCTTGGGATGCAACCTGAGACCTTTTCAAGAACACTGCAAGCTCTAAAAGAGCACGGTATTGATGTTGACAGAAACTTAATAAATCTGCCTGATATTTTTGCTTTATGTGATTATTGTGATGCTGAACTTTCAAGCAAATGTAATAAAGCTGGAACTGATGCTTGCCCAAACCCAGATTGTCTGAACTAATCGGTGTTTATTTTATTTAGTTGATCTGAATCAACCTCATTATTCCATTACTAAAATAAATTCTAGCTATCCGAGCTTGCTTTACCCAGTTTTTAATTGGGTATTTCAAGCCGTAACAACAATTAAGTTGTTACCAGGGTGAAGTTGGCAACGGCTTTGCCTCCCGTATTGGAAAGGATGGTATGAAGTTATTTGAAGATAAATTCGGAAGAAAATTCCCTTATTTACGCCTGTCTGTAACAGATGTGTGCAATTTTCGTTGTGAATATTGCCTGCCAAATGGCTATCAAAAAAGTAATTCGTGTTTTCTTTCTACAAATGAAATTATAAATTTACTCAATGCATTTTCAGAGCTTGGAACGGAGAAAGTTCGTTTAACAGGTGGTGAGCCAACAGTTAGGAAAGACTTGAGCCTTATCGCAAAATCAATCTCTAAAAATACAAATATAAAAACCGTCGCACTTACTACAAATGGTTATAATCTATATCAGAAAGCTGAAGAGTTTTTTGATTCAGGAATAAACGCATTAAATGTTAGCGTTGATAGTTTAAACCCTGAAAAATTTAAAAAAATCACAGGGCAAGACAAATTAGAACATATTCTAAAAGGCATAGAAAAAGCCAGAAAAGTGGGGTTCAAGAAAGTTAAAATCAACACGGTTTTACTAAAAAACATTAACGACAATGAACTGCCAGAAATATTAAGCTGGATAAAATCTGAAGATTTGAGCATTCGGTTTATTGAGCTAATGCGAACAGGAGATAATGTTGAATATTTCAAAAAACATCATTTATCTTCAGAAATTATAAAATCAGAATTAGAAAGTTTGGGTTTTATTCCATCACTTAGAAAGCCAGACGCAGGACCAGCTCAAGAGTTTGAGCATGCAG
>CAZOKN010000068.1:0-6320 GCA_964580525.1 uncultured Rickettsiaceae bacterium
ATGGAAGCTTAAGAAAGAGAATCCTGATAGAATGGCCGCTGTACTTTATACCTTGGCGGAGGCGATTCGTTGTATTGTTATAATGCTTCAGCCTTTTACCCCGATTTCAGCTGCAAAAATTCTTGTGCAATTAGGATATAGTGAAGATGATACAAAAAAAGGGATTGCTTTTGAACAACTAAAGCCGAAATATGCACTAAAGCAAGGTACAAAATTGCCAGCACCAGAAGGTGTTTTTCCAAGATTTTTAGCGGAAAAAAAGGAAGCATAATGAAAGCTATTTTGGTTGATTCGCATTGTCATCTTGATTATCCTCAGTTTACGGAAAGTATGGATACTATGCTTGCGCGTGCAGCCGAACATGACGTTGCTTATATGCAGACTATTTGTACGTTGATGAGTGAATTTCCAAAAATTCTGGCAGTTGCAGAAAAGCATAAAAATATTTGGTGCTCTGTTGGTGTACATCCGAATAATGTACAAAAAGAAGAGCTTGTAACGGCGGAGCAGATAATTGAAAAAACTAAAAATCCAAAAGTTATTGGTATTGGTGAAACTGGCCTTGATTATTATTATGAACACAGCCCACGGGATTTGCAAATACAAAGCTTTCTGGAACATATAAAAGCTAGTCGTGAAACGGGTTTGCCGCTTATTGTCCATACTCGTGATGCTGACGATGACACTATAGAAATTCTACAAAATGAAATGAAAAAAGGTAAATTTACCGGGCTAATTCATTGTTTTAGTACCGGCCGTAAATTAGCGGAAGAGGCCATAAAATTGGGTTTTTATGTTTCTATTTCAGGTATCATAACGTTTAAAAAAGCTGAAAGCTTACAGGATATAGTGAAAGATTTGCCTCTGGAAAGTTTGCTGGTTGAAACTGATGCGCCTTATCTTGCTCCTGTGCCTTATCGCGGTAAGCCAAATGAACCTGCTTTTACAAAGTATACAGCACAATTTATTGCTGAATTAAAAGGAATAGCCTACGAACAAGTTGCTGAAACTACTACAAGAAATTTCTTTGACTTGTTTTCAAAAGCCCATTAATTTTGTGATGTCATAATTACTAAATAAAAGGGTAAAATATGCGTTTTGTAGATCGTGAAGATACCAAATATTTAATTAAAAATAGCCCTGAATTTAGAGTGAGGAATTACGGTTCATTCATGATATGGACTTCTTATGCTTTCATCCTGGCGACTTTGGGTATAGCGCTGCATATTAACAAGGTTATATATGGAGCGTTTGATACGCAGGGCGTAAATATGAAAGTCGATGTTATTTTGAGCCTTATATTTTTGCTCTTGATAATGCTAATACTTTTGGGATACGTGTTTTTTGTTATTTTTCGCATAAGATCGATAGTATCTGCTGTTGAGTTCCAGAACATGATTTTTGCAAGCTCTGTAAGGGTTCATACCCTGTTCTGTTTCATTATAAATGATGAACACACAGTCGTTTATGCAGATGTGAATAGTAGGAATATTTTTGAAGAGAAAAATACGAAAACTTTTGATGATATACTTATTCATGATGGTATCAATGCCGAGGATAAGGCTAAATTGCTAAAAGCGGTTTCATCAGGAATTGCAGAAGAGGTGCCTCTTTTATATGAAGAAGACAATGGTGAAAAAAAGAATGCTCTTGTGGTTATTGATCCTATAGAAAAACCAAAAGGATATTTTGTAGTTAGGGGATATTAGTCTTATAATAGTTGCTGCTCTAGTTTTTACTTAGCCACTCGAACATACGGCATGATAAAGTATTGTCTGTTAAGACGTAATCTCCTGAAGCATTATCATAGTCGCTTGAGACGCATCTTCCTGCAGTTGCATGTAATGCAGAGCTTCTAGCAGCGTATATATTTCCTGTTGACGCTACTCCATCATCAATTTTTTTGTCTATAAGATAAGCATCAGCAGGTTTTACAGCTCCTTCCCAGGGATCCGTATTGGGTAGCGTTACAGCGCTAAGCCATAAAGCGTTTCCGGAAGTACCAAAGTAATTTGAAACATAAAAAAGTATATAATTTCCGAGATTGTAGATAGAAGCGGCTGGAACATTAACCCCTGATTGCCAATCTGGTGTTCCGGCATCTTGTCCTGTATAATGCCCGATTATTGTGCCTGATAAAGCTAATTGTTGCCAAGCCTTAAGTGATTCAGTGGCTATGTTATCTATACGTTCGTTGCCATCACCATTTGCGGTTCCTTCTACGTTAGTGGCTCCGTTATAAGTGCCCCAATATGTTGTAGCAGTGGCCATATCGCCAGGCCAGGCATTATATTTTAGGCGGAAAGTTTCTACGGTTTTCGTATAATAGCTAAATTCAGATATTGCCTTATTTATAGAGGCAGCTTGCATGAGATTAGACCCTGCTGTTATTGAGCCTATAATAAGTGCTACTATGGCGATTGTTATGGATAGCTCAAGAAGGCTGAAACCCTTATTATTAGGGTTTTTTATGCTACTTATAATTTCTACATGTAATTTCATAATATTTCACACATTATTGCAATTTATAATAAATTTGTAATTATATTATAACATAAAATACTAACTAAAGGTTAACGTCTATGATTTTATTGTGCGATGCAGAAGGGATATGACACAATATATAGTAGTCTTTGTGCAGTGCAGCACCTATATCATGTGAAATTCTCGCTATTATTATTGAAAAATAGTAACATTTTTGTTATAATTGTACATAGGGAGGAAGATTCTGGGAAGTTTGAAGATGCTGGTTATATCGAGGATTTTCTAAGACATTTACCAGTATTATAAATTTCAGATCTTCAGGTGTATTGGTATAGAAAGCTACTTATCGCCTGTATTCATTAAATATGACAATGACTTTTTTCAAAAGATTGGTTCTTACTATAGTTTGCGTATCGCCGCTGGTAGCATGCAGTCAGGGTGGTGATTTTAGCTATGTTTCAAGGAAAGACCTTGCAAGTGAGCCTTTGTATCTTGTCGGTGCCCCAAGTTATAAGCGTGGTACTACCTATGGTGCTATAATGTTTAGGGAAAAAGACGCAAATCAGGGCGAAGGTAGGCTTTTTGTAATAAGTCGTAATAAAGGCATATATCAAGCTGAGACTATGCTTAAAAAGACCGAGAGCGTGAAGTATTATTTCTCATTAGGTATTGATTATAAGCAAAAAACCCCTGCGGTTGGGTTCAGGATGGAATTCTAGAACATAAACAATACACTTGCATCCTGTAAGAAATCTGGTATACTTACCCTATGGTTGAAAATTATAAGCCATGTTTAACTCCATGTAGGAGTACAGGGGATGCAGAAAAAAAATCATAGTCTAATACTTCTAGCTGCTTTAGCGGCCTTTTTGTTTTCATCTGTTAGCAAAGCAGATGACGAAATAAGCGATTCTGAACAAGATAAAAGCTTTTATGTCAAAACTACTTATCCTGAAAGAGTAGAAGATAGCCCTCATTATTTAAGACTTATTGATTCTGCATATAGCAGTGGTGATATTGATTTGAATAATAATGCTGTTACCAATGTTGCATACAGCCCTTTATTGAAGGATAACACTCATAGCGTGGTTAATTTTGAAGGGACCATGGCTTATTATGAGGGTTGGGAAGGTGATAAATACCGTCCTTTAAATGAAGGTTTGATGATAGCAAATGTTGTTTATCGTCCAACTGAGTCTGCTTTTAAGCCTTATATTGGTTTTGGCAGTGGTGTCAGATACATAGAATTTGAAAACGGTAATAATACTGACAATTATAGCGGGGATTTATTGCCAAGCTATCAATTGATGTCTGGGTTTTCTTATGAGAAAAAGGGAAAAGGCAAAACATCTGTAGAATTTAGCCTTGGATACTCATATCTAGCGTCTTTGAATTCCAAGACCTATGATACTGGTCTAGGAGAAAGCTATAAGACTGATGACCATTCCGTGCAGGGAAAAATCTTATTTAAGTTCCACTGATTATTTCAATTCCTTCTATTTTGATTAGTATTCCTAGAAGTTCTTTTTTGACGGAGTCTAATTTTTTGTCCTCTATTCCTCGTAAAACCAGGCTTACACCGAATTTATTGTCTTGAACAAATGGGTAACTTCCTATTTCCACATCAGGATATTTTTTCTGCAGATTGCCAAGTTCGATTGCCATTTTGCTTTCTGAGCCATACATCCTGACTTCTTCTGAAAGAATAATCTTTCCGCCTTTTAGGGTGTGTTTTATGCTATCAAACATAGCCTGCATAACATTTGGTATACCAGCCATTACATAAACATTTTCTATCTTAAATCCCGGTGCAACACTAACCGGATTATCAATCAATTCCGCTCCTACGGGAAGATATGTCATTTTCAAGCGGCCTTCGTTTAGAACTCCTTTATAAAATTCACTTAGGCGGCGTAAAGCCTCTTTATTTTGAATAATTTCTTTATGGAAAGCCTTTGCAATTGCTTCTGTTGTAATATCGTCATGAGTTGGGCCTATACCGCCAGAAGTAAAAACATAGCTGTATTTTTTGCGAAGATCATTTACGGTATTTATAATCTCGATTTCTATATCTGGTATGACCCTTACTTCGAGAAATCGTACGCCAATTGAACTAAGGCTTGTTGCTATATAGTTTATGTTTTTATCCTGGGTGCGTCCTGAAAGGATTTCATTACCTATAACAATAAGGGCTGCGTTTGGGGATTTATCTGTCATAATTTACTTCACAATTGCCTTTTACATAATCAATATATATGTTTTCTTTGAAACTAAAGAAAGTAAAAATCTTATATGTCAAAAGAAATGGTTACAATACACAATAAAGATGATTTTGCAGGAATGAGGAAAGCCGGTCGGCTTGCTGCAGAGGTTTTGGACTATATAGGCGATTATGTGGAGCCGGGAGTTACTACTGATTATTTGAATACCCTATGTCATGATATGATTATAAAGAATGGCGCAATTCCTGCACCTCTTGGCTATAGAGGATTTCCAAAGTCGATATGCACTTCTGTAAACCATGTTGTTTGCCATGGTATACCTGATGATAGAAAGATTAAGAATGGCGATATAATAAATATTGATGTTACTGTGATAGTTGATGGTTGGCATGGTGATACTAGCCGTATGTTTTACGTTGGTGAGCCATCTATTAAAGGCAAAAGACTTTGTCAGGTTACTTATGATGCAATGATGTTGGGTATTGAACAGGTTAAGCCTGGTGCAACTCTTGGCGATATAGGATATGCAATTCAGAGCTATGTGGAAAAGCACAATTATTCGATTGTGAGGGATTATTGTGGTCACGGGCTTGGTAAGATTTTTCATACTGCGCCAAATGTTATGCACTATGGTCGTGCTGGTGAAGGTATGGTTTTGCAAGAAGGTATGTTTTTTACAATTGAACCAATGGTCAATGCTGGTGGTTGGCAAACCATGCTAAATAATAAAGATGGTTGGACTGTTTGGACAAAAGATAAATCGTTATCAGCCCAGTTTGAGCATAGCTTGGCTGTTACAAAAGATGGCTTTGAAATATTCACGGCTTCGCCTAAAGGACTAAATTTTCCACCATATAAGTAGTATTATGGACGACATTGCTGTTTTAGAAAAAGAGCTGAAAACTGAAGAGGAGAAGCCTCATTATCTTGGTCATAGAAAGAGACTAAAGGATAGGTTTTTAGCTTCTAAAAAAGGTACATTGCCTGATTATGAATTGTTGGAAATTTTGCTATTTGCCGCAACCCCTAGAGGTGATGTTAAGCCTTTATCAAAAGAACTGATAACAAAATTTGGTAGCTTTGCTAAGGTTATTTCTGCGTCAGCGGAAGATTTGATGAAAGTCAGAGGTATAAATGATTCAGTTATAGCCCAGTTCAAAGTGGTGCAGGAATCTGTAGAACGTTTGTTAAAGCAGGAAGTTCTTGCGCAAACAGTTCTGCAAAGCTGGAAGGCGCTGGTTGATTATTGTCGTGTTAGTATGGGACAATTAAAGAAAGAGCAATTCCGTATATTATTTCTGAATAAAAAAAATGTTCTGATTTCAGATGAATTGCAAGAAGCTGGAACTGTTGATCAAACTCCAGTTTATCCAAGGGAAGTTGTAAAGCGGGCTTTGGAACTGGAAGCTTCTGCTGTGATATTGGTTCATAACCATCCAAGTGGTGACTTAACCCCTTCAAAAGCTGATATAAACGTTACTAGGCAAATTCAGCAAGGATTGGAGATTGTCGGTATTACTCTGCACGATCATATAATAGTCTCAGCTGCAGATCATTATTCATTCAAAACTTATGGGTTGATTTAGAGTGTATTTAATAAAAAAACCTCCCTTT
>CAZOKN010000069.1:0-6102 GCA_964580525.1 uncultured Rickettsiaceae bacterium
CTAGATAAGAAGCCGCTATCAGGCACAATAGGCATAGGCCATACTCGTTGGGCAACACATGGCGCACCCAACACAACCAACGCACACCCTCATATAACAGATAAAGTCGGTGTTATTCATAATGGCATAATAGAGAATTTCGGCGAGCTTAGAGAAGAGTTAGAAAAGCTAGGTTTTACCTTTAAAACTGAAACTGATACAGAAGTGATTCCTTTATTACTTACCCATCTTTTGAACGAAGGAAAAACCCCACATGAGGCCGTTTCGTTAACTTTAAAAAGACTACAAGGTGCCTTTGCACTAGGCATTATATTTGCTGAAAATGATAATTTATTGATAGCTGCAAGACGTGGCTCACCTTTAGCGATAGGATATGGCGAAGGCGAAATGTACATAGCATCAGATGCTTATGCGCTTGCCCCTTTAACATCAAAAATAGCCTATTTACAAGACGGTGACTGGGCTGAAATGAGCCGCTCAAGCGTCACTATTTATGACAGTGAAGACAAGAAAGTAACAAGGGAAATAAAACCTACATTCCTTTCTGGAGCAGCAATAGGAAAAGGCAATTATGACCATTTCATGCTGAAAGAAATTTATGAACAACCAAGCGTTATTGGCCAAACTTTAAATAGCTTTTATAATCCCGTAACTTCTGAAATTCAGCTACCTGAGCTACCATTTAAACCAAAAGATCTTAGCAAGGTTACAATCATTGCTTGTGGTACATCTTTTTATGCAGGAATGATTGCGAAATACTGGCTGGAAAACATTGCCAAAATCCCAACTGAGGTCGATATTGCTTCTGAATTTCGCTATAGCAATAGGATATTACCTAAAAATGGCTTAGCTTTGTTCATTTCACAATCAGGCGAAACTGCTGATACACTTGCAGCATTACGCTATGCAAAAGAACACGGCCAACATGTTATTTCAATAGTTAACGCCAAAGAAAGTTCAATGGAACGTGAATCTGATGTAGTTCTACACACTCTTGCAGGTCCTGAAATCGGTGTAGCTTCAACAAAAGCTTTTACTACACAGTTAGTGGCACTTTCTTGCTTAACCCTTGCGCTTGCAAAAGATCGTGATGCAATAAGTGCAAAAGAAGCCGCAACACTTTCGCATGCGTTATCTGAAGTTCCATCACGCGCAGTTGAGGTTCTAAATCATGATGATTCTTTGAAAGAATTAGCACGTGATTTAGCAAAAGCCAGAGATATTATATATATTGGCCGTGGTACATCTTATCCTATAGCTATGGAAGGCGCTCTGAAGATAAAAGAAATATCATATATCCATGCAGAGGGCATAGCCGCAGGTGAATTAAAACATGGTCCTATAGCTTTGATTGACGAGTCTGTTCCAGTAATAGTAATCGCTCCGCATGATAGTTTATTTGATAAAACTGCTTCAAACGTACAAGAAGTTGCCGCCAGAAATGGCCGCGTTATATTCTTAAGCGATAGCGACGGCATAAAACGCCTCAAGAAAATATCTAGCGAAACTATAGAACTACCAAAAGTAAATCCTTTTGTAGCCCCTATATTATACGCCATCCCAATCCAGCTTTTAGCTTACCATACAGCAGTTCTAAAAGGCACTGATGTTGACCAGCCTAGAAATTTGGCAAAATCGGTAACGGTTGAATAGATTTTATGTGGCTATGTGGAATAATTTTCCGTTAGCCACATCATTCAGTCTTCCGCCTTTAAAAAATTATTTAGCGCCATTTCATTTAGGAATTTGTCTTCTTTCTCAGATTCTTCTTTAATTTGTTGTTGTTTCTTTTGGTCTAAAATAATTTCGTATTTTTTTACTTCGCCAAAAATAATAGCAATTTCTTCGTTTAGTTTGGCTAGCATTTTATTTATATCTTTTACCGCTAGATTGATATTATTTTGCCTCTCAGTTATTTTGTTTTTGTAGCTACCAAAACTGCCGCTAAACTCAGGCTCTTTTAGAATAAATTGATATTCAGATTCCAATTCAATGCGCATTTGTTCATGATATGAATTGAGCTGCTCTTTCTGTTTTTCAAGCCTGACAATTTCAAGCCTTTTATCATCTAGCTCTTTCTTATGCATTTTTATCAGAGTTGTAAGGCTTTTTACTAAATTCATATAATTTTATTATTAAGAAGCCAAAATAGCGGTCAGCTCGCTATATCCTGATGCAAAATCACTCGATTCTGCAGGAGCCTGCCGCAAAAAATTCTCTATTTTATCATAATATTTAATTGATTCGTCTACTAATGGGTCAGAGCCTTTTCTATATGCTCCAAGCCTTATAAGTTCCGCCATATCATTATAAGTGGAAAGCAAGGTTTTTGCTCTGAAAACCAGCTTACTTTCCTCTTCATTATTACAAATATGCATTGTTCGCGATATACTTTTAAGAACATTGACAGCCGGAAATCTGCCACGCTCGGCTATATGCCTATCCAGAACTATATGTCCATCCAAAATACCACGCACTGCGTCGGATATTGGCTCATTGTGATCATCTCCTTCAACTAGAATGCTGAACAATCCTGTAATTGAACCTTTATTTGTGCCTGGTCCCGCTCTTTCTAACAGTTTTGGCAATTCAGAAAATACAGTTGGAGTATAACCCTTTGTAGTTGGTGGCTCACCGGCAGAAAGTCCTATTTCACGCTGTGCCATCGCAAAACGTGTTACACTATCCATCAGACACAAAACTTCTTTACCTATATCGCGAAAATATTCAGATACCGCCATAGTCAAATAGGCTGCTTGCCTACGCATTAAGGCTGATTCATCTCCTGTTGCAACTATTACAACTGCATTTTTCAAACCATCTTCACCAAGATAGTCCTGCAAAAACTCCTGAACTTCCCTTCCCCGCTCTCCTATCAAGCCAATAACTTTCACATCTGCTGTACAATATTTTGTTAGCATTGATATAAGTACAGATTTACCAACGCCGGAGCCGGCAAAAATTCCCATTCGCTGACCACGGCAACATGTAGTGAAAGTATTTATAGACTTAACGCCCATATCAATTTTATCTTTTACCCTTTGTCTAGCGTGAGCAGGCGGTGGCGGGCTTCTAAAAGAGTAGCTACTTATTCCTTTTGGTAAGGGGCCTTTGCCATCTATCGGCTCGGCCATAGCATTCATAACTCTACCTTTCCAGGACTCTGAAGGCTGAACAACCGACTCTTCTTCTACCATCCAAACTCTACAGCCAACACCAACACCTTCCAAATCGCTAAATGGCATAAGAAGCGTGCTATCACCCCTGCAGCCAACGACTTCTGCAGCTATTTCCTTATTATTTCTTGTAATTATTTTGCATCTTGAGCCAACACTTACAAATCTCTCAAGGCCTGAGCATTCAACCAACAGTCCCTTAACAGAGACCACTTTACCAAAAAAATGTGTGTCAGGAATTCTGTCTATTTCTTTTAAAAATTCTTCAAATTTTGTTTTCACCCGCCAAGACCAATCTAAATTTTGATAAGTTATAATAGCACCAAAAAAATAATGTTTTAGCCAAATATAGTTTAATTTTCTTTAATTAATTTAAAGTTTTTTCACTTTAAATTAATTTTTACTTGCAATAAAGCAACTTATAGTGTGAATTGTTAATGCAAGTTACTAAATAATTTGGTAATTGTTAATTAATTTGAGACGTATAAATTGTTTTAAATTATTTTGTGTGTTACAATGCCTTTTCCCAAGGAGTTGTTTTGATGCGTGTACTATTAGTAGAAGATGATACTGCAACGGCTAGGTCAATTGAGCTTGCTCTTGCTTCAGAAGGAATAGTTTGTGATATAGCCCAGCTGGGCGAGGAAGGCCTAGAAATAGGCAAGATTTATGATTATGACATCATAATTCTTGATCTTATGCTTCCTGATATTGATGGCTATGAGGTTCTTTTGCGCCTAAGGTCAGCAAAAGTTCAGGTGCCAATCCTTATATTATCTGGCTTATCCGGCAGCGATCAGAAAATAAAAGGCTTAGGCTTTGGTGCTGATGATTATTTAACAAAACCTTTCAACAGAGGTGAATTAATCGCCCGCATTCAGGCTATAGTTCGTAGATCTAAAGGCCATTCAGATTCTATTATCAATATCGATAACAGGATAACAATGAATCTGGAAAGCCGTAGTGTTGATATAGACAGTAGACCTATACACTTAACAAGTAAAGAGTATGGAATTTTGGAACTTTTAGTGCTTCGTAAAGGCTCACTAATAACAAAAGAAATGTTCCTTAACCATCTTTATGGCGGTATAGACGAGCCTGATTTGAAGATTATCGACGTATTTGTTTGTAAGCTTCGTAAGAAACTTGCGAAAATAACTGGCGGTACAAACTACATAGAAACAGTTTGGGGACGCGGTTATATACTAAAAGAAAGCAATAATGCAGTAGTTGAAGAAGCTGTAGCTTCCGGAAACTAAATTGCAAAGCTACATAAATATAAAATAAAAATCCCCGCTTAAGCGGGGATTTTTTTATTCTCTATCACCAAAAATAGCAGTCCCGATTCTGACATGCGTAGAGCCGCATTTAATGGCTTCTTCAAAGTCTGCGCTCATTCCCATACTTAAATTCTTTAGACCATTCCTTTTTGCTATTATTGCCAGATTTTTAAAATAAATAGATGGCTCATCATCAGCGGGAGGAATGCACATAAGACCAATAATATTTAATCCTATAGTCTTACAATAATTTATAAATTCGTCTGTTTCTTCTGGTAAAATACCAGATTTTTGTGATTCTTTACCTATATTGACCTGAATGTAAAAAGCAGGATTCTTTTTAATTTTCTGCATTTCTTTTAAAAAACAATCCGCTAATTTTTTACTATCTAATATTTCTATAACATCAAAAATATCCAATGCTTCTCTAACCTTGTTAGTTTGCAGATGTCCTATTAAATGCAACTCAATACTCGGATATTCTTTTTTTATCTCTGGCCATTTGCTTTTTGCTTCTTGTACGCGATTCTCTCCAAAAATTCTTTGTCCGGCTTTTATTGCATCTACTATTTCGACGCCAGACCGCTGTTTACTAACTGCAATGAGCTCAGCTTTAGATGAGATAGCAGATATTTTTGCTTTTATATTTTTTATTCTATCTTCAATTGCCATTTATTAACCAAATTAAACTTTTGATAATTATTGAGGTGCAATTATGCAACATGCTGCCAAAAAATAAACATAAAAAATAAACCATATAAATTATTATTTATTAAAAAATAGTCGCTATGCCATTATGGGGACAATTATTTTTAGGAGCACCCCTAAATTAATTTATTTTTTTATTAATCAAACAATGGATGTTTAAAATGAAAAAAACTCTACTTGCTACTACAGCTATGAGTCTGTTCTTTGCGGGCTCGGCTCTTGCAGAAGCTCCAACTGTTACTGTTGGTGGTTTTACTGACTTCCAAGCTGGCTATGCTGACCAGGATGGCGCTTACTCTTCACAAGGTGGTAATGCTACTATCTATTCTACTGACACACACACAAGAAATGAGACTAAGCTTCATTTCAAAGTAGATGGCAAAGCCGATAATGGTTTAGGATATGGTGCTTACATCGAGCTTAATGCTGATGTAAATCAATCTGATAACGTAAATGCAAATAACAACTCAGACAGAACTTATATCTATGTTGAAAGCGGTTTCGGACGCGTTGAAGCTGGTGCTACTAACGATGCTGCTTCTACTCTTACAGTTAGCGCAGCAACATTTGCACGCGCTACTGGCGGTATAGCTGGCGATTTCTACAGATATGCTGACCTTTCTTCTGACAGTGCTCTGAGCAATGACGACTATTATATTCTACCTGGTTTACCAACTGCAGCTGGCCTTCCTGGCGAAGCCACTGTGGGTGTAGCAGGTGGTGATGATCATCTTACAAGAGCAACAGCTAACAAAATCAACTACTACTCTCCTCGTATACAGGGCGTACAAGTTGGCTTAAGCTTCACTCCTGACCAAGCTGAAAGAGGTACTTCAAACGGATTCAGCAGCGGTAACAACCAAACTTTCTCTAATGTTTGGAATGCTGGTGTAAACTATAAAGGTCAAGTTGGTGATGTTGGTCTTGAAGGATCTATA
>CAZOKN010000070.1:0-5745 GCA_964580525.1 uncultured Rickettsiaceae bacterium
TTAAAAAATAAAAGTCCCAAAAAAGCTCTGGAAGCATGGTTGGAATCAAACGCCACAAAATTTGGCTTATCCACTCAAGCCATAGAAGAAATAGCAAAAGTCGCTAATTGGAATACCAAGGGCGGCGCACCAACCACCCCTTCCATAGCGAATAATAAGCCTGAAAACATTGGCTATACCGTTAAAGAAGAAGATAAAGAACTGGATGATGTAATCCCTTTTTAATGAACCTACCCACCATTCTATATTAACTTAGCCAGGGGTTTTACGCGTTTTGCCGCATGGTTGACTTGTATTATTTATCTTGCAATAAAAATTGCAGAAATATTCTCTGGTTAAAAGACTGATATATAGCAATTATTCTAATTGCTGGTTAGGTTTTTTTAACCTGCGTATCTATACTTATACACCTTAGACTGAATAATATTACCTCATATTAACAAAATTGAGGTAAGACTTATGACAAATATAAAATCACTTCCAGAAACAGGCTTTTTGCGTGTTCCTGAAATTATAAAACTTATTCCTATAGGCAAATCCACATGGTGGGCTGGTGTTAAATCAGGCCGCTTCCCAAAACCTGTTAAGTTATACTCTAACGTTTCAGCATGGCCTGTTGAACAAATTAGGGAGCTTATTGAATCTTTCAAAAATCAGGATTCGGAATAAGCAAGCATGGCTAAAAAATACCGCCGCAATCATAATCTGAAATCTATTAGTTCCAATCGCTCATATACCATAAAAGAAGCGGCGGAAAAAATGGGTGTGCAGATTAAAACCGTCTATGCATGGATAAAAAAAGGCTTGCTTGTAATTGAAGGCAGTTCGCCGGAGCGGTTGCATGGCAGTGATATTATTGCATTTCACAAAAAACAAAGGGAATCGCAAAAGCGACCTTGTAAAGATGATGAGATGTATTGCTGTTCCTGCAAAAAACCAAGGAGGGTAGCAAATCATGAGATAACGATAGAATACCGAACTACCAAAAAAATCAATTTTAAGGGTGAATGTGAGGTTTGCAATTGTCGTATGAATCGTACAATTCCGCCTGAAAAATTGGAATATTTTAAACAGGAATTTCGCAGCCACAAGGGGCAGCAATTTATACTAAAGGGTATTTAATAATCTACCGTGAAACGGTATAAAATAAAGGATAAGAAAATGACTAAAAAATATAATAACAAAAATGAGATACTTAAATCTAGATATTTTGACTTCTTAAAAGATGCAAAACAACGCAGTGAAAGTACAATTAACGCTGCCGCAAAAGCTTTGCTTCGCTACGAAACTTTCCATAATTTTGAGGATTTGGAAAAGCTAACCAGCGATAAGGCCAAAAATTTTACTAACGCCCTTTTGAAGGAAAAAAGTAAGGCAAAAGGAATATTGCTATCAAAATCAACCATCCTGCATACAGTAAACCCCTTGAAGGATTTTTTCACATGGTTGCACCAAGAACAGGGCTTTAAGAAAAAGATAAAACTCAATGATATTAAATATTTCAACCTTTCAAAAAGGAATATGAGAGAGGCCAGACTCACCGAAAACAGGCCAGTTCCAACTATTGAAATAATAAGGGATGTTATAAGTTCTATAAGTATAGAAAGTGATATTGACCGTCGCAATCAGGCATTAATCGCATTCATGTTATTAACTGGTGTGCGTGATGGTGCGCTGATAAGCCTCAAAATCAGTGATGTTGATATTGGCAGGAAGCTGGTTAAGCAATACCCAAAAAATGGCGTTGATACTAAAGATGATAAGTCGATAGACACTTACTTTTTTCCTGTTGGCAATGATATTGAAAAAATCGTTATCGACTGGATACGCTATTTACTGGAAGTGAAGCACTGCGATATTTCCGCACCATTATTTCCCAAAACAGAAATTGGGCTGGATGCAGAACACTCATTTACTAATCTGGGATTATCAACAGAACACTGGCAATCCGCCACTCCTGTTATAACTATCATGAAGAAATGCTTTGCGGATGCTGGGTATGATTACTACCACCCTCATAGCTTTAGAAAAACAATTGTCCGGCTGGGTGAGCAGGTTTGCCGCACGCCGGAAGAATTCAAAGCCTGGAGTCAAAATATAGGCCATGAAAGCCCACTGACAACTTTTACTAGCTATGGTTATGTTGATGTACATAGGCAGGGAGAAGTTATTCTGGGATTGGGGAAAAGTGAAACAAAGGAGAAAAAGCTGGATAGGCTGATAAATCTATTGGAGCAAAGTCTGTAAATAATAAGTACAAAAAATACTGTATACGCTCTTAATGCGGCGGCCTATAAATAGGCACTGTATTTCTATTTAGTATAAAATTATTATACTAGTGTAAAAATACAAGTTCACAAAAAGGCAGCCATCATTTAATAATGCTAAGTCTATTTAAATTAAAGGCAAAATTATGCATAAAAAATTATATTATACCGCTCTGCTTTGTAGCGCATTGTTTACAATAAGCTCATGTGCAAAACGGGTGCCTAATACGCAGAGCTTTGCAGAAGTTACGAATAGATTAACAGTAGGTAGTTTTTCAATCCTTCCACCTGAACCAACGGGTTGGTATCACGTTGGAAATTATGGTAATAGAGAAGGGAAAATTATTGGGGCTATTATAAAAAAGGGTAACTCTGACAAAAGTTATATTGTTAGCCTTACCGCCAGAACTGCAAAAGAGATAAAAGATTCAGCGCACTTAGATTCTATTGACTCAGACAGCTCTTTTAAGAAAGCGATTGAGTCTGGGATGGTGGCAGATAAGTCTGAATTTGTTAGGGTTAAAAATCTAAAAGAATCCATTTCAGTAAAACACCTAAAGGGAACTGTTTGTATATACCGGGATATCCTAGGGCACGATACAGAACATCAAAATGCTGAAACGCATGTGTTGGGTTACACTTGTAAGAACCCTAATAATCCTGATAAGATTGTTGATGTTTCAGATTCTATACGCAGCATTGAACCCATTCCTAACAATGAAACAGAGAAGCTATTAGAAAAAGTCATGAGTACATTAGTCTTTGATTAGTGTTAAGTTAATAGCCTTTTAAAATGATACAGCAGGAAATTGTACTCTCTATAGCGATAAACTGATTGCAAAAGCAATAAAAACTACAAATTAATTTCGGGTTGTATATGCTGGCATCTTTAATAATATAATTACTGAAATATGCCCATACTAAATTGGTTAGATAGAGAAAAGGACGTTAAGGCGGCGGATAATGTGCCGTATCGGTTGCTTGAGCAGGTTGATAGCTTAAGTTATGGCGATGCGGCAAGCCCAAACATGCTTATTCAGGGGGATAATCTGGAGGCACTAAAGGCATTGCTTCCATATTATGCGGGGCAAGTGAAGTGTATCTATATTGACCCGCCGTATAATACTGGTTCAGCCTTTGAGCATTATGATGACAATCTGGAGCATTCTACATGGCTTTCAATTATGTACCCACGGCTTGAGCTGCTGAGGGATTTGTTGGCGGAGGATGGTAGTATTTGGATAAACCTTGATGATAATGAAGCGCATTATTTGAAGGTTATTGCGGATGAAATTTTTGGTAGGAAGAACTTTGTTGCAAATATTTTATGGCAAAAAAGAACCTCCCCAGATATGCGTGCCACATTAGGTGCGGGACACGATCACATAATTGTTTTTGCAAAAGATCTTCAGACCTTTAAAAAAACTATAAAACCTTTACCAAAAAATGAAAAACAACGGGCATCTTATAAAAATCCTGATAACGATAAGCGCGGCTCATGGGCTTCTGCAGATTATACAGCTCAAGGCTATAGACCAAATCAAATGTATCAAATCGTTACTCCAAGCGGAAAAATATATGAACCTCCAACGGGAAGATGCTGGAAAAATATAGAAACAGTTTTCTTGCAACTTAAAGAGGAAGGCCGTATATGGTTTGGAAAAGACGGCAAAGGAATTCCAAGAAAAAAAACTTATCTAGCCGAATCAGATGGACAAGTCGCTTGGACATGGTGGCAAAATAATGAAGTGGGTCATAATCAAGAAGCCAAAAAGGAAATTAATGAATTGTTTGGTGCTGATAATGCGTTTGATACACCTAAACCAGAACGTTTGTTAGAACGTATAATTTACTTAACCACCAATGAAAATGATTTAGTCCTCGACTCCTTCCTAGGCTCCGGCACAACCGCCGCAGTCGCTCACAAAATGGGAAGGCGATATATCGGTATCGAAATGGGTGAACATGCGAAAACCCATTGTGTGCCACGTTTGCAAAAAGTAGTAGATGGTGAACAAGGCGGTATATCAAAAGCGGTAAATTGGCAAGGCGGTGGCGGGTTTAAGTTTTATAAACTTGGCGAAGCGGTGTTTGATGCCGAAGGAAATATAAATAAAAACATTAAGTTCCCGTTCCTTGCCGCGCATGTTTGGTTTTCGGAAACCCTGGCCTCATTACAAAATCATTCCGGCAAAACCCCATTCTTAGGTGTGCATAACGATATTGCCTATTACCTGTTATATAACGGAATTTTAGGTGATAAACGTCCTGATGGTGGCAATGTATTAACCTCAAAAATATTAGCAGGGTTAGAACCGCATAATGGCGCAAAAGTTATCTATGGCGAATCCTGCCGCCTCAGCCCTGCAAAGCTCAAAGCGGAAAACATCGTATTTAAACAAACTCCTTATGACATAAAGGCCAGATAGCTATGTTTATATTAAAGAATTATCAGGAAAATACCCTTGAGGTTCTAAAGAATTATCTTGAACAAGCCAGATTCAAAGGCGCAAGCGCAGCCTATAAGGAATCAGCGCAAAAAGAATATAAGCCGCTGCAAGAGTTGGAACAAGTACCGTTTATATGCCTTAGGTTGCCCACAGGCGGCGGTAAAACTTTTCTTTCTGCCCATACTATACCCATAGCTTCCGAAACTTATTTGGAAACTGAATTTCCGCTGGTGCTATGGCTCGTGCCAACAAATACCATACGAAAACAAACGCTGGAAACGCTAAAAACTCCTAACCACCCCAACCATGAAGTTTTACGCCGTGCCTATGACGGTAAATTCATGGTGATAGACATTGCCGATTTTGAGCAGTTGCGCCCACAGGATATAAAAAGCAAAGCCGTTATAGTGTTGGGTACTGTGCAGACTTTGAGGGTTGATAAAACAGAGGGCAGAAAAGTTTATGCTCATAATGAAAACCTTGAGCCGCATTTTACCAAAGTGCCACCGCATACGGCAGGATTGGAAATGGTTGATGAGGGCACTTACGCCGGACAAATAAAATTCTCATTCTGCAACCTATTAACCCTACACCGTCCACTTGTTATTGTTGATGAGGCGCATAATGCGTCATCACCATTGAGTTTTGAAGTATTGCAACGCATAAACCCCGCTTGTGTTATTGAATACACCGCCACACCGGAATTAAAAACTAGTAACGTTTTATATAATGTTTCAGCTTCGGAACTCAAAGCTGAAGAGATGATAAAACTCCCGATACGACTTGTTGAACAAAGTAACTGGCAGGAAGCAATTGGCGATTCTATCCGCACCAGAGAGTATTTAAATGAACTTGCCAAAAATGATAATGACTATATCCGTCCAATTGTTTTGTTTCAGGCAGAAAATAAGGATAAAGAAATAACACAGGCGGTGGTTTTAGACCATCTTGTAAATGTTGAAAAAATAGACCGCGCCAGAATTGCCGTGGTGACAGGCGAGCAGCGGGAATTAGATGATGTAAACCTG
>CAZOKN010000071.1:0-2625 GCA_964580525.1 uncultured Rickettsiaceae bacterium
GTAGCACATGTATTATCTGTGTAAAGCTTAGCTGGATCATTACCATCTAACCATAACTGTACACTAGATGATACTGGTAGAACCGAAACACCCCATTTATCACCAAGGTATTTTTCTACAGTGTAACGTTCAGTATCGCTAAGGCCACGGTTATAAATTATATTTTCACCAATATCGCCGTTAAGACCCCCACCTATTGCCAGGCTAGCGCTTCCACTAGGTGCTAGGTCGAAAGATAAAGCACCCATATCTAAACTACCGTTTATATATGCTGTCGGAGTTGTACCACTTAGACGAGAAGTAATAATATTAAAGCCACCCAATACATAAGTGCCTAAAGCGTACGAACCACCATAACCAGTTATGGCCTTATGCGAACTATTTATTCCAAGAAGAACATAATTTGCACCACCAATCCATGATGTAATATAACCACTTGCAGCGCCAGTTGCATTTTCCCTGGCTGCAGCAAACATAGTTACGCCATTGCTTTGGAATAAACTACCAACTCCAACATTTGATCTAGATAAGGCTGTGCTATTAGGAAATCTAATAACGGCTTTGCCATTTTGTCCGCCAGATACAATCGTAGGAGCTGTTCCTGCTGTATATGTTATATCTAAAGCCTGTCCACTTTTATCTTTCCAGCATTGTACTGAATTTCCGTTTTTAGCAGCTGTAGTGCATGAAGTGTCGGTATAAACAGTTGAAGTGTCCGCACCGTCTATCCAGAAAGTAAGTCCGTTAAATATAGGAAGTTTTGATGGTATACACGCAGAGCGTAGGTTACTCCAACTTGCTGTAGAACTGCAATCTTGTACAGGTAAGCCTTCCATTGTCGGCCAATTGCAGCGACCCTGAACATTTGATGTATTGCTATCTGCAGCTGGCCACACTGCGCCAGAAGAAGTTGTAGCAGCACATTGCGAGCGTACACAAGGATTGGTAACTGTTGTACTCCAGCTGCTATCGGCATTACACGCTCTTGTTGGGGCAGAGCCTGAAATCTGATATCCTGTAATACATGATCCTGTTGCAGTTGTGCTTACTGATTGATTAGGCCACATAGCAAATCCAGATGTATCTTGAGCACCATTGCATAGTGTTGAAACACAATTAGAGTAACTTGCTGTCCAAACACCTTTTGGTGGAGTACCAAAATCGCTCAAGCAAGTTTCAAACACAGTTCCAGATTGACCAAGAGGACAAACAGCACCCTGTCTTATTCGGTATTCACCAATATTCTCGCCACCATCGCATGTTATTGGTTTGCATGTATCTTTTTTGGTTACCCAATAATCGCTGGATCCATTATCCACACAGGTTTGTATGTGCGCTCCGGTCTCGCCAGCTGGACAACCAATATCTCTATCCGCAGTAACTCCAGATGTACAAGCTCCAGCATATGTAGGGTAGCAGTTATTTTCTACAGCAGAATCAACCCAATTTCCTGATATTGTACATATTCTTCTCGCAGTACCAGAATAGTTTGTTCCACAGCCTGCAGTGTTAGAGTTTGTTCCGCCAACAAATGAATTTGGCGCAGAACACTGTATACGACCACCGGGAGATGTACAGTTTTCAGATGTAGTTGTCCAAACACCTCCAGAGCATATTTGTGATGCATTTCCTTTTCTATCCATACTGCAGCCTTGAGGTTTTCTAGCCTGATTGTTACTAGGGCTACAAGCAGTTACACCATCTGGTACAATACAAGTATCTGATGTAATAACCCAAACACCAGAAGAAGAGCATTGCTGAGTTATACCAGTTCCTGTCATGTCATTAATACAAGCAATCCTTCTGGTATCGCCGAATTTTTTACCGCCAGAACAGCTAATAGGTTCACAAGTTTTTGATGTAGTCACCCATGTTCCAGTATTTGTAACTGGATCTATGCGGCAAGTTTGCACAGCTTTCTTTATATATCCTACGTCACATGTTCCTGTAGGATCCACAGTTCTCTTAGCACCTAATTGATTACATGTGCCTGTAATTGCCGTAGCATCCTTATTTGCTTCTCCGTTAAATATAATAAACTGCAAACGACAGCTTACTGTTTTATTAGTTACTGTATATGCAGAACCGGTTACGCAGTTACCACCGCTACCACTTCCTGCGGCCCTTATGTAACCTGTCGTTGGATTGCCATCATCAGCTTTATCATCTATAGATTTCGCATCTTCAGGAGTTAAAACAGCAAGATTATTAGCACTGGCTGAAAAGCCAGCAAATTCAACTATAACAGCCTGATTAGGAGCGCCAGAAACAGACGAAGGATCGAGAACATTATAACCGCTACCTTTTACGCTACCTTCAGGTACACCCCTGCCTGGAATATATGTACTAGTTCCATCATAGGTTCCCTTTATAAAACTTGTAACACCTAGCTGCTTCCAGAAATTTAATGATTCTCCCGCAGTATCAATGGCGCCATTGCCATTACCAGCAGTATTGGTTCCAGGGAGGCTAGTAACAACTGCCATATCGCCTGGAATAGCGTTATATTGGGTATAAAATTTTGTAACTGCTTTTGAAAAATCACGGATATCATTTACGACATCGCCAAGACGGGATTTATTTACAAGAGACGCTCCACCAGCAGTAATTACTACAATTGCTGCA
>CAZOKN010000071.1:2635-5519 GCA_964580525.1 uncultured Rickettsiaceae bacterium
CAAAACAACGGACATTTCAGTAAGACTGAAACCAGATTTGTTCTTAAAATAACCTACTAGCCTGGACTTCACAAATCCCCCCTAGTTTTTTGCCCTTAAAACAGATTACATATCAGCTTGAGGTGGGCGTTATAATATTTGCCGTAAAGTGAATTATAACATATTTTTTACGATAATGCTAATGTTTCTAGCTATTATGTATCAATATTATGGATATTTAAGGAATATTGGCTAAAAATGGCGACTCCGAAGGGATTCGAACCCCTGACCCACAGCTTAGAAGGCTGTTGCTCTATCCAGCTGAGCTACGGAGTCGCAGGAAAAGCGAAAGTTGAGCCACCTTAATAAACTAGAGTTTAGTCATAAACAAGTAGATTATTAAAAATATAACAATATTTTATCTCATTCGCTCTATTATAGCCCCAACTCCGGCTAATTTCTCTTCTACGCGCTCATATCCGCGGTCAATATGATAAACCCGGTTTATGATAGTTTCTCCCTTTGCGGCCAAAGCGGCAATAACCAAAGAAACAGAGGCGCGCAGGTCTGTAGCCATGACTTCTGCTCCAGTTAAATGGTCAATTCCCTTTATAACCGCAGTATGGCCGTCTATGGATATATCCGCTCCCATACGCATAAGCTCCGAAACATGCATAAATCTATTTTCAAAGATTGTTTCGCTTATTATTGCAGCATTATCTGCAACTGTCATAAGCGCCATTATTTGCGCCTGCATATCAGTCGCGAAGCCTGGATAGGGTTGTGTTACAGCATTAACGCTATGTATATTTTTACCTTTTCTTCTTACTAAAACTTCACCTTCGGCTACTTCTTTCACTTCAATTCCGGCTTCGGCCAGCTTCTCTATTGTTGCTGTCATAATATTAGTATTAACACCAGTAAGAGTAACCTCGCCGCCAGTAATGGCAGCTGCTATCATATAAGTTCCAGCCTCAATTCTATCAGATATGACAGTATATTCAGCACCATGAAGTTCTTTTATTCCCTGAATAACCAATTTGTCTGTGCCTATTCCTTCTATTTTTGCGCCCATTTTAACGAGACAGTTAGCCAGATCGGTAACTTCTGGCTCTTTTGCTGCATTATTTAGAATAGTTATGCCATCAGCAAGAGTTGCAGCCATAAGAACATTTTCAGTAGCTCCAACAGAAACCTTATCAAAAAGTATATCTGCACCTTTTAGCTTTCCTTTTATTGAGGCTTTTATATAGCCATGATCGAGCTCTATTTCCGCACCCATTTGTTCAAAGGCCTTAAGATGTAAATCTATTGGCCGTGTTCCTATGGCACAGCCGCCTGGCAGAGAAACCTTAGCTTCACCAAATCTAGCTAATAGGGGCCCAAGAACTAGAACGGAAGCGCGCATCTTTCTTACGATATCATAAGGTGCTTCAAGATTATTGATGTTATTAGCAGTAAAGGAGATAACCTCACCTTTGGAACTACCGTTTTTTGAGCATCCATCGAGCTGAAAATCAACCCCATGCTGAACAAGCAAATTTGCCATTCTGGAAATATCAACTAGATGTGGCAGATTATAAAGTTTTAAAGTTCCTGCTGTTAGCAAACTTGCGGCCATAAGTGGCAATGCTGCGTTTTTTGATCCGCTTATTTCTATAGTACCTTTTAGCGGAACTCCACCAACAACGCGTATTTTGTCCATTTTTTACCTTTAAATTTTTGGCAGAGTAACACCCAACTGGTTCATATATTTTCCTGATTTATCTGCATATGATATATCGCAAACTGAATCAGCCTTCAGGAACAAAAATTGGCATGCGCCTTCATTAGCATATATTTTAGCAGGAAGTGGGGTTGTATTTGAAAATTCAAGAGTAACATGTCCTTCCCATTCTGGCTCAAGAGGAGTTACATTTACAATAATTCCACATCTAGCATAAGTTGATTTACCTACGCAAATAACCAGAATATCTCTAGGTATCCTAAAATATTCAACAGTTCTAGCTAACACAAAGCTGTTAGGTGGTATTATACAAACATCGCCACTTCTATCAACAAAGCCTTTTTGTGAAAAATCTTTTGGATCAACTACTGCAGAATCGATATTGGTAAATATCTTAAATTCATTGGAAACCCTAGCATCATAGCCATAGGACGAAACACCATATGATATAACTCCATTACGTTTCTGTTTTTCTTCAAATGGTTCTATCATTCCATTTTCTAAAGCTTGCTCTCTTATCCAGCTATCTGGCATAATTGGCATAATATGTCTCCGTTTACATAAAGGATAATTGGATGGTTATGACTAAAGGAAAAATAGTGCTTTGACAAGAAGGGATTACGCAAAAACGGCGAAGAACATCTAAAAGCCAATATATAAACTCCACAAAACTTACGCCAATCTCTTTTTATTTTGCAGGACGAATCCAAAAAAATATAGGATCTGTAAAAAAGTTGTAATAAATTTTCTTTAGAATTTCTTATGTTAAAAAAAACATGAGAGAGAAAATGTCACAAGAAAAAAATCCTGATTATTACAACGATCATAATTTTCTGCCATTGCAAACAGAGATATCCGAGAAGGAAAAAGAAGCTTTTAAGTCTATAGATGAAGCTATAAGAGTTTTATATGAACAGGAGCTAGAAAAATTTCATGATATTCCAAAGAAGATTTTTTATACTGTTGGAGATCAAGATGAGCCAAAAGAGATATCTCCAGAACTGATTCGAAAACTCATTTCTAATGACGAACAGCTCTTCAATTTATTGATGCAAGAATGGTTTGTTAAAGAAGAAATTTTTGCAGAACTGAAGGGTTTTTCAAAAGAAGAAGCAGAAAAATTTGTAAGAAATGCTAAAATTGCAAGTGAAGTTATACAAGGAAATCCAGATTTAAAAA
>CAZOKN010000072.1:0-5041 GCA_964580525.1 uncultured Rickettsiaceae bacterium
AGGCTTTCAGTCCTAGCTAATGCTATTTTAGTTGCAAAGAATGATGATATTTTTTCCGATTACTATGGCAGCTCCAAACATTTGAACCTGAAAGGCAGAAAAAAAGCTGTGTTCCTGTCAGAAAAATTTCCTGAAGGATTCATATATATTGGTGATAGCGCCGCAGACCTACATGTATGGAAACAAGCTAAACAAGGCGTGACAGTTGGCGCTTGCGGCAATGTTGCCAAGCGAGCAAAAAAAATAACCGAAATAATCAAAATTTTTCCAAAAGACAGTTGCAAGGATTCCTTAAATTCATGGGTAAAAGAACTCAGGCTTTATCAATGTGTAAAGAACCTGCTGATATTTGTGCCGCTTGCGTTAGTTCACCAACTGGGGGATGTGCATAGCCTGCTTAAAGTTACAGCAGGTTTTGTATTATTATCTATCCTTGCCTGCTCCACCTATATACTTAATGATTTAATGGATTTAAATGAAGACCGTGCACATTGGTCAAAATCGGCACGGCCAATTGCTTCTGGTAAAATATGGATTGTAGATGCAATTGCTATATTTTTTCTGCTTTCTACAGCATCAATCTTTCTTAGCTTCTGTTTAAATATATATTTTGGTATTGGTATTCTTGTTTATTTCATTACCACGCTTTCATATAGTTTTGTTCTAAAAAGGCTTGCGCTAGTAGATGTAACAACGCTTGCTGGCCTGTTTACCATACGAATTATACTTGGCACCCTAATTATTGATGTTGATAATTCAGTATGGCTGCTATCATTCTCATTTTTCTTCTTTCTTTCACTGGCAGTGGCAAAACGTGTAACCGAATTGCAAAGAAGCATTGATAAGGCACAAAACCATGTTTTTGGGCGTGGCTACACACATCAAGACCTAATGTTCTTAAATGGTATAGGCATCTCTGCTGCAATGGGCGCCGTTATACTTATGTTGCTATATTTAATAGACCAGCAATATATCGGCAAAGGCTATATATTCCCAAAATTACTATGGGGAATACCTGTTTGCGTATTCTTATGCGCCGCAAAAATATGGATGGAAGCCTTGCGCGGCAAAATGCGAGACGACCCAATTATTTTCGCATTTACTAATAAATTCTGCCTATGCGTAATTGCACTTGCCGCAGCGATATTTCTACTGGCAGGGGTTGGAATATGAAAAATTCTGCCTAAACGCCTCTCCCTCTGGGAGAGGCAGGTTTTCTCCAATTTTTCCTTCAAAAATTGGTAAGAAAACCGGTGAGGGTATCTTTATGTATCAACGCAAATTAAAGCACCCTCTCCTAAAGGGAGAGAGAATTAGACTACATTTTCTTGGACAGTTGTGCACGAAAGCGTAGATAAGATGACAATCTATAGGACAATAAAAAAATAAACATAGCGCATATGAAAAATATTTGCAGTTGGGGAAGAGTTAGGAAAATTTACACCGCCTTTTCAAAGCCTCAAGCGATAGATGAAATAAACCTTAGCAAAGATAAGCCAAATTTAGCCATTGGGCTGGCGCGTTCATATGGGGATAGCTGTCTACTTGAAAATGGCCAGTTAATAGAAACCACCCGCCTGCGTAAGCTTATATATTTTAACAGAGAAAAAGGTATCCTAAAAGCAGAAGCTGGCATTAGCTTTACAGAACTTCTTGAAATAATTATCCCGGCTGGCTGGTTCTTGCCAGTTACACCAGGCACACAATTTATAACGCTCGGCGGCGCAATTGCCAATGACGTGCATGGCAAAAACCATCATATTGCAGGAAGTTTTGGCAATTATGTAAATTCATTTGAACTGCTGTGTTCAGATAATAAATCTATAATTTGCAGCCCAACTGAAAATACTGATTTATTTAATGCAAGCATAGGCGGGGTGGGGCTTACTGGCATTATCAAATCCGCCGAAATTTCACTCATACCTATCCAGTCTAGTTATCTAGATACAGAGACAATTAAATTTAATAACATTGATGAATTTTTTACAATTGCATGGGTAGATTGCCTGGCAAACGGCAGCACTCTTGGGCGTGGGTTATTCAGCCGCGCTAAGTTTTGTGAGCATGGCAAATTAGAATATAATCGCCCAAAGAGCCTATTTTCTATTCCATTTGAAATGCCCAGCTTTCTTCTTAATAAACTCAGTGTAAAACTATTCAACTATCTTTATTTCGGCAAACAGCAGCAGAAAATTATTAAGTCAATACAGAGTT
This sequence comes from uncultured Rickettsiaceae bacterium, assembly GCA_964580525.1. GTDB lineage: Bacteria > Pseudomonadota > Alphaproteobacteria > Rickettsiales > UBA6187 > CAZOKN01. The sequence goes on from CAZOKN010000072.1 coordinate 2,215, forward strand.
ATAGAAAATATTTCTATCCACTTGATAAAATACTAAACTGGAACAAGCTTTATGGAAAGAATGGGTTTTACCAGTACCAATGCGTTATTCCAAATAACTCCAGAAAAACTGCTTTGGCAGAAATTTTAAATATCATCTCGCAGTCAGGACAAGGGTCATTCCTGGCAGTACTTAAAACCTTTGGCAATATAAGCTCCCCTGGATTAATTTCCTTTCCTATGGAAGGCGTAACTTTGGCGCTTGATTTCCAAAACAAGCCTGGGGTGCTGGAGTTATTTGCAAAACTAGATGTAATTGTTGTCCGCTCTGGCGGCAGGCTATATCCAGCGAAGGACGGAAGAATTCCTGCAGATATTTTTAAATCTTTTTATCCATCTTGGCAAAAGCTTGAAGCTTTACGCGATCCTGCTATTAATTCTTTATTCTGGCAACATATTACTAAACATGAAAAACATAACTAACATTTTGATTATCGGCGCATCTTCCGCAATTGCGTATGAAGTAGCCAGAATTTGTGCATTAAACAATTGCTCAATAACTTTACTTGCCCGCAATGTAGATAAATTAAAGGCAATGGAGGCCGACCTGATTGCCCGTGGCGCTGGCAGTGTTCACTTGCACACTGGCGACCTTAGCGATAATGCAAATATCGAAAATCTATTTTCAATAGCTACAAAAACCACACCAGCGTTTGATGTTATTTTTATTGCCTATGGCATTTTGGGAAACCAGCTAGATTCTCAAAATAGCCGCGAAAAACTTGAAACAGTCTTAAATACGAATTTTATATCCACAGCAATATGGTGCGAACAGGCTGCAAGTTATTTAGAAAAAAACAAAAAAGGGTGCCTTGCTGTTATTGGCTCAGTTGCTGGCGATAGGGGCCGAAAATCTAATTACATTTATGGAGCAGCAAAAGGCGCTTTGGATATATACCTTGCTGGAATGAGGCACAGGTTTGCGAACTCTGATATCAACATCCTCACAATAAAACCTGGCTTTGTAGATACACCAATGACAGATTCATTCAATAAAACCGGCCCATTATGGGCCAGTCCTACAAAAGTGGCCGGGGATATTATAATTGCCATTGAAGAGAATAAATCCGTATTATACACACCCTGGTTTTGGCGCTACATAATGCTTATTATCAAGTATTTGCCAAACGCTATCTTTAAACGGTCGAATTTATAATGCCAGCACTCCCTAAAAACGCAAAAATAGTTTTGCCTGGTGGAGCTGGCCTTGTAGGCCAGAACCTGGTGGTTTTGCTTAAACAACAAGGCTATACAAACCTTGTGGTAATAGATAAAAACCAGAATAACTCCCACATATTACAAAACCTCCATCCAGATGTGAAAGTTATAGTTACAGATATTGCCAAGCCAGGGGCTTGGCGGCTTATTTGAAGGCGAATTTACAGATAATAACATCACTTCAACAGAATTGCTTTTATCCTCCATAAACCGTGATAATCCGGCGTATTTAGTTCATATCAGCTCATCAGTTGTTAATTCCCAGGCGGTTGATTTCTACACAGAATCTAAAAAAGCACAGGAAAAATTAGTATTGGCTTCTGGGCTGCTATGCACAATATTGCGGCCCACACTTATGTTTGGTTGGTTCGATAGGAAGCATCTTGGCTGGCTTGGCCGCTTCATGGAAAAATGCCCTATTTTTCCAATTCCTGGAAATGGGAAATATATCCGCCAGCCTCTATATGTGCGTGATTTTTGCCAAATTATAATATCCTGTATTGAAACAAAACAACATAATAAAACCTATAATATTTCAGGACTGGAAAAAGTTGAATATATTGAAATTATAAGGATGATTAAGGCGGCGATACGCTCAAAAACCACCATTATAAAATTACCATACTGGCTATTTTACCTGTTACTGAGAATATACGCAGTAATTTGCAAAAATCCGCCCTTTACAGTGAAACAATTACAGGCCCTTGTTGTAAAAGAAGAATTTGAGATTATCAACTGGCCTGATATTTTTGGCGTTGTGCCTACAAACACCACAAAAGCGATAAATGAAACTTTCAACGACGAATTATATTCTAAAATTATTCTGGATTTCTAAGTGAAAAATATAAGCTATAACATAGGTATAATTGGCGCTGGCGCTATGGGGCTAGCAAGTGCGTACCATGCTTTGAAGGCTGGGCATAAAGTTACTGTATATGAGGCAGATAGCACCCCAGGCGGGATGGCTGCCCATTTTGATTTTGATGGCATTAGCCTCGAGCGTTTCTACCATTTCATCTGCAAGGCCGACCAACCTACATTCGATTTATTATCAGAACTTGGAATTACAGATAAGCTTAAATGGATCCCAACTTCAATGGGTTACTATATTGATGGCAAGCATTACAATTGGGGCGATCCAATCTCCTTGCTAACATTTCCCTTACTTGGGTTTGTTGATAAACTTCGCTACGGCCTAACAATGTTCCTAACTACCAAGAAAAAAACTTGGGATAGCCTTGAAAACGTAAATGCTGCAGATTGGATTATAAAATCCTGTGGTCAAAAGGTATATAACCTATTATGGGAAAAACTTTTCCATCTAAAATTCTTTGAATTTTCTAATAACATCTCCGCCGCTTGGATAGCAACACGAATAAAGCGTATTGGCACGTCCAGGCGCTCGCTTATGCAGGAAGAACTTGGCTATATAGAAGGCGGCTCTGAAACACTTGTGCAGGTTTTATGCGCAAAAATTATAGAAATGGGCGGTGAAATTAAATTACATCAAAAAGTAGAAAAAGTGATTGTAAGCAATAATAATGTTAAGGGCATTGCTACTAATACCGGTG
>CAZOKN010000073.1:0-4647 GCA_964580525.1 uncultured Rickettsiaceae bacterium
TGAAGTGCAATTAGTTCCAGCTACACCGCCATCGTTAGCCATATCTGTAAAGACCTTGCCTAAAGCCGGCATGCCATCGTCAATTTTAGCATCAATAGAATAGGCTTCCTTAGCTACAATTGTTTTATCCCAAAAGCCAGTTGTAGTTGTATCACTGGATGAAAGTAATATGACGTTACCGCCAGTTTGGAATATCTTTGAAGTGTTACCGTAATTTACAGTGAAAAAGTAACCAGTTTTATAAATATTATTTTTAGGGACATTTATTCCACCCTGAAAGTCTGGAGTTCCGGCATCAGCGCCTGTGTACACTCCATCAATAAGGCCAGCAAATTGAAGCTGCTGCCAAAATTTCAGACATTCTGTTTTATATGTAGCTGGAGTACCATCTGTGCCAATTTTGCTATTACCATCACCATCGGTAGTAACTCCACCAGTCCAATATGATGTTGCGTTTTTCATATCCCCTGGCAAAGCGTTATATTCCAGCTTAAAAGTATTTACTGCCGTTCTATATTTATCAACATTTGCAATAACCGAGCGTAACTTAGCTGAACGCACCAAACTTTGTCCCGCAGTAATAGTGGCAACAATAAGCCCGACAATGACCAGGACTATAGAAAGCTCAACGAGTGTGAAACCTTTCTGTTTTGCGGTTGACATTTTATCGCCACCCTTGCAAACTGACCTCTGACATACTTGCATCCTTTTTTAAGTCCTTTTGTAATTGTAACATGTTTGGGTTGGGCACGGCAATTCATATTGACGAATTCAGGTTATGTTTTACCTGCAATGCACCCTATATATAGTATTTATATACATATTTAAGCCTGTTAGCCAGATAGTAAAATTTAGATGAATCGTTATATTTCAGTGGGTTATGATATTTGTCCAGTCATATATTTAGGGCTATGTCACTAAAAGCATTGACTACGCAGAATTTGCAAATATGATGCATTTTTATATTAATTATTGTTAATCTAATTTGGAATTGGATATGAGTGACATCGAAAATAAAGTTAAGAAAATTGTAGCAGAACATCTTGATGTGGAAGAGAGCAAAATCTCTCCAAATGCAAGCTTCATAGATGATTTGGGCGCTGACAGCCTTGATCAGGTTGAGCTTGTTATGGCATTCGAAGAAGAGTTCGGCTGCGAAATTCCGGATGAAGAAGCTGAAAAGATTGTTACTCTGGAAGATGCAGTTAAATTCATTAAGTCTGTGCAAGAAGCCGCTTAGTTTGTTAAATTTTTCTGAAAATTTTTGATTATGAGACGAGTAGTTGTAACCGGATTGGGACTTGTAACTCCACTAGCTTGTGGAGTTAAACCTACATGGGATAGAATGTTAAAAGGTCAATCCGGCCTACGGCTGATAGATAGATTTGATACGTCAGATCTTCCTGCCAAAGTTGCTGGTCAGGTTCCTACTATAGAACAACAGCCTGATGGTTTTGATCCTGAATATGCAATGTCAAAGAAGGAACAACGTAAAGTTGATACTTTCATACTATATGGTGTTGCTGCTGCCATTCAGGCAGTTGAGGATTCTGGATGGAAGCCTGAAGCTGAAGAAGACCAATTTAGAACTGGTGTTACTATTGGTTCGGGTATTGGCGGTCTTCCTTCAATCGAAGAAAATTCAATAATGGTCAGTAAAGACGGTCCTAGAAGGCTTAGCCCTTTCTTTATACCGGGCAGTCTTATAAATCTTATCTCTGGCCATGTTTCAATTAAATACGGTTTTAAAGGCCCTAACCACTCAGTTGTAACAGCATGTTCAACTGGTGCACATGCTATTGGTGGTGCGGAATGTGCGCTGTGTAGAATTGGCGTTGCTGGTTTTGCTTCCGCGCGTGCATTATCTACATCTTATAACGACACTCCTTCTAGAGCTTCACGTCCTTGGGATAAAGACCGCGATGGTTTTGTTATGGGTGAAGGTGCTGGTGTTGTTGTGTTGGAAGAATACGAGCATGCAAAAAAACGCGGTGCTAAAATATATGCTGAAATAGTTGGTTATGGTTTGTCTGGTGATGCTTACCATATAACTTCGCCACAACCTGAAGGTTCTGGTGGTTTCCGCGCTATGCAGTCTGCGCTGAAACATGCAAAAATGAATATTGATGAAATTGATTATATCAATGCGCACGGAACATCTACTCCTATGGGCGATTTGATAGAGCTAGGAGCTGTTAAGAGATTGTTTGGCGATCATGCTTATAAGCTTTCTATGTCTTCTACTAAATCTTCAATTGGCCACGCTTTGGGTGCGGCTGGTGGAATAGAAGCTGTGTTGGCTATATTGGCAATGAACGATGGTATTGCTCCTCCAACGCTTAATCTGGATAATCCGGATGAAGGTTGTGATATTGATTTGGTTCCGTTTAAAGCTAAAGAAAGAAAAATAGATGCCGTATTATCAAATTCATTTGGTTTTGGTGGTACGAATGCTTCTTTAGTATTTAAAAAGGTGGTATAGATAGAGTTAGTGGAAAGCCGGTAGTTTTCTGCTGGATGCTAAATAACTAACAATAACAGGATGTTATGTGAGTAATTCTTCGGAGAATAAGGTTCCGAATTCCCCCTCCAAAAAGCTTTCTTCGGCTAGTAAGAAGTTTTTCATATTGCTTAATATCTGTTTTTTCCTTCTTATCGTCGGTATAGGAGCTTCTGTTTTATTTGGCTTCACTTACCTTAAAACTCCTGGTCCACTTACCGAAGATAAAGTTTTGGTAGTAGAAACCGGCACATCGGCCAGAGCTATTGCAGAACATTTAGCCGAAAATAACATAATAAAATATCCCGAAATTTTTATCGGCCTTGTTATGGTTTCTGATTACAGAAAAAATATGAAAGCCGGTGAATATTTTTTTCCAAGGGGTGTAACTCCTCTGCAAGTATTTAGAAAAATTTCTTCTGGAGTTGTTCTTATTCATAGGGTTACAGTTGCCGAAGGGTTAATGACTTCGCAAATTTTGAATGGTATCAAAGAAGATAAATACATGACTGGTGATGTGCCAAAAAATATAGGCGAGGGTGAGTTGTTGCCTGAAACTTATGCTTATTACTACGGTGATAGTCGAGAAAAAGTTATAAATCGTATGAAAACTGCAATGCAGCAAACCATAGATGAATTATGGGAAAAAAGGGCAGAAAATTTACCTTTCAAGGATAAAAAAGAGGCGCTTACTTTGGCTTCAATAGTTGAAAAGGAAACTAGGCTTACCAGTGAAAGATCAAGAGTTGCGGCGGTTTTTATAAATAGGTTACGCAAAAATATGCGCTTGCAGACAGATCCAACTGTGATTTATGCGATAACGCAGGGCTTATATGTTAGAGCTGAGCCTTTAACTGGCAAGGATTTGGCTGTAGAATCTGCATATAATACATATAAAAATTTTGGATTACCGCCAGGGCCAATCGCAAATCCTGGCCGAGCTTCAATTGAAGCTGTTTTACATCCGAGCGAAACTGGAGAATATTATTTTGTTGCTGATGGTACTGGTGGACATAAGTTTGCAAGTACATTAGAAGAACATAATAAGAATGTTAAACAGTGGCGTGAGTTGTCGAAGTAGTGAGAGTGGGAATGATTTTATATCTCTTCATTCCTTTAGCACTAAAAACTCACACTCGCACTATTTAGGAGAAGAGTAACCATGTTAGGTGCTATTTTAGGTGTTTTTATTATTCCTCTGGCCTATTTTCTTGGTTCAATACCTTTTGGCCTTTTATTGACGAGATATGCCGGTCTTGGTGATATAAGAAATATTGGTTCTGGTAATATTGGCGCTACTAACGTGCTGCGTACCGGCAATAAAAAACTGGCAGCGGCAACTTTGGCACTTGATATAGGAAAGGGTGCGTTGGCTGTTGGATTAGCAAAGTTTACCGGTCATTTCTGGGTTGTTTCCCTTGCAGGGATTGCTGCTGTGATGGGACATATTTTTCCTATATGGCTTAATTTTAAAGGTGGCAAAGGTGTGGCTACTGCCTTGGCAGTATTTTGGGTTGCATATTGGCCGTTAGGGCTTTTTGCCTGTGTTGCATGGCTAGGTGTGTTTTATATCACCAGAATTTCTTCACTTTCTTCCATATTGTCTATGGTTATGTCGCCAGTGATTGCATTGTTTTTTGCAGGCGGATGGATATTTTTCCTTTCAATTGTTATAGGCGGCGTTGTTGTATACCGCCATAAAGAAAACATCCTGCGCTTAATGCGAGGAGAGGAATTGGGCTTTGGTGAAAAGAGTTAGATTTCCTAAGCAGTAATTTCTAACTCTTCCATAAGTTCAGACCATTCGCGTTTGCTCATACCAGAAGATTCTTGGTCTACTTTTTCACCAGCAATCATGCGTTTTACAACGGCCATTCCTTTGCCTGAAATTGATGTGGCATTAGAGCGATGATCAACGAATGCGTCATAAGTTATAGGTACCCATTTCTTCACCAATTCCAGCATTCTCTCGGCATATATGCGAATTTCAAATTGAGCGTGCGAGTCGGCACGTAAGAACAAGAAATGCAGCAAATTATGTAAATCTATTTTCCAATACCACTGAGTGTAGATGTTGATTGGTAGATTCATTCTTGCAAGTTCGCGGGCTATTCCAATTCTATTTGGATCTATCGTTGTGCCATCAG
>CAZOKN010000074.1:0-4279 GCA_964580525.1 uncultured Rickettsiaceae bacterium
CCACCACCATCATTGTAATCATGGAAAATAATAACTTTTCGCCCTAAGGCTAAATTCTTTTTAAAAAATGGAATTCCTTCCTCTGCCTTGATTGCTTCAAGTAACCGACGGCGAGAAAGATAGTCAAAACGCTTATTTACTAAGCTACTTAAATCAGAAAATCGACTATTCCCATTAGCATCTTTTGCATCCCAAAGATAATCTAATCCTTCATCAATTTTTTGACCTATATTTGATTTAATCAATACAAATTTACGGTCATAATCAAATTTCAATTGAAGTTCACGCCCTGCCGTTGCACCTGACGATTTCAAACTTTCAGCAAATTGACGTTCAAAAACACTTTCATCTACGCCACCTTCGGGGCGAGTCAATTTGTTATATCTCATTCGATAACCGAAATTTGACATATAGAATCGTTCACGCGCCCCACCAGAGTTGTATCCGCCATAAGAATCATTGCTAAATTGCGAAGCTGGTGATGTGAAATTGAATAAATACCCTTCAGCCCAATCAACCGTTTTTATATATGCAAACGGTGTAGCAGACAGAAAAACAACTTTTGCACGTTTCCCAGATTGTTCAGTCCAATTCTTTTCCCATTCAACTTTATAATCATGGATGAATGCATTCCAATCCTTGATCATCTCATCGGTACGTTCTTCTTGTGGTAAAGCATATGGATCTCGTTCAGCAAACCGCATTTTTGCCCAAGTATTAAAACCTGCATGATGTCCAGATAAAGCACGTAGATTATCTAATGCTGAAGTCACACCACCATCTGCACTTTGCATTAAAGTATGTGCTTCATCAACAATGTGTGCTCGCTAATTGATGAATATCAATATTTAAAGGCTTGCCTGACTTAATAAAGTCACGCGCAATTTTGTCGCTCAAAGTAATAATTAGAATGTTTTTCGCATCAGCATTTAAGAATCTTTTTACAGTTCCTAGCCCTGTAAATGTCTTACCTGTTCCTGTGCCATTGGTGAACAATATTCCGTTTGCATTATCTTGAATCAAGCGCTTTTCTGCTTTAACAATATCATCGCATTGTTCAGTTAGAAGATAAGGCAATGCTTCACTGATATTTTGAGGATCACCCCAATCTGTTGGTGTACCCTCTGCTTCAGCTTGTAATTTGGCTTTACCTTCTAACTCAACTCTAACGGACTTAGCAGATTGAATAATTGATTTATTTCGCTTGTCTCTAGTAGGTGATCCTGAGTTAAAAATCGCACGGCTTCCGCTGCTGTCATTCCCTGTAAGATCGGCTGGATTTCCCCTGTCTGTAGGTTCATTTCCTCTATTTCCTGTGCCAAGTAAACTTGCATCATGATTTTCTGGTATGCCAACACTACCGTTTCGGTATATCCCTTGCCCAGTAGTAGCTGTTCCTGTTGTTGTAGGCGCTGCTCCAACTCCATTTGATTCAGACTCAGGAATTGCTGATCTTGCTGATCCGCGACGAAGTTCGCTAAGTTGTGCCAAATCTGAATCGGTATCTGTAACATTAGAGAAAACCTCTTTAATTAATTGCTGATCGTGGGTAAGTAGCGAATCTGGTAATTCGGTGATGTGTTTTGCACGAATTAAAGTTTGTTGGTTATAAATAAAGGCATATGGATCGTATTCTTTTGCTGTTTTGACAGGTACACCATCTAACGAAATTACAAGTAAAGCCCCTTTTTTCGTTATGTATTCAACAAGCTCTTGATCACATATGTAAAAAGCTAATGCCTGTTGAATTTTAGATAGTGATTCAGTTGGTGTTTTCTTGACTAGAAATGCATTTAAGTTTGGATCTAAGTTTTGAACTGAATCATTAAATACATAATCAGCCACTTGATCTAAATATTGATTATCTTTGTCTGTTTCCGCCAAGGATAAGATTTTTTTTGCTTCAACTAAATCGATTTCAATTTCACCTGAAATTATTCTTTTAAAATAAACAGTTATTTCATTAATACTTTGAAGCGTATTAATTAATTGATCTAGCGAACTAAGAACATTTGATGGCTTTAAGGCAAAGTTATTTTCAAATATGGACATACAACCCTCAACATTGGATTTTTTAACGTCCCCATGTTAAAGGCTGTAAAGTGTATGATTCTTATAACGTTCCAATTATCAAGCTTTATACAATATGTCTAAGAATGAATTAGGAACATCATCAAAACTATGAACCAAGCTTTTTTCTAACTCATCAACAATAAGTGCTGCCAAAGCAACTGGATCAACTTTAGCACCTGCTTGCTTAATTGCTTTTTGAATAATTGATGCTTTCACTTCTTTATCATCAAAAATAATAGCTGGAATAAACTTTTCATCTCGTTTTTTTGCTAATTCTATTCGGTCCAAGCCTGCAATTAAGTAATATTTCCCAAGCTTTTCAATAACAACTATTGGGTCCTCTCTACTGATTTTACTCTCATGAATTTTTGGAGCATTTTCAGTAATCACATGATCTAAAGGAATATGCTCATAGCTGCCATCAACTGCCCAAGAATCAAATTCTGACCAAATATGTTGAATCTTCTTCAACAAATCGGCCATAGATATTTTCTTGATGCCTCCAAAGCCCTGCCAACCTTTCTCATAATTTGAAAGATAAATTTCTTTGGCTTCTTCTTCTGTTTCAGCACCGATAATAACTTTTTGCTCATCAAACTGTCCGTTACTATCTAACTGTTTGATGATATAAGCATATTCAGGATCGTTGGCTAAATGGTTTTTAACAAATACGTCAATTTCATCTCCATCAGCACCATCCGTATTTTCAATAAAACCATAGTGATGCTTCATCGTGATTTGCCATTCGTTCCCATTGGGATCAGTTCCTGAACGAATTGAACCTGCTGGATTCTCAATAGCAATTTTTAAATCACCAATTGAGAAATGCCCTTTTTGATATTCACCAGTTTGCTTTTGTTCTTTTGTTGGAAAGTCTAAATCATTAAGAGGTGATGTAGCTGCCTCATGCGCTTTTTGATCTAACTTCGTGAAATTTGTTTTAGCTTTTGAACCATTATTTTGGAATAGATAATCAAACCAACTGTTATCTTCGAAAATTGAATCAAACATACTCAGATTGGCATTATCACCATAATTCGTTTCAATCACATTCACGGCGTAATTGATTGCATCTTTGATGCTGACAGGTTCAGGTTCGCCAAATAGCCCCATATTCTGACTATCCAGAGCTTCTTTTTCTGCAAACTCTGCCATCGCCTTAAAGAGCAAACTCATCTTTTTAGCACTACGGCTATTTTTAGACAGGAATACTGCCAATTCGGGCACGCCTTCGCCAAGATCACCAAATAAACCCTGCTGTTTTACAAATTCAACAATATCTTGATCATTTTGCTTTGCAGCTAAGATTGTGTTTGCTGCATCAATAATCGCATTTGTGACACGCTTATCAAGTGCTTGCTCTATACCATCAACAATAGAACTTGATACATCCTGAACGTCACCACGGCTGACGGCTTGCGCTTCAATAAATTTTGGAGCTGCTGCACCCAATGCATTTAGCATATTTTGCAAATCTGGCTTTGTTTGGTCTGCCATCATTTCAAGAAGTCGGTCATCATTATAAGCTTTGCTGAATATTGCAGCTTTCATACGTGTGACTAATGCTTGTGTTGGCTTGCCATCTGTACCAATGTATTGAGCTGCTTCTGTCTCTCCTAAAGACTTTAAAAATCCTTGGATAAACTTTTGATTGCTTGCTGTAATTAGGTCGCCATCTTCACCAGGTGTAAATAATGACAATAGATTTTCGTCTAATCGTTTTGCATCTGTTTTTGCTCGTTCAGTCGCACTAAATGACAACTTATCATCTTGATTGGCTTCTACTGTGAATTGAACACGATCAATTTCAGAGGTACGAATACGCACAAGGATAGGCTGTTTAAATTGGTTGATTTGATCTGCACTAAAGCCAAAATATTCTGCTTCATCAATCAACCATTCTTTGTATTCATCAGCATTTCCGCGCTCATATGCAAGCTGGATTGCCATAGTACGGCGATTGCCAGACTCAACCACCAGATCATCACCAATGATAGGCGCACCAGTATCTGCACGACCTGAACGTCCCAAGCTTTCAGGATCTAATGTATTTGATGTTTTTTGTACCCAAGCTTGTGAAGAATCACGACTACGATCACGCGGTTGAAGTTCTTGAGGATAATTAGGATTTTCCGCACCTGTAGCCGTATGTGAAGCAATCACTTGATCGGCTTCTAACACAGCAAATACAGTTGATACTTTCGTT
>CAZOKN010000075.1:0-4173 GCA_964580525.1 uncultured Rickettsiaceae bacterium
AGGACGGTTAAAAATAACTTTATCGCCATTTATCATAACATCTTCAATAGGAATTACTGCGTCAAATCCACTCGGAACAGGTGCGCCTGTCATGATTTGTACAGCACCATTTATATTTTTATTCTCAGATATATCGCCTGCCGCGATTGCCCCAAGAATAGAAATAGTGACGGTATTCCCTGCGGTTGCATCTGCAATATCACTACTGACAACAGCAAAACCATCCATTGCGGAATTGCGAAAACTTGGTACATCCATAGCACTATTTATATCTGTCGCAGAGATTTTACCCAGCGCAGACAGCAGCGGCAATATTTCAGTTTGTCGTATTGCATCATTCTTTAAAAGCATCTGCAAGGCATTATCATATGAAATCATTATTTTTCTCCACGGATTATGCGTATTAAATGCGGAATCAGCTTTGGTAGCAACGCATCCATTCCCTCTGTTACAGCAGCAGGATTGCCCGGCAATGTGATAACTAGTGTATCTCCAATTATGCCAGCAACAGCGCGGCTGCTCCATGATAGTGGTGTATATTTAGCCCCGCCACTTCTAAGCAACTCCCCCACACCTGGAATTTCACGGGTAAATAAATCATAGAGCGCATCAGGTGTTACATCGCGCTTTGAAACACCAGTACCACCAGTGCATATAATTAATGCAGGGGAATGGATTTTTATAACTTCTTTAACGGCGGTGCGTATAGAATTTATCTCATCTGGAACAACTTTATAATCAACAATATTTGCCCCAAGGCTGGTTAAAATATTTTGCAACACAACGCCGGATTTATCTTGATATTCGCCACTAGATGCGCGGTCGCTCATGGTTAGCACTACAGCATTACGGCCTGTAAGCACCTTTTCCGGCGCAGGGTTGATTGCCTCCGTCACCCAATCCGGCAGACCAGCAGGATTAAGCCACAATCCTTTCTTACCGCCAAACTTGGCAAGTAACCGGATATTTTCCATTCGCAAATCCGGCTCAACCATTTTTGTTAAATCCCAAATCGTAAGAAGTGCGCCGTTTACGCCTGCTATAGCCTCCATCTCAACCCCTGTTTTTGCATGAGTGGAAGCAAAGCAAAAAACTGTTATTGAGGAGGTTTCTTCACGGAGTTCGGTTATAATTTTAACATGGTCAAGCCCCATTGGGTGGCATAACGGTATCATCTCATAGGCTTTTTTTGCACCCATAATTCCGGCAATTTCCGCCAATACCAGCACGTCGCCTTTGGGAAGTTTGCGATCGCGAATTAGCGCAAAAGCCAGCGCACCAACATGGATTTCACCAGATGCCACAGCAACCCGGTAAGTCACCTGCTTTGCTCCCACATCAATCATTTTAAAATTATTTTGCATTTATCCTCCAAGCGATGCCAGATGCGGCGTTATGCCAGTTATGCCTTCCCCAAGAAAATGGGTTTCGCGTTTAAAATGCAGCACCTGCATAATTGTTTCTTTTAGTTCCTCAAGCTGCTCATTTTCCTGAAGCAGTGGGCGCAAATTATAGCCACGCTCGCCAAACAAACATAGGCGCAATTCTCCGCGAGCCGTTACACGCAGACGATTACAGGTTTTACAAAAATCTTTTGAGTATGGCGCTATAATACCAATTTTCCCAGCATATTCAGGGTGGAAGAATTCTACTGCAGGGCCAGCATCATAAGAACGTAGCACTTGGTTAAAACCATATTCTAATAATTTATTTTTTATAACTTCAGCACTCAAATGATGTTTTTGGAAATATTCAAAATTATCACCAGTTTGCATTAATTCAATAAAGCGTACACTTAAGGATTCTTGCTTTACCCAATTTAGAAATTCAGGCAAATCTTCATCGTTAACGCCTTTGAGCAGCACCGTATTTATTTTAATTTTCTGAAACCCAGCTTTGCGTGCAGCTTCTATTCCACCAAGCACATCTGTTAATTTATCATGGCCGGTGATAATGTGGAACTTTTGTGGATTAAGGCTATCCACACTCACATTGAGTGCGTCAATGCCAGAGGCAAAGAATTCTGCTGCTTTATCCTTTAAATTATATCCGTTAGTGGTCATGCCAATTGTGCGAATGCCCGGAATGTTGGAAAGTGCTGAGGCAATAACAGTAATATCGCGCCGCAAAGTTGGCTCACCACCGGTGAGGCGAACTTTTTCAGTACCAAGGCTGGCAAAAGCCGTAAGCAGGCGGATAACTTCCTGAGTGGATAAAAATTCAAAATCTCCAGTTTTTGTATAACCATTAGGTAGGCAATACTGGCAACGAAAATTACAGACATCCGTTACAGACAACCTTAAATATGGGAACTTTCGCCCAAACTGGTCTTGCATATCTCTCATATCATCCTTTCCAAATTCGGGAGGTATAAGTGTTTCCGCTTACACCCTGGCAGCGTTAATGACTGCGGCCTTAGTTCCATATATCAGCAATACGCCAATAATTTAGGAATCCAAGGCTTCGGATGGGAATGACATTAATACATGAATGATAGGTTATACTTGATGCAGATCAATATCTGGTAACTTTATGCAGCGCAAGTAGGATTAGGACAATCTTTTGTGTCATGGCGAGGGCACTTATCTGCCACATCTGAATCACAATAATCACACAAGGCAAACATATCTGGTAGATTTATAGTATTACGCTCAATATCAATCCCTTGCTCTTCTTTTAGCGTTTGCAACGTCCGTGAAAAAGTTTCCGGCTTCATGCCCAAATATCCGGCAATAAGCGATTTATCATAAGGCAATTTTATACCCTTGGTACGATCACCATTCTCTAAAAATAACTTCAGCAAAAACCAACCCACTCGCTGGGTTACAGTCTTTAAGGTGAGTTGCTCAAACTGGCTGATAAGAGCCTGTGAGCGCCCCGCCACAGTGGCTAGCATATTAATCGCCAGCTCTTTATTGTTCTGGAGTTTCTCACGGATAATAGATGCTGGTATCGAAAGTAATTTAACATCATCCACGGCCTGTGCATTAACAGGAAATGGAGAATTATTAAAAATAACTGTTTCCAGAAGTGTTCCGCCAACTGTCATCACCTGAAGCACGGATTCCTGCCCATCGGCATTGCCTTTAAATAACTTAACCCAGCCTTCCATAACAATATAGAAACGTGACGCCTGCTCGCCTTGCATAAATATTAACGCACCCTTGTTATGGCTAACTATACGGGAAAATTTCAGAAGGTCTTGCAATGTTTCCGGGTCTACGCCAGCAAACAGCGGTAGTGCCTGTATGAGCCCCATATAGGTTCGCACACCATTTTCTATACCAGCCTGTTCAAGATGTATTGGCACATTATTTGCAGCAAGGTTGTTATCTTCCTTGCCAGAGAGATTAGTAGCAATGGTTTTTCCTACTACATGCAAAAGATCCATTTTTCCGGTAAACAGGTTAAACCATTCCTCCGCACTGATAGATTGCACTATTTGTGCCGCATTTCCTTTAGAAAAACTTTGGTCGATCTCTTCTATTTGCCTAAAAATATTATTGCCTTTTTTTAACTCTTCAATGGCCATTCTTCCATTATCATCCGCAAGCACCATAAACATACGCTCGTAGGCTCGCTGCTCTGCAACAATATAACTGAGCCTGCCTTTAAAATCGGTGGCATTTGACCAATCCATATTTATCAAGTGGGTGCCGAGTGCCCGTTCCAGACCAACACGCTCTTTCCATTGCAAGAAATTTATAAAAGCTGATACTTTGGCAGGATGGTTGGTTTGTTCAAGTACAGCAAGTTCTTGCGCTATTTCAATGGCTGGCATGATTATCTCCCTTGTGTAAAAGGTCATAACCTCAGATGGCTCCAGCATTCTTGCAATTACATACTTTCTTTTAGCATGGAGGTGGTTTAAGGATTTAAGAAATAGTTCTATACGTGCGCTTTGTTTTTTCGGTAATGATGCTAGTATTTTACTAAAACCATCCACCACCGTAAACTGTGATTCCATCTCCTGTGAGGACGCCCCTTTCTCACCCCGCAAATATAGGGATACCAGTCCACGCTCCCTCTGAGCTTCATGAATAAAATCACATATATTGCTTAGCAAACCACCCAATCAGAGCCTCATATTATAATTAGCCTACTCAAGATATAGATACTTCCGAAATTATCAACAAAGACATCAAGCTTAGATCAATTATTATATTTGATCTA
>CAZOKN010000076.1:0-3946 GCA_964580525.1 uncultured Rickettsiaceae bacterium
CAAAAAAGTAAAAAATAAACTGATACATAACAGCACCTAATGTCAAGCGAGCGGAACTGCTCAAATGTGTTAGGTTGGTTTACGCCTGCCATTAGCTGCAAAACGTTATATGCAAGGCTACGACCCTAACACTCTAAGAATGTTTTTCATATGCTTTAATTCTGTAATCATTTTACTTGCTCTTAAATCTTGTTTTTGACCAATTTTAGCCGACAACTCCGACCATCCACCACCAAAAGCATCATCTACTATTTTAATAACCCTATCTGCTTCTTTCATTTGCTCATTTGATAATTCTTGTACATTGTAGTAATCAAAAAAACAAGGTATCAAAGAATACATTGGTGATATTACTCCATATTCAGGTTCTGGATTTTCAATTTGATGCTTAATTTTTGGCAACAAAAATCCAAATAGTAAATCGTTATTTAACTCATTTTTGATTGTTTCAATTATTGTGTTCATTACTTCAAATTTAATTTAGTGCTGATAAACCGCCCAGCACATAACAGCGGTTTTGTGCTATATCCAAATAATACCTTTTAAACAAGCCATTGTATGATAATGTGTGTTTGATAATTCAATAGTTGAGCCAATAGGCAACGCATATTCTTTCATACTGATTAATAATAATTTTGAATGTTTTTCTCAATATCTGTTCCTTTTATGCCTATTTCGGCAGATATAATCGCTCTCACCGCACTATACCATTTCTCAAACTCCTCAGCATTCATTTTTTCAAAAGATAGTGAGTGTGGCAATGGATACGGCCGACCATCTTTACCTTCTACCCAATGAAAAAACCCTGCACGGAGAGTTGTCACCTGACGATAAATCTCAAAATCATCAAATTTATCCTGATTCTCAAAACCAAGACGGAGTAGGGCCATTCCCTTTCGATGAAAATCAGGGTTCCGCGCCTTAGTAGCATATACCTCTGTGCCTACTTTTATTTTGTCGCTGGCTGTGCGGTCAGAGTTATATGCAGGGGAGTATCTTCCGTCTTCTTGTTTAATGAGAATCATTTAATATTTCGCTCTAAAAGACAATCATTTACAACATTTGAAACTGCAATAGCCATTCTGGATTTAAAAATTGCATCTTGCTTTAATTCATTTGAAACCTTATCGAATAACCCATCATTATTTGATATGATAGAACGCGCAACCTTGTGACTAAATGCAGCAACAATAGCTTGCTTAAACTCATCCTTACGAATAACCTGAGTAAAACTATCAGATATTATTCCCCTTAATTCAGATGAATTTTCTTCTACAACTGATTTTATGAGCTTAACCAGCGGACCATCATAACCACTTGACAGCACTTTAGTAATGCTTTCATTTATTGCTGTTTGGGCTGCTTTTAGAATATCCTGCTCCAGATAAATAGGCATGTGCTTTTTATCGGTTTTTGAATTAATAGATTCAACTTGCAGTTTTACATCTTCGCGAAATTTTAGATTTTCACTTCTTAAATCCTGAACCAATTTGTGCAGGCTTTCTATTGTTTGTTTTTCTTTATCTGTCATGATGTTTAGTTTTTTTTTAAAGATTAAGCGCAAGGCAGGAGTCGAACCTGCACCCGTGGTTATTAGCCCGGTGGTCATGAACCCGTATATGTTTAACTGCCGTCATTTACATTTAAGCAATTTCTTGCACTACTGCGTCTGCCGTTCCGCCACTTGCACTTAATTTATTGATTATCAGTTATTTAGAATGGCAACTGATCGGTTTTATTCAACTCCGAACTTGCCGCTAAATCATTAGCTAAATCCTCAGATGTTGCCTCTTCATTAGACTGCACGCCTTTTGGTAGCCTGTCAGAAATCTTATCAATTTCCGCTTTCCAAAAATCTATTACTGCCGAATCATCCATAACTGTTTTTTTACCTACCTGTACTTTAGCGGCTTTGGGAATCTCATCCCATTTGTAAGCCCACTCGGTTTTTTCTCCGTTGTTTTTAAGTGCTGCTTTGGCATACTTTTTACCATCTACTAATTTTGGATCAAGCCATACTGAAATTTCAATCTTACCGATGTCTTTAGTCCCGGCAAGCGAGTTAAGGATGGAGTAGATTAATGAGTTAAAATTAGCTTCTAATTGATACTCCACGTCATCCTCGATAACCATAATAATCTTGGTCTTTTGCTCTCCCTGATATTCATAGGAGTCGTGCGCGATGCTTTTTAGTTTTCCTGAAATACTGTTGTACTTCTGAGTGATGCCCCATGTATCACCTGTTTTTTCATTTACACCAATAAAGGGTGTTGGGTCTGTGTCTGATGTTTTTGCTTTCAGCGAGAGAAATTTCTTGGTGCTTCCGCTTTTGTTGTCTAATCCCATTTGTTTTTTGTTTTTAATTGTTTAAATATAGTGAATTGTAATTGATAAATAAAATTTTATTCTTTAGTTTCTGTAATATTACTACTTATATTTTTTTGAATTTAAATTGTGAATATTAATTATTGATTTTCAATTTCATAGAATGCTGTTCCGTTATACGGAAACTCAATAAGCCCATCGGTTTCGATATACCTTTCATTCCCAGAAACATGCTTTAAATAAATTGCTTCTTTATTATATTTTACAAACTCCATAATAATTTCTTGTCCATTCATGAACGGTATATCTGAATATTTTTTGCCTAATTGTAGGTCTTTTGGTAATACTGCTTTCATTTTATAATTGTTTAATAGTAAATTTTAACTATATCCTCATTACTTTCCTCCGCATCAAAATCAAAGGTTCCAATAGGAATATCCATTTTTATCTGGAGATTGGCAACATGACACGGCTTCGTGAATTTACGCGCGCCTTTAGGCACTTCCATGTAATGCTTGATTATAGTGAGGGATTCTGCATCGGATTTAAATGTGTAGTAATTTTCATTGTTAAAGAACGGAGAACGCGAGGAGATGCCGCGCCAATCCTCTTTATCTGATACATTGGTTACAACGGTTGGTGATATGGTGAGGGTGTTCATGATAATTCAGACTTATAAAAGGTAATCATCATAAGGGTTATTTTCATTGAGTATTTCATCATACATATCTTCTATTGCATCTTGAATATCGCCACTTTTTTTTATAAAGTACAAATCAAAAATTATTTGCGCTATTTCATCAGGATTAACATCTAAAATATAAGAGATGCTATTGACGTGATTTTTTAACCTATCTTTTATATCGCTCATGGCTATTGTTTAACTTCTTTGCCTTCTCTTAATATTTCTTCCAAAGTTTTTACTTTGAACACTGGCGCATCACCGATTTTGGTTTCGCCCACAAATTCAAGAGTATCTTTTGGAAAGCTCAGATATGTGCTTTCGGGATCATTCTTGCAAAGTTCTAACCGCTTGAGTGTGCCTTCAAGGCATGATTCGTCTACTATTTCAAACTCGTATGTCGGCTTTTTTTTCAGGTTCCAATTTTTAGGTCGAAGTAATGCAGTGCCGGAAGCCTGACATTCAGGATAAGTTTTGTTCCATAAATACTTTTCCATGACTACCTGAGTACGGTGAGAATCAGATAACTGCTCAGATGTTTTAAGATTTATGGTTACAATCGGGTTACCTTTTCTTTTCAGTTTACAAACTATATCTACAGGAGTAGCTATACATAATTCATCATCTAAACACATAGATTCAACTGCATAAATCTCCTCTACTTCGTCAAAGATAAACTGCATAATAGCTGCTACTGATTTACAGTACTCAAATACCCTTTGTCTTATAACTCCATCGTGAAACGGGATATTATTCATTTTATCCGACATTAAAAAATAATCATAGGCGTATTGTTGCTCGAATTTCCAGTCTAAGCCTTTGTTTTCCCAGATTCTTACTATGGCTTCGTGGCAAGCAGTTCCAAAGTCAGCCATTGAATCTACATAGGCTTCCTGAGCTTTCAAACCTCCTAATTGCTCTACCATTCCATCGCGCCAT
>CAZOKN010000077.1:0-3942 GCA_964580525.1 uncultured Rickettsiaceae bacterium
TATCGTATCGGGTCGGGTATAAAAAATCCCCTTGCTATCGGGGATTGGGTGGCGCAAATTAGATTAATGTTATTCTATTTCCTCTTCTATTTTTAAATTGTCATCCTCATTAATTTCTCCAACCTCCCACGCTTGAGAAAACTCTTGGTCTGTAAACATTTCTGCAAGTCCTGAAATCTGACTTAATCTTAAAACTTCGTCAGCATCCATTCCTAGTTGCTTCGCTATCTTTTCGTCAGACCAGTTTCTTTTTTTGAGGTCAACAACTATTTCACTCATAGATTCAACTCTGTGTTTTCCTCTTGCTCTATTATGTCGAATGGTAGATGCTATCCTATCGCCCTTATCCTCTCGGTTTTCATTGATTGTTACAACAGGCAAGTATCCTCTTATCCTACTTGCGATATCTGCATACTCTTTGCCTACCCTGTGTCTGTGAAAGCCGTCAATAACCTCTCTAGTCCCTTGTTCTTCTAGCATTGTAACAATGGGCTGCGTATATCCATCTTCTTTTATAGAGGTGTGAAGTAGTGCCATTTCAGGAGGTGCTACTGAGTTTGGATTATAGTCGTTTGCATGAACGGTATCACACGCCACCCAAAGAACACAGTCAACAGGTTCGTTTTTGAAGGGGCTAACTTCATGCAATGCAAGTTTTAACTTATTGATTGCGTTTATCCTTTCGACTTCGGAAAGATTAATTAACAATCCGATTTGTTGTTCAATTTCTTTAATATCCATTTTGATTTATTTTTAGTTTGTTGTTATAAATAGAAGTTAATGCTCTTAGTATGTTTTCGTAAGGGATAAAATCCTGTATTGAATAAATAGGTTTGAATATCATTTCAGGAACTTTTATTACTGCGATAAAATCGCACGGCTCTATCATTTTATAGGCCGTTAGTTGTAATATATTCTCAAGATAAATACCGTTACTACTTTTAAAATCACAGTTGTATATTTTGCCCATGTATTCAATTTGCGTATCCATACGGCCTTGAAATAATTCACCCTCAAGTTTATGTTCAAATTTTAAAACCTTTTTGTCTTTCATTAAAAAATGATAGCGTTCACCAGCTTCAATATCCGTAAACGGTGTTCCTGACTTTTGAAAATGTTCTATTTGACTATGAATAGAAATACCGTCACCCGTTGACTTATTTCGATAATCTTCAAGCGATACACCCTCAAGCCCTATTTTATTTGCCCACTTTAAAAGTTGGGGTTTATCAAGTAGTTTTAGTAGTTCAGTTACCGATGGTTTTTTCATTTTAGAATATTTTTAATTGCCATTTATCTTTTCTCTTTTCCATTAACGAAAGGTAGTTTGTGTAAGCCTCGCTTTTATGTTGAGTAAAACTTAATCCCTTACACCAATAATCATTTCTAAGAACTGATTTACATATTCTCCTCCATGAAGGTATTTTCTTTTCGGCCTCTAGTCTGTAATCCCCCTCGTCAGGGATTCCATCTGCGTATCCTCTTTCCATCCACCAATTAACAAACACGCTTATTTTATTTTGATAGTGTAATTTTGTTTTCGGGGGCATAGAGTTAATTAAAAGATTAGCAAAAGATTGCCATGTATGGTGGTCGGGCTTAGATATTTTTCTATATCCTGAAATGTTGCCGCTTTCGCCTACATACAACGCTCCTGAATTTGCTCCGTTGACCCTAGCAACCACCCTAGCCCATGTTTCAGGTTCAATCAAGTGGAATAGCCATAGACCCCTTCTTTGATCATCTCCGTACGGTTGACATATTCTCATTTGAGATATTTTCAATCCTGCTTTGTGCATTAAGTCATAAAGTCTATTGTGTGGCAATCCCGTCTTTGCATGATAAATCCAAATATCAGAAGTTTTCCAATCATAAATAGGATAGATATTATACACTTCATCAATTACTTTCGTGGTGTATTGCTTGTCGCTTTTTGTGATTTTACTTTTACTTGCAATAGTTCGAAACCTGTTTAAACTTTCATCTGCTCTTATGCCGACAAAACAGGCGCAACTTTGACCCTCTGCAAACCACTTTCCAAATTCAGGAACAAACTCTTCAAACTCCATTCCATCATGAAAGAAAGGAAAATAATTAACATCTGATATTGCATCTTTTGGAATTTCTCTTATCCATGATTTTTTAGCGTTTTCATCCCAGCACTTCCAATGTGTTTCGAATACACTTACTGCATTTCTTAGGTGTATTGGTAGGCATACCCAATAAGGAACGATATACTTGCTATACATATCATAACACTTTATTGCATGGTCGATAGTTAACTTATATTGACCCTCAAGATCAATTAAAAGTAAGCCTATTTTTCTCTTTCTTTTTATAGCTTCATCCATTACCATGTGAAGCATGACCGTAGAATCTTTACCCGCAGAAAAAGATAAGTATATTTTTTCAAAATTATCGAACGTCCAACTAATGCGCTCTTTTGCCTCTTCAAAAACATTCGATTGAAGTCTGATTTTTGCCATGTAGTTTAAATTTATTTTCGTAGTTAATAATGTGTTTTTCTGCAACTAAATTAGCAGTTTTTTGCTGGTCTGCGTTTAACCTATTCCATGCAACTCGTGTTAATATTTCGGGTACTGAATATTTAAAGCAACAAGCTGCCTGACCGAGCCAAGCCCGTCTATTACATGAAACATTGGTTAGATTTACCTCCGTTGAAATTGGCCAAGCTATAATTAATTCTTCGCATATAGAATCAAACAAACTATTAGAAGATAAAACTTTTGTTGCATTGTCTATTAACAAATTTTCATCTGAAAAAGTTAGACTATACATTCCATTTTTATAATCTTCCCAAAGGTGATACGGGTGATATATTTGATTCATAAATTATTGCAGTTCTTTTTTCAGATTTTCAAGCATCATTATAGCGTACTCAATGCTTTCAATAGCGTCTTTTTGATTTTCCATATCGGAAATAGTATCAATAAGCGAAGAAACGTTTTCTCTAACTTCCATTTGTTCTTGAATAATGTCCATTTTGTCGTGTTTTTATTTGTTTTATTTATTCTGTAAATGTAAGCACATTTGTACATACAATCCTAATATTATTTGTACATACATTTTATTGCCTTAATTTTCAGCTAATTAAAATTTAATTGAAACTTTTACTTGCTTTGTACATACAAGGGTTATATATTTGACCCCATGAACGATACAAGACTAATCATTCGACTGCCAAAAGCAGAGAAAAAAAGGGTAGCAAAATACGCCAAATTTAAAAAGACAAAAATCAGCATTTTAATAAGAGATTTTTTACAAACACTAAACTAAAATGAACCACACCACTCACAACCTAAAACTCAAAGACACCACAATGAACACCTGTACCACCTGCGGACAATTAATAAACGAAGTAGTCACTATCGCCGGACTACCATATGGTACAACGTGTGCCGAAAAAATACTTGGAGTAGAGCGTTTACCATCATGGTTTAAGGGTGGCGACTGGGATAAGGCGCAACAAGACCATAAGCAGACTTTAGCGAATAACATTGAGTCGCTTAACGATCAAAAATCTATCACATCACAAGCGTGGGAAGAGTGGATGGCTTTATCCATCGCATATAAAAGAGAATATGCAAATGGCAATCAATGGGCATCAGATTTTTTAATCTCGGTAATACATCAGCTGGGGTACTTCACTTACATAGCAAACACTAAATGGGTTACTATGGAAGATGCTGAAATAAATTGGGCAGCCTGTGATGGTTCATTCCCGTACCTAAATAAACAACCTCGCAAAATAGATAGCCTTAGTGAAAAACAACGGTCTATAATTTCAAAATTTATTTAAATACAAACACTAGCCACCCATGAACCGCACCACCACCAACCTAAAATTAAAAGACATCCCCACAAACATCCGTGAGGCAGAGAGTCAAAACCTAACAAGCGTTGAACAGATCGCTTTAAAGA
>CAZOKN010000078.1:0-3857 GCA_964580525.1 uncultured Rickettsiaceae bacterium
ATAGTTTCCAGAAATTTCATCTGCACGTCAACAATAGAGCCCATATGCTTACGCGACAATCTATGGAACAAGATAATCTCATCCAATCTGTTTAAAAATTCAGGTCTAAATGACATTTTCACAATATCCATAACCTGATTTTTCACTTTTGCCACATCTTCATCTTCCCCAAGGGAAGCCAAAAATTCAGAACCAAGATTGGATGTAAGAATAATAATAGTGTTTTTAAAATCAACCATCCTGCCCTGACCATCAGTCAAACGGCCATCATCCAAAACTTGTAATAATACATTGAAAACATCAGGATGTGCTTTTTCTACTTCATCAAATAAAATAACCTGATATGGCCGACGACGCACAGACTCTGTTAATACACCACCTTCTTCATAACCAACATATCCCGGAGGCGCACCAATCAGCCTTGCAACAGCGTGCTTATCCATATATTCAGACATATCAACTCGCATTAATGCGCTTCTATCGTCAAATAAGAATTGGGCAAGGGTTTTAGTAAGCTCTGTTTTCCCAACCCCAGTTGGACCAAGGAATAAGAAAGAGCCCAGTGGTTTGTTTTTATCCTGCAATCCCGCACGCGACCTTCTCACAGCCTCACTAACAGCTTTGATAGCATCATCCTGACCAATAACCGTCTCACCCAAGCGCTTTTCCATATTAAGCAGCTTATCACGCTCACCTTCCAGCATTTTATCAACAGGTATACCAGTCCAGCGCGAAACAATCGCAGCAATATCTTCCTCAGTAACTGCTTCCCTAATCATATTTTTAGCATTTTCTGCTTGTGCTTTATCAAGCTTTTTCTGCAATTCAGGAATAATGCCATAAGCCAATTCCCCTGCACGCGCAAGATTGCCTTCTCTTTGCACAACTTCCAACTCGGATCTTGCCGTATCTAATTCTTCTTTTAGTTTTTGCACACTTTGCATTTTCATTTTTTCTGCTTTCCATGTGCCAGTCAAATCCGCCGCTTTTTCTTCATAGCCAGCCAGTTCTTCTCTCAATTTTTCCAGTCTTTCTTTTGAAGCTTTATCTTTTTCTTTTTTCAAAGCTTCCTGCTCAATTTTCAGCTGGATAATTTTGCGATCAAGCTCATCAATCTCCTCCGGCTTGCTATCTGCCTCCATACGTAAGCGACTTGCTGCTTCATCAACCAAATCTATTGCTTTATCAGGCAAAAACCTGTCAGTTATATATCTGCTAGATAATGTTGCTGCCGCAACAATTGCACCATCAGAAATTCTAATACCATGATGCAGCTCATATTTTTCCTTAATGCCACGCAATATGGAAATTGTATCCTGTTCGGTAGGTTCTGATACAAAAACTGATTGGAAACGCCTTGCTAATGCTGCATCTTTTTCAATATGTTTGCGATATTCGTTTAAAGTTGTTGCGCCAACACAGTGCAACTCACCTCGCGCAAGTGCCGGTTTCAAAAGATTAGAAGCATCCATCGCCCCTTCAGAAGCACCAGCTCCAACCAGGGTGTGAAGTTCATCAATAAATAATATTATCTCGCCATCAGAAGATTTTATTTCATTTAGAACCGCTTTAAGCCTTTCTTCAAATTCACCCCGGAATTTTGCACCAGCAATTAAAGCACCTAAATCCAACGACATCAGTCTTGCATTTTTAAGACTTTCGGGAACATCTCCAGCAACCATTCTTTGTGCAAGACCTTCAACTATTGCAGTTTTACCAACACCAGGTTCACCAATTAGCACAGGATTATTTTTTGTCCGTCTCGATAAAACTTGTATAGTCCTTCTTATCTCTTCATCACGACCAATTACAGGGTCAATCTTGCCATCTTCAGCAAGTTTTGTCATGTCAGTTGCATATTTTTTCAATGCATTAAAACTATCTTCTGCATGCTCACTATCGGCTTTGCGACCTTTTCTAAGAACATCAATCGCCGCCTGCAACTTTTGTCCAGTCACACCATTCTTCTGCAATATTTTTTGTGCCGCTGAACCCGCAATTGCTGCAATAGACTGTAACATACGCTCTATAGTAACAAAGCTATCCTGACCTTTATTAGCCAATTTTTGAGCTTCTTCAAAAACTCTGGCTAACTCAGGCGCCATGAATATTTGCCCCGCACCACTACCTGTAACTTTTGGCATTTTTTCCAGTTCATTATCAACATCGGATAATATTTGGCCAGAATCCGACCCACATGACCTCACTAACTGAGCCGCCAAACCACCATCATCTTCAAGCAATGACTTCAAAAGATGCTCTGGGGTAAATTTCTGGTGCCCGCTAGCTACTGCTGCATTCTGCGCCGATTGAACAATACTTCTAGAACGTTCTGTAAATTTATTAAAATCCATGGTAAAATCCCTTAAAACCCTTCATTTTCTTTATTTTTTGCTGAATTTATTCGTTAAATTCATCAAAAATTCACCTATTATAAAATATATATGGTA
This sequence comes from uncultured Rickettsiaceae bacterium, assembly GCA_964580525.1. Lineage (GTDB taxonomy): Bacteria > Pseudomonadota > Alphaproteobacteria > Rickettsiales > UBA6187 > CAZOKN01. Next base: position 2,451 of record CAZOKN010000078.1, read on the forward strand.
ACATAAACCTTGAGTACAAGTTGAGATATGAAAAAAATATTATTATTAACTATTCTTATATTTTTCTCGCAAAGCTCTGCATATAGCCTTGCGGAAGAGAAACCTTCATCTGAAGATAGTTATGACAACTTAAATAATAAAGCCGCCTGGTATAAAGTTTATTGGACTGGCGTGCATATTGCTGATTTGGTTGTTGAAGTTAAAGATGGTTCGATGGATACAGTAATCGAATCTTATGGTATCGTAAAAAAAATCAGTAAATATGCAAGCCGCACATCCAGCAAATTCAGCTTTGAAAATGGTAAATATATTCCAAAAAGTTTTTATACTCAGTTTCAACAAAGAAACGGCGGAAAAAAGATTAATATAGTTTACAATTCTTCAGGCATAATTGAGGCCGAATCAGTAACTCCTCCCGATAAGCGTGGCAAGAGACCGGCAGTAAAAAATGAAATGAAAGTTGATACAGTTGACCCTTTAACTGCTGTTATGGTTGCCCATGCAAAAATCAAGGAAAGCTTGAAACAAAATATCAAAAATTTTAGCTTCAATATGTATGATGGCAGAAGGTTAGCGCAGCTTGATTTTACTATAGGTGGCAGAATGCACCGTAATATAAATGGAAAATCATATAATGTTGTTATGGTTACTTTTGTTAGAAAACCTATAGCAGGATTCACTAACAAAGAATTATCCAGGATGAAAGAAGAAGAGCCGGTTTTCACAATATATTTAAACGACGATAAATATCTTATGCCTATCAAAGCCGACGCAGAAGCTCCGCTTGGCAAGGCTATTTTAATTATGGAAAAAGAATGCAAGTCGATAGAAACCTGCGGCTATCACGAATAAGTATTTCTTTACTGCAAACTCTTTAATTCCAGCTCTAAATTAATATAAGGCAAATCCGTTGATATATTTGCTGGAAGGTTCTGCTTTTTACTAATTTTCATAAATTCATTTGGTATACGAACTTTTCTGACACTATTCAACTTCATACCAAATATACTTTTTTCTATACCAATAGGCACCGTACCATCGCCAATCTTAAATTTTAATTCTCCAGTTCTTTCCTCAGAATTTTTACTTTCAGCATCACCACTTCCAATAACCTTATAACTCACAACAGCTTCATTGCCACAAAGAGCTATCTTGTCTTTAATTCCCGGTGTTTTTTCCTGTATGGATATAAGCTTATCTATATTATCAGTAACACCTTTGACATCTATTAAATCGACATCAAAGAAAACTTTTTCACCTGGAGAAACAACATCATTAGCAAAAGCAGGATCATCATAAGCTAAGAAAGGCATAGCAGCTATCTGACGTTTACCGCCCTTTTTCATGCCAACGACACCATTTTCCAAACCTTTTACAACCTTACCATCCCCAACCTTAAAGGTAATT
>CAZOKN010000079.1:0-3815 GCA_964580525.1 uncultured Rickettsiaceae bacterium
TGGAATCAGCAACTGACTGACTTATCTGATCCATTTTATTTTTTATCCCACCCAGCGGATCAAAACCCGCAAACGACAAAACAGGGAGCACAGATATCGCAAATAAACCGAACATAAAAAGGAGTTTCTTCATATAATCAAGGCACTTATTTTAAAGGTCTTTAAAACTTATCATTTTTTTATTATCTTCATCCCAAAGAGCCATTCTCATGCATTTAAAACTTTCAATGATATTCATTTTTACAGGCCAAGTTTGCAGTATTTGATTTTCTGCATAGCAACGTGGTAAATTATAGTTTGGTATTTTGCTGGAAAGATGATGAATGTGATGATAGCCAATATTGCCAGAAAACCAATGTAATATTCTAGGTAGATTATAAAAAGAAGAACCCTTTATGGCTGCTTCATAATAATTCCAATCATGACCTTTTTCCCAGTAAGTATCTTCATATTGATGTTGAAGATAAAACAGCCACGTACCAATCGAAGATGCAAGTATTACAACAGGAATATACATTTTCATTAAAGGTACAAAACCAATCCAGAGAGATAAAGAAACAACGACAGCTATCATATAAATATTCGTAGACATCACGCTAATCCACGAACTCAGCTTTTTAGTTTTATAAAAAGGAATTCTCTGCTTAACTATAAAATGCGCAAACGCACCTACGGTAAAAAGGAAAAACGGATTTCTATATATTCTGTACCATATTTTGCCGATTTTACTGCTGGATTTATACTCCTTTACTGTCATCGTTGTCACGTCACCAACACCACGATTATCAAGACTTCCTGAAGTTGCATGGTGCATATTATGCTCTTTTGCCCATTGTGCATAAGGTGTCATAGTTATTGCGCTAAGAACACGCCCCAAAATATCATTAGCTTTTTTCTTGCTAAAAAATGAACCATGGCCACAATCATGCTGAATAACGAAAAATCTTATGACAAGACCACCAGCAATAACTGACAGCGCCAAGGTAAGAAAATATGAGTATTCCAAACTTAAATACATCAAGTAAGAGGTGATAACAAAAGGAACCACTGTATTCACAACTTGCAATATACTCTTCACAGTACTCGGCGTACCATAAGTAGATATTATTTTATCCCAATATGCCTTTGATTTAGCTTCACTTTCCATAAGACTCCTTAAAAGGTATAAGTCAACTATAATGACTTATAATACTATACATCAATCATTACTATCAACGATATTTTTATCGCTTCAAACCAGAAGCTAAATTGCTAACAAAGCCAGATATTGTGTTCAAATTATAATATGAAGATAAGATTTGTTTTATAAGCTCAGAACCAACCACAACAGCGTCAGCATATTTTGCAACCTGCTGAACATCTTCTTTGCTTTTTATACCAAAACCAACCGCCACAGGAAGATTGCTGTGCTTTTTTATAAGCTTAACAGCATCTGCTATCGAAGCATAAGAAGCGGATTTTGTGCCTGTAACTCCAGCAACAGCTACGTAATAAATAAAACCGGTCGCTTTTTTAGCAATCACAGCCATTCTTTTTTCATCTGTTGTTGGCGTTGCAAGTTTGATTAATGCAATATTATTAGATTTCGTAATTTTATATAATTCACTATCTTCTTCTGGTGGCAAATCAACAATCAACAATCCATCAACACCTGATCTTTTTGCATCAACAACAAATTTTTCCAAACCATAATTATATAATGGGTTATAGTATCCCATTAGTATAATCGGAGTTTTATCATCTTCTTTCCTGAACTTCTCAACTATTTCAAGAACACCTTTAAGTTTAGCGCCAGCAGCAAAAGCTCTGAGCGCAGCTTCCTGAATGGTTGGACCATCTGCCATAGGGTCAGAAAAAGGCATTCCCAATTCTATTATATCAGCCCCGGCTTTAGGTAAATTTTTCAATATATCTAAAGAAGTTTGATAATCCTTATCATAGGCCATTGTATAAGTTACAAGCCCTGCCCTATTCTGTTTTTTGAGTTCCGCAAATTTTTTCTTTATGCGTTCGGTCATATCTTAACTCCCAACGCATCAGCCACTGCAAAAACATCCTTATCACCACGACCACACATATTCATAATTATAATATGGTCCTTTGGCAAAGTTGGCGCGATTTTAATTACATGGGCCAGTGCATGTGCAGGCTCCAAAGCCGGAATTATACCTTCAATTTTTGCACAAAGCTGAAATGCCGCCAATGCTTCATCATCCGTTGCGCTTTCATATTTAACACGACCAGTATCATTTAGATAAGCGTGCTCAGGACCAATACCTGGATAATCCAACCCCGCAGAAATTGAATGTGCATTTTTTATCTGACCATCTTCATCCTGCAAATAATAAGAGGCATTACCATGTAAAACGCCAAACCTACCACGGTTAATTGATGCAGCATTATCTTCAGTATCCAAACCTTTACCAGAAGCTTCAACTGCAATAATTTTCACGTCATCCTTCAAAAACTCTGTGAACAGGCCAAGTGCATTAGACCCCCCACCAATACAGGCAATAATAGTATCAGGCAGCCTTCCTTCCGCTTTCATTATTTGTTTTTTAGCTTCTCTGCCAATAATTGATTGGAAATCCCTAACCATCATAGGAAAAGGATGTGGACCTGCAGCTGTGCCTATAAGATAATAAGTATCCTCAACATTTGCCACCCAATCGCGCAAGGCTTCGTTCATAGCATCCTTAAGAGTTCCAGTTCCTGAAGTAACTGGAATAATCTCAGCGCCTAAAAGTTTCATACGGAAAACATTGGGCTTTTGACGCTCCATATCTTTAGCGCCCATGTAGACAACACAAGGAAGATTAAATAGCGCACAAACAGTTGCTGTAGCAACGCCATGCTGTCCCGCGCCCGTTTCAGCTATAATGCGCTTTTTACCCATTCTAGTTGCTAGCAAAATTTGGCCAATACAATGATTGATTTTGTGAGCACCAGTGTGATTTAATTCATCACGCTTAAAATAAATTTTTGCACCACCAAGATGTTTTGTAAGCCTTTCTGCGAAATAAAGTGGGCTTGGCCTTCCAACATAATGCTCAAGATAATATTGCAGCTCTTTTTTAAAATCAGAATCATTTTTAAATTTTAAATAGGCCTGCTCCAGCTCCAATATAAGAGGCATCAATGTTTCAGAAACATATCTGCCGCCATAAATACCGAAATGCCCTTTATTATCCGGCTGTTTATAATTCGTTTTCTTCATAGGCTTTTTACTTTTTCTAAGAAAATTTCTATTAATCCAGGATCTTTAATTCCTGGCTCGCTCTCAAGGCTTGAAGATACATCAACAGCTTCCGCCCCACTAATCATAACAGCTTCACGCAAATTAGCTATATTGATACCACCAGATAAAAACCACGGTAACATAAATTTACGCTCTTTCAACAACGTCCAGTCAAACGATAAACCATTACCTCCTGGCAATGGAGATTCAGGAACTTTTGCATCGAACAACAACATATCTGCCACTTCTGAATAGCTTTGCCCTTTTGCTATATCATCACTAGATCTCACTGCTATGGCCTTTATGACAGGAATAGAAAATCTTTTCTTAATTTCGATAATTCTTTTTACAGTTTCTTTTCCGTGCAGTTGTAAAAAGTCAAATTTACAATGCTTCAATATCTGCTCTATCTCGTGATCAGTGCTATCAACCAACACTGCAACTTTTTTTATGTGAGATGGTATTCCTTCAGAAAGTTTTTTAGCTTTTTGCGGAGTAACATCACGCGGAGATGCCTTGAAGAATACAAACCCTATGTAATCAGCACCACCAGCAACTGCTGCATCTATCGCATCTT
>CAZOKN010000080.1:0-3693 GCA_964580525.1 uncultured Rickettsiaceae bacterium
TAAAGGGAGCTCCTCTTTGGGTTCTTGGAGGGCCTCCATGCCAAGGTTTTTCTACTGCAGGGCATAAAAGAACTATGGATGATAAACGCAATCATCTATTCATGAATTATAAAAATTTACTAGAGGCGGTGAAACCAGATGGTTTTGTATTTGAAAATGTAGCAGGATTATTAAATATGCAGGGAGGTTCTGTTTTTCAATATATAAAAGATACGTTTAAAAGTGTAACACCTTCTATCCATACCGCAGTGATATCTACAGAAGAATTTGCTATTCCTCAACGTAGAAAACGACTTCTTCTAATTGGCAACAAATCCAAAGATTTTGAATTTATTTTACCTCAACCTATAACAAGCCTTAAGCCATCAACTGATAATAATTTGTTTTATAAAGCAAATCTTGCTGTTAGTGTTGAGGAAGCACTTTCCGATCTTCCATCTCTTTGTGCGGGAGAAGATGGTGCAATGAAGAATTATATTTCCTTGCCAAAAAGTGCCTATCAAGCATTTATTAGAACATTTTTATCGCCTGAGGAATATCTAGAAAAGATAATTTCTAATAATCGGTTTTATGAATCAAACGAAACATTTACTTCCCTAACGCAAACTCAATCGTTTTCAAAATCAAATGCCGCTCTTGTATAGCGATCATTGCCCCACATATCACTAAGTTGTTTAGCTACTGATTTCATTGCTTCAACTAAAAAATAATGTGCTTCAATAAAAACAGGGTCATTATCTTTTTTAATACCATCTACGAACTGTCTAAATTGGCTTTCAGGGGTTCTTTTTCCATCAGTTGGAAAAAGCAATAGATTTAATTCAGTGTTGAGTTCATGAGTACGTTTATTTGCCGCCTGTAAAACGCATATTGCTTGTTTAAGGTTTGCTTCCACACCTGTATCTGTAACAATAAAACTATGACGATTTTCTTTTTTTGTATAACCTCTTAATGCTTCGAAGGCTATTCTTAGCCTGCGTGCTTTTTGTTCTACAACATATTTTGTATTTCTTGGTACCATCACTATTTTATCATAAATTGTTATGTAATCCTGAATTCTAAGATTATCAAACTCAATATTTCTTTCAGCATGTTCCAGTTTTAGTAATGTGGTTAAAAATGCAAGATGACCATCTTCAAGAATAGTACCTAAAATATTCATAGCATTTCGTTGATTATCTCTAAGTAACTTAGAAAGCCTTAATGCAGTTTCTTCATCACTAACATTATCTTTTCTTAAATCCCAAAGTGGTTTTGCATTTAGGTGGTTGACATCCCATAAAGTCATACGATTATTTTTTGCTGAATTTGCAGCCTTACTAAGTAATCGAAATTCTGGTCTATGAAAAAAGCCTAGGGAAAGAGGGCCTATGTGGTCAGCGCTGCAAGGGCCAGTTCCACCATCAGCAGCCAGTTCATTTCTAAATTTGGCACTTATTAACCCCATAAGTCTATCGGCGGCTATCCAATCTCCTTCAGACCAATATTCAAAGACCCTTCTATCGGTAGTATATGTACGCATATTAGAATCATGGCGTCCAGTATCTGCTTTTTTTCGACAGCATAAGTTAAACGAATGGAAACCATCAAATCGATCAGGGGCATTTGACATGGCTCCTGGACTTAATAAGGAAGGCTCTCTTGGAATGTATTCATCTTCAATCCACACCTTCCAAGAGTCTATATCATTTTTAATTTGTGGTGGGGTGATTGTACCAGTTTCTAATAGTTTTGGAAAAACTTTAAAGGCACTATCCCCATATTCATCAACCAATCTCTGTACGACATCACTTATGGATTCTAAAGGATCATACGCAACATTTTCACCAAATAATGACTGTAAACGGCGTTTAAATTGACCATTTGGATAAACATAATTAATAAGCATTATTCTTCCACAGCGCTTACACGGTTTTTGACTAGTAGGATGAATTTTTTTTGCCGTTTCACTAATCCATTGATTCGAATTGGGATTAATACCAATTGCTTCGGCTTTTTTCTTCCACCACTCTCTACGTTTGTGATGGGTATCTTTATATTTACCACTCTGACGATTTGAAGGAGCTTCCCATTGTATTTTTCCATCATCTTTAATAGCGTCTGGCATGCCTGCATAAGTAGGATGAGTAGCTATTTCAACCATATATTTTACAAAATCTGCATTCCATGCTTGGCCTTTGCTACCATAATCCTCCGGCGCACTTAATAACTTATAATGATTCATCGATCTTCCAAATATTTTTATAGGCATAATTGTTAGAGATTATCACCCAATGCACTATTTGGAAAGAGTACTATAAAAATTTGTTCTGTTTATGCTGCTATAAAAATTGTATATAAGATTTAGGAGCCATCAGCTAAAGCATGACCTAATGCTGCTGAGAATTGTTGATCTGTAATTAGGAAAAATGAATGTTAGAAAAGATTAACCATATAAAGAATGTTGGCCGTTTTTATGAGGTTGTTCCTACCAGCAGCCCAGCAGCCAGTAATAATTTTGGCAAATTTAGTCTTGTCTATGCAGAAAATGGAACTGGAAAAAGTACAATTGCAACAATTCTTAAATCTTTAAGCATTAACGATCCAGAAAAGATCTTAATGAAAAAGACTATTGGACGTGAAGGTAAATGTGAAGTTAGTCTGCAAATTAATGGAAAAATATATAATTTTCTAAATGGGGAATGGAAACATACGCCTGAAACAAAGTTTCTTATTTTTGACGAAGAATTCATTGAGAAAAATATTTTTTCATCCGCCATTATTGGTACAGAAAATAAGCGCGGCCTATTCAATTATGTCATATTGGGGGAAGGCAATGTAAGTAAAATTGAACAAATTGCAACGCTTGCTAATATTGAGATTCCTCCTCTGACTAAAGAAATTACTCTGCAGGAAACAAATTTGAAGAACCTGGCTGGTATTCAAGATATTAAACAACTTCTCGATATCCCTGAAATGTCTCAAGAAGATTTCGAGGCATTAAAAATGTTGACTGAACGTAATGCCATTCAAATAAAAAATTCGGAGCGCATAAAAACACATTTAGTACCACAAAAAATAGAAATTGAGTGGGTAGATTATAAAGATTTGATTGCTAAGAGCCTAGATACAGTGGCACAGGCTGCTGAGTATAAATTGCACATTCAACAACACCACAAGTGGATTAAATACGGGATAGAGGTTGCTGGAGATACTGAAAAATGCCCATTCTGTTTTCAGAATATTTCTGATAATGACATTGTAGCAGTATATAAGCAATTTTTTTCAGATGAATGCCAATCCCTTATCTTGGAGGCAAACAATACTTCTACAAAGGCAAAGACCGCCTTGAATGAAGACAAAATTCATCTGATACAAAATAAATTAACCAGTAATAATACCTGTCTTGATTTTTGGCACTCTATGGATGATTCCATACCGGCTGTGATCGCACTTGAGGCAGAATTCTTTAATAATTTAAAGAAATACAGAAAAACTTTATTGGAAGTTCTTCTTAGAAAACAGACCAATATACTTGAACCCATATCATTAGTAGAGGATGAGCAAGAATCTTTGTTATTAGAATTAGCGCTTAAAGAGGGAATAAATACTTATAATAAAGTAGTGGATGCTACAAACGAAAAAATTAAGCAGATGAAGATGCAGCAAAGTAATCTTGATGAGCTTAAAAAAGAAAATGCGATTAGGCAAATA
>CAZOKN010000081.1:0-3457 GCA_964580525.1 uncultured Rickettsiaceae bacterium
ATCTACCATAAAACGCCAATAAGACGGTTATCATTAAAAGAGGCGCAGTATTTACGCAACTTTCTCTTCTTTTGCTTGAGATTTTTCACCCTCAACCAACTCTTTTGCTTTGGCAGAAAGTTGGATATTAAGCTCACGTAATTGTTTAGGATCAACAATTGATGGCGCACCCATGAGTAAATCTTCAGCTTTTTGGTTCATTGGGAAAGCAATAACTTCCCGGATATTAGGCTCACCAGCAAGCAACATAACCATACGGTCAATTCCCGGAGCAAGGCCACCATGCGGTGGTGTGCCAAATCTGAAAGCACGTATCATACCACCGAAACGCTCATCAACCTGCTCGTTGCTATAACCACATATTTCGAACGCTTTATACATAATTTCCGGTTTGTGGTTACGAATCGCACCACTTGAAAGTTCCACACCATTGCACACAATGTCGTACTGGAAAGCATTAATAGCCAACAATTCATCATTGCTTTTAGCCTTTTCAATTGCTTCCAAACCACCCTGTGGCATAGAGAATGGATTATGACTAAAATCAATTCTCTTAGTATCTTCATTCCACTCAAAATAAGGGAAATCAACAATCCAGCAGAATTTAAACTCATCATCTTTGATTAGGCCAAGTTCTTGTCCTAGATGCGTCCTCACATGGCCGGCAATATGCGCAGCTTCAGCAGGTGTTCCACTTGAGAAGAAAACCGCATCACCTTTCTTAGTGCCTGTAAGTTCTTGTAATTTACTTAGCCTTGCTTCATCAAGGAATTTAGCAATTGGACCCTTAGCAGAACCGTCTTCATCAAACACGATATAGCCCAAACCAGGAGCTCCAAGTTCCTGAGCAAATGCAATTTTCTTATCAAAGAAACTACGCGGCTGGCTGGCTGTGCCAGGAGCCGGTATTGCACGTACACATTTACCCTGCTCAATAGCTTTGGCAAATATAGAAAATCCTGAGCCAGCAAATACTTCATTAACTTCGCTGATTACAAGTGGATTACGCAAATCAGGCTTGTCATTACCATATTTCAGCATCGAATCTTTATATGAAATTCTAGGGAATGGAGCGCTAGTTATTTTTTTATCAGAAAATTCTTTAAACACACCATATAAAACCGGCTCGATAGCAGCAAAAACATCGTCCTGTGTAACGAAAGACATTTCGATATCAAGCTGATAAAATTCGCCCGGAGAACGGTCTGCTCTTGCATCTTCATCGCGAAAACAAGGTGCAACCTGGAAATATCTATCAAAACCAGAAGCCATTAATAATTGTTTAAACTGTTGTGGTGCTTGCGGCAAAGCATAAAACTTACCTGGGTGGATACGGCTAGGAACCAGATAATCACGCGCACCTTCAGGCGAGCTTGCCGTCAAAATTGGCGTCTGAAATTCCATAAAACCACTGTCGGTCATTCTTTTTCTAAGGCTGCTCACAACCTTCGAACGCAGAACGATATTATTGTGAATACGCTCTCTACGCAAATCAAGGAAACGATATTTTAGTCTTGTATCTTCAGGAAATTCTTTATCAGTATTGACCTGTATAGGCAGAACATCTGCCATAGATTCCACAAAAAAGCTTTCAACAGAAACTTCAATCTCGCCGGTTGGCAATGATTTATTAACAGTTTCCGAAGCACGCGCTACCACCTTACCTGTTATTGTTACAACACTTTCATAACGAACTTGCGTAGCTTCATCCAAAAATTTATCTTCATTGGTTATAACCAATTGGGTCATTCCGAAATGATCTCTTACATCGACAAAAAGCAAGTTACCATGGTCACGTTTTCTATGAATCCAGCCTGATAATTTAACAGTCTGGCCTATATGACTTTTATCCAATTGGCCGCAATTATGAGTTCTAAATGTGTGCATTTCCTTAACTTCCGTATTTGAGCTATTTTAATTACCAAATCTCCATATATAGGATATATAGCCAAATTCCAAGAAAAGCTTTTAAAATTCCCCATAAGTAGCTCTTTATGTAGGGATATATTGACAATTTCAGCTCTTGGTGTATTCCTTCAGGCAAATATTTGAATATTACGCAGAGATTTAAAATGAAAAAATTTACACTACTAGTCGTTGCATTAGCTTTATCAATATTTTTGTCTGGTTGCGGCGGTACAATAACTATAAATAAGCCCCTTGATTTTAGCAAGGTATCAGGCTCTACAAGATATAAAGTTAACCCTATTTCGCATGATAAAATCACTCGCCCTGTTGACGAAAAAATGCTCTACAGTATCAATAGCGTAGTAACTAAAAAGCTTTTGAATAGAAAACGTCTACAAACTAACACCTCTGACAAACCTTGTGTTGTTGATATAGAAATAACTAAATATCGGGTCAAAAACGGATTTTTACGTTTCATGACTGGTCCTATGTCGGGAGTTGAATATATTGATTCTGTAGTCACTGTTAAAGATCCTAAAGGCAAAATCATAGGTGAAGCTACAATTCATAACTATAACGCTTCTTCATTTAGAAGATTGAAAGGAAGCCACTCTAAATCTATAATCAAATTCCTTCTTGGAAAGACTGATTAATTACAAGTTCATTAAAAAGATATAGAATGCTTTAATTAACACTCTAATCTTTGTAAAAAATTTTGGTTTGATATGACTCTAATAACTGATTTTTCAAAACTAAAAGAAGTTTGTAATGAGCTCAACAATGAAGAATTTATAACTGTTGATACGGAATTTCTCAGAGATAAATTCTATTACCCAAAATTATGCCTTATTCAGGTAGCTTCTGAAAAGAATGTTTATGCTATAGACCCTCTAACAAACAACCTTGATCTATCTCCACTTTTTGAAGTATTTGCCAATACGAAAGTGATGAAGATATTCCACTCAGCCAGGCAAGATTTAGAAATAACCATAAAAATCGCCGGAAAAATGCCTGAACCTATGTTCGATACGCAAATAGCAGCAATGGTTTGTGGCTTTGGCAGTGCTGTTAGCTATGCCAACCTCGTATACGAAATCACTGGTAAAAAACTTGATAAAACAATGCGTTTTACTGATTGGGGTAAGCGTCCTCTTTCCGAAAGACAGGTAGAATATGCTCTCTCGGACGTAACCTATTTACGCGATGTTTATAAATCATTAAGCAAGCAAATCATAGAGCATGACCGTCAGTCTTGGATAGAAGAAGAAATGGCCGATTTGCTGAATCCTGAGAATTATATTACAGATCCTGAGCAAGCATGGGAAAGATTATCTATAAAAGAAAATATCAAACATGATTTGGCTGTTGTTAAGGCTTTAGCAAAATGGCGTGAGATAAAAGCACAAAATAGCAACAAGCCACGAGGCCATATAATAAAAGACCACATGCTCGTTGAAATAGCATCTTTAGCTCCTAAAAACCGTGAAGAGTTCAATCATATAAGGGGAATGAATACCATAAAAGAAAGTATGGTAAGTGAAATGCTTGA
>CAZOKN010000082.1:0-3336 GCA_964580525.1 uncultured Rickettsiaceae bacterium
ATGCAGTTATTTGGTTTATCCTGTGTACAAAATTGGAGAAGAATATCAAACAAACTATTAAACCGCCGCGTATAGCGCCAAATGCAAGGCCAAGAGTTCTATCAAAAAAGCCACCGCACTGCTTACGCAACGCATGGACTATACGAGAGTTTATTGTTGCCAAAACAATAAATGCAAATAGGAAAACAGCTGCGAAAGCCGCTGCCTTTGCTGCTGTTTCGCTATGAATCTTAGTAGCAAAATATTCCATTGAATATGGAAACGCCTTTAGAGCCAGGAAACCTGATGATAGCCAGGTAATAAGCGAAAAAACAACCTTAATAAAACCGCGAAACATGGCAAAGATGGTTGATATAAACACTATAACCAACAAGGTTATGTCAAACCAGTTAAGCGAAGACACATATTGCTCCATGACAACCCCTTAGAAAATAAGGAAATAATAAAAATCCCTTCACGCCATAACCTAACTTCTACACAGGGACAGGTATATATACAGCACCCAAAGGATATGTCAAATGGTGCTATACCTCCTCCTTTCTTAAAACCGATTCCAATCTTTTTACGGCCAGTTTAGTCATATCCTGCTTTGTCAATCCTTTGCCTGCAGGGACAACGATAGAAGCTTCACGAAGTGTTTCTTGATCAAAAGCGCTAACTTTTATTAGCTTGCCAACCTGCAGAAATTCAATGATATAATTATCCATAAAAGTTCCTCATTATAGCACAAGACAAAGTTATTGTCTAACCACTAGTTTTAGGGCATTATCTTATCCAGTGTCAACAGGATTGCAAGATATGCCTAACAATAAATCCAAATCCTCCACAAAATCCAGCCGCTTAACAGTTGAAGAACTCAGTTCAATTATTGACGCTGTTGTTGACGGGGTAATAAAAACTAATGACATTGGTGAAATAGAAATTTTTAATAACGCCGCACAGAGGCTTTTTGGTTATAATACTGATGATATATTGGGCCAGAAGGTGAATATTCTTGTTGCCGATGATTTTGCAGCCGTACATCTGCTTGATTATGATTTATTAGGCAGCGCCTCAGTTATAGGCCGGAATGTTGAAACGATTGCAAAACATAAGGATAGAGGTACATTCCCTATCGAAATTTGCATCACAATAAGTTATCATTCAGGCAAAAGATTTTTTACATTTGTAGTGCGGGATATTACCGAGCGTAAAAAAGCTGAAGAACGCATTAACCAATATACTGACCGCGTTGAATGGGCTTATTTCGAAACACAAAAAGCCAGAAGCGAAGCAACCAGGGCTAATCAATACAAAAGCATGTTCCTTGCCAATATGAGCCATGAAATACGTACACCGCTAAATGGCATACTTGGAATGACAGAATTATTGCTGAATACTGGCCTTACTGAAAAACAGGAAAAATATGCAAACCGCATCTATAGTTCTGGTGAAATGCTGCTGGAGCTAATTAATGATATACTGGATTTCTCAAAAATTGAAGCTGGCGGCATGCGCCTTGAACCAATGCCTTGTAATCTTGGTGAAATAGTTGAGGAAATTAAAAATATATTTTCCCTTAAAATCCAAGAAAAGAAACTTAAATTTAAAGTTAATATTTCCAAGAATGTTCCTGAAACAGTTATAGTTGACCCGGTAAGGATGAAGCAGATACTAATGAACCTTATTGGCAACTCGGTAAAATTCACGGAGAAAGGCAGTATAGAAGTTTCCATTTCTACAAAAGAAATTTTGGCAGATAAGGTTAGACTTCGCTTTGAAATCAAGGATACTGGTGTTGGTATAGATAAATCAAAACAGCGAAGTATATTTGAAAAATTTGAACAAGGAGACCTCTCCACCACAAGAAAATTTGGTGGTACAGGACTTGGCCTTACAATATGCAAACAACTTGTTGAGGAATTAATGAATGGCAAAATCGGTGTAGAAAGTGAACTTAACAAAGGTGCGCTGTTTTGGTTCGAATTACCTTTTCCGATCAATATTTAGGAATTTTGTATGAAAAAAATCACCAGAGATTTTATTGGGAGGAAAGCATTAGTTGCCGATGATTATATTATTAATCAAGAACTCACCAGGGAAATGCTCGAATTAATGGGATGCGATGTCGATGTTGCTGAGGATGGGAAAACGGCCCTGGATAAATATAATGATAATAACTACGACGTTATTATCATGGACGTACAAATGCCAGAAATGGATGGGTACGACGCAACAAAGAATATACGGGAAATTGAAAATACTTCTGGCAAGAAACGTACAGTGATTATAGCCATTACAGCTAATGCTATGTCTGGAGATAGAGAAAAATGCCTTGCTGCGGGAATGGATGATTATATTAGCAAACCTATAAAGGGTGAAATTTTACAGCAAAAACTTGCCCAATATTTTTTGCATAAAGATTAGGAGGGGGAATGACAAAGAAGCAGAAAAATCTATCTGTGCTCGTAATTGAGGACAATGAAATGTTCAGGAAACTTGCAATTGACATGCTCAATGGATACACCACATATTCAGCTAGCAGCGCTGCGGAAGGTATAGACAAATTCAAACAATTCAGACCAGATATAACATTTATAGATATTGGCCTTCCAGATAACAGCGGTCACGCTATACTAAGTGAAATAAAATCTCTTGATCCACACGCCTTCATGGTAATGCTTACAGCTAGCAACCTGCAAAAAGATGTCCAGGATTCCTTAAAGAATGGCGCACGTGGTTATATAGTAAAACCCTTCTCACGGCAGAAAATTAAAGAATGTGTTGAGAAGTACTATATACTTGCAGAAAAGCTAGAAAAGAAAAAATTGAGTAGTAAGTAAGAATCTAATGGCAGAAAAAAAATTAACTGTACTTATAATAGAAGATGAGCAGGTATATAGAACCCTAGCTCTTCAAGTATTCGAGGGATGCGAAAAAATGGCCGCAGCAAATGCGGCCGAAGGTTTTGAGAAATTCAAGGAATTTTCTCCCGATATAACCCTTGTTGATATTGGCCTACCAGATAAGAGCGGCCTCGACCTATTACCACAGCTTATAAGCTATGATCCTGAAGCGTTTGTAGTAATGCTCACCATGAGCCGTGTTTCCAGTGATGTAAGGCTTGCAAAAGAGCGCGGTGCTGCGGGGTATATTATAAAACCATTCAGCTATCAGAAAGTTTCTGACTGTGTTGCGAAGTATAAAGAGTATAGAAAAAAATTACAAGAAATGACCCCGGCAGACCGTGCAGGTAAAATGCTTGAGAATTTAAAAATTGAAGCATTGCATGATGACCTAAACCAGAACCTAGAAGAAACCATAAAGCAACAAAATTCTCCAGCCCCCCTTAATACG
>CAZOKN010000083.1:0-3310 GCA_964580525.1 uncultured Rickettsiaceae bacterium
TAAAATCACTAAAGACAGGAAAGATCCACGTGACCCAACTCATGATAAAAAGCCCGAGTGGGTATCCTACCCTATGTATAGAAAATGGGAGGCTGACCTTGTAACCACCTTCTATCAAGAAAAAATTGATAAACAGAAACGTAGGATTGCTCTTACACAGACTTATATTCGAGCCGGCGAAGAGCTAATTAGTTCCACCGAAAGTCGTGGACACTTAAGTGCGGTAAACATCGCAGGACTACAGGCTAAGTATAAACGCAAAAAGGCCGCTAGAGACCTTCTGGCAGGTAATGCTGAGGCTGCAAGATATTTAAAAGGAATAAGAAAAGATAAGTACGATGCGTTAGATACTGAAGTTAAAAGTTTGGGACAAGATTTAGTTACAGCAATGGGTGATAGGACTCAAGATGAGGATCCAGATACCGGAGAGAAAATCATGAATTGGTATAATACTCCGAAGGCTATGAAGGATGGTGGACCTACGACCCCCGACTTGAATATAAAAGAGAAAGTTAAGGAATATAAATTAAAACTTGCCTATCTAGAAAATGATAAGGAGTATCTTAAGTGGCAAAGCGAAAAAAATAAGGCTGAAAAAAGTTCTACATACTGGACAAATGTCCTAGAAGATTTAAGTAATGAATAATTGAAAAAAATAAAATTAAAATAAAATGTCAAACAATCCAGAACAACAAAAATTAGAACCGATTTTAAAAGAAGTAAGGCCAGATAACTGGCAGGAAATTTTAGAAAAGTATGAGAGATTTTCTACAGAAAGGAGACGCTCATTGTCTGATGAAATTAATGAGTCACAGTTTGAGGCTGTGGATTTGCTGGTTGAGGATTTGACAGAAAAGGAAATGGATACGGAGGAGCAAGGAAAGTATGTGGACGCTTTAGAAGCGTTGCTTGATGAAAATTTGACTCCAAGTCCAAGTCCTAGTCCTGCAACCCCTTTTCAACAACCACATGAAAAAGTTCAAGCATTAGGTTTTGGTAAGGGTTTTGAACAGAGCCAAGAAGCAAAAGAAGAAGCTGATATGGCTTCTCTGATTTTTGCAGCTTTGACAGATGAGCAAAAGGTGGATCTTTTATCGGAAGCGGGCAAAGAACTGTCTCCTGAAAAACAAAGAAGGTTGGAACAATTGAAGATTGTGAGATTGGCGTTGAGTGCTATTGCGAATAATTTCAGGCACGAAGGTCGAGTCCTTTTGACGGGACATGAAGAAGCCGTGAAGGCTATGTATTATCAGCATTTCATAAATTCTTTAACAGACGTTGAGGAAAAAATAAAAAACACAGATGAGCCTTTAGATAAATTGCTTGATACAAAGTTGCAATTGGAGCTGGCCACAAAATGGCCAAATGGAATGTTTAGAGCTTTAAGGGATAGAAATCAGCAATTCATCCTTGATGAGAAGGGACAGAAGCGATTAGCGTTTTTGGAGTTAAAGACTGACAACGATGTTGTTGGTCAGTACACTCAGTTGCTTGATTTTATGAGAGATCAGCGTGATTACGGTGAAGCTCAGACATTAATCGAAAATGTTTTACTGAAACCAGAATTTAACCAAGCGAGAGAATTATATTTTTCAAATACACCTGAATATTCAGATGAAAATTTGAAAAGGTATAGGTCAATTAAACAAAAGTTGAGCAGATTAGATGGACAAGCGGCCGATGGGCGTTATGTAAATCAGGTTGAATACAAGGCGTTATTAGAAGAGTTGAAAGGATTTGAAGATGACGTGAAAGGCGTAGATGAGCATGGTATCCCTGGGGATTATAGACATCGTGGTTTTATGAAAAGCGGCTTACAGAATTCTTTAAATCGATACGATGAAAGAAAAGATATTGAAACTAAATCAAGGCAAAAAATAAGTAGGTTAACAAGAACGAAAGAAGTTGTAGAGAGTTGGACAAAAGCCGGTTTATCATTAGCACAGCAAGAAGAATTTAGAAATCAGCTTATTGAAGAAGATACAAATAGATCTTTGAATGTACTGATGGCAAAGAAAACTAGCAATGAATTATTCACTGACCTTGATCCCCAGAAAAAAGCGATTATGGATCGCTACAAGAGTATAATGAATACTGGTGAGTGGTATGAAATGTCCGATCAGACTTGGGATATGATCGTGGATGAATTGATTATAAACGCTCCATTGATTATGCTTTCAGGTGGCGCTGCTGCTTTAGTGAGAGGTGGGCTTAGTTTAGGGGCTAGAGCTTTAATTATGAGTGGTAGACTTGGTAGAGGTTTTACGTTAGCAAAAACAGCAGCAGGGGCTACAAAAGTGGCTTTAACTGCTGAAGCAGGATTAGCTAGTAGAGCCACCTATATTGGAGGAAGATACATTGTGTCTCCGCTGGCTGGTGGCGCTGCGTTTGAAGTTACAAATGTTGGACTGCATGATCCGGAAATGGTTGGAGAACTAGTGGAACAACTTTATGGAGCTACCTTTGGTACGCCTGAGGAAAAAAAATATCTCAAGTCTCTTCCCCAATGGGGAAAGGATATTTTGTTGACTACTGCTACACTCGGCGCTTTTCATGTAGTTGGCGAGAAAGCAAAAGTTTTTGCTGATGTTTTAGTTGGAGCTTCTAAAGACAAAGCGGTTAGAGCTGTGATTGCAAAATTACTTATAACTGGGAACGCCGAAGCAGCGACTATGTTGAGCATTGGTGCTTTGAGACATGGTATTGAAAAGGGAGATTTCAAAGATTGGGATATGGCTCATGAACTTATTCACGCTTATGTTGCCGTAGGCGCTTTACGTGTGGTTGGTGGTGCCATAAAGATTGGTGGGAAAGTTTTCAAACCGCCTGTGAAACCGGATGGTGGCGGGAAAGGTCGTAAGGATAAGGGCGCTGAGGTAGATGGAAAGAAAGGTGAAGCAGCCCCTTCAGAAACGTCACCTGTCTCAGAACGCGTTCAAGAAGGAGGTAAAATGGAGGTCGCAACAAGAGAAGAATTGGTGAGGGTAGAAGCAGTTTTGACAAAAGAAGGATACGAAGTCGAAATTAAAGAAAATGGCGAAGTAATTGCAAGAAAAAAAGGTAGACCTGATTTAATTTTGCTTGAAAAAGGAGAACTGGCTAAGGAAACTGCTGAAATTAAAAATGCACTTAAAGATTTATCGAATAATCCTTCCGAGGCTAATGTTGGAAGAGTGGAAGGCCTACTGACACGCCGTGGGTTAAAGCCACGAGTTATTGCATGGATAATTAATCTTATGTTTATCCCAGCTGAAGCGAGAGCAGATTGGAAGACAGATTTCGTAAATTGGATTACTGTAGATCTCGGTTT
>CAZOKN010000084.1:0-290 GCA_964580525.1 uncultured Rickettsiaceae bacterium
CTGATATAGTGGTATCACAAATGACTGGCAAATGTATTAATATACCAGACATAAATTTTGACGAATTTAATCCAAATCGTTTTTCTGAACACTTTATGTCTTCTGCTCCTACTTTCCAAATAAGATCACGATTATAAGAATAAATATTTAAGGACATACAATCATGAAAAATAATAATGATACTGATTTTAGAAAATATTTGATAAGCATAGGAGTTCCAGCGGCGTCATCATTATATGTAGCAGTATTATATACGCCAGCAAAACGTATATTAATATGCGCACAGACAG
>CAZOKN010000084.1:300-3303 GCA_964580525.1 uncultured Rickettsiaceae bacterium
CAGTTCCAGCAAGCAATACGGTCATTTTCTAGACTTACACCAATGTCTTTTGTACAAGAAAAAGCTGTTGCTCTATCAAAAGAAGGTAAAATCGATATGTCTCCATATAATGCTAGAGCTATTGCAACGATTTGTTATGGGGTAGTAGCTGATACCCCAACAGCAGCATTTGAATCTATGACAGCTATGCAGCAAACCTACGATTCTTTCAAAGGAGGAATAAAACCTACTTTTCAAAGCTTAAATTCTAAATATGGAACGTTAGAAACTCTAAAGATGCTTTATCGTGGGGTATCAATCGTTGCTGGAAGACAGTTTTCTTTTTGGTCAGCAATCGTTCTTGCTAAAAGCCTCATTGAACAGAATAAATTGCTTAACGACGTAATTCCAGAAAATAATGTTTTAGGGCAGAAAATAACAACTACAACATTAGCTTCTGTTGCGGGCACTTGTTCTAATATTATACTTGCCCCGTTCTTCCGAGTACATACTCTTATGAATCACTCTACTTCACCATTAACATTTGTAGATGCTCTAAAGCATACTTTCAGAACAGGTCCTTATAGAGGTATTGTGGGAATAGGCCTTATGACTTTTGTTAGTGCCTCAGGCACTGTTGGTGGGTTAATAGCAACAGAATATTTATCAAAAAAAGAAGAATTTTTTAGCAAAAAGGTTATGGGAGAAAAGAAAAGGAAAGACGAACAATCTAAGTAAAATCAAGTAGTTTGCAATTATATCTAAAGGTAATACTTATTATATAATAAGTATTACAACAAATATACTAATTAAAAAAGGTAATTTATGGAACTTAAAAATATTCCTTTCACAACAACAGACTGGTCAAAAATATCTGTAATAGAACACAAAGGTGAATCAGGTATAGCATTTTGGCGTACACTTGATCTAGGTTGTGTTCGTATCCGTATGGTTGAATAAGCGGCAGCACACCACTTCCACTGAGCGTTCTCAGAAATTCCGTGATAAGAAAAAACAGGAAGCAACACAAGGCAACAATGCGCAACATAATGCAACGGAAAGCAACGCAGCAAAACAACCCAAAACGCAAAAACAGGAAAAAACAGAACAGATAAGAGAAGATACAGAACAGAGCAGAACAGATACAGATGAGAGCAGAGCAGATTCATACTCAGATGTAAATCCAGATCCAAATTCAAAAAAAGATTCAAAACAAAAAAGAGCGAGAGAAGAAAAGGAAGAGTCTGAGAAGGAAAAACAAAAAACCGGAGAAAATGTTTTAGACCAGATGCTCCAGATTTGGAATACAGAGGTACAGGAAAAATTAACCAAAGGCCATAAGGCAGTTTTAACTGCCAAAAGAAAACAACAGATAAAAGCCAGATGGGTAGAAGATTTCAAAGAAGATATAAGGGCTTGGCAGTATTATTGCGAAGTCATCTCCGCCAGCGATTTTTGTATGGGCAGGATTAAAGGCAAAAACTGGACCATAGACCTTGGCTGGGCAGTAGAATCATCAGAACATGTTGTAAAAATTCTTGAAGGCGGTTTTTCAGGTGGAAAGCACCCTGTGCCGATGCCGCCGTGTTATGATCCACAATTGCAAACCGGCTGGGATCATGTGCTGGCCTGCTTCACTAATAAATATGGCAAAGCAGTTTGCAAAAGCTGGCTTTCCGCCACGCTTGTATTTGGTGCGGAACTTACCGAGGGTGGTGGCGCAGTTGTTACCATTATCTGCCAGACTAGCTTTATCCATGAATGGATAACCAAGCACTACCTGCAGGACCTCAATTTATGGTGGGCCAAACATAGTTATCAATCTCACAAAATTATAGGAATCCAGCTAAAAATCAAAGAGGTAGACAAATGAAGAAATGGAAACCAACAGATATTGCCAATCGTTTTGAAGAGGCCGCATACACACTAAAACGTATGCCGCCAGTGCGGGTGCAGGGATATGTCAGCACCTGGCCGCCAATTATGCGCACGGTTCTTGAGCAGCTTCAGCAAGAACCGCCAAAATTATATCTTGGCCCACCGCAGGCAGATGCAATCACCCGCATGGAAGAAACCATCCAGTGGATTTTTTACCTAGATGATGAGGCAGAACGCCGCCTGATTTTACTTCGCGCCGAGCGCGTTCCCTGGAAAATCATATGTGGTCGTATCGGCTGTGGCCGTACCAAGGCATGGCAGATGTGGGTCATAGCCCTCCTTAAAATCTCAACACGCCTCAATTTGAAATTAGGAGATTAAAATATGTTCGAACAAAAAACTTCTAAACAATATGAACAGATTCTGGCATATTTATATTTACAGTCGCCAGAGGTGGGTAAAAATCATGGCGATTGATCTTACTCCATTCCGCCCATACATTGATAATTTTGATCTTACTGAAGAACAGAAGATTGAATTAGTCACTACTATCATCATGATGGTAGATACGGTTCTGGATAGTCATTTCCGTATGAATCGTACATATTTATCAGTTTATAGCCAGAAACCAGTTGATGCTTCGGCTACTTCGAGCAATGGTGAATGGCATGAAAAACCATGAGAAAGCCGTTATTTATTGCCGTGTATCTAGCCAAGCTCAAGTACGAAAGGGCGATGGACTTGCTTCACAGGAAACACGCTGCCGTGAATATGCAAGGATGCATGGTTATGGAATTGTCGAAGTATTTTATGATGAAGGTATTACCGGTAAATTATTAGACCGTCCTAAAATAAGAGAAATGCTTATCTTTCTTAAGAAGCATCGTAATAACTATCAGCATGTTGTTATTATTGATGACATTAGCCGCTTAGCTAGAGATTTAGAAACCCATATCAAATTAAGAGCCGCTATTAGCGAGGCTGGAGGCAAACTGGAGTCGCCTGCCATAGAGTTTGGTGAAGACTCAGATAGCCGCCTCGTAGAGCATTTGCTCGCCAGTGTTGCCGCACACCAAAGGGAAAAGAATGCTG
The DNA here is from genome assembly GCA_964580525.1 of uncultured Rickettsiaceae bacterium. Taxonomy (GTDB): domain Bacteria; phylum Pseudomonadota; class Alphaproteobacteria; order Rickettsiales; family UBA6187; genus CAZOKN01. The sequence continues at coordinate 3,250 of CAZOKN010000084.1, forward strand.
AGCAGGTAAAAAACCGTATGCGAACCAGAATGCAAAATGGTTATTGGGTTTTTA
>CAZOKN010000085.1:0-3201 GCA_964580525.1 uncultured Rickettsiaceae bacterium
ATGGCATAGAGTTTATAATATCTTTACGTAAGAATAAAAACGGCTCGTATCCTTATGTTATTATGTGTTCTGGCAAAGGGGACGAGGAAGAGACTGGCAAAACCTTTGCTTCTGTTAAATCAATGGTATCAGGCGCAAATAGCTATATAAACAAACCATTAACTATTGAGCAACTACAAAATAAGTTAGTGGAAGGTAAGTTTTTGCAAGATACCTAATACAAAGATTTCATACCAATTCCATATCTTTAACGAACTAAAAACTGATTGGTGTCATCCCGAAACCTAGAAAATCTTGGATTTGCCACTTTGCAAATCTTAGATTTTCTTGGTATCCGGGATCTAGTTTCTTATAAAATACCAACATAACATATTGGAAAACGTGTAATTTTAAGTCCTAGGTCCCGGATAGTAAGAGGCTCTAACTTCCGGGATGACACGTCACTATCACGCTCAATTGCCAACACCCCTCTCCTTTAAAACTTCTCATCCTCATCTATATGGGTACGTTCATAATTTTCATGACGCTCCTGCGCTTCTATAGAAAGGGTAGCAATCGGACGAGCCTCAAGCCTTTTAAGACCTATTTCTTCACCAGTCTCTTCACAATAACCATAATTTCCATCCTCTATCCGCTTTAAAGCAGATTCTATCTTATCTAGTAACTTACGGTAGCGATTTCTGGTACGCAGTTCAAGAGAAGCCTCAGCTTCAACAGTTGCTCTATCATTAGTATCAGATTTTTGCCAATTTTCTTCTTTCAAGTGATCCAAAGTTTCCCTTGATTCATCCAGCAATTCAGCACGCCAATCAAGTAATTTATTTTTAAAATACGCTAGATGCAAAGGGTTCATGTATTCTTCTTTATCCGATGGCTTATAACCATCTGGTAATTTGACAATTTTTGCTTTACTAACTTTTGTTTTTTTTCTTAGAACTCCCATTACAATCCCCATAAATATGGTTAAAAATAAGGTATTAATTTTAACCTATGCGATCCAAAAATTCAAGAAACAAATATAAAATTTTGTCAGAATGAGTATAAATAAGGTTAGATTTTAAAAAAGACCCTTGCATTTGTGGAAAACTTTGTCTAAAAGAATGGCCTGCTGATATGGCCCCTTCGTCTAGCGGTCTAGGACGTCAGGTTTTCATCCTGGTAACACGGGTTCGATTCCCGTAGGGGTCACCATCAGCATTCTAAATTAACACAGCTACGTCATAAAACCATGTCAGCCAAAAAACTGGTAAAACATGCCTTTTTCAAACAAAATTTTTGACAATAAAGACATACTTATAACCGGTGGCACCGGCTCTTTCGGTCGCAAATGCACCAGAATGATACTGGACAACTTTAAACCAAATAGATTAATAATATTATCGCGCGATGAATTAAAGCAATATGAAATGGAACAAGAATTCAAAAGCCATCCATCTTTGCGTTTCTTTTTGGGTGATGTAAGAGATAAAGATCGGCTAACACGCGCCTTTGATGGGATTGATTATGTAATACACGCTGCCGCTTTAAAGCAAGTCCCTGCTGCTGAGTATAATCCCACAGAATGCATAAAAACCAATATCGATGGTGGCGCAAATGTAATAAGGGCTTGTCTTGATAATAATGTTAAGAAGGTCATTGCACTTTCAACAGATAAAGCCGCCAATCCTGCTAATTTATATGGTGCTACAAAGCTCGCATCAGATAAATTATTTATCGCAGCAAATAACATGGCCGGCAAAAAACCAACCAGATTTTCTGTGGTACGTTATGGCAATGTAGCTGGTTCACGTGGGTCTGTTGTTCCATTGTTTAGGAAGTTAGTAGCAGATGGCGCAAAGAAAATTCCAATTACAGACCCTAAAATGACACGCTTTTGGATCACTCTTGAAGAGGGCGTGAAATTCGTTTTTCAGAATTTTGAACGTATGCATGGTGGAGAAACCTTCGTACCAAAGATACCTTCAATAAGGGTTACTGATTTAGCAGAGGCTATAGCACCAGGAATACCGCATGATATTATAGGATTAAGGCCAGGTGAGAAAATTCACGAAGTTATGTGTCCCTTAGATTCCGCCCATTTAACGCTAGAATTTAATGATCACTATGTAATAAAGCCAACCATTAATTGTTTTGATTCTGATATAGATTATAATACAAATCTCATAGGCGAAACTGGTAAAGCTGTGACAACAGATTTTGAATATAATTCAGGTACTAACCAACATTTTCTTAGCGTTAACGAATTGAAAAAACTTTAATTACCACTTCAATTAACTCAAATAAATATATGAAATATTGCACTAAATGCGTAATGCCTGACACAAAGCCAGATTTAAGTTTTAACGAAGATGGCGTTTGTAATGCTTGTATAAATTATGAAAAACGTGAGCAAATTGACTGGTCGACACGAAAAATTGAATTTGAAAAAGTCTTAGTAAGATATCGTAAATCTGATGGAAGTCATGATTGTATAATACCGGTTAGCGGCGGCAAAGATAGCACCTACCAAGTAATCAAAATGCTAGAATTTGGTATGACCCCATTATGCGTAACCTCAACTACTTGTCATCTTTCTGAGTTAGGCAGGGAAAATATCGAAAACTTAAAATCCTTAGGTGTTGATTATATAGAAGTATCACCTAATATGGTTGTTAGGAAAGAACTAAATCGTATAGGTTTAAGACAAGTTGGTGATATTTCCTGGCCAGAGCATGTAGGTATATTTACCATACCTGTTAGGTTGTCTGTGCAATTTAATATTCCTCTTTTAATATGGGGAGAAAACTCACAACATGAATATGGTGGACCAGCAGCAGCAAGTGATAATAATTATTTAGATAGAAGGTGGTTAGAAGAGTTTGGGGGGTTGTTAGGCCTAAGAGTTTCAGATTTAATAGGTCAAGGCGTCACAAAAAAAGATACTCTATTCTACGAATATCCAAAGGATGAAGAATTGAAAGCAACAGGCACCACAGGCCTTTTCCTTGGTTATTTTTTACCATGGGATGGCTATGTTAATGCCCTTATTTCACAAGCTTATGGTTTTACTCCATATAAGAAAAATGTGGAAACAACTTTTGTGAATTATGAAAATCTAGATAATTATCAAGCCGGCATACATGATTATTTCAAATATATCAAATTCGGCTTTGGCCGCGCAACAGATATAGCTTGTTCCCATATCAGGCGTGGTAGATTAAC
>CAZOKN010000086.1:0-3137 GCA_964580525.1 uncultured Rickettsiaceae bacterium
TTCTTGATTTCTCCTTGCAAATCTGCTGGATATACAAAATACATATGCCTACCATTGCCTGTTTTTACGGTCGCCGTAACAGGCAGTGGACTATTTTCCGCCTCCAGTTTTTGTAAGGTTGCCTCTCCTTCCGGTCCATCTATATCAACAACAAAGATTCCTGATAATTTGCCAGTTACAATGGCAATGTTATATTTACCCTCATCCCATTTGCTACATTCATCAGGCGTAGGGAAGTATGACTGATATTTCTTCCAGCCAGATGTAGGTTTTTTTTCCCTATGTTGCAGCGGAAAAACAGACCAACCTAATGCCAAATATCCAGTAAAATTAGCATCTTTTATTTGCTCAGAAATATCGTTACTATTTTCTGTAGATAATTCGATATTACTCATCGCTCCACCTCATAGTTTCTATGATTCGAAGAGCTGCTTTATGTTGCGATATATTAAATATGTATGAGCAAAGACTAATGAAATCTTTTCCGCCATCGCCTCTGGAAGAAGTCCAGCTTCCAGTCTTAAGATATACATATATTATAATACCATGACTGTTCTCACCTATGTATTGATCAGGTGATCTTGAATGAGTTATAAGCCACTTATTTAATATTTTAAATCGAGCTGGCCTTGAAACTATATAACGATTAAGTTTTTTATAGTTGATAAACTGTAGGTATGGTTCAAACATTCTGTGCCTCCATCCATGAAAAGAAGGCAGCTTCATCTATAAGCACGCGCCGCCCGCAGCGCTTAATTACTTTATCAAAGCCATTTTTATCGGCATGGAATATAAGATGGCGTAAGCCACCAAGTGGTGGCCATTGGTGGTGTTCGTTCCATTTAGTAACGGGGATAAGCCTGGATGGCTTTGGGTCTAAGGTAACATTATCTATCATGATTTACTCCTTGTTAAACTACAACACCTAGCGTTATTGCTGGGTATTGTTGGAGTAAATCACACCGGTATTCATGGCTAAGCTCATTTGATGAAAAAGTTAGCTTACCAGTGAAATTTTTTTCTTTTTATGAGGAAATGCTTTTCTTGCTTTAGTACAAGTGTTCTGAAAAGTAGTGATTTTTTGTTTTTGCTGCGTACCTCCGTAGCTTGTCCAAAAAATACAATCTTCTGTTACCTCATCTACAAGATCGATATTTTTATAATTATCCTCAATATAGTTCCATATCTTTTGTGATGTAGGTCTCCTATTACCGGCACTTTGTAGTGTTATATAAACATCTTTTATAAGCTCATGCAGCTCGCATTCCCTTGTTTGTGGTAAAATTTCTAGCTTGTCAGTATTGTGTGCAATTCCCTTATCTTCTGCAATCTGCCATTTTTCTCTTACAATTAGCCGCTGTTCTTCTGGTAACTCTTCTATGTCTTTATAGAAAACTGCGCGCTGCGGTTTTGGAATAAACCATTTGGTAAGAGGTAAATCCCTATCAACAGGCCAGTTGCTATTAATTTCCAGTAACTCTCTGAAATCCTGATGGTGCACCCAATAATCTGATTTGAGTCCTGTCCTTGGAAAAGCTTCCTTATGCGATATGCCAGGTAACACTAATGCGTTAAGGGCTTCATCATAGGCGCCTTTTCTGGCAATCAATTTGCCCCATTCATAATATTCCAGTAGCTCCTTTTGTAATTTTTTCCTTTGGGCGGGCATTCCATCAGGATAAGTGAGAATAGATATTTCCTGGAAAGTAAGATAATCATCTAGTAAACCCATTTTTGCCTGCTCAAGAATAGATAGGCTGCGGACATAGCTACGGTACATAATATTACCCAAATATCTGTTTATTCATTTTTTCAACAACACCGGCAGTGTGAGTTTCGGAAAGATGGGCATAGCGTTTTACCATCTGTAATGTTTTATGCCCCAACACTTCGGCAATCTCCGCAATACTTGCTCCATTCATAGCAAGATATGATGCCGCACTATGCCTTAAATCATGGAAGCGGAAATCCTCAATGCCGGCATTCTTAACCGCATTCACCCAGGCTCTGCGGATATCAATCGGCTGGCATTTTTGTTCGCTTGGAAATAGATAATCGCATTTCAAATTTCGAAGTTTGGCATGTTCTTCAAGTAATTCCCTTGCATAGCCACGAATTGGTAAAGATCGGCGCTCTCCATTCTTTGTTTGATGCAGGATTACCATGCCTCTCTTTAAATCCACATCCTGCCATTTTAATTGCAATATCTCATTTTTCCTTGCGCCAGTGCTAAGGGCAAGTATCACAATTTTATGAAGATGAGGATTATCAGTTTTTTTGCAGGCCTTAAGTATAGCATCGCGCTCTTTATCATTTAAAAATCTCACGCGCCCACGTGGCTCAGGTAGCTTCTTAATTTTTCTTACAGGGTTATTTTCAAGCCATTCCCATTCATTGGTAGCCACAGTAAATACATGACCAAGTGCTGTTGTATAACGGTTTGCAGTTGATGCTCCTTTTGCTTTCCCGAACTGATTCTTTTCCCCAACCAGCTTATTGCGGTATTCCGTAATAAGGGCAGGCGTAACATCGGCAAGTATGTACATGCCAATCTTATCGTTCCACCATTTCAAATAGCATTGCTGGTTTTCAGTACTATTTTTCTTGCGCGGCAGAATTTCTTCCTCATATTTTTCAATGAGATTAGCCAGTGTATATTTTTTAGCTTTGTTATTTTTGAAATGACGGCCTTCGCGTATGGCTGATTCTGTATTCTGCGCCCATATCTTTGCATCAGTAAGTCTTGCAAATGAAGCGCTTTGCGTTGGCCGACCTTTCAGCCGCACCTTCACCCTATACGAAACACTGCCATCATGCAGAGTGCGTTTCTCTATATTTGCCATTGCCTTAACCCTATGTTTCCCAGCAACACATTACAACAGAAGGTAGCAAATGGCAAATACAACAACACTCTGACGAGCATTATTCAATAATAATATCATGTTGTGGGTAGTTGTGTAGGGTTGTTACGAAGTGCCCCACTAGTGCCCCATAGGACAAAAATATACCTTTGAGCAATTTCTTGCCCGTCCGTAAGTCGCTGATTTTACTAGGAAAAATTGGTTGCGGGGGCAGGATTTGAACCTGCGGCCTTCAGGTTATGAGCCTGACGAGCTACCGGGCTGCTCCACCCCGCG
>CAZOKN010000087.1:0-3073 GCA_964580525.1 uncultured Rickettsiaceae bacterium
TGTCCATTTTATTGTTCCACATAGCCCCGTCAGAAATATCAAACACATCAGGACATGGATAATTACCATTTCCTTCTTTTTTCAATTTAACTGGATGCGCAACAACTACTAAAAACATATTATTGTCGGTTGCAAATTTTTTGAAATCTGAAAGAATAATCTCTAAATATTTATCTGTTCTACCTCCTGTTTTTTTATAATCATTATCAAGTTGGTTAAACGGATCAATGATAACACCCTCTACCTTTTCTTTTAAAATTAACTCAATAAATTTTGTTTTTATATAATCTGGTTCCGGTGACAAATCTTTTGGATACACATAAAAGAAATGATTACTAACAAACTCGTATGCTTTATCAAAATATGCTCTTGATGGTTTATTTGGATTGCCTCCGTCACACGCGCATCCAAGTAGCATTTCTGTTAAGTCAAAATAAAATTCTGATGCAGGATTGTGTTCAGGTGAAAATATAGCCCACTTATATCCATCGAAAAGAGATTTTATTAAAAGAAGCTGAAGCAGATACGTACTTTTGCCGTAGTTGCCTATTCCGGTTAAAAGTGTAATCTCTCTCCTTTTCCACTTAAAATATTCATCTAATTGAGGAATATAAGTTGTTTCCGCACTTCGATAACCATTATCATAAATATCAATCGCTTCATTAAATATCTCAGACCCATAAATGACATCGGATGGCTTGTATCCATCATTTAAAACATTGGCATCTACTTCGTATTTAGTCTCCCTGTATATAAACTTTTCATTGTCAAAGGTACAGGTTCCGGCTACAGCTGTATTTTTCTTAAAAGCACTTCGCGTAGTGCTTCTGATTTCTTTTTCGGAAAAATTTGTTGAATGAAATTCACTAATTAAAATATCGGTTGCTTGTTCCGCCTCAAAACCATACCTACACATAGCTCCAGCAAGAAGAAAGATATAATTATTCCTGTTTTTCTCTACAAATGAATCACCCTTCTTATCGAGCCATTTTTTTAACTTTAAGTATGTTTCATCGCTTGTATATTCGTTTTTCTTTACAACTAATTCCTGTTCAATGTACTTTGTATAAACCTCCGATTCTTCATTCAAATACAAATCAGGGTCAAATGATTCATAACAAACCCTTGACTCATTAACACAACTTGGGTCGGCATCCGGCAGCTCCTCCTTTAACGCTAAAAACGCTCCTCTGTGCTTGCTACCGTCTGCTATTTTTACTAAAATCTTAACTCCGGTTCCGCGAGGGGAAACCCAACAAGCATAGGTGTATTTTTTAGATTGAAGGTTTTTTCTATACTCATCAATATCAACATCATCAAAATCAAGACAAATAAATCCAGAGTGTTGAATTATTTTTTCATCAACCCTCTCCGAAAACACTCCGCTAAACGTTATTGATGGAAGGTTGCTTTTTAAATTATCTTGTCTGTCTTCGTTAATTTCAGACCTGAGAGAAAGTATCTGATTTTTGCTGCGTCCGTTTTTTATCCTTAGCAGCGCATCAATAACAGTTATTTTGTACTTACTGGAAACATCGTAAATATTTTTGTAAATTGAAACGTGCGGGCTTACCATGAATCGTCCCTTTCCGTCTTTTCGCTGTTTTTAACAGGTCTGTCATAAGACCAAGTACTTTCAAATCCTACCCAGTTTTTTATTATACAAATTCTTAAAACTTCGTCAACCGACAGCCCGCTTTTTTCAACCTCTCTCAAAAAGTGCTTTAGAGCGGTTTCTGTTTGAGTCCCCTTTTTTTGCTTCCGAACCTTTATCCAGTCGTCCGCCAAAGCGATTGAAGCTCCTGCATCAATTAAAAAATCCCTAAAGTTGAAAGTAGCCGTAGGCGATACTGTTTGTGGTTTGTGGTTTGTGGTTTGTGGTTTTATGAATATGGGTAGTGGTTTGGTTGGTGCTTCGGCTACTGCATTGGTTAGTGCTTTGGATAGTGCTTTATACTTTGCTTTGTCATTTTTTACCAGACCAATTATGTTACATTGGTATTGATTTGTGCTCTTTTTAACCATTTTAACCACCCCTATTTCTATTAAATCATCTAAGCATTTTTTGTAGGTTTTGTAAGTTTTAGCAGACATCCCACGCATACACTCTTGAGACGTTATTTGAAACTGCTCAGGATGCCCTAAACGGTTCCATATTTCGCATATCCACAAATACAGGGCTGTATGGTTCCCGCTTAATTCAGGGGACTCCCAAACCATATTAAACCAGTATTTAGTTAAGTCATATCCTGTCATAGCATTTCATCAAACTTAACTGCTTTTTTAAACAATTTAGATATATCATAAATATCACTACTGAAATTATACCCGCATATATAAACTCCGTTTTTGTTGAAAATTCTCATACTGACTATATTCCCATATTGAGCGAACATTATTCTTGATCCACTTTCCCAATTATTACTCTTGTATATAGTAATTTCATTAAAGTTTGCATCTGAATCACTTTTCTTCATACTTTCGATTTCTTCATGACAATGCTCACAAAGCGTTACCAATAAATGCAATGGGGTATCCCAAGGATCACCTTTGTAATATTCAATATGATGAACATGTAGAGTTGTTTCGGTATCCCTGCATTTTCTACACGTAAACTTATCTCTTTGCAAAATTCTTAATCGCACCTTTTGCCATTTTGGGTTCTTGAGTTTTTCGGAATAGGTCATAAAAATCGAACTCCCTTGTGGTAGAATGCTGCTGATGAGGCTGGAAAGCACTACACTTACTTTCCGCATTCCCCCACAAGGGAGACTGATTATATTGTTGGTGTAGTTAACCTAACATCGGGTCATCAATCCGATTCTGCAAATATAATATTTCAATTCATTATTACAAAATTATTTTAAAAATTTATACGTTTCACACATTTTTACAAAATTACCGTATTGAAATGCTAATGCTTTTGCCACCCCTGCGAAAGTTTTTGAGCTTTCCTTTTGAGTGATGTTTACAAATTGGTATTTCTGTCCACGTTTCTTTCCACCTGTATTACTCGGCAAATACGGCTTATAGTTGCTCTTAATATCGGTGGGGTTTAATAGTGGTAAATTTT
>CAZOKN010000088.1:0-3030 GCA_964580525.1 uncultured Rickettsiaceae bacterium
ATTTCATCGATCCATGGTAGTGGATTTTTTTCGATATGATGAATTGGTTGTAAGCCTAATTGCATCAACCTGCGATCACCAATGTAACGTATATATTTTTTTACATCATCAGCTGTCATACCAATCATATCGCCCATTTCAAAAGCTAAATCTATAAAAGCATCTTCATGCGCTATAATGGTAGAGCAAGCTATGTATAATTCTTTTTTTAATTCCTCAGTCCAAATTTCAGGATTTTCTTGGATAAAAGTTTTAAACAAGCGGATTATAGAATTACAATGCAATGTTTCATCACGCACCGACCAAGTTATCACCTGCCCCATTCCTTTCATTTTATTAAAACGTGGAAAATTTAATAATATAGCAAACGAAGCAAATAATTGCAGACCTTCTGTAAAAGCACCAAAAACAGCAAGAGTTTTTGCAATATTATGTTTATCATCAACATGGAATTGATGCATGTAATCGTACTTATCCTTCATTTCCTTAAATTTAAGGAAAGCCATATATTCAGTTTCCGGCATTCCGATAGTATCGAGCAAATAAGAATAAGCAGCAATATGTACGGTTTCCATATTTGAAAAGGCAGAAAGCATCATCTGCACTTCAGTTGGTTGGAAAATACGCGAATAATTCTTCATATAACAATTATTTACTTCTATATCTGCTTGCGTAAAGAAGCGAAAAATCTGAGTGAGCAAATGGCGTTCGGAATCGGTTATGTTGTTTTTCCAATCTTTTACATCATCACCCATAGGTATTTCCTCAGGTAACCAGTGGATTTTTTGTTGAGTATGCCAGGCCTCATAAGCCCAAGGATAATTGAATGGTTTATAAATTGGTTTTGCATCAAGTAACGACATATTTTTTCCTTTTTATGTTTTTTAGAGAAAAGATGAATTGCTTCGCCTAAAGGCTCGCGAGTGACGTACCCTTACCATTATTATTACCACAACTACTGACAAGCCAAACATTCATCATATTCTTTCTTACTCGAATATAAAGCAGCATCGTCTAAATTGTTATTTTGTGGCTTAGGTTTGTATACTATATCGCTAGATTGGCGAGAAACTTTTTCCGCACGTTGTATAGAAGTTGAACGGCAATAATACAAGCTTTTCAAACCCTTTTTCCATGCAATATAATGTATACCATGTAAATCACGTTTATGGATATCGCCATATAAAAACACATTCACAGATTGCGCCTGGCATATATAAGGCGTTCTATCTCCTGCATGTTCTACTATCCAACGCTGATCCATTTCAAAAGCAGTTTTAAATACACCCTTTTCTTCCTGAGTTAAGAAATCAAGCTGCTGCACAGAACCTTCATGCGTAGCAATAGAAGACCATACATCATCGTTATTTTGTCCTTTCTCATCAAGCAATTTAGCTAAATTCTTGTTTCTTACCACAAAAGACCCAGTTAAAGTTTTTTGTGTGAAGCTATTTGCCGCATATGGCTCTATTCCTGGAGAAGAATTACCACAAATAATTGATATTGAAGCTGTTGGAGCTATGGAAAGTTTATGAGTAAAGCGCTCCATAAGCCCGGCTTCTTCAGCATCTGGGCATGCTCCACGTTCTTCAGCAAGAACTACAGAAGCCCTATCTGCCTGGGCGCGTATATGCTCAAACATTTTTTTGTTCCATACTTTTGCCATAACAGATTCCATAGGAATCATTTTAGCTTGCAAGTAAGAATGAAAACCCATAACACCTAACCCAATACTACGCTCCCTCATTGCTGAATAAGCAGCCTTTTCCATAGCAGCAGGCGCTGTATCTATAAAATCTTGCAACACATTATCAAGCATACGCATAACATCCTCTACAAACAAAGGATGATCCTTCCATTCATCATAATATTCCAAATTAAGTGAAGACAAACAACATACCGCAGTACGCTCTTTTCCTAAATGGTCAAACCCTGTAGTAAGGGTTATTTCACTACAAAGATTAGAAGTTTTTACCTTCAAACCTAGTCTTTTATAAGACTCAGGTAGATGTTCATTAACATTATCAATAAATAATATATAAGGCTCCCCAGTTTCAAGACGTGCCGTTAATATTTTAATCCACAAATCACGAGCACGCATAATAGATATTACTGATTGATCCTTAGGACTGCGCAATTGCCAGATATCATCATTTTCTACAGCGCGCATAAACTCATCACATACAACAACAGCATGATGTATATTTAAAGCCTTCCTATTTGGATCACCACCGGTTGGACGCCTGATATCAATAAATTCCTCTATTTCAGGGTGCCATACAGGTAAATACACTGCTGAGCTACCACGCCGCAAAGATCCTTGTGAAATAGCCAAGGTTAAAGAATCCTGTACCCTAATAAAAGGCACAACACCAGAAGTTTTGCCGTTTCCTCGCACCCTCTCACCAATAGCGCGCAAATTACCCCAATAACTACCTATTCCACCACCACGAGCCGCAAGCCAAACGTTTTCATTCCATAAATCAACTATACCTTTCAGACTATCCTCCGTTTCATTTAAGAAACAAGAAATTGGTAAACCTCTTTTTGTACCACCATTACTTAAAATAGGAGTTGCCGGCATAAACCAAAGGTTAGACATATAATCATATAACCTTTGTGCGTGTGCAGCATCATCGCCATAATAAGAGGCAACACGGGCAAACAACCCCTGAAAATCCTCACCTTCAAGCAAATAACGGTCAGCAAGAACTGCCTTGCCGAAATCAGTAAGATTGTTATCCCTTGATTGATCCACTCTAATTGAGCTTATTGGTGTTGTCATAATATCCTCTTATTACCTATATTTAGTAGTTCTTTAAGTAGAAGAATTTTAGAATTCAAGAAAACTAGAACGCTAGAAAGTTAGAGGTTCTTGATATTTTATACTCGTTCTGATTCATTAGACCTTTTTCAAGACCCGCTGCGGTGATGGCTATGGAAGGCAATTACAGCGCGGAAAAACTTGAGCGTACTAAACGTACGTGAGTTTTGAGCACTGGAAGTGGCTTCTATAGCCTCTCCGCAGAT
>CAZOKN010000089.1:0-3010 GCA_964580525.1 uncultured Rickettsiaceae bacterium
TTCCGAAATTATCAACAAAGACATCAAGCTTAGATCAATTATTATATTTGATCTACATCAAGGAAGTTACATATGATGGGTTTTATATAAACTTTTTAGCTGAGTTCCCTTTACCAAATTTATTTCATGACAGAAAAACATCTAGCTCCCAATATAAATACTGCCATATTTGCAGGGGTAGCACTATCTTTTTTGCCAAAATCACTACTGCAATTATCAGCTAAAAAACTAACCAATCAAATAAATGCTCTTCATCCAGGACTTGTCGAAAGGCTTGTTGGTGCAAACGGCAAGAGTTTTTCCATTGTACTATCTGATATGAATTTTAATGCCTTATTAAGCATTAAAGATGGTAAAATCTCCTGCCAATTAATTGAAAAAGATACTCCATCCAATCCTGATGTTACTATTCATGGCCCAAGTGAGGCTCTTCTTGCTTTACTTGAGGGAAAATGCGATGGCGATGCGCTGTTCTTTTCACGCGCACTAACGGTTGAAGGGGACACAGAAGCGCTACTTATCCTTCGTAATGCATTGGATAATGAGCAAATAATCTTACGGGAGATGGCGTGTTCACTGTTTGGTCATTTATCTGCTGTTGCCTCCCACATTGCAACGCCACTTGAAAAACTTGGCAGGCGTTTTATACGGGATGTAAATTTAATATATCACTCGGCAATTTCTCCACTGGTACGAAGCCATGAAGTGCTTTCTGAAAAGGTTAATACTCTAGAGGATCGTTTTGAGAAGTTGGAACGTGCATACGTAAAACCACAAAAACGGTGCACAAATTAATGGCTGATGGACGCATAGAAATTATTTGTCCTGCTGGAACACCTGCCTCACTTAAAGTCGCCGTTGATGAGGGGGCCGATGCTGTTTATCTTGGTTTCCGTGATGAAACCAATGCACGCAATTTTCCCGGGCTTAATTTCAGTAGGACGGAATTGAAGGATGGGGTGGATTATGCACATAACAACGGATGCCAGATATTTATAGCAATCAACACATATGCTGAAGCTGGCAGGCAGGAATTGTGGCGCAAGGCGATAGATGACGCAGCAACAATTGGTGTGGACGCGATTATTCTGGCTGATATTGGTCTTCTTGCCTATGCCAAAAAAACTCATCCTGATGCCAGGTTGCATTTATCCGTACAAGCTTCCGCTTCAACGCCAGAAGCAATTAATTTTTATGTAGAAAATTTTTGTATTAAACGCGTTGTATTACCTCGCGTTTTAACTATGCAGGAGGTGGCGGCAATTACCAGCAAAGCTGCTATTGAAACAGAAATATTCGCATTTGGTGGGATGTGCCCAATGGCGGAAGGGCGGTGTTCGCTTTCTTCTTACATAACCGGAAAGTCACCTAATCGTAACGGGGTTTGCTCTCCTGCCAGCCATGTTGAATATAAGCAAGAACCATCTGGCCTTGCTACAAAACTTGGCGGATTTACCATCAATCGTTTTTCTTCCAATGAAAATGCCGGATATCCAACTTTATGCAAAGGACGTTTTGAGGCTAATAACAAAATTTCCTATATTTTTGAAGATCCGGTAAGTCTGAATGTTATGGATATGATTCCTGAGATTGTAGCTTCTGGTGTAAAGGCAATAAAAATCGAAGGGCGGCAGAGGGGTAAAGCCTATGTGCGTGATGTCGTTCGGGGGTTTCGTCAGGCTATAGATGCTTTTTATCATGGCAAGGCCGCTCCCATATCTGATTTGCTAAAATTATCCGAGGGACAGAAAAATACCGAAGGCGCATATGAAAGGAAGTGGCGATGACTCCAGGAAAATTATCTTTGGGACCGCTTTTATATAACTGGCCAGCGGAAAAAGCGCGGGATTTTTACCTGCGTGTGGCTGATGAAATGGATGTAGACCGTGTGTTTATTGGCGAGGTTGTTTGTTCTAAGCGCCAACCTTTCCATGCAGAATATATTCCAGAAGTGGTGGAACGCCTACAATCCGCTGGAAAGCAGGTTATTTTCTCTACATTGGCATTGGTGATGAACCAACGCGAAATAAAAGGCCTGAAAACCATTTTTGCAGACACGGGAGATTTCCTGTTGGAAATCAATGACATAACTCTGCTTAGTGCGTGCGGAGGAAAACCATTTGCCGTTGGGCCTTATGTAAATATTTATAATGAGGATACATTGCGTTTCTTTGTAGAAAATGGTGCGTCTATCGTTACACTGCCATTTGAGCTATCACGTGGCATCTTAAAGATATTAGCCTCCACTGCAAACCTAGAGCTTGAAGTGCAGGTATTTGGACGTCTCCCTCTTGCTATTTCAGCGCGTTGTTATCATGCACGGGCACATAACCTCCACAAAGATAATTGCCAGTTTGTATGTGATAAAAATCCCGATGGCCTTGATATTAACACTATAGACGGGCAGAAATTTCTTGCAGTGAATGGTACTCAAACACAATCATATACCTATACAAATTTATTGCAGGAAATTCCTGATTTGCAATCCATAGGCATTCGGAATTTCAGATTATCTCCTCACACTACTGATATGGTTGCAATTGCGGAAATATTTCGTGGTGTTCAGCTAGGAAAACTGGCAACTGATGACGGATTGTCGAAAATGAAAAATATATTAAAAGGCGTGGAATTCTCAAATGGCTTTTATTACAGCAGCACCGGAAGGCAATTGATGCTAAAAACTGCAGAATCCATCACGGGTTAAGTATAGAGTTGTACCAGATGCTATCATGCAGATAAAAAACCTTACGTTCAGGTATTTTAATATTTGTCTCTCGCCAAAATTCAAAATAATCTGGTATAACGCGGAAACCTGTCCAATATGGTGGGCGCTTTACGTTTCCTGTTGCCCATTTGGCAGTATAATATGCAACGCGTTTTAGCAACTCTTTGCTATCTTTCATTGGATCTGATTGCTTTGATGCCCACGCCCCAATCTTTGATTTAAGTGATCTTGTAGCAAAATAAATATCTGCTTCTGAATCACTTACCTTTTCAACTCCTCCCTCAA
>CAZOKN010000090.1:0-3005 GCA_964580525.1 uncultured Rickettsiaceae bacterium
TATTCTAAACTTCGAAGCTACAGACAAGGAAATACTTGATTCTGAAAATAAAACTTTGACTGTTAATGCTTTTGCTAAATACAAAATTGTTGATCCTCTTACTTTTTACGAGAAAGTTACGAATATTCGAGGTATTGACAGTAAGCTTGATAAAATATTTGAAGCTAGTTTGCGTGATGCTATAGGTGCAATTCCGCTCAAAACTTTGCTTACTGATTCAAGAAAAGATCTGATGGTAAAAATTAAAAATGACGTTAGCAGCAAAGCGCGTGATTTTGGCATAGAGATATTTGATGTTAGAATCGTGCGTGCTGATTTGCCAGCCGAAAACAGTACAGCGATATTTAAGCGTATGTTTGCGGATAGAAATAAAGAAGCTCGCGAATATAGAGCACAAGGTAAAGAACAGGCGCAGATCATAATTTCAACTGCTGAAAAAGAAGCAACAATAATAAAAGCTAATGCTGAAAAAGAAGCTCAAACAATTCGTGGAGAAGGCGATGGTACTGCAGCAAAGATATCGGCAGATTCTTTTGGCAAAGACCCTGAGTTTTTTGATTTTTATCGCTCTATGCAAGCCTATAAAAATAGTATAAAGAAAGAAAATACTACTATGGTTCTTTCGCCTAATAGCGAATTTATGAAATATTTTGGTGATATAAACGGCTCTGGAAAAAGATAAAAATAGATTTTAGGAAAATAGAATGAAAAAGAAATTATTGGGTTTTGCAGTTGTTTTCTTTACTTTATTTTCCAATTCTGTTGCATTTTCTGCAAGTATCCCGCCCGATAGTTTTGCTGATCTCGTTGATAAGCTTACTCCTGCTGTTGTTAATATTTCTACCATACAAACAATAGATGGATCAGAAGCTGTTTTAGGTGAAATGTTTCCCAACCTTCCTGAGGATGGACAATTGGGAGATTTACCTGAACTTTTTAAGAAATTTTACGAGAATAATGGCAATGGCCAGCTACCTGAAAAAAAGGCGGCATCACTTGGTTCAGGATTCATAATTGATCCTTCTGGCTATATAGTTACTAATTACCACGTTGTTGATAAAGCTGAAGATGTGAAGGTTATTTTTAGTGATGATACGGAAGTGCCTGCGAAAATAATAGGTAAAGATTCTAAAACTGATCTGGCATTAATAAAAATAGAAACGAAAAAAGATCTGCCTTTTGTTGAATGGGGAGATTCTGATAAATCAAGAGTAGGAGATTGGGTTATAGCGATAGGAAACCCATTTGGTCTTGGTGGCTCTGTTTCTGCAGGAATAATTTCAGCTAGAGCTCGTGATATTAATGCAGGTCCTTTTGATGATTTTATACAGACTGATGCGGCTATAAATCGCGGCAATTCGGGTGGTCCTTTGTTTAATACTGATGGTAAAATAATTGGTGTTAATACAGCCATATTTTCTCCATCAGGAGGAAATGTTGGTATAGGATTCGCTGTTCCATCTGTTATGGCTAAAGCTATTATAACGCAGTTACGTGAAACTGGTTATATCAAGCGTGGTTGGCTCGGTGTGAAAATACAAACTGTTACGGATGATATTGCTGAAAGTCTTGGTACTCAGGCTAACGGAGCTTTGGTTCTTGATGTTAGTAAAGATAGCCCGGCTGATAAGGCAGGTATAATTGTTGGGGACGTTATAACTTCTTTCGATGGTAAAGATGTTCCTGCTATGCGTAAACTTCCTCGTATTGTTGCAGATACAGCAATAGGCAAAAAAGTTCCGGTTACGATATGGCGTAAAAAAAGCAAGAAAACATTAGTTGTTACTATTGCGGAATTGAAAGAAGATAGCGAAGATAAAGTGGAAGATGCTGGTAAATCGGAAGAAAAGAAGGAAGACTCTGTAGATGCAACTAAGGTTATTCTTGGCATTGGCATAAGAAATGTTGATTCTGACGCCCGCAAGAAATTTAATCTGGCAAAAGAAGTAAATGGAGTTGTTATCGTTAAGATTGAAAATGAATCTATGGATAGACCTATACGTCCTGGCGACATAATTACATCTATAAATCAAGAAAAAGTGGTGTCTGTTGATGATGCTGAGAAATTTGCAGAAGCAGCTATAGATTCCGGCCATAAGTCGGTATTGTTGTTAGTAAAACGTGGCGATGAGTCGATGTTCATTGCAGTTCCAGTCAAAAACAAAGAAAAGAAATAGCTATTTTTTTTCGTCGTTATCCCGCTTTCTTCTAAGGCGGGATATTTGTTTATCAATAAATTTTATAAGTTTTTCTTCCGTAAAAAATTTCTTTAGGGATTTTGCTGTTTGAAGTAATTGAACAAATCTACCAAAATATGGAATTAGTGCAAAAACGGCCGCAATAAGTCCTGCAATGATTGGAAGTCCTGCGCGGATAAGAAAAAACAAAGTAATTATAGCGAATATAGCTGCTAGATATAAACCTGCTTTCTTTATTTTCTCAGGATGTGGCGATGAAAGCCCTTTTATAAACATAATAAAAGCGGTAAATAAAAATAAACCGATTAAAAGATATAGCATTAAGCTAATACTTCTTTTTTGATATCAGCTCTTTTAGCAGATTGCTTGTGATTTAATCTTTCCTTTAGCTTCAGAAAATCCATGAATTTCCTAAGTTCTTGACGGGCAGCTATATGTGAAATTTGCAAATCAATTTTCGAAGATTCATTGATAACATCAAGCAAGGTTAAGCCTTTTAGGAAAAGTTCACGATAGATAACTCTTTCACCGAAACCTTCAGCAACACGGCAACCAACACGTTTTGATAAATTTTCCAAAGCATGCGCCATATTGCGTTTGTTGTGGGCATCTATATTAGATAAACGATTTCTGGCTACAACCCAGTCAATTTCACCTTTGTCTCGTTGTGCACGATAAATTTTTGCTTCCCATACCATCTCGCTGTAAACGCCGTGACGCTCAACTTTAAATTCAGCGTCGTTAACACGTGCAAGTACGCTAAAGTCGATAAAGCTGTCATTGATAGGTGTGATTATCGAGTCTGCA
>CAZOKN010000091.1:0-440 GCA_964580525.1 uncultured Rickettsiaceae bacterium
AACTGCATATCAATCGTGATGCGCTGGCGACTTATATGCGTTATTCATACGTTCCAACGCCTTCTAGTATTTATAATGAAATCAAAAAACTAGAGCCCGGGACTTATTTAACGCTTGACCCATCTTTTACGATTTCTCAAAAAACATACTGGTCAGCGATAGAGGTTGCATTACAAGCTAAGAAGTCACCCGCTATTATTTCTTTCGACGAAGCCGTTAATCAATTAGAAGACAGGTTGAAAAATGTGCTCGCCGGACAAATGCTTTCTGATGTTCCATTAGGAGCGTTTTTATCAGGCGGTGTGGATTCTTCTACTGTCGTTGCGCTGATGCAGTCATTGTCTAATCGCCCTATCAAGACTTTTAGCATTGGATTTAAAGAAAAGCGTTATGATGAATCTGGGTTTGCAAAAGCAGTTGCAGAACACTTGGGAACAGAT
>CAZOKN010000091.1:450-3004 GCA_964580525.1 uncultured Rickettsiaceae bacterium
GTCATTCCAATGTTGGGGCGCATGTATGATGAACCTTTTGCAGATAGCTCACAGATTCCTACTTTTTTAGTGAGTCAATTGGCTAAAAAGCACGTGACGGTTGCATTGTCAGGTGATGGTGGAGATGAGGTGTTTGGCGGGTATAATCGATATTTTCTGGCGCACCGCCTTAAAAAAATATTAGGCAATCCTGTTATTAATACGCTTATTAAATACACTCCAGAAAAGATATTTGATTTACTTCATTATTTTCCGCAGAAAAAAATTGCTGGCATTGCTCAAAAATTTAAAAGAGTTCATAAAATGGCTCATCTTTTTCAGGGGCCCTTTTCGGAAGTGTATGATGATTTTTGCAGACAGCATTTCACTAAAAATAGTTTGGTTTTAAGCGCGAATGAATCTAGCGTTGTTAGTAAAAAAAACCACATAGATATATTGGGGTATTTTTCAGAAGTAGAATGGATGATGCTTATTGATGCTCTTACTTATTTGAATGATGATATTTTGACAAAAGTAGATCGAGCGGCTATGGCAGTGAGTTTAGAAACTCGCGTTCCTTTTCTTGATCACACGCTTTTTGAATTTGCATGGAGTTTGCCAGAAGCTTATAAGGTTAAAAGCGGCAGTGGAAAGCGTGTATTAAAAGAGGTTCTTTATCGACACGTTCCTAAACAATTGATTGACAGGCCTAAAATGGGATTTGGAATTCCTTATGGAGAATGGTTGTGTGGGAGCCTCGCTTCCTGGGCGCAAGATTTACTGAATGAACAAAAATTGCATCAACAAGGCTATTTAAATGCTCCACTTGTTAATCAGTATTTGCAAGAACATCTTTCTGGAAAACGAAACTGCCAAGGGATTTTGTGGAATGTTTTAATGTTTCAACAGTGGTTAGAAGAGGCTAATGACGACTGAACGAATTCCCTGAACTCGTTCGATGACTCCATTAATTCTTGATAACTGCCTTGTGCAATAATAGTGCCTTTTTGTAGATAATAGATGACATCATAGTGCGCAATCGTGCTGATTCTGTGTGCAATAGTAATGATCGTCCTCCCTTCTCCTACGGCGGTTAGCGCTTGAGTCACTTCAGCTTCTGTTTTGTTATCTAATGCTGCAGTTGCCTCATCCATGATGAGCACCGAAGGATTTCGATAAAGCGCTCTTGCAATTCCAATCCGTTGTCGTTGCCCCCCTGAAAGTTGGATTCCGTTCTCGCCTACTTTTGTATGAATAGTTTCTGGCAACGCATTTACAAATTCTGTTAATGATGCCATTTCAAGACATGCGTTAACCTGACCATCATTAATTTCTTCTTCTGGAACGCCGAATGCAATATTTTGTCGAATATCACTATCATAAAGATAAATCATTTGTGGAATGTAACCCAGTAAAGTTTGCCAACCCAGAATATCTTCTCGTTTCAACTTTTTTTCATCAATATACAGCCCACCTGTTAATGGCTGCAATAATCCAAGGAGAATGTCCGCAATGGTAGTTTTACCTGCGCCCGATTCACCGACTAGGGCTATTTTTTTTCCTTTTTGAATTTCTATCGAAAGTCGATTAAGAACAGACTTGTTGCTATAAGAAAAAGTGATCTCTTTAAGATGAATACTTTTATTAAACTTTATTGTATCAATATTTTTTTTACAAAAAGCATGCGCACAAGCTAAAGAAGCACTTTGAAATTCGTCATGGACTTTGATTAAGCTAGGTATTCCACATCGCATAGAAGCCAAACCTTGTATCATTCGGTTAAGGCTAGGGAGCAGTTGTACAGAAGCAACGCCGAATACCGAAAGAAGAATAAAAATCTGTTGTCCAGTGTATCCAAGAAAGGCATAAATCAAAAGCATCACAAGCACCACAGTGATAGCAACGGCTTCAATCAGATATCGACTTCCAAAAGAAAATACCGCTTCAAAAGCATTCGCTTTTGCAATTTTTTCTGAAAAAACTTTAACCAACCTAACAAAAACACCTTCTTTATGATATAGCTTCGTCTCTTTTAAACTTCCCAAGCTTTGGGTGACACATTGGGTCATCCCCCTATAACTATTAGCTCTTTCATTGCCGGCAGTAACTGCTTTGCTTTTTGATAAGGACATATAAATTTTAGTGGCAATAAAAATACTCCCCACCACACTAATCACAAACACAGGAGCCAAAAATAAAAGAGCGATAAAAACGATACCTGAAGTAATGGCTTCATTAAGCACAATTCCAGCTGCACTAAATATATTACTTGATACTACTTGAATATCTGTAGAGAGCACACTAATCAGTGATGATGAATTTTTGTTGATATGATAGGTGTATGGGGCATCAAGATAGTTTTTGAAAAGCTTAAAGCGAATTTTAGCGGTTAAACCAAATAAGAAAGTAGATTGTTTTTTTATAATTAACATGCCAGTAATGGCTCTTAACCAAAAGGCAACAATTAAGGCGACAACAGCAAGCGTTAGAGCTTCAAAATACGGTAAAACCCCTAATAGAGGTAAATGGCGCACTTTATCTGGATTTATAAGAATGTTGACAAATGGAATGATGG
>CAZOKN010000092.1:0-2977 GCA_964580525.1 uncultured Rickettsiaceae bacterium
GTTCTTTGTAATCGTTCTTAGTTGGTTTGGCATAAAGATATGAAAGACCCTGCGGACGTAATTGCAGAAGTCTTTTTAATGGTAGTAGTTATTTATTTAATAATAAGGAGTGTTTGACAATGACAGAAAAAAGAATACGTATAGTGGCGCCACTTATTGAATTGGACAAAAAGGGTGTTATACAGCTTGGTCTGGACTTGGGGGCGCCATTCGAACTGAGCTGGTCGTGTCACAACAATACACAAGATGTTGCGTGTGGGGGCTGTAGTAACTGCGCAGCCAGGAGACAAGGATTCATAGATCTTGGAAGGGTCGATCCTATAGCCTACGAGGCTTAGTGACGCATGTGAGAGCAGATAAAGCTTACCGTATCTGATAATACTTCTTCGTACTGCGCAAACGACCAATTGCTATGTAGCCACCCGTGCTTTGTCACGAGCGTGTGGTTGTTGTTTTTGTTGGTTTCAAGAATTTGTCTATTTGCAGCATCGACATATTCATCGTTTGTGCACGAAATAATGTAGCAAGGTGATGTAATCTGTGTAAGGTGTTTTTCGATGCGTGCCTCGTGTGCCTCTACCCAAAACTCGTCTCGTACTAATTGCCCGCCCTCTTCTTGATACCCTGAAACATCCCTTTGGTGCTCGTCTATGCTCGGATCAGGCACCCACGCAACGACGCACGTTATGTCGCTACGCAGTGCTGCTGCCATAAGTACGTTTGAGGCACCCATGCTTTGCCCAAGAAGTGAAACGCTGTATCCCTTCTGAACATAGATGTCTGCAATGGCGTTTGTTGTACTTATCCAATCCAGAAAGCTAGAATCCTTAAAGTCGCCATCTGAGTTGCCGCTCCCATATTGGTCGAATCTAACAGACGATATTCCTTGCTCAGCAAGCAGCGCTGCGAGTCGTACAAAGCTTCGGCTCGGTCCGGTGCTTGATCCTCGAAATCCATGACAAAGAATAACTATATTCTTTGAGTCAGGTACAAGCCGTTCAATAATAAAAATTTTATGTGTATGTAGTGCAATAAACGAAGTATTTTCCATGCATGTAGCATATAACGTACGCGAAAAATTATTACTATTGACAGTGTATTGTATACTGTAAATAAGGTTGTTTCGGCGACCAACAATAAAGCGAAGGGTACTACTTAGGTACGCCTTTTTCGTTTTTATGTAACTTTACACTACTACTAATGGTCTCTCGGCGGAGGATACATGACACATCAAGGTAAAAATCTTGAAAAAGCTATAAAGGAATTTATAGAGTATATAGGTGAAGATACATCGCGTGATGGTCTGTTAGACACCCCCAAAAGATTTGTAAAGCAATTTCTTGAATCGACTGTCGGCTACCAAGATAACCCGGAACAACACCTAAAGATTTTTGCGAGTGAGAGCGACCGAGATCTAGTAACGGTTAAAGACATTACATTTAGTAGCTTATGCGAACACCATCTTGTACCGTTCTTTGGTACGATCGACATATCTTATGTGCCCAGCGGCAACATACTCGGCCTCTCTAAGTTCGCTCGAGTCATTGATGCCTATAGCAAGAGACTGCAGGTACAGGAACGGCTTACTCAGCAAGTGTCCGATTTGTTAGAAAAGCATCTACAACCAAAATTTCTTGTAGTGCGCGTTACTGCGAAGCATACATGCATGAGCTCACGGGGTGTAAAAAGACACCGCAGCAGCACCATTACGACGGCAGTTCGCGGAGATATAGAGACATATTCCAAAGTTCTTGCCATAGCAGAAAGTAAGGTACTGTAGCATGATAACCATTACGCGAACTTTTGAATGGGATATGGGTCATCGCGTACCCAACCACGTATCATTATGCAAAAACCCGCACGGGCACAGGTACCGCGCTGATATTACCATTGGCGGACTACTGGTGACAGAACAAGATGATCCCGAGCAGGACATGATTGTAGATTTTGGCGTTATAAAAAAACTTATCAACGACTACGTTATTGAGCCACTCGACCACGCATTTATGTATGCCAACTACGATAAGATATACGCCTCATTCGTGAAGGAGAACGGTAATTTTAAGACGGTAAAAGTAACATTCACGCCCACGGCAGAGCGAATTGCTGAGTACATCGCACTTGAAGTTACTAAAGTACTCTCGGAACATACGCCTGATATTCGTGTGGTTGCAGTTGATTTATATGAGACTCCAAAATCGAAGGCAACATGGACCGCGTAAGCACTCCGTACACTCCTACCGAAGACGAGACTTTGGTTACTCTGGCTCGTGGAGATTTTCTGAAGTTAAGTGGTGACGGTGTATTTGCTACCCTGCAGGGAGAGGGCATGACCGCCGGCACCGAATCAGTATTTTTGAGATTACAAAACTGCAATCTGCACTGTGGTGCAAATGGTGAAGGCTGGTCGTGCGACACATGGTACACATGGGACAGGACAAGGCCTGAGTACTGGCAAGAGACTACAAATGTAGGTGTAGATGACGTCGCTGAACGTATACGCGGAGCATGGGCGGAAAGCTATGGTGCTCAAGATGCGAAACTGCTCACCCCGAATCTTGTCATTACCGGCGGTGAACCATTGTTGCAGCAACGAAAAATTATTCCCCTGCTACAAATATTGCCAGGTTGGACAGTAGAGATCGAAACTAACGGCACAATAGTGCCGAGAGCCGACTTACGAGACTGTCAGATTAACTGCTCACCCAAGCTAGAAAGTAGCGGCAATCCAATCGCCCTAAGAAGGCGATTGACCGCTCTTGAAAGAATTGCTGAATTCCCAAACCACTGGTTTAAATTTGTTATTACGCAAGAGGCATTTGAAGAAGATATTGCCGAAGTACAAGAATTGTCGGCTCTTGGTTTTATGCGCCCCGAAAGAGTTCTGCTCATGTGCGAAGGAAGTGATGCGCGGGCATTGCGCGAAAATCATCCTAAAGTTGCGCTTGTCGCACGTGAATTGGGTTTTACTGCCATC
>CAZOKN010000093.1:0-2024 GCA_964580525.1 uncultured Rickettsiaceae bacterium
TTTTTAATTGATTCAGAGCTATTGCCCGCAAGATAGTAAATATTTTCCTGGCCAGCTTGCATATTTTCAATATAGGTATCCAGACTAATTGGCTTGTCACCTGACTTTGTAGTATGAAAATGGCATACCTCCAACAGCTGGTCACGTGCTGAATCAATGCCTTCGCATAACCCTTCTTTTAACACGGCACCAAAATTGCTCCAGAATTTTGCAAATTCTTCAGGTTCTTTTTTAGCCTTATCTTTTAATTCGCCAAGTACGCGTTTTGTTATGGAGGTGTTTATTTTTCGCAAAACATTGTTATGTTGTAAGGTTTCGCGGCTGATATTAAGAGGAAGGTCTTCTGAATCCACTATACCTCGTAAGAAGCGCAAATGCCTTGGTATAAGGTCAATATTTTGTTCAGAAATAAATACTTTCTTAACATATAGCCGGACTCTGCAGGCGCGGTCTGGGTGAAATAAATCAAAAGGTTTCACAGAAGGTATAAACAGCAAATTTGTGTACTGTAGAGCACCTTCAACCTTGTTGTGTAAGGTTAGCCATGGTTTATCCCCTGCATGGGCAATATGTTTGTAAAATTCTGTATATTGTTCTTCTGTAATTTCTGATTTTGCTTTAGTCCACAAAGCTTTTCCGGCATTCAAGGTTTGTATTGTGCCATCACTTTCTATTAACTCTACAGGAAAGGAAATATGGTCTGAATAGGTTCGGACAACGTGTGATATGCGGTGTTTATCAAGGAATTCTTTGCAATCATCCTTGATATGTAGTTTTATAATCGTGCCTGTGTGGATGGTTTGTGAGGGGTTTACAGTATATTTACCATCCGCGCATGAGCGCCACTCCCAGGCTTTATCTTCACCTGCTTTTTTTGTGACAACAACCGCCTCATTCGCTACCATAAATGCAGAATAAAACCCTACTCCAAACTGCCCTATGAGGTTCATATCTGCTTTTTTATCGCCGCTCATCGTCTCTAAGAATTTTTGTGTGCCAGAACGGGCAATAGTCCCTAGATTTTCAATGAGTTCCTCGCGGTTCATGCCAATGCCGTTATCGGCAATGGTAAGAATATTATCCTTATCATCAATAGTGATGGTAATTTTTAAGGGTTCGCTAGTGTGCAGGTTGCTATCAATTAGTGAGGCATAGCGGAATTTATCCAGAGCATCCGAAGCATTTGAAATCAATTCCCTAAGGAAAATTTCTTTATTTGCATAGAGAGAATGGATAACTAATTGCAGTATTTTGCCTGTCTCTGCGCCAAATTCAAATATCTCAGAATTGTCGGTTGTCTCTACCTTCTTTTTTTTGGAAGCAGCCATATTGTACCTCTATTTTAGACATTATTTACGATAAAATGGTGGCATGTACTATAAAAAGCCACCTATTTCCTAATTCTACATAGGGAGCAAACCTTATATTTGCAAGGGGAGTGGATTATTTTTCTAGGGTTGGGCAGTTTTGCTTGTTGTATCTTGCGCTTTTCTGTCACTTCTGGCTTTTTCTATCTCTGGCATAATATCGTCAATCTCATAAGCTTCGTGCAAGTTGCCGTTATTATCTGCAATAAATTTTATGTCTTCATTTAATTTTTTTACTTCCTGGGCCAGCCCTTCCGCGCCTTCCATTGACATGATTTTATCGTTTATTTCTTTCAGTACTTGCTTGGATTTTCGGCTTATATTGCGCATTCCACGGACAATTCCAGGCAATTCTTCCGGGCCAATTAGTAGCAACGCCACTATCAACGTAAGGGAAGTTTCTGCTATAGAAAAATCAAACATTATCGTCTCCGCTTACAAAGTCTTAGAAACTCAGTGGTTCCTAATTACTTCTTAACATGATCATAGGCTGCGACAATTTTAGAAACAAGGGAATGCCTAACTATATCAGCGTTATCAAATTTGATGAAACTAATCTCAGCAATATCCTTAAGTTTATTTGCAGCGTCTTCAAGGCCAGATTGGATATTCCCAGGCAAATCTATCTGGGTAAGGTCTCCTGTTATAGCCATCTTG
>CAZOKN010000093.1:2034-2967 GCA_964580525.1 uncultured Rickettsiaceae bacterium
TCAATGATTCGGTTCTCGATATGTTTTTGTACCTTTTCTGCTGGCATCATATCGTATAATGCATCATAAAGCGGCTGCATATATGGATCAACTTTGTCTTTCATGTCGCCTGGCAAGAAGCCTATTTTTTCGCCCGCCTCAACGGCTGGGCGCACTAGAACTATGCGTTCGAAGCGGTGGTCAAGAAACATGGAAACGGCAACGGCAACGGCTAAATATGTTTTGCCAGTACCGGCAGGGCCAACTGCAAACACCATATCTTTTTTGAAGAGTTCCTTAATATATTTCTTCTGGTGGTTAGAATAAGGGGTTATAAGCTTCTTTAAAGTTTGGATCACTATTTGCTCATCAAACAGTGCGGGTGTTGGGCTCCCGGTTTTTTCCTCCTGCATATCTGGCGCTATCATTCTTATGGCGGCTTCAACGTCGTTCATATTGATCTCCATGCCCTTTTCAAGTTTCTTATAAAGTGACTCTAGTACTTTTTCTGCCCGCTCTATATTGCCAGCGTCGCCAGATATGGAAACAACATTACCCCTTGCGGAAATGGTAATATTCATCTTTTCTTCGATTTTTAGCAGGTGTTTATCGTGCTCACCAAAAAGCTGTGGTAGGAGGGAATTATCCCCAAAATAAATACTTGATGCGCGCTTTTTCAATTTTTAACTGATTTCCATGAAAATTATGCCTCTAACAGTACCACTATAGAACAGTTTTCTATTAAAATAAACAAGCTTTATGTTATTTTTGTTCCAATATAAAACATAAATATAATTTTACAGAAATTTTCAATTTGTAATAAAACTTTAATATTAGGCGAGTAAGATTAACCTATGAGCGATAGGTATAAGTTGTTATAGGCAGAAAATTATATTAGTTGTCAATTCGTACTTGCCGCACTACAATATTATCTGTATTAGACTTTGGGTAGCC
>CAZOKN010000094.1:0-2825 GCA_964580525.1 uncultured Rickettsiaceae bacterium
TATATTTATGGCAAAAGGCTAACCTGCTCACTCATGATGCAGATATCAGTATTAAAATCCCTGATAAATGTTGCCGATGGACAAAGCCGCAATACCGGATTCCTTGCACGCATATTACTCGCCTGCCCTGAAAGCACAATGGGCAGACGTTTTTATAAAGAACCAAATAATGCCGACAAACACATAGCAGCATTCAATAAAAGGATCCATGTATTGCTTGATATGGAATTGCCCCTTGAAAAAGGCCAGCTACAGCCCAGCACACTTACCTTAAGCCAGGGAGCAATGGACTTATGGATAGAATATTATAACAACACAGAAGAACAACTTGGTAAATGTGGCAAGTTTGAGAACATAAAGGACTTTGCTGCAAAATCCGCAGAAAATGCAGTACGCCTTGCAGCCAATTTCCACGTTTTTAATAATGGCCCAGATGGAATCATTGATACGCATACTATGGAGGATGCTATTAAAGTTGCTTACTGGCATTTATGTGAAACTAAACGCATCCTTGGCTTTATCGATATGCCAGAAGAAAATGCAGATGCAAAACTACTTTTAGATTGGCTACTGGAAAATAACAAGAACTCTTTCTCAGCCAGGGATATTTCACAAATAGGGCCGAACTCCATCAGGAGCAAGGTAAAACGTGATAAGGTATTAAGCGTGCTGTGCGACCGTGGGTATTTGGTAAAAAAACAAGAGAACAAGCGGGAAATATACAATTTAAACCCTAATGCTTATGGAGCAAAATAACACGTATTGTAGCAAATGTAGCGATTGTAGCTGTAGCAACTGCCCAATATAAGAAAAATAGCGCACCAGAAAACACACATAAACCTCTATAATAGAAGTAGCAACTGTAGCATATGTAGCAGTAGCAATATCTATAAAATCATTTTTGTATAATGATATTATTTATTAATAATTTTATGAAGATACAGTTTTTCCATTTTTTATATCTGCTACAGCTACATCCGCTACAACTGCTACATAGAATAAAAATAAGCAGCCCAGGAAATAAAAAAAGGTACTCCGTGGCCCATATCAAATGCGGGTATAAAAACCGCGATATCTCTCTAGCGCCAGAACTTTTTACTTAGTTTACTTTACTTGACTAATTTTAAGGTTTTCATACGAAAACAGCCTCCTCCAGCGTCAACCAACTTTGTCAACCAAGCCTGCTTGGTTGACAGTTTACTTGACTGCTTGGATTACATAGAATAATTCTGTTGATTATTTATAAAATTATAAAATAATCATATGTTTCCCCTCACCCTGCCAGAACTTAAAGCAACCGCAGCACCGCATGATTACCAACGTGGCCTTGAATATGCCGGTGATGGCTCGGTACAGATAATATCTATCGGGGCAGGTGAAGTAAAGGCACGGGTACAAGGCACAAGAAACAAACCTTATAGAGTAACCTTATCCAGGCAAGGCACGCGGCTTGATGGTGATTGTTCCTGCCCTGCATATGGAGAATTCTCAGATTTTTGCAAGCACATGGTGGCGGTGGCATTAACTGTAATAAAAGAATATAATGATTCGGCACCTGCGGATAAATCCAGCAATGCCAATATCGGTACAAAAAAACAAGCAAATCAATCTGCCATTAAAATTCTGCCTATAGAAAAAATCCGGCAATATCTTGGTAATATGTCACCTTCACAGCTTATAGACCTTATAATATCACAGGCAGAGCGCGATGACCGGATATTTAAAAGCCTGCTGCTTAAGGCGGAATCTAATAAATCCGGCGGCTTTAATATCGAAGCCTTACGCAAAACCATCCGCGATGTGGTGCGTATACCAGATTATCTCGAATATGGAGAAACCGAAAATTATGCCGATGGGCTGTTTGATATTATAGAAACATTGGCACAAGCCTTAGAAAATGGCCACGCGCCTGCCGTTAAAGAACTTGTTGAAGAAATTTTTGAGGAATTAGAAGAAACGCTAAATAGTATGGATGATTCGGAAGAATGCACTAGCGAGCCTGTAGATAAATTACAGGAATTGCATGTAAAGGCCTGCCTGCTTGCTAAAACAGACCCAAAAGAACTTGCACAATTTCTGTTTTACAATGAGCTGGACGATGGCTGGGGATTTTTCTATGATTCCTTAACAAGATATAAGGATGCGCTTGGGGCAGAAGGCGTAGCGGCCTATGGTGATTTAGTCCGTCAGGCATGGGAAGCATTGCCAGAATTATCGCCCAGCAAAAACCATATTTGGGATTCGCGCAGGAATATACTTGAAAAAATGATGGCGGAATTTTCGCGGGATAATCTTGATATTTTGGTTAACATCAGGAGTAAAAACCTCTCCCGCCCGGATAAATTTGTGGAAATTGCTGAATTATATAACCAGAATAAACAATATGATAAGGCGCTGGAATGGGCGTTAAAAGGCATTGAGGCGTTTAAAAATGAGCCTTCCTATTTAGGCAGGCTTGTTGATATGGCTTGCAATCTTCACAGCAAAAAGAAAAAACATGCCAAGGAAGCTGAATTATACTGGTGGTATTTTGAACATACCATGCATTTTGAAACTTATCTTTACCTTAAAAAATCATCTGTAAAATACGGTAATTGGGAAGAATATCGCAATAAAGCTATGAAACTGCTGGTTAGCGATGCTGAAAAGCGCCAGCGTAGTGCGAAGACAGCCTACTCTTCCTGGGGTAATTATCAGCATAGGCCGGATAACGCCTCTCTTCTTGTAAAAATATTGCTGCATGAGAAAGAGTTTATTGAAGCACTTGGCTATGCGCAGAAATATGGCTGCATCAAGAGCCTGTGGCTGGAATTGGCGGATAAAAT
>CAZOKN010000095.1:0-2789 GCA_964580525.1 uncultured Rickettsiaceae bacterium
AAAAGACAAAAAAAGCATAAAGAAAAAAGAAGCTGAGTTATTGAAAAAGAAAGCAGATTTTAAAGCATATAAAGATACTGAAGTCATAGTTGAGACTGCCAATATACCAGAATCGAAGTCTGGATGGCTTAGTTTTGCACGGTCCGAGAAAACGTTTACTCCTCCTGAAGGGACGCTTTATACTCACATGGTTATTAAAATATCAGACTATATGTTAGTTGATAAATCTCCAGCTGAGATTTTAGATAAACCCACAAATAAATTAGATAAAATAAATACATATGACAGCATTACTGTCAGTGCTGAAAAAAGATGGATGTGGTCTAATATAACAGTTGATGATGTTAAAATAACATTTAAAACTACACACGAGTGTTGTATATCATATAAAAATGAAATTGACAAAAAAAGAAAAGAAATTGTTGCTCTCGAAGAAGAATTAAAAAGCTTAAACAGGAGAGTTAGTGCAGCGATAACTGTAGAAAATATTGAAGTGCAAGTTAAAACATTAAGTGCTCGCATCAAAGAAAGCCGAGAAAATATAGGGAAAGTATTAGCGAAAATTGATAGAGAGAGAGCTAAATACAAAGATGCTTATGCCCAGTGGCAACCGGTTTACGCTGTTTTAGAAAGATCATTAGATACGCCAGAAGCTAGTGAATGCGTAACTTTCCCTAATATAAAGCGCTTTTTAGAAATTACCGAAGAATTTTATCAATTCCGTCCAGAACATAGAAATATTCGGAATTCCCAAAATAGAGATCTGTGTGAAAAACTTATTCTGCGCTGGGATCCCGCCTCTGATTCTGAATTGCAGACTGTATTAACCGAGTCTAAAAAAGAATTTCTACAACAATATGGTCAGCAGTTTAACAACAACATTATTCAATATGGTTTGAGTTTGGTAGATGTGCCAGGTGATGGAAACTGTTTTTTTCATGCATTATTAGATCAGCTAGTAGCAAGATATCCTGAGGTTTTATTAAAATTACGTGTTACGATGCAAAAACGCATTGACCACCAAGCACTGAGAGAGTTTGCAGTTATTTGTTTGATAGATACCATAGAAAATGGTCAATTGATGTTGGAAGTTGATGAGATAGATAATTATGTTGCGGATATGTCTAGAGACAGAGCTTGGGCTGACGGCATTATAATTCCTATTTTGGCTAAAGCCTTAGGAATTACTATTGTCCTGGTTAACAGTCGATGGGAAAGAGAACAAGATCGCTTAACAAAGCTTGATGGAGAAAGTACTCGAACTATATATCTTGGTTATCAAGTTGGCTTACATTTTCAATCAACATCAGGTGAGCCGAATGGATTAATGAGAGACTTTCTTCATGTTAATACAACAGTTTCAGAGCCTACAGTAGATGCAAACAGCTCCACATCAATAGTGGCAGGGTTAATGCAATTTGGTCTCGCAGGTAATTCGAGACGTGCTGCAAATGCCGCACAAAGTGGTGCAGTTGTGTCAAGTTTAAATATGACCAGATAAAGAGAAAAAAGAAATATTTGTGCAGAATGTTTTTTATCGGTTTAAAGAGGGTTCATATATGCGTAATAAAATTGTTTTTTATGTAAGGCAGTGTGATTCTAATTATTCACAAGATGAAATATTAGCCTGTTTAAATAGAGCGTTGTCTTCAAGTGCTAAGTTTGATTCTGTTCTTGCAGATTATATCGAAAAAGCTAAACAAGCTGTTGCGAAGTTTGAAAGACAAGGCGGCGGAACAGATATGGATTTTATGATCTGGGTTTATAATGATAGCTCGATGCTTAATGCAAAATCAAACACATCAAAAGCAGCTCCTCAACCTATGTTAAGTGGCGAGGCCCATCGTCTTTTTAAATCAGCATCTGCGAACATCAGCAGCGCTGCTATTGAATCATTTCCAATGAGTTCAGTGCATGAAGGCGGTGTTACAGTTGCAGAATTTTCAGATAAATATCGCAATGAAAAAGACCATATTGATATGGCGTTAAGTTATCAAGGTTTATTATTTTCTGCCGATAATTTAATTGGTATGGGATTTTTGATTGGAGAAAAAGAAATTTTATGCGCAAGACATTGTTTAAATGAAGCTACATTAGAGAGTCTTTCTTTTGAAATTAATGAGGAGGCTATCACTATTGAAGGAATTTTAGAAAGCGGTGTACCAAATAAAATAGATTATGCAATTTTAAGGCTTTCTTCCTTGCCCGCCGTAGCACATACAGGGCGTTTACATTTATGGGGAGAAAGCCCCGTAGCACACACAAATTTTAGATGTTGTGGAATGGCTGAGGGTGATACTTATATTTCAGCGAGTACAATCCCTAATGATGGAGTAAATGAAACATTTGATCTTCTTTCTTTCATTCCTACAGCGCCTGGTTATTCAAGTGCGCTTTACTTAACCTTTGAACAAGCATCTGACAGAACAAAGGAACTTAGGGCATTCGGTATGCATTGTAAATCCTCAGATACGGGCTCTCTGTTTTCAGACGTGAGGACAGGTATATCGTTTGCATACGTAAAAACGTATTATCCAAATACCTTGCTTGGCAAAGCTATTCACACAACGGTAGCAGTATATAAAAATCAATTAGCAGTACTTCGTGATGCTCGTCTATTAAAAGTTAGCGTTGAACAAGAATTTTCTTATTTTAGTACAGCTTTAGATGTATTTTCCGAAACTGAAGAGGGCAGGAAAAGAAAGCATATTTTTGGTAATACACCTACTTCTACTGCTAGTGGCCCTGGACGTGTTGTGCTATCACGATGGGCTGCCAAAGGAAAGGCT
>CAZOKN010000096.1:0-800 GCA_964580525.1 uncultured Rickettsiaceae bacterium
TGTCGTTGACGGTGCAGAGCTTAGTGCCTTTGGTGCCGGCGGTGCTTGGATAATAGACGCGAGAAAGAATGAAGTAGTTATTTGGGGTAGTTGCGACGGTATCTAGTCTGCTATTAGCTTTTTGCTTTGTTTCGTAGATCGCTTAGTAGTTTTTCTTCTAATTTTTGTTGTTTTTCTGCGCCAACCGCTGTCGCGAGTTTAAAGGCATATGGGTATTTTTGCGCTTTTGTAAGTGAATCGTACGCTGCCTGTGCGCTTGGGTCTTCTGCAAGTTTACGTATAAAACTGTTGGGCAATTCTATTGTGGCTTGTCCTGCATATGCTGCGTCCCAGCGCCCATCTGCTTTCGCTGCTAGTACATGCGCAAGCCCACTTGGCTGCATGCGACCTTCGGCTGTAAGGCGTTCAATTTTCTCTACATTTATTTTGGACCATATACTCTTTTTGCGGCGAGGAGTGTAGCGCACTACGTACGACTCTTCGTCGTACTTGTTTAGCAAGCCGTCTATCCACCCCCAGCAGAGTGCTACATCTACTGCGTCGGTATGGGCGAGGCATGGTTTGTTTGTGCCTTTTTTGTAATACCGCATCCAAAATGGTTGTTGCGATTCATTGTGCTTGCCTAGCCATTCGTAAAATGCCTCTTGTGTCTCAAACGATACGACAGGTAAATCTTTGTAGGTAAGCGAGTGCATACATGTATAGTAACAGTTTTGCCGGCTTGCACGTCTTTGTGTGGTCGCAAAATTACTCTAAAAAGTACTATACTGTTTTTATGGAACAGACACATCAAAGACACG
>CAZOKN010000096.1:810-2758 GCA_964580525.1 uncultured Rickettsiaceae bacterium
TAGCGGTATGGATAGAACCGCATTTGGGTACAGGGCACGGACTAGACGAAGAGATATGTCCCGAATATTTTTTCTTAGACGAAGAAGGTCGCTCGCATCTTCGCGACTCGCAAGGAAATACAGTCCAGGAGATTGGCCTAAAGGGTCTGACCCTGGTAAGTCCAGAGTGTATTGACCGTGTAATCGAAGCGGCAGAAGAACAGCCAGAGGGTAATATTTTTGTTACGTATGCATGGACAAATGAAGAGGGAAGCATAACCCATATTGCCGACAGTCAGGGTGTTCCTATAGAGTATCGTCCGGAAGAATACGCTGCAGCACCATCAGAAGAAGAAAATCTCGCAAAGAACCTAGAGTGGTTTAGGCAATTCGCACAGTAGTACTATGATTTAAATAATGTGCCGTTTAAATGTCCGGACTTTTCGTATTCACGGAGTACGCCAGTAAGTGCCGGCTCGTTTTGCAGCAGCAAGATATCGTTACGATCTAGCCAATGGTACGTATATGCTTCTTTGTCGACTATGTCTATTCTTTCGGGCAATGTTGCAGTATAGAGAGAGCAGATACTGTGGTACCAAAAGTCGTCTGTTTTTTGTATGTGTTCGTACTGCCCGCTGTACGAAAGTGGCATTTCTATGCCTGATTCTTGTGCGTAAAAGTTAGCTGTTTCTTGAACTGAGGTTCCGAGGTGCACAGCAGTGCCAGGCAACAAGTATGAATTAAGTAGCGTTCCTGGTGCGCCTTCACGCCTGCCGACTAGCACAGCGTTGTCGCAAAAAACCAACAGTTGTACCAAGACTTTCGGATACATGAGTGGCGTAAGGCTATCGATACCAGTTGTATTTACCCTGTGCGCGCCAAGCTGCGACAATGCAAAGCCGTCATCGGTCTTTTGTACGAGTTTGCGAGCTATGAGTTTGTTCATGTGGTACATAAACAAACTGTTATCTATGCCATCTTCTTTTAGCGCACTAAAACTAATGGGTGCTGTAGCTGCAAATAATTTGCGTAATATATCGAGCTGTAAATGGTGGTCTGCTGGCGGGGTGTATTTCATGCTACTATCTACCACAATTGTAGCACTATATACACTTGTGCGATTTTATAAGATGCCAGTTTTGCAGTGTAGTTTTAAGCGCTGTAGGTATTCGGTGCTGTTCTGCCTACATTTTGTATATCTGTGAACCGTTCTGCGGCGTCGATCATGCCAAGTATTGTTGTTGCTACGACCGGCCGAAAGCTCCACGCGTCCACGCCAATCTCCACCATTTTTTGTGCTGCATTTAGCTGTATTTGGCCGTGGCTATGCCCGTGCAGAAGCCAGTTTGTACTGTTCCAATCTTCTATCGGAGCAGGGTAGTGGTCTGGTTTTTGTTGTGGTCCTTGCCACCGTGGAAAGTGGCAGAGGTCGAGTATTCTGCCACCGAGTTCTAGTTGCAGAGTACCGTTTGTGACCGTTGCAAACCCACTCTCTTGGTAGAGTTCTTCACATAGTTGTTGGTTCTTAAAGCCCAGGTCGTGGTTGCCCACTATAAGATGTTTTGTGCCGTGCAGTAGGCCAAGCATGCGCCTGGTTTTTTGTAGTGTCCAGGCTGTTTTTTGTGCGCCTTCGCCGTTGTATGCAAAGTCTCCAAGTATGTACACAGTACCATCTTCGGGTACTTGTAGGTTCCAGGCATCTGCCATGCCCAGGTCCATAGCTTCTACGGAGCCAAACTGGTGTCTTGTGTTGGTCCCCCAAGATTTCTTTGCTGGTCGTGCCACGGCAGTCTCGTGGCCAAAATGATTATCGCTCGTAAAAAATATGTTGTGTGTGTTTGCTTCTTGCATAGGCACCTCCTCTTAGGTGTGGGTATTTTACCTATGCGTGCGATTATATGCAGTAAAAAGATTTTTACTTGGGTTTTAGGGAGGGGGATTCGACCTCTTCTTTGGCTACCGCTAGTGG
>CAZOKN010000097.1:0-2754 GCA_964580525.1 uncultured Rickettsiaceae bacterium
CTTAATACTGCCGTTATATTTATTGCCGGGAAAAATACCTGGCATGGGTTTGATAAGCGCCATATTAACGGTGTGCGCCGCCTGCTTGAGATAAATTATGTCCACCATAGTTGGCGCGACCGCAATCAACTATCTTTTCCAGACAAGCCAATAACGCTTAAATAACAACTCATAATAAGCTGAAAATACCTGTTTTCTAGAAACTTGATAGGAATACATAGTAAAGAACATGAAAAATATTAGTGCTACAAATCTATGTGTTAATGATGGTGTTTCAACTAAGAGTTTTATTGGCGCAAGTGGCAAGGCAGAGCATTTTCTTATTATAGAAGCGCCTGGTGGCAGTAGTTTTAGTGAGCAGGTGGCATCAATTCAAAGTCGCTATTTTTTAACAACGCAATCACTTGGTATAAAGCCAGAAAGTGCTATATTCAGACGGATTTTCTTGAGTGATATAATTAATCAGGTACCAATGTTAGAAGGGAGTGATTTGCTAGATTCGGAAGAAAACCCAGTGGCCGTTTCAATAATACAGCAACCGCCCCTTTCCGGGGCGAAGATTGCTATGCTTGTATACCATAT
The DNA here is from genome assembly GCA_964580525.1 of uncultured Rickettsiaceae bacterium. Taxonomy (GTDB): domain Bacteria; phylum Pseudomonadota; class Alphaproteobacteria; order Rickettsiales; family UBA6187; genus CAZOKN01. The sequence goes on from CAZOKN010000097.1 coordinate 583, forward strand.
TGCTGATGATAAGCCGATTGCAAGGCAGCGCCTGTCGCCAAATCACATAATATTCGGAGAAGATGGCCAGCGTCATTTATGGACAACTGGTCTTTGTACCGCATCCAACACAGGTGATAGCAATGCCTATGAACAAACCAATGAAATCTTTAATAACCTTATTGATACACTGCGGGGGCAAGGGGCAACGCTTGCTGAAAATTGTGTGCGAACCTGGATTTATCTTAAAGATGTTGACGTTTTCTATCAGGGCATGGTCAATAGCCGCAGGGAATTATTTGCAAAACATGGCCTGACGGCTGATACACATTATATTGCCAGCACCGGCATACAGGGCGCGTGTGCACACCAGTTTGACCTTGTATATATGGATGCCCTATCTGTTCTGGATGTTGCGCCGGAGCAGATTTCTTATCTAAATGATTTTGATATGTTATGCCCAACATATAATTATAATGTTACGTTTGAGCGTGGCACTCGAGTGGCGTATGCTGACCGCGCTCACCATTATATTTCAGGCACGGCGAGTATTGATAACGCCGGCAATGTATTGTTTCCTGGCGATGTAATAAAGCAACTATACCGGGCTATGGAAAATGTAGATGCACTGCTGCGTTCTGGTGGTGCCAGCCTTAATGATATGATGTATTTAATTGTCTACTTACGCGACCCATCAGACTATAAAAACATAGATGCAATTATGCGGATTAAATATCCTGATTTGCCTGCAATTATAGTTCAGGGTGCGGTGTGTAGACCCGGATGGTTGATAGAGGTTGAGGGGGTAGCCGCTGCAAAACATGATGATGCTTCGATAGCTGGGTTTTTGGGAGAGTGAAGGGAATTATAGGGTGGTATATTCACCACCCCATAATCCGTAAACCCATTTGCCCTGCAACGAATAGTACCAGCAGTGCGGTGAGCAGCGCTATTACCCTGGTTCTGATAACTTTAATCACCATGAAATTACCAAGCTGCCCACCGATAAAGGCAAGTAAAGGAAGATACCAGTATTCCGTTACAACATCTGTAAGTGCATTTTTATGGAGCTGGCCAAGCAGACCGGAAATTGAGTTAATAAGAATAAATAAAGATGCTGTGCAGGCAATTTGCCTCGGTGAGCCAGAGCGGAAATAATATAATATTGGTGCAAGAAAAATTCCACCGCCAATGCCTGTAACACCGGCCAGAATTCCCAAAACCGAACCTAGCAAGCCACCAAGCCATATTGGCATTGATTTATAAAAATCGGAGTTATCATCATACTTGCGATAATCAATAAGCAAGCGCAATCCGGTTACAAGCAGAATAACAAATAGAAGTATAACAAATGCCTCTTTTCCTATAGGAAGTCTTCCGCCCATATAAGACATTGGAATGGAAGGTATGACTAAAGGAAGTAGAAGCCGCCACTTTAAATAGCCTGCCCGTACATAGTGGAAAATATTTCCGGATACCACCACAATATTGCATAGCAGCGCTATTATTGGAACTGCTTCAAACGGAACTTTCCATAATACCAGCAGGGCTAAATAGGAAGATCCACCCCCAAATCCAACACCGGCATAGAAAATGGCAATAATAAGGAATAGCAAGCCCAGATACATTACTACACTGCCGCTCCTAATTTCAACCCAGTAAGCTTTTTATGCTTGGCCTTGCAGCAACCACTGATGCAAGAGTTTCTTGTATCTGATTGTGTTCACTTTGCTGCATATGGGTGAATCTAAATTTCTGAACATTATATGTATATCAAGGGAAATGAAATTGACCTGGATCAACTTTAGGTCAACATATAATCCTGGCATGATCCAACCTGCCCTTGTATAAGATTTCAATTTATAATACAGTAACAATCGTAAGTTACATAAAATCATAAAGAATATTGTTATTTTTTATGGTTATCCAATTTTCTACATCCTAGACCTATTATTTTTTTGCGAAGGTATCGCAGTAAATTCTTATAATTTATAACGAAATATACCAAAAATTTATATAGGAGATTTTCAAATGGAAAAGAACACACTCAACATTCTATTACTAAATAATATTGAAGATGATATTTTAAAAATTACAAAGGAATTATGCGAAACAATGGATGTTCCGTTTGCTATCACCCACCTAAGTGACGTTAAGACTTCGCTTAATTTTCTGAAGAAGAAAAATCATAAT
>CAZOKN010000098.1:0-2678 GCA_964580525.1 uncultured Rickettsiaceae bacterium
ATAAGAAAATCCGGTTTGCCAATAATGCCAGCTTCTTTGTCAATCAGCTCACCTTGATAAATCACTTCTGCACCAGCTTTCATAAGGCCAAGCGTGTGTTCGTTTGAAACAGCTTCAATAACCTGAAACTTTTTCTCTAAATCTCTCTTAATACTCCATTCGTGGTTAATGCCCATTTTCATTATTAGAGCATCAAACGGATCAGGCTCTCCAACCTCAAAGCCTTCGGGTGGAAAATTGTCATACCACACACGCCGCCTGCAATGCAGCCAGGAGCGGGAGTCGCTAGGTTTTATGTAAATAATATCTGCCATTGCAAGAACATAGCAGGTTCTTTTAAAATTTCATTATATTGCTGTAGTTTTAGAATTTTTCTTATTTCCATAAAAGTTTGCGTGGAGTACCATCAACTTTACAGATTCAAAAATAAAACTTTTTCGGTCACACAAATTCTATTTTTCTCAAGGGGTTGTTTTTATTGAATTTTCCACTGTGTGACCGAAAAAAGTGAGGTCACATGGATTGGAGAGGAATAGGCAAAAGGGAGAGAAAAAAGGGCTGTTTCTAGAAAATTGATCGCTATAGAAGTCACGCCAGAAACGCTGAAAAGCCCACTGTTACTGGGCTTTTCATGGCTGAATTTTAAAGAGATATTTTTCTTTTTCGGGAGATTGGCTGGGGTGCCAGGATTCGAACCTGGGATGGCGGTACCAAAAACCGCTGCCTTACCGCTTGGCTACACCCCAACAATGCATAAGACGCAAAGTTAAACAGCCTTAAAATGGCAGGAAAAATAACCTGCGCGCTCTATTTATTCTACTTTTATGGAATTTTCAACCCATTTAACAAAATCTTTGTTACCTTTTTTCACTTCCATGGAAATAATACACGGGCAATCATACATATGTAATGCCTTTACACGCTCTATCACATCATCAACTTTTTGCTCACAAGTCTTTGTAATTACAGCAGTTTCTTGCTCGCTAACCAACTCACCTTCCCATTCATACATAGACAAAACAGAATCAAAAATGTTAACACAAGCTACCAATTTTTCTTCTATTAAAATCCTTGAGATTTTCACAGCCTCCTCTTTTGAGGGGTAAGTTATATACAAAACGCACATATTCATAGTAAACTCTCTTCAGTTGCCCTATTTAGCATATTGGCAGATTAGCCTATTGGTAAAGCAAATGTTCACAAAAGAATTAATATTACAAAATCACGAAGCTCAAGTGCAGGTTAATTTGAAAAAAAGTAGCCGAGCAAAAAGGATTATCCTGCGCATAAGCCAAAATAGCGGCGTTGAACTTGTGGTGCCAAAGCGAGCTAGCGAAAAAGCAGCTATGCGCTTTCTATATAACCACCAGGAATGGCTGTTTAACAAATTATCACAAGTAAGGCCTGCGCTGAAAAATGAGCTGAAAGATGGGGCAAAGATAAATATATCAGGCAGGGAATATATAATTTGTCATACTGGTAATTTACGGGGAATAACAACCTTAAATGACAATATACTTTCTGTTTCAGGAGAGCAAAAATTTATAAATAAAAAAGTAAAAGATTTTCTAAAATCGGAAGCAAAACGGGAAATCAGCAAAATCGCAGCAGAACATCATAAAAATATGGGCGTAAAATATCAAAATATAACTCTGCGCGACACAACCAGCCGCTGGGGCAGCTGCTCGCAAAATGGTAATTTATCTTTCTCATGGCGTTTGATATTCGCGCCTTATGAAGTTTTGCGCTATGTTGTTATTCACGAACTCGCTCACTTACGTGAAATGAACCATAGCAAGAATTTCTGGGATATCGTAGCCAAGTTTGATGCTAACTACAAACAACATAGAAAATGGCTAAAAGCAAATGGCAAGTTACTGCACAGCTACGATTAATTTCTCGCGCACATAACCACAGTAAAATCATCAGAAAGATTATCGCCATATTCATTGGTAAATTTATATATGAACTGATCAAAACAGTTTTTCAGTAATTCAGGCTGGCTGCCTTTATAATTTTCCAAAAATCTCTGAGGAACATTCGATAAAAATTTACCATCCTTATCACCAGTCTCAATCAAAGCATCGCTATAAATCATAATTAAATCGCCACCCTTAAAAGAAACCGTTTTGGTTTCATAAGCAGCATCCCTTATAATTCCTAAGGGATATCCTGCACCACTGAGCATTTCAGCTTGATTACCATTCCGCAAAAGAAATATTTCAGGACATGCCGCCGTAGCATAAGATAAACTATTATTTGAATTATCTATAACTCCATAAAACATGGTGGCATATTGCTCAATCGGCAACAATGCCTGGAGATTATTGTTTAACCATTTTAAAAATGTCGTTGGATCTTCTGCTTTATCAGACGATGCTTTTATGAGGCCATCAAGCCTTGTGGCATTAAGAGCAGCATCAACACCATGGCCGGAGAAATCTACTATATAAATCGCGACTTTGTTTTCATTAACTCTATAAACACCCCAAAAATCTCCACCCATTTCCGATGAGCTTTCAAAATGGGAAAAAATTTCCAGACCATTCTTTTTTCTTATTTCTTGCAACAATTTTTCACTCGGCAAAGATATATCCACCAAACGCTTTGCTGATTGCAGTTCAACCTTCACACGCTTGCTGAAATTCTCCAGCTCTTTCAAATAATGAGTGTTATTA
>CAZOKN010000099.1:0-2658 GCA_964580525.1 uncultured Rickettsiaceae bacterium
CGTGCCAATGTTTACGTGCGGCTTGTTGCGCTCGAATTTCTCTTTAGACATTTTTACTATCCTTACAGGTTATCGGCTCCAGGGCTTGCCACTCAGGGCTTAAGCCCGCCGGAGTTGAACAAAATCAACGTTTATTTAAGGAGGACCATGATTAAAGTCAATGGGGTTTTTAAGCGGTTTATCCCTTTAAATCTGAGCTTTAAGGATAATCAGGGCTATCGCGCAAGCGACAATTCCAAGGCCCGAACGTATATCCCCTTCAATCGGCCAGCCTCTTGCCTTGTAAAAACCTAAAATAATTACAGAATCCAGCGCGATGATGGCCGGGATATAGGCCGGGTTGTCGACATAATAAAACGACGTGAACTTAAGGAGCACCGCCCCTGCCCCGCATGCGCCGATGAGCAATCCCCGCTGCCATGTCGAACGGGCGAAGAATGTTTTCACCGGCACCGGGTTTCGCAGCGCGAGATAAACCAGCCATAAAACCATCATCATCAGCGCCTGGAAGAAGACATAGGCATAGCGCGCCTCGTTCATATCCGCCGTGAAGGTGACGAGCTTGGTGAGTATTGGTCCTGCCGTTGCGGCGAAAATCACGAACCAGATATCGCGCAGGGTCTGCATCGTGACGTTGCATTCCTTCAGGCGGAACGCGAAGAATGCGAACAGGCAAAGCGCCGCAAAAATGAGAGCGAAGATCGCGGGCTCTGCCATATATTTTTGCAGCAGGCCCGGATCGATGATGAACCACAACAGAAACCCTATCACCGAGGCAGACGGGATCAGGCGCGAGACCGCGCCCGCGCTGGTTTTCGGGATGGAGCTGAAAAACACGACATCGCTGATGGCGTACAAAATGGCTGTCACGAACAACAGCCCGTAAAATGCCGGGTTATCCGGCAGGCCATGAATAAGCAGAAACGGGAATGTTATCAGCAGGCACGCGGCCTTGTTCCAGAACGCAACCGCATAGCCGTTCACTTTGAATTTTTCCTGCAGCAGCATCATGCCGGCGGAAAGAACCGCCGTGCCCAGACCGAAAATCGCCCAAAGAGGAAAGGTCATGAATACTCGAATTACATGTGCGACTGGAAGGAACCAATCACGGGTTTTTGCATTGATATAATACAGCAAAAGGCGGCAAAAACTATGCGTTATAAAATCCTGTCTATTATCGTTGTTCTCGGCGTCATCAGTGTGCCGATGGTTTACACACTGGCGCGTGTGGAAAAAGCGCCTGCGCAAGCCGGTCAGGCATCTTCCGGGTCGCATGAATCCGTCAAGGCGGAAATTATCGATTCAGATCCCGCTCATTTCACCATCGATGTTCACACCATGGCCAATATGAACGTTAATGAAGAGGCGCCGACTTTTGCGCTTTATACCTCAGAAAATCCACCCGCCAATTGCCCGGATTTTTCAAATCTCGACCTTCCCTATAAAAAACCGGAAGAGCATAAACGTGAATTTGACCTGTCGGAGCACGAAGACGTTCTGGAAGCTCTCGAGAAATATCACTGTGTGGTGGTCAAGAACATACCGGGCTGAAAAATTTACGGTCCCGGATCAGTTGCTAGAAATGGGACGGAATCCACCGTTGAAGCGCTAACGGGTGTTATTTCACCGCCCGCCAAACCTGTATTAATGCCCCACCAGTTGTTTTCCGCCTTGAGTTGATCGCCATCGAGGTCAACCCGCAGTTCAGTGCCCGTGTTGCTGAAGATGCGGTTATTACCCGTGCTCCCCAGGGTCCCGCCGCCAAGATCAACGTTATATGTTCCTGTCGTATCGTCGCCAATATAAACGCCGTTAGACGTATTGCCTGTCGAGGTCAGTCTCTGTACGCGGGCGCTCAGGCTGCTCGTAGCAGCCGATGCCGCATAAAAACCATAGGTGCCGTTTCCTGAAATCAAAATCCTGTCCAGCGTTGCGGTCAACTGTGAAGCTCCCGAAGTATCCAGAGCCACGCCATGGGTGCCGTTCGAAGTGGACGTTATATCCGAAAGGGTCAGAGAGCTTAATATAGCGGAGTTTGTCGCCGTAACATACAGACCCATGTTAGCATTACCCGAAACAGTGGAGTTCGTGACAGAGGCTGACGTAATGGAAGACGCGGCGGAATCGGTCGTTATTTGGATGCCGCGGCCGTTGACTGCAGTGTTGTTGATGGATGTAACATCATCGATCGTGAGAGTACCGATATCTCCACCTGTCAAGGTGACAGCATATAAACCGCGATTTACGTTGTTTGAAATATCCACATTCGAAACCGTTGCTGCCGTGATCAAGCCGGTGCTTTGGGCCAGGATGTAAACGCCGCCGTCTCCGTTGTTACCAGAGAGGGTAGAATCTCGAACTGTTGCCGAGGTTATAACCGAGTTGGCGGCCTCGGCACTGACCGTTATACCGCGGCCTGTGTTATTCTGCACCGTCATGTCGCGGGCGATGAATGTTCCGATATCGCCGCCGGTCAGGCCGCGCGCCGATACGCCGGTACCCGTGTTGCCGGATGCAACTGAATTCCGAACGGTCGCAGTGGTGATCGACCCGTTGCCAACGCCATCGAACAAAATGCCTTGCACGAGCCCGCCTGTCGCATGACTGTTGCTGACCTCTATGCTGCCCAACACGCCACTCGTCGATCCAGCGCCGTAA
>CAZOKN010000100.1:0-438 GCA_964580525.1 uncultured Rickettsiaceae bacterium
GCAACGGTTCTGGCACAGTTGGTGTGGCTTATGGTGCGATGCTGAAGGCTTATGTTGCATATCAGGCATGGAGCGCGTCTAGCGCGCAATTGCAGAACGCCCCCAAAGGGGGATTGAATGCAATTGCATTTTTGAAGAAGGGCAGGAATCCTTGCAGCCCATCTAAAGTAGGATGGGGCAAGAATTCCTGCGGCTCCGCCTTCTTCAATGCGGCGAATGATAACTTTGTGGTAATGGAATTGGGGAGGGTAGCGTGATGAAAAAATTGAGAAAGATAATTAATGATTATAAATATACAATCCTTTCTTATATTATAGTCAGCGTATTGTTGGGGGTTGGCAATGGTATTGTAGCCGGTGTTTTTGGGTTCTTAGTTGACTCTATTTTAAACAGGAAAGCAGTTTGGAAAAGGGGCAACACTAATCCACTGCAAAAATC
>CAZOKN010000100.1:448-2647 GCA_964580525.1 uncultured Rickettsiaceae bacterium
CATTATTGGACCATTTACACTTTTTTATACAAGTATAATTATGCTCTTTACAGGGCCTGAAACTACAAGCGGGGTAATTTATAGCTGGATTCAACTTACTGCGCCTTTTACAGCTAAAATTGGGCACTATATTCCAGCAATAGAAAATTATACAAATCAGCTTTCCTTGCGTGCTGGAGAGTCTTGGCGAATCCCAAGAATAACGCATTTGTGTTCGGTGATGTGGTTTGTGAATTTATTTTTAGCGCCAATTTTATTTTCTAACATTATTTGGGGTGCAAGTAGGGCTCCTCAAGCGTTCTTAGATAATGTACTGCCTTATAAAAATAATAGGTATATAACATCTTGTATCAAACACTATTCAAAACTTTTAGGAAGCCTAGTGATAGGTATAGTGGTTGTTGCTATATGTATAAAAGTTTCAATCTATGGAATTACAATAGGTTATGGCTCTTACGGTAGGAAGGTGGAATTGCTTATAGCAATAGCGCCGCAGCTCACATTTTTCTGCATGTTTGTAATACTTTTACTTTTTGCAGGATTATTAACTGTCCATTATCATTTCCATATTAGACCAATTATTAATTTATTTAACAAAAATACAACCAGGAGCTAACCCATGGCGAAATATATAATAATCCCAACTATACTTGCAAATAACAACTACAGTTCGCTATCTGATTTTTCTATAGGTGGCGGTTTTGGCGGCGGTATGGCTGCTATACCTGATTATAATGCGGGTTTGCGTGATTTTGATTTGGGCGGCAATTTTTCGTTTCAGAATAATAGCTCTGGGTCATCTGGCTATAATATTTTAGGCATGACCCCAGACCCTAATTATAGGAACAAATTTGATGTTTTTAACCTTGCACAGCCAAAATTTGAGGCAAGCACATTAAATATGACATTGGCACCGAGTGAGTTTTATAACGGCACTCGGTATTTACAAGAAAATATTGGTTTTCTTGGTTCTGTATCAGAAAATATTTATAAAAGCAACTTGCCAAGGATTGCTGATGGTTTTGATGATTTTTTTGAATCATTTAATGGCACTTCATCTAAAAACCTGTTTACACAATATGCTGCAAAATTCTCCCACGAACTTGATGAGATAGGAGAATCTTTTACAAAAGCTGACGGTGCTGCTAATAAATTTTTTAGTAAGTTTGGCACCGGTACTTTAGGGGATGTTGCCAACAGACTTACTTTGTTGGAAATTGGCCTTGCACCACTTGCTGTTTTGTCAACAAACGATGGTTCGCAATATACAAAAAGCCAGGAAGCGTTCATTCAATCTGCTAGTATTTTAGCGGGACAGGCGGGTGGGCTTGCTGGTGGTGGAGCCGTATTAGGCCTAGCTGCAGCTGCCAGTCTAGTAACGGGAGTAACAATTACCGCTCCAGTTTGGGCTGTAGCAGGAGCAGCTTTCGGTGGCGCATATTTGTTAGGTAGCTACGTCCAAAATGGCCTACGCGACCTAACAGGCAACCAAAATGAATGGGGCTACAGCGGCGCATGGCTAGACGCTGCTGACTGGTTTATTGAAAACCGTGCATCGCTAACAAACCAGGCATTGAATGCAGCATCTTATGTGCCACAACTAAGCTTGGCTGCAGGTATTATAAAATATTTAGTCGACCCAATCATCCTGGACATCAACTCTAACGGAAAAATTGACCTGATAGGAATAGATCGTTCACGAGTGTATTTTGACATGAACGTAGATGGCAAACTAAACCGCACCGCCTGGGTTGATAATGGTGATGGGCTACTGGTTTTAGATAAAAATAATAACGGAAAAATAGATGATATATCCGAAGTATTCTCAGAATTTTTTGCCGAGGGCATGAGAAATGCAACCCACGCATTATCAACACTTGACAGCAACCACGATGGCAAAATTGATGCGCAGGATGAACGGTTTTCAGAAATTAAGGTTTGGGTTGATGGCAATAGTGACGGGCTATCTCAGGCAGATGAGATTAAAACATTGATACAACATAATATTGCTGAAATTAACTTGAAAGGCCAGGAGGTTGGCAAGCTTGACGATTACGGAAATTTTATCCTTGGTGATCTTGAAGTTAAAAAATCCGATAATTCAATAATAAAAACCCAGGAAATTGCACTGTTTTCAAATACCTCTGAATTTGAACTGTTACGCGAAGAATCTGGCCTTCGTTACTATAAATCAGCCGA
>CAZOKN010000101.1:0-2505 GCA_964580525.1 uncultured Rickettsiaceae bacterium
TCTTTCAACGGTTGTTTTTTTTGCATCTAAGAAGTTCAGGTTGCCATACACTGTTTTACTGGTCTTGGTTGGATTAGTTCTTGTTCCAATTGTTAATCTTCCTATTTTAAAGAATGTTTTTGGTTTTATTGGAGATTTTGTTCTCACGCCAGAACTCTTATTCTATATTTTCTTACCCGTCCTGATTTTTGAATCAGGGTTTAATATGAACATCCGTAAAATGTTAGATAGTTCGTGGGCGATTTCTCTTCTTTCTATCGTCTCGCTTTTGGTTTCAGCTGTACTGATAGCTATACTTTTATATTTTTTAATGCCTTTGATTGGAGTGGAGTTACCATTTATTGTTGCCCTTTTATTTGGAGCTATTATCTCGCCAACTGATCCGGTAGCTGTTCTATCTCTTTTTAAAGAATGTAATGTTCCACGTCGTCTGGCAATGATTTTTGAAGGCGAGAGTTTAATGAATGATGGAACGGCCATGGCATTTTTTATGGTTGTTCTTGCAATTGCTGTCGAGGGATATCATGGTTTTGGGACTATTATTCATGGAGTTTTTGAATTTGTTGGGATGATTGTTTTAGGGGTTATGATTGGCCTCGCTATGGCAGCATTTTTTTCAAAAGCATTAAACTATACCAAAAAGAATGATTTTGTAACGACGACACTGCTTATTATTTCCGCACATTTGGTTTTTATCACGTCTGAACTTATTAACCAGTCTGGTATTATTCATGTATCAGCCATTATCGCAACAACTGTGGCTGCACTTTTTTTAGGCAATTATGCGCGGAGTGTTTTAAAACCAGAAGTTGATGAATATTTAGGAAAACTGATCGAACATTTAGCTTTTGTGGTTAACTCGCTCGTATTTTTAATGGCAGGGCTTTTGTTTGCAAGTTCTGGCGTTGATTTTGTTCAACTTTGGATTCCCATTCTAATGACGGTGGTCGTGGTAGCTTTTGCACGGGCAGTATCGGTATATTCTGTTATTTGGCCCTTAAATAAGTCAAAAGTTGAAAATGAAATTCCATCAGCTTGGGTTAAACTTTTGTCGTGGGCTAGTTTGCGCGGGGCACTTTCTATTATTATTGTTTTTTTAATCCCTGTCGATTATCGCATAGAAGGATGGAGCCTGGATTATAGTATTCGAGACTTTCTGCTTGCATTAACAATTGGGTGTATTCTTGCGACCTTATTTATTAAGGCCCCGTTGATTACTTTGATCATGAAAAAATTGAAGATTGATACACCTGATCCATTAAAAATAGTTTATGAAAGTGATTTAGGAGTTTATTATTTAATTGCCGAACGCGATGAATTAAAAAAAATGACAGACAAAGGCTTTATTAAGCCAGATGATCATGTCGTGTTGCATGAAAAAGTAAATGCTAAATTGAGGAGTGCTCTTGCCTATCGTCAGGATTTATTGTTACAGCATGGCCCTGTTGTTTTTGAACAATCACTACATTTATCTATGGTTCATGTAGAAAAGCAGATGTGCCGTAAACTTCTGAATAATGGTGAAATTAATGAACCTTCTTATCGGAAAATTTATAGTAAATTAGCGTTGCAACAAGAAAAAATTGAAGCTGCTTTGCACAATGAAATTGATCCAAAAGCCTATACAGATCGTAAGGATATCTTTGATCGTATAGCGCGATGGATATATGCCCCCTTTGGTCAAGAGCAAGCAACGGAAACGTTAAAAGATAAAGTGTCTTATTACCGTGCGCAAATGATCATGGCAGGAAAAGCAATTTCAACTATTCAAAATATGCAGACTGCTCATGGTCAAGATGTCTTTCTTTTAGATATATATCAAAATGTAATTATGCGATATCAACATTATCAAAGTCGCAACCAAATAAAGATCCAGGCTCTTGTTGATGCGCACGGCGCTGAACTTTTGCCTTATCTGGCTTATTTAGCAACGCGTTCTCTCGCTTATTCGGGGGTTAAGGTTTTGGGGCAATTAACCAGGACAGGATTATTAGATGAGCATACGAAATATGATATCCAAGACCATTATGCTGTAATTTAATATTTGTATTGGAGCTGTACCAGATAACATAAAAACGTGTTATCTGGTACAGCTCCAAGTAAAATTATCTCATAAACAAACACTTGCCGGAGCGAAACTGGCGGCGGGCGATATGGCCAAAGTTCTTTATGAATATGTTGCAGGCTAATACCTTAGGTTAGCACGTAAACTGCACATATTGGTTTTTCTGTTTTATGGATCATAACTCCTTTTGTTATAAAATAGGAGCCGAGTGGCGGGTTTTATAAATTTTTGGAAACGCATTTCTGGCCACGAATCGGTTTTTTTCCGAAGGTGACATCATCGTTTATAGTGTGCGAGATTAGTTATAGAAAATATTATCGTCTGTTTGCCCAAGAGGACGTTGTAAAACGATGGCAAACATTGACAGATATTTAAATTCCTATACTCTTAATTATAATTATCTTGTAAAGAAATCACCCAAATTTAAAATGTTTTCTTAA
>CAZOKN010000102.1:0-2433 GCA_964580525.1 uncultured Rickettsiaceae bacterium
TGGTGCTGTTGGTAGTGGTGCAAAACTTATGTCTGGTGGCGTTGATGAGAACGCCATGCACCATCTTGTATCTGAGGTTTTTGATAATGCTATGGACGAAGTTGTTGCCGGCTATGCTACTGAAATAAACATTTCCATGCTTAAAGATGGCAGTATAACTATCAGCGATAATGGCAGGGGTATACCGATAGATCCTCACCCTAAATTTCCTAAACAATCAGCCTTGGAAGTAATTCTTACCACCTTACACTCCGGCGGAAAATTCAGCAACAAGGTATATTATACATCTGGTGGGTTACATGGTGTTGGAATATCGGTAGTAAATGCGTTATCTGAAAAATTAATAGTAGAAGTCCAAAGAGAAGGCAGAATATGGCAGCAGGAATATTCTAAAGGACATCCAACATCAAAATTAAAAAACATTGGTAAAACATCAAATAAAGATACTGGTACTAGAGTAACTTTTTATCCGGATCAGGAAATTTTTGGCGAGAACCATCACTTAAAACCATCTCGCGTTTATAAACACGCGAAATCAAAGGCGTATTTATTCAAAGGTGTTAAAATTAATTGGAAATGTCATCCTTCTATCATTTCTTCTAAACAGGCAGTTCCTGAAGAAGATACTATTTGTTTTCCTGGCGGATTGATTGATTATTTAAAATCTTCTATCGATGCCGATAAAACCGTTACGAATGAGCCATTTACAGGCGAGGTAAAGTTTCTCGATAGCCCAGGCAAAGTTGAATGGGCCATACATTGGGTTTATATGCAGGATTCTTTTATACAATCCTTTTGTAATACAGTACTAACACCACAAGGTGGGACGCATGAGGCAGGCCTTAAATCTGCATTATTACGCAGTTTAAAGGATTTTGGTGCGTTAATAGATAATAAAAAATCCTCTCTAATAACCAGCGAGGATATACTTGGCAATGTAAATGGTATTTTATCTTTATTTATATCAAACCCTGAATTTCAAGGACAAACGAAAGATAAACTTTCCACCAGGGATGCTACCAAATTAGTTGAGAATGCAATTAAAGACCATTTTGACCACTTTCTTGCAGGAAACAAGCAACAAGGCGAAGAACTGCTTGATTTTATAGTAGATAGGGCTGAAGAAAGAATTAGCAGGAGGCAGCAGAAAGATATCAGCCGCAAAGCGCCAACTCAAAAATTACGCTTACCAGGTAAATTAGCTGATTGTACAAGGCAAGTACCAAATGGCACCGAAATTTTCCTGGTAGAGGGCGATTCTGCCGGAGGTTCTGCTAAAATGGCAAGAAACCGGGAAACGCAGGCCATATTACCACTGCGTGGCAAAATACTCAATGTTGCAAGTGCTAACAATGATAAGATACTGGCAAATCAAGAAATATCTGATCTGGCTCTTGCCTTGGGTTGCGGTATTGGTGATGCATATGAAGATGATAAATTACGCTATGAAAAAGTAATTATTATGACAGATGCTGATGTGGACGGCGCTCATATAGCATCCCTACTCATGACATATTTCTATAAATTTATGCTCAAGCTAATCGAAAACGGGCATTTATTTCTAGCAAAGCCACCTTTGTTCAGATTAACGCAAGGAACAAATTCATTTTACGCAGCGGATGAAAAGGAAAAGAACACATTAGTTACCAAACTAGGAAAAGGTAAAGCAAATATAGAGATAAGCAGGTTCAAAGGCCTTGGTGAAATGACCCCACAACAATTGCGCGAAACTACCATGGATATAACAAAAAGAACTCTGCTAAAAGTAATGATCGAAAAAGAAGAAAAACAGCGTGCGCAAATACGTGTAGAAGAATTAATGGGCAAAAAACCAGAACTAAGATTTAAGTTCATCACCGAGCAAAGTGAAATATTAGGCGATTCTATAAAAGAACGAATTGATGTTTAGGCAGCTCAACTTTACGCAACATAGGCCTTACTGTAGGCCATAAATCTTTAGAACTGTATTTGCCAGACAAAAGAGTGTCACCACACCATGATAAATCTCAAACCAACTCAATGCAGAAAGTGTGACACTAACAAGACCACTAACCGTTAACAGATAATTACTATATAATCTAGGTATTTCAGAATGTTGTATGCCAGTACTCTACTTGAATATTTACGAAAATACCTCGATTACCCTTCATGGGCTCATAATTAGGCAAGCGCATAAGGTGAGTTAAACTTTCTATTTGATAAAAGGTAAAAAGACTTTAACTAGACTAGGTTCTAACTTTTCAAGTTGCGATTTTAAAAATTTTCGTTTATATCGGCAATGTATCTACTGAAGGGATAAAATGATAACACAAAAATACCAAGAAATGGCTAATTGTATAAGAGCGTTAGCTATGGACGCGGTAGAAAAAGCCAATTCCGGCCACCCTGGCATGCCTATGGGTATGGCAGATGTCGCAACTATATTATTTACAA
>CAZOKN010000103.1:0-2337 GCA_964580525.1 uncultured Rickettsiaceae bacterium
ATGCGGAGCGTCTTCCGCTCTCTATTGGCACTAGTGTCAAATAAGAAGCTGTGACCTTCCTCTCTCCCTCTGGGAGAGTCGGTTTTCTCCAATTTTTCCTTAAAAATTGGTAAGAAAACCGGTGAGGGTTGCGACCTCGCTTTTTATGTCTAAAACATAGGCTGCTGACCCTCACCCCAACCCTCTCCCAAAGGGAGAGGGAGCACGCTGAATCCTTATTGGACACTAGTGCCCATAGGGAGAGGAAACTACCCATGAATCTCAACACCAATTTGAACGCCATAGCTCTCTAGCTTCCTATAAAGTGTGGAACGGCCTATACCTAGGCGACGTGCAACTTCAGACATATGTCCATTATACCTCTTTAATGCAGATTCGATAACATGTTTTTCTATTTCTGCCAGGTTTTTAAAATGGCCATCTGCATTTTGCATAATTGTTGCAGTAGGAGTGCCACTAGTTGCTGTGTTTGTGCCGGATACATCTTCTTTAAACTGTGGGAAATCACCAAGTTCCAGTGTACCTTTTTCACAAAGAACTACAGCGCGGAATATAGTGTTCTTTAATTGGCGTATATTGCCAGGCCAGCTATATTCAAGGAGCATTTTTTGTGCGTCACTGGCTATGCCTTTTATTTCCTTATGCTCTGATTTTGCTGATAATTTTAAGAAAGAATCTACCATCATTGGCAAATCTTCGCGTCTATCGCGCAACGCTGGTATGTATATTGGGAATACATTCAAGCGGTAGTATAAATCTTCACGGAATTTACCGTTCTTTACTTCTTCTGCAAGGTTACGGTTTGTTGCAGAAATTACCCTTACATTAACTTTCACAGGTTTGCTGCCGCCAACTGGGTCTATTTCCCCATCTTGTAGTACACGTAATAATTTTACTTGTATATCAGCCGGTAATTCTCCAACCTCATCCAGGAAAATTGTGCCGCCATCGGCTTCCCTGAACTTACCGAATGTCTTAAAAATTGCGCCGGTAAATGCACCTTTTTCATGGCCGAATAAGATACTCTCAACAAGATTATCAGGTATTGCGCCGCAATTTACAGCAACAAATGGCCTGCTAGCGCCGTCTCGTGAGAAATGTATTGAACGTGCCAATAATTCTTTACCACAGCCATTTTCACCTTCTATAAGTACTGGTATGTTTGAATCTGCAACCTTTGCACCCATGGCGCGTACTTCCTTTATTGCCTGGCTGTTGCCCATAATATCATTAAACGAAGCCTGGCCTGTCATAGCTTTCTTTAGGGATGCCATCTCATCTTTAAGAACATGCTCGCGCAATGCCGTTGCAATGCAGGTACGCAGTCGTTCTTCGCCGTCTAATTTACTTATATAATCTACCGCGCCAGCTTTCATAGCGTTGGTGATATGCTCTACATCGTTAAATCCACTATTTATTATAATAGGTAGCCCTGGCTTTGCGGTTTTTACGGCACGCAGAACACCCATGCCATCAATACCCGGCATTGCAAGGTCAAGTAGTACTAGGTCAATGTCATTTGCAACTGGGTTGGTGAGTAGTTCTATCGCTTCTTGGCCGCTACCGACAAGCTTTGCCTTGTAATTGCTATCCTTCTCAATAATCCGCTGGGCAATATGCGCCTGGTTTACATCATCATCTACTAGTAATATGTTATACGACATAAAATTAATGCACTCCTTAGGATTAGGTGCCAGGTTCCAATACCTTGTACCTATCTTATCATCTTAAAGCTTATTGCTTAATAAAGCATTAATATTTGTAACATAAATGTGCTTTTTTGAGGCGCGTGGCACATTTTTGTTGCCAAAAGTTTAAGGAATTGAATGGTTTGAAACCAGCGGGTGCTATTATCGTAGTATAGGCCTTAAGAGGCATTAAGAGTTATGTGTTACTATAAAGAAAATGGGGCAACGCACATTTGTCTTCTTGTAGTTGAGTTGCATTACGAAGCCAAGGCCGTTTTTTCGTGCTCAACAAGCCTTACAATGTAATATAGGGTTAATTCGCTCAACGTATCCAGATACTCTTCCTTGTCTTTGAAAAGCGCGGGATCGCATGGGAATTTAGAGATTACACCTGGGTCTTTTGTGTAGAATTTGAATAATGTATCAATAGCATCAATGAATTTTACTGCAGTTGGTTTATATTTCCATGGAGTTTGGCTTAAAACTTTTTCATAAAGCACTGCCATTCTCTCTGGTGTGCTGCCTGGATGTATTGCCAGTTTTAAGAATACAAAGCCGTGGTCTGTTGAGTTAAGCATGGAGCGGGTTACTGCATTCACCTCTTCCTCTATACATGCTATTACATGGCTATATTGCTGCCTTGAATATT
>CAZOKN010000104.1:0-2278 GCA_964580525.1 uncultured Rickettsiaceae bacterium
CCGAGGTGACCGCGGTACCTGGCGCGATTACAGAACATATGATCGGACAGCAGCGGCAATCCAGCGCAGGCTACCGCGTTACCATGCGCTATCGCGCGGATGTTACCGCGGCGATGCGGCTGGTTTGGAAAACCCACACGCTCATGATCCATTCGCTGCATGAGAGCGACTTCACCTTAAACATCCTGAGCTATGAGGAGAATGTATGAGTACGCTTGCAATTGCCGAAGTTCAGAAAGCACTGTTTAACAAACTCAGAAACGATGGCGTACTGACGGCGATGATCCGCGGAATATTTGACGCGGTGCCTCAGCGCACCAGCGGATCCTATGTGGTGATTGGCGACGGTAGCCAGAAGATGCTCTCCACCGAGCCGCCACAGGTCACCGAATGCAGCCTCGATATCCATGTGTGGACAGAAGCCAGTGGCCGTAAAACAGCGATCACGATTCTTAACCGCATCTATGCGCTGATGCATTTGGGGACGTTGATGATCAACGGATTCCAGCAGGTGACCTTACGCGCGGAGGAGGCATCTGTAACCCTTGCAGAGGACGGTCAGCGCATCAACGGGACATTGACCGTTCTTGCCACTGTCGCGGAGCTATAGCATGAGTCTTATCAACAGCGATGGGTTGAGCCTCTTTGTGGGTAATGGTGCGAGCCCAACCGAAATATTTAGCGTGCTACGTGGCACGGTGATTTCACGCTTCGAGATGAGTCAGCAGATCAGCGATAGTAATACAATCAGCGGCGATGCGTGGCTGGTAGGCGTGGGCACGACGGAGCGCCGCGCGGTGATCGAGTGCGATGTGCTCGCCACCGACGAACCGCCCGCCGAACGCCTGCGGAGTCTTGCCATGAGCGGCGCGGCAAGCAATGTGCGCTTAGGGCTAAAAACATCCGAAAAAGTGCAGTTTTCTGCGTATGTCACCCGCTATCGTGAAGTGCTACAATCTGGGGAAATCAAGCGGCTGCTGATCCGCCTCGAATCGAGCGGCGCGGTTAGTTTAGTTTAAACATCCGGTCTGCCCATTCGACCACTTCGGTGGCGAGGGGGTTGAGCTGCGGATCCTCGCACGAGGTACGGCCGTAGACTAAGGCATAGCTGGCTTTTGCGGACTCAGCAATTTCGCGCACGCGGGCTTCCGCACTTACTGTATCTGGCGCGAGTTTTGTCCGTTCGGCATAGATAATCAGCGCGCGGAAAATGGTGCTGTAATCGTCCTGGCTGAGTGCCTGGCATTTGGTGAGCACAAAGGTCACGGTCAACGTTTGCTCAATCTGCTGGCTGAAGGTGGTCTCGTTCTGCTGATGCGTTAGCGATTCATCCGATGGATTGAACAATTCAAGAATGATTTTTGAATTATCAACATTCGGCGGTGCTGGAGGGACGGGTTTTGCGACTTCTTGCACAACGGGCGGCAGCACAATGAGATCCGGCTTTCGCGAGGAGCTGAGAGCAAAAAACAGCAGCAGTAGAAGAAGGGCAGCCGCACACGCAGCTAGCTTAATAATGCCAGATTTACTGTTGAGGAGTTGCTGGAGTAGGGGTGGCAGCTTCATTATCGTTACAATCAATTGTTGAGTTCGTTGCCTGATCGATGGATGCTCTTCTCAGGCGGTCAAAAGAAAAGCATCGGTATTCTACGACCAGTTTCTTGAAGCATGATGGTAATGGCTCAATGCCGAGTGAGTCACTGGTCGGGTTGATCGCACATGTGAGCTTACCATTGCACAGGCTACTGATGCCAGCGATCACATTGTTCGTTTCCACCAGCGTAAGTGGTTCCATTTTAATAACTTCGCCTTTTTCGTCTTTTGTAGGAGGCGCTTTCCGGCGGGTTTCCATTTGTTGCTCAATGAAGGGGTTGCATTCCTGCCCCCATGTTGCGCTGTAGACTTCAATAAAGCGGTTGCCGCGTAACGTGTCATCAACCAGTGGTTGCTCCTTGGGTTGGAATAGGAAGAACAACACCGTGATCGCCACACAGATCACCGTTAAAGCTATGGCATGGAATTTATAATTGGGGCGCATGGCCACTACTTAGGCGGAAGGGGTGCGCTCGTCAACGTTGGATTTTTTGATTGCCACGCTTTGGGGCGGAGGGGGCGTTGTTTCTGTGACATCATGGCCACCTTGCACCCGGTTAAGGCTGCATGCGGTGCCTGTAGGAAGGTCGATATCGCCGCGGAGTTGGGTGTAAATGCCCTTATCCATCGCTTGCGGGCTGCCGTCTGCTGATTGGCCGCTGACCAGTTCGGCGACATCCACGGA
>CAZOKN010000105.1:0-925 GCA_964580525.1 uncultured Rickettsiaceae bacterium
AAATAAGATTAAGTAGGTTTATGCGCGCACCAATTCACAATCTATTTTTGGGAGTTTCGTAATCAAGTAATGAAATAATTGCTGCCTGCATCAATCAGGCCCCAAGCTAGTGATCGAGACTATAACTTATTTCAAGGTATGTTCGTGAGCTCGCGCATTAACTCTCAACAACAAGCAGAACTATTTTTCTACTAATCATGATTTATGCGTTTTCATCAAGCTAATTTAAACCATTTAAAAAATCGGAATTACAGGAGAATCATAATTGTGGTTTCGAGTTGAATATTCTCAGGCTCATTTGGCTTTATCAGCAATCGAGATTTAACCTTATTCTGATTTGTTCACAGCTGAAAATACCGTTTATGGCTGATTACTGAGCCAATCCTTTCGCTTTTTTAAAACAGCAAGCACTAAAGCCCATTGCTACAACATTTATGCTCTTTTTTGCCGTTATAACGAGTTACTACCAGGCTAAAACGAGCTCTAACGCTCTAATTAGTTTTTTTGGTGCATCAATGCATAATTGACCTATGAAAACGTCTATTTGGCATGTCCTATTTTCTTACATGCAACCTTTTTCGCACGTTTTTGATGTATAAGTCACTTTGCAACTTTCTAACCATCAACCGAATCAAATCTCGCGATTATCCCATTAATGCCACAAAACTACGCAAGCTGGTGATCTCCACCTGCTTATAGCTCGATGCAGGAAGTTTTACTTAAGGAGTAATATCCGCAAAGTAACGTCTATATGAAAATACTTAACTCTAGTAGAGGGGTAAAAAAATGCGTAGTGCGGTAGGTGATAATCTTGGGCATTGCCTCAAGAACAGGGGAGACACCACAAGCTTGAGCGGACAGCAATGCCAAAATCATTCGGGTTTTTATTCAAATTGGCATCTAGGCGATTGTCAAAAAAATATCA
>CAZOKN010000105.1:956-1736 GCA_964580525.1 uncultured Rickettsiaceae bacterium
TTTGGATTATTTTCCAAATTTCACCAAAACCCCGCACCTCCCCCAACCATGATATTATGTCGCAAAAGGTATATTGTGCGTCATTGCAAACATGTATTTCCTGCCAACATACCTGCAAGAAATTTAAAATGTATTAATAATGTGATAGATGGGTATAAGTCTGCAAGACATGCGCTTCACCTTGTTTTAACCTGGACACACTCATAAATCAACCCAATTAACACTCTCTTGCGATTGGTGCGAAAGAGTTCATGGTCACACCCACATACGTCTAAAGCTAAAAATGCCGTTTAAACGCCACATATAAGCGCGCCTTTGAGAGCTGCCAAATTCATATGATTGAAGCTTGTGCATTCACATGCATTACTTGGAATGCATTCAAACAAGCTTGCTTGTAATAAATCGCGTGCTGATAGAAGACACAATCTAATGGCTACCTGAAAAGATGAGGCAAACAAAAGCCTAATGATATTACGCCCAATCGAAAATCAGAATTTTTTAGTGCATGTTTTTTACGCCCAATCCCCGTCAGAAAATAAAATTATTATAGGTCCTATAATATTTTATATTTATATTATAGGTTTATTTTCTGCTATAGGCCTATAGCACTTCCCTGCTCCCCTAGCTTCACCAGTTAAAATGGTATGGCTAATTCCCCTTCTGCTCTTGCTAACAGAAACTTTCAATAGGTATTGCGAATACATGCTTTGTAGTAGCTGGTATTGTCTCAAGATTTTTTTGCATTGTTAGTTTTAATAGTGCTCTGTGATATGTCGCACA
>CAZOKN010000105.1:1746-2273 GCA_964580525.1 uncultured Rickettsiaceae bacterium
CAATATGCTTCTTACCCGATGGTTATCCTCACCAGATAATTGCTTGACTGCTATACTCAACCAATATGAGTAAGCAGTTTAGGCAACACGCACTTTCTCGGGGAGTTGACGGAGAAAAATGGTTAGCATCCATTCCCTCTCTCATACAAACCTATGAACAACAATGGAATATCACCGCTCATCCTCCATTTCCGCTTTCATATAATTATGTAGCACCTGCCACAAGACACGATGGCCACAAAGTGGTCATAAAATTGGGCTATCCTAAAGACCCTGAAATTCAAACTGAAATCAAGGCGCTTGCTCATTTCAATGGAGAGGGTTGCGTGAGATTGCTTGCGTCGAATCCCAAGCAGGCAGTATTTCT
The DNA here is from genome assembly GCA_964580525.1 of uncultured Rickettsiaceae bacterium. Lineage (GTDB taxonomy): Bacteria > Pseudomonadota > Alphaproteobacteria > Rickettsiales > UBA6187 > CAZOKN01. The sequence continues at coordinate 2,114 of CAZOKN010000105.1, forward strand.
CATTGAAGCAATTGAACCTGGCATGCCAATAAGCTCTCTTGATGATGATCTGCGCGCCACGAAGATTATCGCTCAGGTGATGAAACGCTTGCATAAACCATTACCTAAAAACCATTCGTTTATCTCAGTTGGCCAATGGGCACAAGCAATTGATCAATAC
>CAZOKN010000106.1:0-2254 GCA_964580525.1 uncultured Rickettsiaceae bacterium
ATTGCTTAAAATTTCCCTTCTTAACAAAATTATTTTTAAGCTCTGCTATTATTGGGCTTTCAAGTTCTAGATTTTGTAAATTTCTAATTAGTGGTAATACAAAAAAGCGAAAACCTATTGCAGCAGATATTGGATTTCCAGGCAAACCAAAGAAATAAGTACCATTCGGCAAGGTTGCAAACAACACGGGTTTGCCAGGGCGAATATTAACTCTATGAAAATGAATTTCAGCGCCAAGCTCTTTTAGTGATTCTGGTATAAAATCCCATTTGCCCTTGGAAACGGCGCCCGTTGTAATAATTATTGTTTTTGCTGGGATGTTAGAAAGCGAAGCTTTAAATTTAGTGCCATCATCAATAATAATTCCGCCATAATTTGCTTCCAAACCCTCTTCAATACTTCGGTTTAAAAGATATGGAGAGTTTGAATTGTAAATTTTACCACTCTCAAGTGGCTTATTGTAGCTATCAGTTATTTCATTTCCTGTGCTAAAAATTTGAACTTTTGGTTTTTTGTAAACTTCAATTTCAGAAACTCCTGTTGCGCTTAAAAGCATTATATCTTCAGCGGAAATTATTTTTCCCTTAGGTAGAATTTTATTACCTAAGCTGACATCCTCGCCAACAAAACGGATGTTTTCAGTTAACTTTGCAGGGCGCTTAAAAATAGCAAAATTATCTTTTACTTCAACTTCTTCTACTGGGATTACAGCATCATATTCTTCTGGAACTAGCGCACCTGTCATTATTTGTACTGTGCCAGTAAGGTTAGGCTTTTCAACTTTTTCACCAGCGGCAATAATGTTATCTATTTTTAACTTTACAGGAGTTTCATTACTGGCTTTTTCAATACAAAAAGATCTAACAGCAAACCCATCCATTGCTGAATTATTGAATGATGGCACATTGATTTTGCTAATAACATCACTTGCTGAAATTTGGTTTAATGATTTTAACACTGAAACTTTTTTAATATTTTTTTCAGCGGAATTTTTTAATATAATTTGTAACGCTTCGTTATAAGATATCATAATTTCTCTCCTTTGATAATGCGGATAAGGTGCGGAATTAAATGTGGCAACAGTGCGCTCATTCCTTCTTTCACGGCATTTGGATTGCCTGGAAGTGTAACCACTAGAGTTTTGCCAATCACGCCTGCAATTGCTCTGCTGCTCCACGAAAGTGGTGTATATTTTGTGCCATCAAAGCGCAGTAACTCACCCACACCAGGTATTTCTTTATCAAATAACTTTCTAACTGTTTCTGGCGTGACATCTCGCTCTGAAACGCCTGTGCCACCAGTGCAAATTATCAAATCAGGTAAAAATGCTTTAATTGAATTTTGAATATTTTCTTTTATCTCTCTTTCATCATCAGCTATTACTGCGTAACCTGCAATTTTTGCCCCGTGCTCTAAAAGGATTTCTTTTAATATTGCACCAGATTTATCTTCATATTCACCCTTAGAAGCTCTGTCGCTTAAGGTTATAACGAGTGCGTTTCTATTTTCTAAAACTTGAGGAGATTGCGGTTGTATCACTTCCATAATCCAACTCGGAACACCATCATCATTCAGCCACAAGCCTTTTTTACCACCAAGCTTTGCTAGTAATTTTATGTTACTTATACGCAAATCTGGCTCTATCATCTTGCTTAAATCCCAGATGGCCAGCAGGGCAGAATTTACACCTGCCAAAGCCTCCATCTCAACGCCAGTTTTTGCATGGGTTGAGGCAAAACAATAAACTTTTATTGAGTGATTTTTATCATCAAGTTCGGTGATTATTTTTACCGCATCAAGCCCCATAGGGTGGCAAAGTGGAATCATTTCATAGGCTTTTTTTGCACCTGTAATTCCTGCAATCTCAGCCAAAACCAAAACATCACCTTTAGGTAGTTTCTTGTTTTTGATTAAATCGAATGCTTCAGGCTTTACAAAAATCTCACCTGACGCAACCGCCAAACGATATGTAACCGCCTTATTCCCAACATCTATCATTTTAAATGTATTTTGCATTTATCCTCCTAGTGATGCTAAATTTTGTGTTAAACCCGTATACCCTTGCTGCAGATAGTGGGTTTCGTGTTTGAAATGTAAAAGCTCAAGTATCTTATTTTTTAGTTCTTCTATTTGATTTTCACTTTGTAGTAATGGACGGAGTGAATAACCTTCACCACCAAACAAACAGAGCCTTAAATCACCTTTTGAAGTAACTCGCAGGCGATTGCAGGTTTTGCAGAAATCTTTTGAATAT
>CAZOKN010000107.1:0-2239 GCA_964580525.1 uncultured Rickettsiaceae bacterium
CCAAAAAGCTTGGAAAACATCATCTGCAAGTTTGCCGTGGGATATCTTGTTACCTTCGTGACTGCAAAAGCGTCATGGAAGGAATCGAAGAGGAATTGAAAATTAAAAATGGGGAAACCACCAAGGACGGTATGTTTACTTACACGCATGTGGAATGTCTGGGTAACTGTGGAAATGCCCCGACGTTGCAGGTCAATGTGAAGAAATTCGATGAAAACCTAACTGGTGCGTCAGTTCGTCAATTAATTGGAGACTTACGAAGTGGAAAAAATTCTAAGTAAAAATGTCTTTAATGCTGAAGCAGCCAAGCTTTCATTTTTTGAAGGCAATGGCGGCTATGAAATCTTGAAAAAAACCTTCAAGATGAAACCTGCTGAAGTGACCGATCTTGTTAAAGCGTCAGGACTACGTGGTCGTGGTGGTGCAGGATTTTCCACAGGCACCAAATGGACATTTGTTCCCAAGGAAACAAAAAAACCAGTTTATCTTTGCATTAATTGCGACGAATCTGAACCAGGAACATTCAAGGATCGTGAAATCGTTACATGGGATCCTCATCTATTAATTGAGGGCATTGTTATTGCGGCTTACGCCCTTAATTCTCATCAGAGCTATATTTATTTTCGCGGCGAATACAAATACGAAGCTGATATTTTTAGAAAAGCAGTTGAAGAGGCTTATGCCAAAAATTATCTTGGCAAAAATATTCAAGGCAGTGGATTTGATCTTGAACTTGTCGTTCACATGGGAGCGGGTGCATATATCTGCGGTGAAGAGACTGCATTGATTGAATCTCTGGAAGGTAAACGCGGATATCCACGTTTGAAACCCCCATTTCCAGCTGTTGAAGGTTTGTTTCAGTCTCCAACGATTGTAAACAATGTTGAAACTCTGGCCAACCTTGGTGCGATTGTTCGTAATGGTGCAGATTGGTTCAAGCAATGGGGAACGCCGAAAGCTTCAGGCACAAGACTGTTCGCTGTCAGCGGGCACGTACAAAAACCAGGAACATACGAATGTCCAGTCGATGTAAATCTTTTGGAATTAATTGAGCTTGCGGGTGGGTTGTTCCCAGGTCGTAAACTTAAAGCAGTTATTCCAGGTGGAGCTTCGGCACCAGTGATGAAAGCCGATGAATGCAACACTTCGATGGATTTTGATAACTTGGCTGCGATTGGAACAATGGCAGGCTCTGGTGGCGTTGTTGTGATGGACGACACAACCGATATGGTTTCTGCACTTCGCACACTTACAGATTTTTTCGGACATGAATCTTGTGGTCAATGTACGCCGTGCCGTGAAGGTAGTGGTTGGATTGCTAAAGTAGTGCGTAATATTGAAGCTGGCAATGGGTCGCCAAAAGATTTGGATATGTTGATGGACGTTTGTGACAATATGAAGGGCAGAACAGTTTGTGTGCTCTCGGATGCCATCGCAGGTCCTGTTGAAAGTTTCATCAAGAAATTCCGAGAAGAATTTCTTTCTAAAATGAAAGTTCAAACAACCATCGTTTCTGTATCAAGTTCAATGCAATCTCTTCCGGTGATTTCATGAGTGAATTGATCATACAGCTCAAAGATTTGAGTTTTTTCTCGCAAGACTGGGTCGGTGCACTTATCCGTATTGCGGTTACGACAGGAACAATTTTCGGTGTTCTCGTTTATATGATGGTATGGGCAGAACGTAAAATCAGCGCGTTCTTGCAAGATCGTATTGGTCCAAACCGAATCGGTCCCATGGGTCTTCTTCAAGGTTTAGCGGACGGTATTAAATTTATTTTTAAGGAAGATATGATTCCAGCGAACGCGAATCCTTTCTTCTTTGCGCTCGCTCCATGGGTTGCAGTGTTTCCTGCGATTCTAGCTTTTGCAGCTGTACCTTACGGTATCAAGGAAATTGACGGAGTGATGGTTCCAATGACCATTGCCAATATTGATCTCGGTGTTTTATTTGTGATCTCCATTTCTTCTCTTGGCGTGTTCAGTATTATTCTTGGGGGTTGGGCCTCTAACAGTAAATATCCTGTGCTCGGCGGACTCCGCGCAGCTGCGCAAGTGATCAGTTATGAAATTCCATTGGGTCTTTCAATCATGGCCGTCATTCTTCTTTCTGGAACAACCAATCTAACGGAAATTGTTTTTGCACAAAAGGGCGCTTGGTACATTTTGTTATGTCCGCTTGGTTTTATTATTTTTGTAACTTCGATTTTTGCTGAAACAAACCGTCTGCCATTCGATAT
>CAZOKN010000108.1:0-2232 GCA_964580525.1 uncultured Rickettsiaceae bacterium
CCTCTTCGTGGTGGCCCAGCGCGCGCGCCGCCTCGCCGAGGTGGACGAGGACCAGCGCCTCGAGCTGCGCGGCGCCCAGATCCTGCGCGGCGTCGAGCGCGGCCTCCCAGTTGATCTTGGCCATCTGCACCTCGCCGCGCTGGAACGACAGCACGCCGAGGACGTTCTGGCACTGCGCGATGCCATGGCGATCGCGCAGCTGCGTGCGCAGCTCGAGCGCCTCGCGATAGCAGGCCTCGGCCGCCAGGAACAGGCCGCGGTGGCGCTCGATGTTGCCGATCGAGAGCAGCGACGACGCGATCGAGCGCTTGTCGCCGATCTTGCGCAGCGAGTTGGCGGCCGTCACGGCGGGCACCCAGGCGGTCGTCACGATGCCATCCACACCTGCCGCATTGGCGGCGAGATAGGCATTGATCTTCTCTTCCGCCGGCTGCGGCGCGTCGATGTCAGCGATCACCTGCACGACCTCGACGGCACCGTTGGTCTCGGCCGCCGCCTTGTTCACGGCGTCGATGCGGAGCTGCGTGTTGGGATCGACCAGGAAGCCGGTGAAGTGGGCGATCTTGCCCTTGCCGCCCATGGCCTTGATCAGCTCCTTGGTGCCTAGATAGGCGGAGTTGCCGGTATCAGTACCCATGCAGAAGAGGGCGGGGGTCGGGTCCTTCAGGCAGCCGGCGGTGGCGATCGCCTGGCCGCCGTTCTCGGTGATCTCCTGCACGACCGCGTTGGTGCCGACCGCGTCGCCCGGGAAGATCAGAAAGGAATTATAGCCCTGCGTGAGCAGGCTCTCGAGCAGTTGGCTCTGCTGGGCCAGCTCCCACTTCTGCGGCACGCGGTAGTCGGCGGCGCCGAGGTTGAAGTCCTTCATGGCGTCCTGGCCGGCCTGCTCCCAAGCGGCGAAATAGGGGTGCGGGCCGCCCGGAACAAGGGCGACTTTGGTGCCCGGATCAGCAAATGCCGAGGCGCATACAACAGTACTCAGCAGCAGCGCAGAGGCTGCCTTCAACATCATCTTCATAGGGTTCCCTCCTTGGAAAAGCCACGTTTGGCTTTTTGGATACTAATATATTGGTTTTTTGATTGCAACGGTTTTCTCATCTGGCTGGAATTTGTCTGGGCCAGTCACGCGAGGGCAAATGCGTTGCAGCGCGACCATTCGAGGGGCGGCGTGTTGCCCAGAAGGGCCGCGTTAAGGGTAAGGCTCCGGGGGTTGGCCGAGCCAATCAACACCGACACGACAGCCGGATGGTCGAGCACGAAACGCATCGCCGCGGCTGGCAGCGATACACCCTGACGCTCCGCTTCTGATGCCATCGCGGTGACGCGGGCTACGATGTCGGGGCTTGCCGGGCCATAATCGAAGTGCGCTCCCGGCACTGCACCGGTCGCCAGGATACCAGAGTTGAAAACGCCGCCGATCATGACGCTAGTGCCAGCTGCGAGGCATTTGGGCATGACCTCGGCCGCCGCAGTGCGATCCAACAGCGTGTAGCGCCCGGCAAGCAAAAGGCAGTCAATCCGCGTGCGGTCGATTACGTTCAGGACGGCGTCGACCTCGTTCACGCCAAGACCGTAGGCAGCAACGACTCCCGCCGATTTCAGCGCCTCTAACGCCTTCAACCCGCTGTTCATGAATGTTGCAAAGTGGCGGTCATAGTCGTCGCCAAGATTGCGCCGCTCCAGATCGTGGACAAAGAGGATGTCGACGCGATTCAACCCCAACCGCGCAAGACTGGCCTCGAAAGACCTCAGGATGCCGTCATGGGAATAGTCGAAGTCGACGGCAAAGGGCAGCGGATCAACGAAGCCGTGGTTGGGCACCTGGTCCTGCGGTACGGCCCGCAGGAGCTTTCCAACCTTTGTGGACAGCACATACCCAGTCTTATCTCGGAGGAAATCACCGACCCTTCGCTCGGAAAGCCCGTGACCGTAAAAGGGCGCGGTGTCGAAATAGTGCATGCCGACATCCCAGGCGGCCTGCATCGCCGCCATGGCCGCCTCCCGGTTGACGGCGGCATAAAGCCCACCGATCCCACCTGCGCCAAAGCCTAGCTCGGTCAACTGCAGGCCGGTGCTGCCAAGTCTGCGGGTCATTACGTGATCCTTCAAGTGAGGGTGGACAGGCGACGTTCAGCTGCGGCCAGCAGGGTCCGAAGTCGGTGAGTGCGGTTTCGATGCAGGTGATTTGCCCTGGCGCCATTGTCGACCCGAAGACCGGAGTAAACCCGACTA
>CAZOKN010000109.1:0-2220 GCA_964580525.1 uncultured Rickettsiaceae bacterium
ATCACTCATAACAAACGATGAGAATCCGGGAGTCTCGAAAGAAATATCAACTATGTCTCCGTTTATTGTAATAGTTGGTGTGAAAGTTTGAACATAAGTATTAGCCGGACCAAGCCTGTGGATTTTGCATCCGTTGTAATTATTTCCTGCGTTTCCAAATCCTGAATGTATAGATGAAAAGAAATCCATCTCTGCTTTTGTAGCATAGATGTGAACAGTTACATTATCGGTCGGCTGAGTTGTAGGAGTAATTGTTAATACTCTATCCATTACCGTAAAACCGTTAATAATAGTTGTATCACCGCCTGCACCGCTTACTGTTACAGTGGTGTTTCCAAGATTGGAAGTGCCCGTAGAAAGCTTTGCGATAATGCCTCCGTTATTACTAAAACTAACCGAAGCTCCGGCTCCCACATTACCTGCAGTAGAACCATTTATTATAGACGGAGAAAGAGGAAATGAATATTCAAAATAATTTGTATTGTTTGGCGCAGTGGTAAATGAAAAATATGCTGTGCCAAGTGAAGGACTTAAAAATATATTTCCTGCTGTTCCGTTACTGTAATTATTTGAAAGATTTAAATCCCATGAGTTTAATGAGCAATCAGTAGTGCTTACCGAAGCAAGACAATTTCTTGTTACTCCGCCAACAGAATTGAAATCTCCCATCATATATAGTGATGTAGATGTTCCAAACATTGAGCGAACGGTGGAGCCCGGATATGTAGAGGCAGAATTATTAAATGTACTAACTAATACGGGACTAGCTCCTGACATATCAACTTTCGCAAGTCTTCGTACATTTGAATTTCCCATAAACTCACTAAACGCTCCTCCGAAATACATATATTTTGAACCGTCATACCAGCCTGATGCAACCAAGCCGCCGCTAACCTGATAATCGAAATCTGAAATTCCTGTTGCAATATCGATAGAGTTTAAGTTCATTCCGCCTGAGTTAGAGCCTACCAATAACGATCTTCCGTTTGGTGAAAGAGTAAAAAATCTGCATGTTGCAGGTGAAAGATAATCTACATCTGTATCGAATGCAGATGCGTTTCCGTCTGATGTTAATAAAGCTGCAATGTGATGTCTGTTCCACGTATTATTATTGTTGTCTGTATAATTTGAAAACTGTCCCCAGAAAAATAATGTATCGTTCGTCTTATTTAATGTCATGCATGTTCCGCCTCCGCCGCCTATTATATCGTTAAAGCTTGGCGGAGCAAATGATGTATTTAATGTTCCGTCGGAATTTAAAGATGCAAGATATTTTCTTGCCGTTCCCGCTACGTTGTTAAACATTCCGCCTATATAAATTTTGCCTGAAGTGACCGTCTACGTTACAAGACCAGTCAAATACATTGCCTGTTGAAGAACTAAAAGCAAATATATTATTTCTTGTAAAAGATGTTCCGCTCTTCGAATAAACTTTGCTGAATCCTCCTGCAACAAAAATTGTATCGCCTGTGATTGAAGCTGTTATTTGTCTCGCCATTCCTCCATCGCCTATCAGCGGAAAGTTTAAGCACGATGCAGGAGAAGTTGTGGAAGCATTTAGCGTTCCGCTTACCGGTGCAAATTGATTGAACCCCTTCTGCGCTATTACTGCAAAACTGAAATCAGTTCCGCAAGGAAGGTCCTCTATGGTTATTGAATTTCCTGCTGTTATTATCGGAGCTAGTGAATTAGCTGCCAGAGGGTCTGTTGCAGATACAGGCGGAGTAGTGCCGTATCTGTAAAATATATAATAACTATCGCCTGCGCCGCCGGACCAGTTTAATGTAATACTGTTGCTCGTTGCTGAACCAAGCGATACAGATGAAGGTGAATGTAAATAATTATCACCGCCATTGAATTCTACGATAGAGTATCTGCTGCCGTCTGCAACAAATAAATTTCCTCTTTCTGTCCAGCTAATGCCGTAGCATTGTCTTATCATGCATGCAGTAAATCCGTCAGCTTTTTGATTTGAAAAAATAGTAGCAAACTGTGCTGTCAAATCTGCATATCCCAAAACATTTTCAGCCGGAGCATTGTTGGTCGCGGGAAATGTATTCCAAATAAGTATTCTTGTCCCGCTTGTTGCTATAGCGAGTTTTTCGCTAAATGCACTAATGGAAACAGCTTTCGGACTGTTGAAACTTGTAGATGTATTTGTTTCTTGATTTACATTTGCAGAGAAATTTGTCTGTCCTAAAACAACATCTGCAGCTTTGC
>CAZOKN010000110.1:0-2166 GCA_964580525.1 uncultured Rickettsiaceae bacterium
CTGAATGAAGATATGGGTGCTAAAATTATCGATATTAATTTTGGTTGTCCGGTGAAAAAAGTGGTTAATGGCTATGCCGGTTCGGCTTTGATGAAAGACGAATGCAAAGCAAAGCAGATTTTGGAAGCTGTTGTAAATGCCGTAAAAGTTCCCGTTACTGTTAAAATGCGTATGGGTTGGGACAGAGAAAATCTAAATGCGCCTTCATTGGCAAAAGCAGCTGAAGAAATTGGTATCAAAATGATTGTGGTACATGGCCGAACAAGATGTCAGATGTATAACGGCACTGCGGATTGGAAATTTGTACGCAATGTTAAAGATGCGGTGAAAATTCCTGTTGTAGTGAATGGTGATATTAAAACATTTGAAGATGTAGACAGGGCTTTATCAGAATCTGGTGCTGATGGGGTTATGATAGGGCGTGGCTCTTATGGAAAACCATGGATTATCAATCAGGCTTCGCATTATTTAAAAACTGGCGAAAAATTGAAAGCTCCAAAAGTTGAAGAACAATTAGGCATCGTTCTTGACCATTTCAACGACATGATAGAACATTATGATGAAATTACGGGTGTGCGTTTATTTAGAAAACATATTGGCTGGTATAGCAGTGGCTTGCCTAACTCAGCTGAGTTTCGTCATGCTATCAACAAAGAAGAAAATCCTCAAAAAGTCAGACTTATGTTGAATGAGTTTTATGAAAGGGTTGTTGAGAATTCTTTGGTTGCTAATTAGCTATTACTATAAAGTTCTTCTGCTCTTTTTGTAAAAGCTTCCATCATTTTTTTACAGGCATCTTCGAACATCATATCGACCACTTTTTCAATAATGAAATTGCGGATTTTGAAATCTATATCAAACTCAACTCTGGTGCCAACAGCTATTTTGCTGAACTTCCAACCCTGATATAAGTGATGAAAAGGGCCTTGTGCCAGTTCAACTGAGATTTCATGTTCTGCTTCGTTGAGTAGTACGCGTGAAGTATATTTGCCGTGGATTCCTTTGAAATGGATAATCAAATCGGCCAATACAACATCGCCGTTTCTCTCATAAACTCTTGCGCCTTCACACCATGGAATAAATTTTGGGTAGTTTTCGATATCAGCAACTAAATCATATAGCTGCTTTGGGGTAAATGGCAGAATGGTTTCAATTGAATGTGTAGGCATGATTTTGTTATAAAGTAGCAAGTTGTGGGTGGCAAGTGCTAAGAACTCTATCTATTGAAGTACCTTCGCCAGTTTCTCTTCTCTAGCCTTGCGCAGCTTAGCAAAATCATCGCCAGCATGGTAAGATGAGCGGGTTAGCGGCGATGACGAAACTGTCAAAAAGCCTTTTGCTTTTGCCATTCTGCCGTAAAATTCAAATTCTTCAGGCGTAACATATCTATCGATTTTTGCGTGTCTTGGTGTTGGCTGTAAATATTGGCCGATGGTCATAAAATCAATTTTTGCGGAGCGGAAATCATCCATCACCTGAATAACTTCGCTCTTCTCTTCGCCCAGACCCACCATAATTCCCGACTTGGTGAATATTGAAGGATCAAGCTGTTTAACTTTGCTTAGCAAGCTCAAGGAATGGAAATAACGTGCGCCAGGTCTTATGCGTGGATAAAGGCTCGGCACAGTTTCAATATTATGGTTAAACACATCAGGCTTTGCCGCTACCACAATTTCCAGCGCGCCTTCCTTATGCATAAAATCCGGTGTTAAAATTTCAATCGTAGTATTTGGCGCAGCTTTTCTAACAGCAGCGATACACTCAGCAAAATGGTTGGCACCGCCATCATCCAGATCATCACGATCTACGGAAGTTATTACAGCATGTTCCAATCCCAATTTTGCAATAGCTTCGGCCAGATTTTGCGGCTCATGCGGATCAAGCAAATCAGGGCGTCCGGTTTTGATATTGCAAAATGCACAAGCACGTGTGCAAACCGAGCCAAGAATCATGAAAGTAGCGTGCTTTTTCTGCCAGCATTCACCGATATTAGGGCAGGCCGCTTCTTCACATACTGTATTTAATTTCAGGCCGCGCGCAAGATCATAGGTTTCCTTAAACTCCTTAGATTGTGGGGCTTTCACCCTTATCCAATCAGGCTTTTTAAGTTTTGTTTCGTTATCTTGCAAATTATGGACTTTGGTCACTTTTTCAACCTTTTTATAA
>CAZOKN010000111.1:0-2146 GCA_964580525.1 uncultured Rickettsiaceae bacterium
GCCACCAACGAAAACATCATAACAATCCTGGTTTGCAGCCTTGAGCCAAGAATCCCCTTACGACGCTCAATTATAAGCGTAAATAATTTTTTAAATATCAATGCTGCCAAAAACAGTAGTAGCACAAAATCTATAACCGCCAGGGCAAATACATTGCGCGTCTCCGGCCCTAGCGGGTTATTGCTACGCGCTATAATAAGATATGTCGCTAAAATACAGATTACACTGGCAATAGAAAAAATGATTGCCAGGTTCTTTGAACTAAATACCTTACCTGCCGGCCCAATTAGCCACAGAGGCGATATTTTCTTTAACACATTAAATGCGTATGGCATTGTTATTTATTTGCGACAATGTTTGAGGTAAGATGCTAAATAAGCTTTGTTATTACAGCCTATTGACACAATATGCTATCAAAAAGCACTTTAAGTTAGTAATATTTGGCATATAAATACAATGATTAGCAATTGTAACATTCACAGAGATGTTGAAAAAGCTTGCCCATATTACATCTTAATATTATCTTCCCGACATTAACGGAATTTTAAGGAACACAAGAAATGCAGCAATATCGTGGCTGGGAAGAATTTTCACGCAAACCTATTGAGGATAAACTGCCTCTTTTTAGGCAAAATGGGCAAGTTTTTGATGTGCTTTATGCACAACAATTTGCAAAAACAGAACTTGAGGAACTCTTCCGCTTGGCTGACATTATCCGCACCATTTCCAAAACCAGGAACGGCATGCGTTTTTTAGGAACATTACTAGACGACAAACGCGCAATGCTATTCTTTGCGCAAGCTTCTACCCGCACATTCCTTTCTTTCCAGAACGCCTGCCATATATTGGGGATGAAGACCTCTGAGATCCGCGATTCTTCTACCTCATCCGAAGTGAAAGGTGAGTCACCAGAGGATATGATACGGATGTTTTCAAGCTATGTTGACCTTATAATAATAAGGCATTTTACAGAAGGCTTCGCAGAACGGGCCGCCTGGGTGCTAAATACACATGCAAACCGCTCTGTACCTGTTATTAACGGCGGATCTGGCAAAGACCAGCACCCAACCCAGGCTCTGCTTGATATGTATACGTTAGGCCGCGCCTTTAAAGATATTGGCGGCATTTATGGCAAGAAAATTGCTATGGTGGGAGATTTAAAGCGCGGCCGCACTGTGAGGTCTTTATGCCAGTTACTATCCCTTTACGAAGGGGTGGAGTTTGTGTTTGTAGCACCTGAATCGTTTGGCATGCGCGACGATATATTGGATATGCTAAAAACCAAAGGCATGAAATATACTTTGACCGAGAATTTTAAGGAAACTATCCCAAATGTTGACGCTATTTACTCAACAAGGTTGCAGGATGAGCACGATCTTGAACATGAATCTTCTTCAGTGAACTATGATTTATTCAGCTTCCGGGAGGAATATTTGCCGTTGCTGGGCAAGAATTCTGTAATATTGCACCCACTGCCAAGACGCAATGAAATTGAAGTTGGTGTAGATAACGACCCAAGGGCATTCTACTGGAAGCAAGCCAGAAATGGTATGTGGGTGCGCATGGCGCTGATACTGAAAATTTTCCGCCGCGAGAATGAGGTGCTGAATTTTTCCTAAGGCTGCAGACCGGCTTCTCCTGTTAATTTCCTAAATTTTTCTAGCTCTGCACTTGCATCCGGCATAGTTTTTATTTGCTCATGCAGTATCGCAATAGAAAATGGAGAGGACATAACTTGTACGGTTTTAGCGCTGTCTTTAGCCCAAGATGTTTTTATCTGGCTAGCAAAAAGTGCTTTCTCATCAACACCCGCATCCTCCCATAAAACAGGAATAAGCGTAAGGCGGAAAAAACCTAAGTTTACGTCATTCAATCCCTCAACTATAGAAGCCGCTAGAAGCTTTACAGCCTCACCATTACTGGCACCACCAAGAAGCTTTACATAGGCAAGATAAGTCCACGCATAAGAATCTATTGGCTGTAGTTTCAAACTATTGCCTATATCAACCTCAGCTTCATGCAGCAGAGTTTTGCCACGGCTAGTAAGCACACCAGCATTCTTGGCCGCCTCTATGTTCACAATGGCATTGTTTTTATCTTTTAGGAGGGAAAGGGGGGATAGCTCAAAAAACTGGTCTGGCCCTAC
>CAZOKN010000112.1:0-2124 GCA_964580525.1 uncultured Rickettsiaceae bacterium
AGGCGTAAAGCATACACAGATAAGGGGTATGAAGTTATAGATGTAAGCAGCTTTGATGAACTGGCTGCGCTTACTGCAGATGTACTAGTATGAGCAAGAGTCCAATTAATGTTTACGACAGAAGAAATGAAGGCATAGGCATGCGCCTTAGGAATAAAATATTACCTGAAGATATGCGTTTGCGCCTGCGTGTAACTGACGCAGCCTACTACTTATCGGAGGCTCTTTATGACTACATGTCTGCCAATAAAACGTCGGAAGAAATGCTAATAGATAAGGATAAGTGGGGCGTACCGCTATCTAGGAACATAAACGAGTTTATATCGGCAGTTACAAAACTAGCCGAACATAAAGGCGTAGATAGAAAAGATCCTGAGTTCCTTGAGGCAGTATTAGGCAGCATGTACGCATGGGCTATACCTTTTGCAAACCTAACCAATTTCCAAGTGCCTTTAGAAAGCGCCCATGAACTGATTAGGTTGCTGCAAGCTATGCCCAAGCACCTGCATGATATACAAGTTCCAGTAACGCTTACGGACAGATAAGTGTATGCAATGTGCATGCTGTTTGTGTTATACATATTTGTAAGGTGCGCAAGTATCTACTAAACAAAACTATATGAATACTGCTGTGTTGTTGTTATTGGTTGGTTCACTCTTCGGAGTGATCCTTATGTTCATCCTTACCCTGGGTACTCTCAAGTCTCGGGTTAAGGAACGTATGGATGCGCTTGAAGATCGCATCTTCGAGCTAGAAGAAACCTTCGAAGAGGAACTCGACAGCGCCGTGGAGGAGGCGCTGTCGGTTCTGCAAGCTTCTCTCGCGGAAGCCTTCAAGGCCCAACCTTCTCCGCGCTACCCTAGCGAAAAAGAAGACGCAGCACTGCTGGACTGGAAGCTATAACTTCCAGAACACAGGCTGAACAACTAACGCCCACGCTGGCTCTTAACGGAGCTTGCGTGGGCGTTTTCTTTTACCTATTAAACAAACTAAACAATTATGCCAGACGTACAAGAATTCGCAACGCAGCTACCCGGCGTAATAATAAGTGTGTTTTTGCTATTCAGCTTAATGCTTGTTTTAGCAGCTGCAGGATCAATGGGAGCTTCTTACACAGATTCAACGGAGCACATACTGGAAGCACCAGAAGAAGATGATAGGACACATGTAAGTCACTCGGACTTTCGTAGAACAGAAGCAAGGCGCAAGGCTAAAAGATTTCAGTTAAGTGCTGAACACCGAAAAGCAGTGCGGCGCATAAGGAAGCAATGAGTCTTGAAAAAATTATACGAATGATAATTGAGGATTTTTCCGGTTATCGCCACTCTACCGCTATATGCAACATGGGTTATGAAGACTTTAACGAGTTACTAGCAGCAGTAGAGCAGAGAATAGGTATAGCAACAAAATCACTTTTAATTAAGTGCAGTATTGGCAAAAAACATAAGTATTATGTACCTGCAGAATTGAGTGCGCATGAGATTTTACGAGCTACAATCGAAATTAAACAAGCTGATATAACATATGGAACAACAAATCACTCACTATGGAGATCCAGCTCATGCTAAGATACATGCATATGCTGTGGGCGCGCAACGACACTGAGCTGCAAACAAAGCTCAAAGCAGAACAAGTAGGAAACAACTTTCTCAGAGTCGCTTTAATTTACGCAAACGGTGGTGTACCTTCAATGCATGAGTATGCAGCAGCACTGACAGAATGGAAGAAGATAATGAAAGTACTAAAGAAAGCCTAGACAAAAGGTTTATAGCTCCGATGGCGGACAGCATACGCAAGGCTTACATAGAGCAGAAGTCGCATATGCTGGGAGGTGCTGCCGGAAAGATAGGAAAGAGGCACGACAAGGCAGGCCACTGGAGGCGTGCTGCGGAGCAGTGCTTACGTCTTAAAGCAGACCCTGAGAGCTACGTACGTGCGTGCTTCTTATTCTGCAATATGTCTACTGGGCCTTTTGCTAACATGCTTGGCGGTTCTGCTGCTAAGATGTGGTACGAAAAGTTTCAGCATTTAATAAGCAAAGACGGTAAAACAAAAAAGCAAGACGGAGAGAATGTAAGCCAAGCTGTTGATAGGGAAGGTCTTGCATGGCAGATAACTGCAGCC
>CAZOKN010000113.1:0-233 GCA_964580525.1 uncultured Rickettsiaceae bacterium
TATAGGATTGGCGAAGTAAAACGGAAAACAGACTCTGCAAGGAATGAGACACTAAATTTTACAATAAGTCTACGTGGCCTTGATTTTGAACCTAATGGAAGTTCTGCAGCAAACACACCATATACACTCTATAACACTTTAAGCAGTGGTGATAAATCTACTTTAGCATTTGCATTTTTCCTGGCAAAATTGGTCAATGAAGATTTGAATGATACAATCATTATTTTCGATGA
>CAZOKN010000113.1:243-2068 GCA_964580525.1 uncultured Rickettsiaceae bacterium
TACAAGCTTAGATTTTTTCAGAAAACAGCAAACAAGTAAAAAAATTTTATCTTTATTGCAGAACGCAGGACAAGTTATCGTATTTACACACTCTATGATTTTTTGTGAACTATTTTCAAATGCTCCACGAGCAGAAAGTAAATTTTTTAAACTTAGCAAATCAGACTCTATGATTGGTGTACAGATTACTCCCTATAATCAACAAAAGGATATGCGCATAGAAACATATAAACATGATAATAATAATTTAACAAAATTTCTTCATGATCCTTTGAGTATTAAAAAAGTTGATGTAATGAAATCTATTCGTTCGTATACGGAAGCCAAATTACTTAGATATAGATCTGAGTTAGTAACACTGATAGATAAAGGACAAGGTAGCTTAGGATATTATATCAAAGCACTTAAAGTTGCTGGGGTGCCTCAAAATTATATTGAAGTATTAGAGTTAATAAATGAGAGTGTAGTGGAAGAAAATCATGGAAAGGCTAATGAATCCGATCATGATTATAGTAACCTAGATGATGAAGAAGTAAGAAATCTTTGTACCTTGGCGTTAAATCTAGAAGCACCGCCAGAAAGTATATCCGGTGAACCAATAAGCGTTATTCAAGAAGAAGCTTTATCACCTAGAGTGCGAGTATTTTAGCTTACTGTGTGGAAAATTTCCGCAACCACTCTTCTAGCTTCCTAGTAGCCATAACATCATCAAAATTATAGCCTAGGATATCATTCTTTATTTGTTCCCTACGGCCATTTATTGGTTCTGCAAGATATTTCACAAATTGCACTACTGACCATTGCGAGCCGGAATCGCCATCGCTCCATTGAAAATTTACCAACCCTTCATGTTTACAAATTTGCTTCAGGCCGTAACCGGCAAGAGGCAGAACAAACGATTCCATAACCGGATTTTTAATATCAAACAAGGGTGTATCTTTACCAAGCAACCACTCAACAATCGGATGGTTTTCCATCTCATAACGCTTGGCGTAGCGTTTAATATTAACGACTTCATAATTGGAAAAATGACACAAAATCAAATCTGGATAATCGGCCTTATATTTTTCCATCAATTCCAAGAATTGTAGCCAGCCTTTTTTGTCATCGCCCTCATGGTCAGTCCAGACATATTCAAAATCACCACCTTTATATGGCGGTTTCAAAAATCCCCACAGGTAAACATGCTCTTCGCCGCTATCAGTCAGAGGATTGACCTCAATGTCAAAATGCACCCATGTGCCTTCCGGCAGGCTTACGGGTGCGATTTGATAGTCCTTATCAGTGAAATATGCCTGTGCCTGCAGAACCGCCCGCCGTTTGTTTTCAATACCCTTAAGATACGGCACATCATCGATATATTCAGGGTCTGTCTTTGATAGGACAGTTATGGTCGGAATGCCTTGAGCTTCTAAACCAGGGGCGCTACGTGCGTCAATACCGTAAAGAAGCGTCAACTCCTCTTTGGCTTTGAATTCAGGCTTACATAGGCCAGTATATGGGCAAACTTTACATTTACTTTCCCCATAGCGTGATTCAGGCGGCTTTTTGTTTGCCAGGATTAGTGGCATATCCGCAAGAAATTTATCTGTTTCTTTGGTGGCCTCATCTCCAATTTCTACAGTGCTTTTATCGCCGATAAAAACCATAGCAGGCAGCATATTACCCAGCAATTTCCGGTAAACACCAAGCTGTATCTGGATTTCTTTTTTATCTTCATTGCGTGAAAGTTTTGCATCAGCAGCCTGATATTCGCCATTTGGCTGTTTGATAAGAAAATCCGGTTTGCCAATAATGCCAGCTTCTTTGTCAATCAGCTCACCTT
>CAZOKN010000114.1:0-2045 GCA_964580525.1 uncultured Rickettsiaceae bacterium
ATTGCCTTGCAGCTTCTCTAAAACTGGTTCAAATCCAGTCAGCGCCCCGCTTTGCGGGGCGCATTTTCTTTCGTTGGTTTATGAAAATTTATTTATCACCAATCTTTCCCTCACCCCGCCATTCCTCAATCTTCTTATGATCTCCTGACATAAGCACAGGCGGAACCTTATATTTCTTTCCTTTATACTCTAAAACTTCAGGGCGAGTGTATACGGCGTGCGAGGCAATACGCGCCTCTTCACGGCTATCAAAGTTGCCGAGCACGCCTTCGATTTGCCTTGCCATTACATCTATCATAAGGAGCGCGGGCAACTCACCACCAGTTGTCACAAAAGGTCCAACAGAAATCTTTTCTGATTTGAAAATGGTATTCACACGCTCATCCACCCCTTCATATCGTCCGCAAATGATAATAAAATCAGTAATTGTTGAAGATGCAGATTGTTTTCCTTTGATCCATTTTGTCGCTAGTTCATTTGTAAATTGTTCACCACCTGGAGAAAGAAAAATTACTTTTATTTTAGGTTTTCTTGAGACTTGATCATTTTTTGATCCATTCTTCATATCTACTTTAGAAATCTTTGGACTTTTCTTCATCCCCTCCTTCGCCGCTTTCTTCTCGGCAACTTTAATAGCAGATTCAATCGCAGCAATTATTGGCATAGCTTCCATAACCATACCTGGGCCACCTCCATATGGTTTATCATCCACTCTTAGATATGGCTTATTGTTTTGGCCGCCATTACATTCAGTCACTTCAGACCCTTGTGCAATCTTATGCTTGAGCTTAATTGCCTTTTTCTGCGCAGCAGTTAGCTTTACAAAATCGCGAGGATTATAAAAATTGATTGAAAGGCGACCTTCCTTTTGAGCACGAGCAATTATCGATTCATTTATATACGAAAAACAACTCTCAGGGAAAAGAGTTATGAGATGGAAATTCACTTTCCTTGTCACAGGTATAGACTGAGTTTTAGAAGGCATGTCGCAAATTAAACCATAAAAATAGGTTTGGGGCAATGCCAGATCAATCCATAGAGAGGAAGTTTGATAGCCGCTGAAAAGCTAGCTTTATCACCTACCTACACGCCACACCATCCTGAGTTGTCATAGAAGTTGTTGTACTGTTCCATCTCTTTGCGTCTAAACATAAAGTACCTGCACCATCTCTTTTTGCAATTAGTGTAAATCCTGCTTCCGAATCCTTACATTCAACTGCATATTTTGGAGGGATTTCTTTTAGTGATTTTTTCACCTCATCTTTTTGACATATACCTTCAAGTGAATGTCCTAATTTTGATTGTTGATATGCAAAACTTCGTATATTTGAAAATTCTAAAAGCATCTTTCCGTGTTCTCCTCTACAATCTAAAGTATTGGACCCACATGGTGTAGACCATGATTTTACAAATGAAATTAAATACCAAGGACCAAGTACGGCGATTATTAAACCAAGGCCGATTAAATATTTTTTCTTTGAGTTTTTTTGTTCTCCATTCATAGAAAATAAATAGAGAATAAAGATAGCAAATTTTAAAGACTCAACCCCTCAACAGCCTCTTCAAGACCCTTAGTTGGTTTTTCAGAACCTTCTGGTTCCTTGATTCGAACACTGATATTAGCTTGATGTTTCTTTCCGAAAGCTTTCATAATAGTTCGAATAGCCTGAGCTGTATGCCCATCTCGTCCAATAATCTTACCCATATCTGCAGGGTTAACTGTGAGTTCAACTAGGACACCAAGATTATCAACTGTACGAGAAGTATGAACTCCTTCTGGGAATTCCACTAGTGACTTCACGATGTACTCTAAAAACTGCTGTTCTGTATCCGTCATATATTTAAATTTTTTAATGCTAACTCGACAATAAATATCGGGTTTTAGCTAATGTCTATATTGTAACATTATAAATAATTACAAGTACACACATATCCACAAGTAGATTTGTGGCCTTCAATTAGGCTTAAGCGGCAACTGGAGCGGCCTCCTCTTTCTTTGCAGGACTTTTCTTTGGAAGAACGTTTTTCTTCTTTGCATCGATAAC
>CAZOKN010000115.1:0-1994 GCA_964580525.1 uncultured Rickettsiaceae bacterium
GGGGAATTGAAATCCCGGAGGAGCTGGATGCAGAGGAGGATGATTTTGATGTCCCCGAAGGCGGTATTGAAACAGATATTGTATTAGGCGATTTATTCGAGATTGGGCAGCATCGGTTGTTATGTGGGGATAGTACGGATAGCGATGCGGTGGCAAGGTTAATGGAAGGGCAACTTGCTGACCTTGTAGTTACAGATCCGCCTTATAATACAGGCATGAAAGGAAATAAGAATGCGAAAGCCAGGCTTTCGCAGATGTTCAATGATTCATTTACGCAGGATGAATGGGAGGCATTAAAGACGGGGGCATTTAATAATTATAACCTGTTCACTAAAGGCGAATGTGCCTTTTATGTTTTCATGGATTGGCGCAGAGTTGGAGAGTTTAAAGAAACGCTTGAAAGTATTGCAGACGTTAAAAATGTAATTGTATGGGATAAACAGGTGCATGGATTGGGTAGCGATTATAAAAGCACCTACGAAAATATTATAGTGGGAAAGAAGGGTAAGCCACAGATAAATAATAGGATTGGTTTAGACTATCAAGATATTTGGCGTGTACAGCGTAAAATGGGCAGGGATGAAGATCACGCCACCAAAAAACCAATTGAGGTATTAAAAAAACCAATACTACACGCATCAAAAGAGGATGACATTGTTTTGGATTTGTTTGGAGGTAGCGGTAGCACAATGATAACTGCACACCAATTAAGACGTCGTGCTTACTTACAGGAAATTGACCCAAAATACTGCCAAGTGATTATTGACAGGATGCTTAAACTTGACCCAAATATCGAAATAAAGAGAAATGGGCAGCCATATATAAAGCCAAATGACTAAAGGCGAGGAATATATAGCGTTCATACTCGGACAGTTACGCAAAGGGAACACCGATGTGGGCAAATTATGTGGACTTTTCTGTACTAAATTTAACAAAAGCCGTACAACGTTTTATAACCACTATCCAGAGGCCGATAAAAAGCGCACAGAGGAGCTACAAGCGATTGAAACTAAAAAGGCAGCCATTGTATCGGATGCGGCAATAAAAGCCGTCAAACGGGATATAATGGACTTAGAGGAGCGCATGGAAATCGTGACCAAGATAGCCAGGGGCGTATCAAGGCGTATTGGAGACGATATTATAACGCCAACAGACAGGGACAGGCTGGCCGCTATTGACCTACTTAACAAGATAGACAAGATATATGACGATAATAATAAGGGCTTAGGTGTCACGGTCACGATCAACGCAGACGGAATAACACTAAAGTCAGACGAAATATAATTTTGTGTGGTCTCAAAAAATGCGCATTTATAAAAGCTAAAAAAAATATAAAATGGATATTATCGTAAATGCGGAATATGATTTTTATACAAGGAATAGAGTTTCTTTTTCAGCTAACAAAAGGCTATTGTTAAATATGTACGGTATTGATTTGGTCAATAAAATTGAAGCATTCCACAAAAAAGAGCGAAAAAAGAGATGGAAAAACTGGAGGAAATACAGATATCAGGTTGATGCAATGACTAATAAGGTGGTTCATTTGGTTCCGGGATATGAAAAGAGATCATTTAACGGTATGCATATTGACCATATAAAATCAGTATGGTGGTGTTACAAAAATAATGTATCAGTTGAGGAATGTGCTGATTTATCAAATTTGAGATGTATTCCTGCAATTGAGAATATGATTAAGGGAAGAAAATGCTTATAACAGATGCCACAAATTAGCGAAAACGCAAAACAAGAGTTAAAAGAGCTTGCAAAAAGCATCCCTGCAACGGCATTGATTAAGGACGTGACTGATAAAAAGGAAGTGCAAAGACCGGATTACGGTTTAAAATGGTTTTCTATGAGGGGCATTCTGCCAATAAGCCAAATTGACCCGGTGATACTTTCGGAGCCAGAACCGGTCAAATACAACCTCAAAAAAAAGGTTTTGCATCCGGTGGGTGAAGAATTCCACTTTAACAGCCTGGTAAATTACGTTCAGG
>CAZOKN010000116.1:0-1989 GCA_964580525.1 uncultured Rickettsiaceae bacterium
TGGTAGAATAATCAAGAAGCTTATTGTAAAAGGAGTAGCGCAAACAGTGCGCCAAAGGCGTATTTCCCTTTCCTATACTATCAATTCAGGTTGATGGAGGTAACGAATTTATGGGCGATTTTGAAGCTTTATGTGAGGAGCTTAAAATACCACTTTTTGTCTTGCCGCCCAAGTCGCCTGAGCTTAATGGATGCGTAGAGCGAGGTAATGGGGTTGTCAAAACGGAGTTCTACAGCCAATATTCAGGATCAGATGCGATTAAGGCAGTCCAGAGCGCCCTGGAGAAGTACAACCTCTTCTATAATAAGGTCAGACCGCATCAAGCGTTAGCCAATCAACCTCCTTTAAGATACTATGAAAATATAACTAAAAAGTGACCCTCTTAGTGTCATATGTACTGAACCCGGACAACCATTTGATAAATTTTCAGACAGAAATATAATTATTAAAAATGATACATAAAATGAAAGGTTATATGAAAAAGTTTTTATTATTTTTAATAGCTGGCTTAACCCTTAGTTTAGCACAAGCTAGCAGCAACACACAAACCGTAACTGATGCCTCAGATTTTGCGTCAGCCTTAAAATTATCTGGCTTTGAGCAGCTAGAAGCATCACTTATTGATAATGCACCAAACCCTGCCGCGCGTATTATTAACCGCATGAACTTAAAACAAAGAGCACTCGCTTTAAAAACAGTCTGTGGTATCTATTCTTCGGTTAAAAATGTTCTTAATTTACCTCATATAGAAGAGTTTTTATTACAAAACAACGAAATTCTTAAAAATTGGCAACAGTTAGAATTGGAGAGAAAAGACATATATCCTGAAGTACCTCAACTGTTCAAAGATCTTGTACAATCTGCATCTCGTCAAACATTTACTCCTATTCCCACCCGTATAGATGTAAAAAATGGCGGGCATATAAATAGTGCAGCCATGGCTGTCTTACCAGATCAATGGTTAATTTTTTTAAATCTAACAAATAATGAGACGCCATTATTAGGGTGCACGTTTGACCAACTTCCTCAACGTCAACAACTGTCTATTCTTCACCATGAATTTGCACATAGCTCTACTTTTTATGGGGATATAGCAATCCTAAGTATCGCAAACGAAGTTATAGCGAACGAAAATTTTTTAAATTATATTCATACCTGCACAGAAAGTTGGGTTGATCTAACAGCTATCGCTCATGCTCACGATCCATTAGAAGTAGGCCAAGGCTTAAAAGAGTATTTTAGGAACAGGTATTATGAAATTCCTACCAATAACCAGGCACAGATACAACATGTTGCTCATCGATTAAAAGCTATTGAATTAGCAATGGCAATAGTAAAAAATAATACTAGTCCCGCGCAAACAAAAAGCTCTTTATCAAGCAAGCTCTTAGCAACGCTTAGAAGAATGCCAAAATAACAAACGTAAGATTTTATCTATAGCTTGATCTTTAGTCCTTGAGCATGTGTCCATACGTTATACTTAAGTATAACAAACCGATTAAGTGTGGAATAGCAACAAGCACCTGAATCACATCCATAACTTTCCACACAAGTGATACTTGCGCTAAAGCTCCTACAAAAACAATCGCTGATAAAAAGATATAGTAAGGAATCATCCAGCGATAGCGCGTAAATGATGCAAAACTCTGACTTGCGTTAAAACTATTACCAATAATAGTAGTAGTAACAAAGAGTGTAATACTTATTAATAAAACCCATTTACCAAAACCTGGTGAATAGCTTTTAAACACTTCGTAAATTAATACGTTGCTAAAAGTTCCATTAATCCAAGCTCCGGAAATTAAAATCAAAAGCCCTGAAAGAACCGAAAGCAACGTATCAGCAAGAACTGAAAACATAGCTAAAACTGCTTGGTCTTCTGGACGGTCAGTATCAGACATAGCATGAGCAATAGAGGATGTGCCAAGACCAGATTCTGTAATATAAATACTACGATGAACACCTAAACGCATTGCAGAAAAAACTGAT
>CAZOKN010000117.1:0-1935 GCA_964580525.1 uncultured Rickettsiaceae bacterium
AAACTTCTATTCCTGGGGTCAAGCTGCATCTACCCGCGTCTTGCGCCGCAGCCGATGAACGAAGACGCGCTCCTCACCGGACCGCTCGAGCCCACCAACGAGTGGTACGCTATTGCCAAGATCGCGCAAACCTTTTAAAGTGCTGATAAGCTTTCGATTATCGCATTGGTGCAGGCCTATTGAAGGTTCATCCAGCACGTATAAAACACCACTTAGGCCAGAACCTATTTGCGATGCCAGCCTTATCCTCTGGCTTTCACCGCCTGATAAGGTACCGGATTCGCGCTTGAGCGTTAAATAATCTAGGCCAACATTGTTAAGGAATTCTAGGCGTCTGATTAACTCACGCAATGCCCGTTCCGCTATTTTTTGATGTGTTGGATTTAGCTTATCATTCAGCGAGTTAAACCATTTTAAAGATTCAGTAATAGTAAAATCTGTAACCTGACCAATGTTAAGTCCAGCAATTTTTATACATAAAGCTTCCTGGGTTAAGCGGTGTCCACTGCATTTCTGGCATTTGGTAAGAGTTTGATATTTCTCCATTTCTTCTCTGTACCAATCAGTTTCTGCATCTTTCCATTTTTTGTGAAGATTATTGATAACGCCTTCAAAAGGTTTATTGACAGAAAAGCGGCGGGAATTGTCATCGTAATCAAACTTTATACTTTCTTCGCCAGAGCCGTGGAGTATTATATTTTTTACATTTTCAGGTAGATTTTTATAAGGTGTATCTAGATTGAATTTATAGTGTTTTGCCAGTGCTTTAAGAGTTTGTGTTACCTGCCTTGATCCATAACCAGCCCAAGGTGCTATGGCTCCTTGTTCTAGAGAAACATCTTCATTTGGAACTATTAATTCAGGTGAGAAAAATACCTCGGTGCCAAGGCCATCGCATTCTTTACAAGCGCCATAAGGACTATTGAACGAAAACATACGTGGTTCAATTTCAGCAATAGTGAATCCTGAAACAGGGCAGGCGAATTTATTTGAAAAAACCAATCTGTTATTATTAGAGGTAATTATTTGTTCTATATTGTCGTTACTTTTACCTTTTTTTGTAGATTCCCCTAATGCAATAATATCCACATAAATAAGGCCATCTGATATTTTAAGTGCAGTTTCGATAGAACTCGGTAACCTATTGCCTAAATCTTCAGATATAACAAACCTATCTACTATCACCTCCATGTCGTGGTGTTTGTTTTTATCGATAATAGGAATGTTATCTAAATCGTGCGTTTCTCCATCAATTACAACTCTGGTGAAGCCTTGTTTGCGTAATTCTAGCAATTCACGTGTATGCTCGCCCTTTCTACCTCTTATAAATGGTGCAAGCATATGTACTTTCGTGCCTTTTGGTAATTCCAGAATTTTATCTACCATGTCAGACACACTTTGGCTTTGAATAGGTTCTCCCGTAACTGGCGAGTAAGGTATGCCGATACGCGCATATAAAAGACGCATATAATCGTATATTTCTGTTACAGTTGCCACTGTTGAACGTGGATTACGGGAAACTGTTTTTTGGTCGATAGCTATTGCTGGCGAAAGTCCGGTAATAGATTCAACATCTGGTTTGCCATGTAGTTGCAAGAATTGGCGGGCATAGGCAGAAAGGCTTTCTACATAACGTCTTTGTCCTTCTGCATATATAGTATCAAACGCTAGAGAAGATTTGCCAGAGCCGCTAAGACCGGTTATTACTACTAATTCGTTCCTGGGTATATCTACACTTACATTTTGTAGATTATGCTCTTTTGCACCAATGACTCTTATATATTCGTCCATATTTTTCTTGCTTTTATGTTGTTGTTTTGCCTAATACCAATCCCATATCTTTATCTTTAAAAAACTAAAAGCTGGTTTCTGTCATCCCGGAATTTAGAGGGAGTTAGTGAGCTTTTTTAAAGCGAACTTACTCCCTCTTAATAT
>CAZOKN010000118.1:0-1909 GCA_964580525.1 uncultured Rickettsiaceae bacterium
AACATTCCCCCTCATTTATTCATTATTTTTTTAATTCTTGCCTGTAATTTTTATTATAATTATTGGGCAATTGGATACTATGATTTACAAACTGTTGTCTTTTGGATTATTTGTTGTTTCATTTTGGTTTATTTATTTTAAAATGAGCAATATTCAATTATCAGCATTATTAAAACCAGACATTCCAAAAATCCTCCGCCGTAATGCAACTATTCCTTGCGGCATTCAAATAATTCACAGAAAAACGAATGGAAATAGTAATTTCTATGTTAAACATGAGAAGATAGAACTGCCCTTTCATATACACCAAGATGATGACTTGCATAAAGGCATTATGGTAGTTCTAGGATATGGCAACGAAAGTGCTAAATATGATGATGCAGAAATTAAAAAAAAATCTACTACATACTTAAAGAAGGAAGGAATATATTGCATTCACTGTACACTCCCTGAATATGTTGCAGCAAGTCTTGAAGCACAGAGACTTAGGGCTATTTCAAAGCAGAATGAGCTCATGGCAGAAAAATGTACAAAACTTCTCAATGCTTTGAATAAGGCATATGAATTACCCAAGCTAAGCCCTACACAATACAGAGAATCATTTCATAAAAAACCGGCATCCATAACAAATACATGGTACGATCGTACATCAGCAAGAAATGTAGGGGGCTATCCTAGATAACCAACTCAAGCCCCTCCTAACCAATTGTTTTGTGTATTTAAATTGTTAAATAGCCACTCACATTCCTTTAAAAATAGGTTATAGGACTTACGCGAAATAACCATCCTACTCATTACAAATATGGTAAAGAATTTCTATCAAAAGCATTGATGGAGTTTTTTATGGGCAGGCCAGGTAAGGTAACACGTATTGACTACGGTCAGTTTCTTTTTTCAAGCCAGATTAATTATACCCAAAGCTATTTTGGTGAGCATCACCCTGATGCTAGCCACGACTCCCTGAATCGCTGGATGCGCGGGTATCGCTTCACATCCGCTATATTATGGGAACATGTAAAAGTGCATGTAATACAAAGTGCTAACGGGTATCTTGTGTTCGATGATACTGTTTTAGATAAAGCCCACAGCCATAATATTGAGTTGGTGAAGTTGCAATATAGCGGCAACATTCACGGACTTGTCAAAGGGATTGGCGTAGTTAATTGCGTCTACGCAAACCCTGATTTAGGCCGTTTCTGGGTGATTGATTATCGTATTTACGCGCCGGATTATGACGGAAAATCCAAGCTTGACCATATGCACGAAATGTTTGATAACGCATTGGACAGGAAGAATATTTCATGCAAGGCGGTGTTGATGGATACATGGTACGCAACCTCTGAAATGATGCAGCATATCAATAAGCGCGGCAAATTATTTTACTGCCCCATAAAATCGAACCGAAAAGTAAAAACCTTGGATAAGGCAGGGTATCAACATGCCAGCTCTATTGAGTGGAGCAAGGTTTCCGCCAGACAAGGTCGATTTTGCCAGTTGAAAGGTTTGCATAAGAATGTTAATGTGAGATTGTTTCAAGTAGTGCGTTCAACCACGCAGAACGAAACCGTCATTACAAATGATGCCGCTCAATCTTCTGCAGAAGTGGTGCAAAAGGTGCTATCACACCGTTGGAAGATTGAGCAATTTCACAGGGAACTCAAGCAAAATACAGGAATTGAAGATTGCCAGTGCAGCAACCAAAGGGCGCAGCGCAATCATATCGCTATGTGCATGCTTGTATGGCTGAAATTTGACGATATTACACATAACCAGGCAGAAAATATATATCAAATCAAACAAGGCCTATTAAACGAATATATAATCCAACAACTCAAATCACCTAAATATCGTTTCGCGTAAGTCCTATCCAATCAAAAGTTATTATTTCTATAGAATTATTAAGCTTCTC
>CAZOKN010000119.1:0-528 GCA_964580525.1 uncultured Rickettsiaceae bacterium
ATCTCCCAAGCTGGATTAGCTTTTACTTTTGACGTATGCACTGACTTTTTGCCTGATCGCAGATTAAAGTAGGCCGCGAGGGCGATCATTTGGGCATTATCTGTGCAAAGCTCGAAGTCTGGGACGGTAAATTTGACCTTGTTTTCTTTGCACATGTTTGCCAATTCGGATCGAAGCTTCTTATTTGCCGCTACACCGCCAGAAAGAGCAACAGTTTTACACTGATATTTTTCTACCGCGCGCAAAGCCTTCTTTGTTAGGACATCTGCCACAGCATTTTCAAAAGACATGGCAATGTCGGCTTTCTGTTGCTTAGTCAGAGGGCCTGTGGCTTTTAGTTTGTCTATATAATAGAGCACAGCTGTCTTTAGACCAGAGAAAGAAAAGTTAAAATGCTTTTCGGCGAGCATTGGGCGAGGAAATTTTACATCACTTTTGCCAAAACGAGCTAGTTTGGAAATTTCTGGACCACCGGGATAGGGAAGATTCAGTAAGCGAGCTACTTTGTCGAACGCTTCGCCTGCAGCA
>CAZOKN010000119.1:538-1897 GCA_964580525.1 uncultured Rickettsiaceae bacterium
TACCAATAACTTTATAATTTTTGTAATCCTTCAAAAGAACGAACATGGTATGGCCGCCACTAACAATAATAGACAGAACAGGGAACTGTACTTTTTGGGGTTTTTCCGCAAATGCAGAATATAGATGACCTTCCATATGATTTGTTGGAAGAAGTGGAATCTTGGCAGCCAGTGACAAGCCTTTAGCGAATTCCGTGCCAACAATTAAGGCTACTACTAATCCAGGGCCGCTCGTGACGGCAACGTAATCGATTTTGTCGAGGCTAAGTTTGGCGTCCGTTAAAGCTTTTTCTGTTACTGGCAAAATATTTTGCATATGCTCGCGCGCAGCAACTTCTGGCACAACACCGCCGGTTTTTTTGTGAATATCTATTTGGGATTTTACAACCGAAGATAGAAATTTGAACTTTGGCTGTGCAGTTTTAATACTTCCACTTAAAACACTGGCCGCGGTTTCGTCACAGCTGGTTTCTATTGCTAAAATATTTATTAACTTCATTAATACATTATACCTGCGCGGCCAATGCTAATCAATGCTGTGTTGCTGGTTAATATTCCAGGCACTTTTTCCGACAATTGGTGTATAATATAGGAAATGACAATCATTCAGAAACTAAAACAAAAATTTTGGCGGGCAATTTACCCAGGTTTTAAGAAGTTAGAACACTTATTTTTGCCGTTCCATGAAAAGCGCAGACAGCCATATCATATAGGTTGGTTACATCCCACGAAAAGTCTGCCTCAGCTGAAGCGACACTTAAGCTCCAGGTGGGGTTTTGGTAATCACTTCATAGCGTGGGAAGATACCGGTCAGATACTCTCCTGGCGTAAGCTAAAATCTTTTGAAGAGCAATATCATATTAGAGTATTTAAAGATGGAGAGATTCGTGGACACTATGAATACACGCCTGAGTATGATCCTGTTCGTCATTTCTTCGCGTATCATTTTAAGTTTACCCAAAAGCGTAATGACTTCCTTCAGTATCTGGATGGATATATAGTTTTTCAAAAATATCCTCGTGAGGTTTTTGCAGATATGACAGTTCGTGATTCAGATTCAGAAATTACTTTTCTAGAAATACAAAAACGAGCAACAAAGTAGCAAAATTTTAAATTTAATATAAACGTATGATAATAAAACTCAAAACTTTATTTGTAATAGTTCTAATTTTAGGCTTAATGGGGGGTGCTGGTTTAGGCTATGCTTATTATAAGCACGAGCAGGAAGAAAATAAGGCCGTTGTCCCAGCAAGTGATTTAGTTATGCCAGAAGAAAGCACATCGACCGATGCCCCCGCTCCTAAGACTGTGCCTGCAAAAAAACCGGGTACCTATACTGTTGCAGAAGTTCAAACTGCA
>CAZOKN010000120.1:0-1869 GCA_964580525.1 uncultured Rickettsiaceae bacterium
AGATTTTTACCACTCTAATTTATAAGGACTTTGAAAGAAACATTAACACTATTTTAACCGTATTTTCCAACTTAAATTAGCAGAAATAAAACTATGTTAAAATAGTTTTATTTACTCATAAATAATAATAGTAAAATATTTGTAAAATATAGATAAAATTGTAAATATTTTTTTTTCTTTATAGCTTGACGCTGGGACAATTTTTATTGATAATAGTTAATAGCTGAAATGTTCAGCGATTTCTTTGTTAATAACTAAGCCACTCTTAAGGAGAGTATTTATGAAAACCCTAATGAATCTATTTAAATCAGAAGATGGTGCAACCGCAATCGAGTATGCACTTATCGCAGCCCTTATTGCTATCGTAGCGATTACTGCTCTTGGCAATGTTGGTACTCAGGTGAACACTTCATTCAGCCGTGTAGCTAGCTCACTTGGTTCTGCTAACCGCTAATCGCTTAGTATAAACTTGTAGAAAACGGCGTTATCTTCTCGGAACGCCGTTTTTTTTCATCTGCATTTATTATTTGATATAGCTAACTATAGTCATTTGATTTATAATTTATCTGAATAATTTTTATACATAATTATGACTTGCTCTAAAGATTTTTCTGGGTAGTTTTGGCGATTTTTTTTGATAGTTCCGAAGGAGTTTTCGATTGGGTTGAGGTCTGGTGAATAAGGCGGCAGGAACAATAGTTCAGCACCAGTATTTTCTATAATTTGCTTGGTTTGTTCACTTTTGTGGAAAGCAGCATTATCCATTATAACCACCATGTTTTTGTTTAGATATTGTGTCAGTTCTTTCTCCAGCCACGCATTAAAAATGCTGGTATTACACGTTCCTGCAAACAACATGGTCGCAGCAAGTCCGTTGCCTATTCTTGCGGCAATCAGACTATACTCAATCTGAATAATTTTTTTTACATTTACTTAATTTATTGATATGTATATTTTCATGCCATACAGCGTAGATTTACGGTCTAAGGTAGTATCTTATGTCCGTGGCGGCGGAAGCAAAGTGGAAGCTGCTAAAATATTTAGCATTAGCCGTCCAGTTATCTATAGCTGGCTTCGTTCTGACGATGATTTATCACCTAAACGGAAAGGTGTGCGGCGTTTTCGTAAGATTGACCATGCTCTTTTATACACAATCTGAATAATTTTTATACATAATTATGACTTGCTCTAAAGATTTTTCTGGGTAGTTTTGGCGATTTTTTTTGATAGTTCCGAAGGAGTTTTCGATTGGGTTGAGGTCTGGTGAATAAGGCGGCAGGAACAATAGTTCAGCACCAGTATTTTCTATAATTTGCTTGGTTTGTTCACTTTTGTGGAAAGCAGCATTATCCATTATAACCACCATGTTTTTGTTTAGATATTGTGTCAGTTCTTTCTCCAGCCACGCATTAAAAATGCTGGTATTACACGTTCCTGCAAACAACATGGTCGCAGCAAGTCCGTTGCCTATTCTTGCGGCAATCAGACTAATGCGTGGACGGCTATGACCAGAACGAATTCCGTAAAGTTTTTTGCCTACTTGTGCATAGCCATACTCACGAACCGCACCATGTACAAATCCGCTCTCATCAACATAAACAACGGTTTTTCCTGCAATATGAAGCTTGTACCATTTCTTGAGAAAAGCACGTCGTTTGTTACTATTGCGGAACAATCCCTCAAAATATCGGAAGGTTTTTTTTACGACTCGCACCAAGCCGCTTCAAAGCATAACCCATACTGTTCTTATGCACACCAAAACGAGCAGCGCGCTCTTTAAGAAAAGAATCTGGGTGTTGTGCAACGTCTTGCTCTAAAAGAGCATGGTCAATCTTACGAAAACGCCGCACACCTTTCCGTTTAGGTGAT
>CAZOKN010000121.1:0-625 GCA_964580525.1 uncultured Rickettsiaceae bacterium
CGACGGAACGTGAAGTACAAACCCAGGTTCGAATCCGTCCGGGTGATTCATTATTAATCGCCGGATTGGTAAGGGAAAATGATTCGTTTTCTACGGAAGGTCCTGGGATTGAAAAACCTCTTTTCCCCACTAGTCGATCGGCGCGTACCGGGAATGTTGAATTAGTTTTCTTGCTCAAGCCCCGGGTGATTGTTTTCACCGATGCGCCTGCTGCGCATGAACGGACACCCGTTTTAGCCGACCAAACTCAAATCCCGGGGGTTTTGGATCGCGGCCAGGCTAGTATTTCGCCGGTTACTCCAGAGGCGGCGGATGGGGCGTTATCTTCTCCGGCTGTTGCCAATTTATTCGCGCAGGATGCAAGCCCGGCTAAATCATCGGGCCCGGCCGAGGCTTATCCGGCTGGTGTTAAGGGGCCTCTTACGACGGCTCCGGTTTCATTGACTTCGCCTGTGACGGCGGCAACGGTTGAACCGGTTGATCAGGTGCCGCTGGCGCCTACTCCGATTTCTCCATTAGTGAGTGAGGCCCCCGATGAGGTGAGCGCGCAGGCCAATTTGAATGCGGGCGGGCAACCGGTGGTATCTGCGCCTGCGCCGTTATTAACATCGGAACCGTTGGCGGT
>CAZOKN010000121.1:635-1858 GCA_964580525.1 uncultured Rickettsiaceae bacterium
CTGGCGTGTAGTGGGCCCGGGGGTGGCCGGGAAGCGCGGCCAAGGCGCCCAAAAACCCCCGCGGGGGAGTAATTTTTGACAAAGTGGGGAAGCCAAAAAAAAAGGGTTTGAGAGAATCCCAAAGGCAACAACCACAGCCACAGCTACAACTTTCCCAGTGACAGAGGTGATGGTGACGGCGGTTCCTGCGCCGGTTCCTGCACCTCTATCAGGATTGCCAAGACCGGGGTTCAAGCCAACGGTGCCTATGGCACCAGAACCCGCCAAGGATCTTCAGGTAAATAAATTGGGGGCGGGGGATCACCAATCATCTAGCCTTGCGGCCTCTCAATCTGCTGCTGAGGTTGCGAACAAGGTATTACAATCAGCCCCTTTATCGGAAGTCGCTCCGGTTTTGGCCCCGGCCCCTAAGGCGGAAGCCGGATCAAGTGAGGTGAAACATGCGCCTTAATCATTATCTTGGTATGATTATTTTATTGGTTTTGGGGGTGGTTGGTGCGGCTTCTTCGGCGGCGGCAACTGCATTTGATGATCCGGGCGCGCGGGCGACGGCGGGGGCGACCTCTGGTCAAACGGGGGCGGGGCTTGAACCGAGTAAGGCTGAAGTCGATGGTGGGGAAATTTCTGTTGGGGCAACATCGCAGGTCGTCGTGTTGTTTCGTAATACATTAGCTCAATCAATTAAGGTTGGAGCGGTTAATTTATATCCGTCTTCAACCATTACGGCATCGGTTGCTATGAATGATTGTGCCAAGGAAGATTTGGCCCCTGGTGCGGAATGTCCCATTGCTTTGTCTGTTAGTGCGTTTCAAACCGGGCCGTGGCGGGTTGAGATGTTGGTTCGCCATTCGGGCCGTACTCGGGTGGTGACGGCGACTGTGCGTGGGACGGTCGCCAGTGGCAAAGAGGGCGAAGATAGCATCAAGACTGATTTACAACCAACGCCTGATACGATTAATTTTGGCACGCTTGAAACAGGTAAACCGCTGGTCAGATCGATTATTGTTCGGAATGTTACATCGAATACCATTGCGGTCAAGGATGTGACATTACAAAGCACATCGAATGCCGAATATAATTTGGAAACTAATTGTGAAAAATTAGCTACGGGGCAGGCTTGTTTAATTTCTCTTTCCTGGTCGCCGAAACAAAAGGGGCCATCGCAAGGGTTTATTGTTATTCAACATGATGGTTCGACGGGTGTGACCAGTATTCCCATTGAA
>CAZOKN010000122.1:0-1833 GCA_964580525.1 uncultured Rickettsiaceae bacterium
ACCCGGTAAGCCTGAATGTTATAGATATGATTCCAGAAATTGTAACGTCGGGTGTAAAGGCCATAAAAATAGAAGGAAGGCAACGCGGCAAGGCTTATGTACGTGATGTCGTAATGGGTTTCCGGCGGGCGGTTGATGCTTATTATCAGGGTAAAACAGCTCCCGTACCTGATTTATTGAAATTATCCGAAGGACAAGAAAATACCCAGGGTGCTTATAAAAGGAAATGGCGATGAATTCAGGAAAATTATCGTTAGGGCCGCTGTTATATAACTGGCCAGCGGAACAAGCGCGTGATTTTTATTTGCGTGTAGCTGATGAAATGGATGTAGACCGTGTGTTTATTGGTGAGGTTGTTTGTTCCAAACGCCAGCCTCTCCATGCTGAATATATACCTGAAGTGGTGGAGCGCCTGCAATCTGCTGGAAAGCAGGTTATTTTTTCAACGCTGGCATTGGTTATGAACCAGCGCGAAATTAAAGGCATGAAAAGCATATTTGCAGACGCCGGTGATTTTCTAGTTGAAATTAATGACATAACATTGCTTGGAGACTGCAAGGGAAAGCCATTTGCTGTTGGGCCTTATGTAAATATTTACAATGAAGATACATTGCGCTTTTTTGAAGAAAATGGTGCGTCTATTATAACATTGCCATTTGAGCTTTCGCGCGGCGTTCTGAAAATATTGGCTTCCTGTGCAAATTCAGAGTTAGAGGTGCAGGTGTTTGGCCGTCTTCCTCTTGCTATTTCAGCGCGTTGTTACCATGCACGGATACACAATTTACACAAAGATAATTGCCAGTTTGTCTGTGATAAAAATCCAGATGGACTTGATATTAATACTATAGATGGGCAGAAATTTCTTGCGTTAAATGGCACTCAAACACAATCATATACCTATGCTAATTTATTGCAGGAGATTCCGGATTTGCAATCTATTGGTATTAAAAATTTAAGGCTATCTCCACATAGTACCAATATGGTTGCAGTAGCTAAGATATTTCGTGGGGTTCAGCGCAAAACATTAGAAATATCTGATGGCTTAGAGCAAATGAAAAACCTATTAAAAGATGTTCAATTTTCTAATGGTTACTATCATAGCCTTGCAGGAAAACAGCTAGAACGAAGAACTGCTTAGATAAGATTCACGGATTTAAAAGAGAATTATACCAGATATCGTCACGAAGGTAAAAAACCTTACGTTCCGGTATTTTAATATTTGTTTCACGCCAAAATTCAAAATAATCAGGTATAACACGGAAACCTGTCCAATATGGTGGGCGTTCTACATTTCCTGTTGCCCATTTAGCTGTATAGTATGCAACACGTTTTAAAAGCTCTTTGTTATCTTTCATCGGTACTGATTGCTTTGACGCCCACGCCCCAATTTTTGATTTAAGAGGTCGTG
Organism: uncultured Rickettsiaceae bacterium; assembly: GCA_964580525.1. Lineage (GTDB taxonomy): Bacteria > Pseudomonadota > Alphaproteobacteria > Rickettsiales > UBA6187 > CAZOKN01. Next base: position 1,409 of record CAZOKN010000122.1, read on the forward strand.
TGGCAAAATAGGCATCCGCCTCTGTGTCACTTACTTTTCCAACGCCCCCTTCGATTCTAACTTGTTTTCCAGTTCCTGGCCAATAGAAACACAATGCAGCTGCCGGATTCTCTGTTATATCACGCCCTTTTCTACTGGTAACATTTGTATAAAAAACAAACCCATTTTCATCAAAGCTCTTAAGTAATACCACCCGACAAGATGGTGCACCGCACTTAGTAGCAGTTGCAAGAAATACAGAAGAAGGTTCTTTGATACCTGACTTATTTATCTCGTCAAACCACTTTGCAAAAATATCAGTTGGGTTTTCAGATGCACGATCTGCTAATTTTGGATTAAGTGGTAATCTTGTAAGCGTAGAAAGCATGTCATCCAACCTTTGAATATTTACCGGCAGCAACACCTCGGTATTTATCAAACTCTGA
>CAZOKN010000123.1:0-1833 GCA_964580525.1 uncultured Rickettsiaceae bacterium
AAGAACAAGGGCTCGACCGCCGTATCATTGATAACTTCCAAAAGTTTACAGGATCAAAATTAGAGCCTGTTTTTGATATTCCTAAAGACCGAATCACTTTTGGCATTCATACTGGAGATAATGAAAACTTTGAAAACATTAAAATTTCTAGAGGTGAGGAAAGTGTTTTTATTTGGTCTATTTTCTACACGATTTTAGATGTTGGCATTGATACTTTAAACGAAGCTCCTGAAAACAGGTCAACGACTGTTTTTGACAACATTCAGTATATTGTGATTGATGATCCAGTATCCTCTATGGATGACACAAGAATTATTACAATAGCCCTAGAGCTAGCCGGGATAATTGCCAAATCAAAGAATCAACTGAAGTTTTTAATAACAACTCATCATGCTCTGTTCTTTAATATATTATTTAATGCTCGCAAAGAAAATTGGGATAGAAAAAATTATATTCTTTCTAAATCAGGCTCAGAGATACATCTTAAAACACAAGGGAACGACTCACCCTTTGCTTATCATCATGTGATAAGATCTGAGATAGAAGAGGCTATTACGAATAATGATGTTAAAAAATATCATTTCAACCTTTTCCGAGCTCTGTTAGAAAAAACAGCTAATTTCTTGGGATACTCTGAAGGTTGGAAAAAATGCTTACCTGAAACAGACAGTAAAAAGGCTCTTATAAAAGTTCTCGATCATTATAGCCACAATAGCTTATCAGACCTAGAGCCTAAAGATTTATCTGAAAGTGACAAGAAAGATTTTGAGGGAGCATTTCGATCTTTCATTAAAGAATTTAAATGGAGCATGAGCGTCAATGGTTAGTCAAAATTATAATACTATTGCAGAAAACCCTAACAGCACAGTGGTTGCGGAATATGTATCTGATAAAAAGGATGCCACGCATTACCAATCTGAAAATGAGTTGGAGCTAGAGTTTGTTCGTCTGCTAAAAACCAACGGTTATGCCTATTTGACAATTAAGAGTGATAGCGATCTTATACAAAACCTAAGGGCTCAGCTTTCACGCCTGAATGAAATGGAGTTTTCAGAAAACGAATGGCAGCAGATGCTGAATAACTATCTTGCCAATAAGAATGAAGGTATTGAGGAAAAAACAACTAAGGTTCAGGAAGACCACATCTACAACCTTAAGCGTGATGATGGCTCAACCAAAAATGTGCGTATTCTGGATAAAGATAATATCCACAACAATTTCGTGCAGGTTATCAATCAATACGAAACTGAAGGCGCACGCAAAAACCGCTATGATGTAACCGTTCTTGTTAATGGCTTGCCAATGGTGCATGTGGAGCTAAAACGCCGTGGCGTTGCTATTCGTGAGGCTTTTAACCAAATTAATCGTTATCAGCGTGATAGCTTTTGGGCAGATAGTGGCTTATTTGAATATGTGCAGCTATTTGTTATTTCCAACGGCACGCATACAAAATATTATTCCAACACCACCCGCAGTGCGCACATAAAGGAGCAGCAAGGTCGGACATCTCGCAAAAAAACTAGCAACAGTTTTGAATTTACCTGCTGGTGGACAGATGAAAAAAACAAGCGCATTTCTGATCTTGTGGATTTTACAAAGACCTTTTTCTCCAAGCATTCTCTGCTTTCGGTTTTAACAAAATACTGCGTTTTCACATCAGATAAGCTTTTGCTTGTAATGCGCCCATACCAAATTGCGGCAGCAGAACGCATTATGAGCCGCATCGCTATGTCTACTAACCATAAGCAGCTTGGCACACTTGAAGCTGGTGGGTATATTTGGCACACAACAGGCAGTGGTAAGACACTAACCAGCTTTAAGACTGCGCAGCTT
>CAZOKN010000124.1:0-1812 GCA_964580525.1 uncultured Rickettsiaceae bacterium
TTTGATTTTATTTATTACAGCTAGACAAAAATTACAACCAGACATTACCACAGATCAGGGCCACCTCATCAAATTTTTTGAGCTATCACTAATTCTAGCTTTTTCTCATCCCAGCCACATATTTTTCGAAGACCCACAATTGACTGGCGCTTGAGTGAGTCCTGAGTCTTTTTAGCTGTTTGTAATAAGTTGAGTGCAATATGCCTAAAAATTGCCATAACATGTGGCGCGTTTTCTTTTCTAATCCTTGAATAATCCTCGTTAAATGACATATCAAGAACCCAATGTAAACTATTTTCAATCGCCCAATGACTCCTAATTGCTTTTAATATCTTATCTGCTTTGGCATCCATTGAAGATATATAATATCTAGTTTCTTGAGTCGTTGTATCGCCTATTTTTCGCGTAGATTTTATTTCAATAATCGCATTGATAGTGTGCCAATTTGGATGAAGTTCTCTGAGCCATTTTAATCCACTAACTACTCGACATTCCCTAGTTTCTAACCTCCCATGACCTTTATCATAATCAGTATGGCTGTTAGATTTTTCAAAACTCTTATTCTCAAAATATAGCTTAACATCTTCGCTCAAGCTGCTTTGATTGCCTTTTAAAGCAAAAATATAATCACCCTCTTTTTTAACGATTTGATTTGCAATTGCATACTGACATCCCATTGCATCTATTGTGACTATATGGCCTTTAACATCAAGCCAATCAAGCATCTTTGGAATTGCTGTAATCTCATTACTTTTATCGGACACCTTTTCTTGCCCCAAAACTATTCTCGCTTCAGTTGCAAAAGCGCTGATCATATGAAGCATATTACCATCGCCATCAAAGCTGTGACGCGAGCATTTACCATCGATCGCAATAACGCGTGCTTCAACTTTTTTAGCTAAATTACTTACCCATTCTCTGAATAATTTCTCAAATGCAGAGGGATCTATATTGCGATAAAATCTACGGATTGTATCGTCACTGGGTACGCCATTATTATAGTCTAAATATTGCCTTAAATGATTGATTTTAGACTTGCCATAATTCTCAACATCGCACCATCCATTAGCCCCACAAATAACTGCGCAAAGCGTTACCAATAAAATTTCAGATACTGTGTAAAGTTGGTTTTTCGCTGATCTTGGATCTTCTATGCTTTCAAATCCATCAAGGAAATCAACTTCCTCTTTAGGTGATGTTTTCAATGGCGATTCTCCTGCTGGTATCTTTCCTCTTTTTATCATACCTGTCGGTATTAGTCCATATTCTTCAGTAATAGTTCCTATATGACTTAAGGTTATTTTCTTGGTTTTTTTAGTTACAGGGTCTCGTTTTGATGTGACGTTATATAAATGATATTTACCATTCATATTTCTTAATTCAGTTCCTTTTGTTTTGAATTTTAAAGCCCATTCAGGATGTGTCATATCCGCCTCCGTGTGTTACGCAGATCTAATTATATACTACGTAATGCAAAAGGCAATAAAAAAAGAGCTAAAAAGCTCTTTTAATTTAGGTTTTATAAGGAGTGTGACTATTTTGCACTAAGCCAGCTTTTTAGAGAAAAATATTTTTGATGAGATTGCCCTGGGGTTATTTTAAAATTCAGATTTATTTTAATCATTTGTTAATCTTTGATGGTTATCGTTATAGGTGATATCAATTAAAAGATGAGCAATAAATACTTAGGCTTATTTAAGAAAAATTATGGAGAGTGATATGTCAAAGGAAAAATTTAATTTAGAGCTTAATGTTGGAGAGCGCCTTAAAAAATATGTTGAAGCTGGTGAAGCGATGTCAGTTTCGGCATTG
>CAZOKN010000125.1:0-1800 GCA_964580525.1 uncultured Rickettsiaceae bacterium
TCATCGGGGGAGCAGATTACGTTTCCTACACTGGAAAAACTACTCCCGCACCAGCAGAAGGTTCTATTACACCAGTCGGAGCGTTTTAAGGTATTGGTATGGCACAGACGGGCAAGAAAAACAACAACAGCAATAACACAGATAACCAAATGGACACAGCTTAAGACTGCGGTTTATTGGCATGTCTTCCCAACAAGGATAGAGGCCAAAGACGCAATCTGGCGTGATCCAACGATGCTCTTTAACATCATACCTGAAGAACTAATAGAGAAGAAAAACGAGCAAGAGCTTGTTGTGTATTTTAAAAACGGGTCAGTGTATCAGCTAAAAGGTGCTGATGACCCAGATAGTTTGAGAGGTGCAGGTCCATTCGGTGTAGTTCTTGATGAATTCGCCGATATGAAGTTTTACGCCTGGCAGGTCGTTGAACCGATACTCAGAGCTAATGGGGGATGGTGTTGGTTCATAGGTACACCCAAAGGTAAGAACCATTTACATCAACTGTATCAGTTTGCAAAGACCGGGGATAAGGAGTGGTATTCCAATCTTTTAAAAGCCAGTCAGTCAGGGATCATCGCCAAAGACCAGTTAGAAGCCAGTAAGCGCACATCAACTCAATCGATTTGGAATCAGGAATACGAATGCGAATTCTTAGAGGGAGAAGGAGCAGTATTCAGAAACGTTCGTTCTATCTGTACGGCCGAACCTCAGAAGCCAATAGACGGGCATATCTATGTCATGGGGGTCGATTTAGCCAAGGTACAGGATTACACAGTCGTTTCAGTCTTTGACAGAACAACGAACCATCAAGTCTATCAGGACAGGTTTCAAACTTTAGAATGGCCGTTTCAGAAACAAAAGATTGCGGCCGTTGCCAAGCATTACTTCAATGCGCTGGTGGTACTTGACGCAACAGGGATAGGCGATCCGATTGCTGATGATTTACTCAGAGCTGGGGTAGCCGTTGAGCCGTTCAAAATATCAGAACAAACCAAAAAGGATTTAGTTGAGAAGCTTTCGATCTGGATTGAGCAACAGAAAATACATTTGTTGCCTTTAGATCAAACGCTTTTTGAGTATGACAACTTTAGCTATGAGATCGGGCCGACAGGCAAAATCAGGTATGGAGCAAGAGATGGGTTTCACGATGACATCGTTTTATCCCATGCCCTTGCCACATCAAGTTTACAGCCGATATACGGCAAAGTTGAGCAACGAGAGAAAACAATGATTGAGCAAATGTATGATAACGCACTCGGCAGAGGGTACAAAGATGAAACAGAAGAATGGAGCGAATATGAAGCAGTCTAGGGTACGGGATATTGAAGCGGTAGCAATACCGCAGTTTAGTCACGAACAATTACGGAATGCACTCTTTCATGTGCAGGACACAATGGAACGGTGCTTAGTGCCGTTTGTTGTGCTGGGTAATACAGCAAAGCACGTCATAAACGATGAAGAGCCGTTGACAGGGGATACTGAGGTGCATATAGGGGTTAAGAAAGAAGAGTTTACAAGAGAATTCATGATGACTTTAAAATCCCTTATCCCAGAGTTAACCACAAAGGAATACCAGATGAGCTATATCCATAAAAACTAGCCTGAGGTGATTGACGTTATCCACAGGGATAACAAGTTCCTAGAACACCCTGACAGGAAGTTTTATTACATCAGCGAGTTTCTGTTGCCAAATCCGTTTGAGAAGTATTGGACGGCACGAAACTTAATCAAATGACAGACACAATCGTAATCATCGCTCTACTTGTATACATCGGCTGGAAAGAGTATCAGACCGGCAAG
>CAZOKN010000126.1:0-1764 GCA_964580525.1 uncultured Rickettsiaceae bacterium
ATCTACGGTCTTTTCGATTTCCAAATCTGACTGTTTGTATTCTTCAGAGCTTGTCCCAGCTTCTGAGGGTATTTGTATGACATCAGAGGACTTTTGCGGCTTGTCAGATTGTGAGATAATCTGGAAGTTCTTCGATAGTTTTTGAGAGATAGCGGGGCATATATTTACTTAACAAAACTTGATATAAAGTATAGTGATGGTATAATCTGAAGCAAATTAATATTACGATTAATCTATGGACAAAGAGGATATTGAACCAATGTATCTAGACTCAGATTATATCTTTTTTCTGTGGCAAATTTTTCATCAAAGGCAGACAAATATCCTCGATAAGAGATTCTTGGAAGAAGTTTGAAAAACTGAGGACACCTGGGTATGCAAATCATTCGATGATTGGTCACATAAATATAATAAGACAGAAATATTTCGTCACTTTCTTCAAGGATCACTTTTTATTTGACTCATAAAGGAAGTTTACATTTCCATTAGAAAAATAGTTGTGTCAGAATATTGAATTCCTGATTTAGTTGAAGTTGAGCAGATAAAAGTAGATAAAGCGATCTTGAATGATTATTTCGAGACAATGTCAGAAACCAGAATAACTGGTTTGAATGAAAAATTGAAATTATTTTATCTATGATTTTATTCATTCCCAAATAATCAATGAAAATATGACTACTCAGTATACTATATCTATCAAGCTGACTTTGAAAAAATAGAGAATTATATTTCTGAGTATATACTTCGATGGAAGAGTAATCAATTAGTAAAACCCAGAAATTACATCTCATCAGATATTCAAATTAGTGATTTTGTTTTAATAATGAAAGAGTATCAAAAGCTTTATGGTGATAGTTTTGAATACTACATCTGATCAAACCCACGAATAGATGAACCAACCTTGATTATATATTTACAGCTGATGTCATGGATAACTATCAAAGAATTTGATAAATGATTCTGTGAGCTATTGAGTCAGCAAAAAAGGATTAAATTCTATATTCAGTTAACGGAGGAATTTAATGATTTAATGAATCCTGAAAAAGCACCTGTTGTGAATAACAAAATAATCAAAGAAGTATGACCGAACTACTTTCTTACATTTTCATGAAAAAGAATACCAATGAAGTGAGTTTGACTGAGAGTTATAAAGCTATTTCATAGGAAGAGTATAAACAGTGTAAAGGTAATAATGGAAGATATTGTTTCACCTTCGGAAGATGCATTTAAGAGGATGATTGGACGGTTAAATGAAGAACTAAAGTGATATCAATTAAGAATTGGAAAGATAAGAAAGAGAGATGAATATGAAATAGAGGAATTAGGACATTTGTAGGACATCTCGAGGACAAATAATTATCACATATTTGGGTCTCATCAGAATAACTGACCACAGCAAAATTTGTCTGTGGTTTTTGTTTATTCTATGCCACAATTAGGTATTAGCTTCGAAGCAAAACTATCTCTAATTACAATAAAATTATGAACCCTATTTTTTCCACCAGCGACCTCTCGCTTGTGACCGCTTTGATGTGTCTCCATCACAAACCTATCACTCTATCACGAGAAGATAACAAAGGCACTTTTGTCTTCGCAGATACCCCTGAACTCACGAGAGACATAGAACTCTATTTCAAATACGAGCTCCGTATCGAGCCAATAGAGTACTTCACGATGCTCAAGACTCTCAAAACTCGGCTCTATAACCATTCTGATCTATGCTTACGCAAGAAGAAATAATCAGCTATCAGAGCATCTATCGTG
>CAZOKN010000127.1:0-1743 GCA_964580525.1 uncultured Rickettsiaceae bacterium
CCGCACCGTCCGCGCTGATCTCCATGCCATGGTCGCCACCGCTATCATGCGATTCAAGGTTATCGACGATAACCGTCCCGATAGTAGACGTTGTCGCGGCTGTGACATAAGCGCCGCGATCTCCATTGTTGGATGCGGTTACATCACGGATGGTCGCTTCGCCGATCAGGGCCCCGGCCCCGGCTGTACTGAACCAGATGCCGTACTGACCATTATTACTGACGGTAACATCCTGCACCGTGACGTTCTCCAGATTTACTCCGGCAGCTGCCAAAGCGTAAATACCGTGCCTTGCTGCGCCATTGACGGTGACGCCGCCGATATAAGTATTCGCGCCGGTGACATTGATGCCGTCGCCGTTCACGCCTGCGTTCGTGATGACGGGCGCCGCGCCGCCTGCAACCAGAACAGTTCCTGAGAGATTTTCTTCGACAGGCGCATAGAAGCGGCCTGCGTCATAAACAAAATCCGTGCCCGAGCCGATTACCCAGACATTGTCCTGCGCAACGGTAAGGCCGGCATTCATGCCAGCAGTCGTGCCCGTGCCGCGGTTGATGTAGAGAATGTCGAAGTCCTGCAACACGGCCTGCGCGGCGGCGAGTGTGTTGAATGGATTTTCCAGCGTGCCGTCACCGCCGCCGCCTGCGCTGTTGTCGACATGCAGGACGCGCTGCGCTACGCCGCTCCCGGTGTTCTCCACAGCAGCGGTCTGCGCTGGCGCAACTTCCTCTTCCACCGCTGCCGTGACGATATCGACGTCGCGCACGGGGTCCGCCGTCATGCGGCTCTTCAGCCCTGTGTGTTTTGTTTTCGGGCCGCCGAAGGGAACGGTGTAGCGCACGCCGAGCCAGCCCTGGCGTCCGCGCACATTGTCGTACTGGCCTTCCGCCGTGAGCGCGATGTTCTCCGTGACCTTGTAGGTCGCGCGCAATCTTCCGCCCGCCAGTCCTTCCGCTTCGCTTGCATCGAAGGCGAATACGCCCGCATGCATCCAGAAATCTTTTCCGGGCAATTTAAGGCCGACTTCGGCATCCGCGCCCCAAAGCGGTTTTTCTACAACCGCATTCTGACCGGCGACATCGACATAAATCCCGCTGCCAGCGAGATACGGATCGCTCAAGGCTTCGCCGCCGCTGGTGCCCATCTGTTTTTTGCCGCTTAAGGGAACATACGCATTACCGCGCACTTCCCAATCCTCGGCCAGCCACTCGGCGCCGAGTGTCGTCTGCGTAAATAATTTCTCCGTCGCGCCGGAGCGGCGGCGGTCTAAATAAACATAGCCGCCCGCGACGCCGTTCTCCTTCAGCGCGCGGACGCCGAGGCCGACATTGCCTTCGCGGTTGCCGCGGTTATCCGCCTTCAGGCGCACGTCGCCATACAATAACCGGTCTTCGCGGCAGGCCAGCGGTATGAACGCAGCCGTCTCCGTGATGCTGCGCTCCGACCCCCACTTTCCTTCCACCGATGCATGACCCGCATAATGCTCGCAAGACGTGCCGGAACCGGCATAGGCATGCTGGGAAATTGTCGCAGCACCAGTTACCCCGGTGGCGATAAAAAGCGCCGTCGATAAGAAAAAAAACCTATTCATTTATAGACACCGGTACCGTGGCGAGGAGAATAATTAGAGAAATATAATTTATGGGATTTTCCCCGTCATCACTTATATTTTAACATGTCTAATATATCCAGTGTTTCAGGAATATAATCATCGGCCCGGCGGGAGAAAAAAGGCTGGAGCGG
>CAZOKN010000128.1:0-1732 GCA_964580525.1 uncultured Rickettsiaceae bacterium
GATATTTTATGTCTACTTATTAATTGGTTAAATTCTTCTTCCTCATTGCTCAAGCGGGCATCTAATTCATCAACTAAATCATCTTGCTTATTCTCCTGAGCAACAGCAATTTGATTCTTTAAATTTTCAATTTTCTCACCAGATTCAATAAGTTTTATTTCGCCAGTTGATATCTTGTTATCACGAACCAATCGCTCATATTTTTCTTCTTCTTTTCTTCGCTGCATTTCTAATTCACGAACAAGATCTATATCTCTTTGATCTTCTGCTAGGTCTATTTGTTTATTTAAATTTTCAATGCGCTTTCTCGTGTCAAAGAAATCTTGCGACAATGCCTCCTGTTTTCCCTTCAATTCTTTCGCTAAGGTTTTCTGTGTTTGTTTGGCTTTGTTAAGTTCATCCAGAGCTTTTTTATGTGCTTCCTGATTTTTGACTGCTTCAGCTTGAGCTTCTTTTCGAGCAGCTTCAGCTGCTTCTTGTGCCCGTTTCAAGGCTTCTTCCTTTGCACGTAAGTCGCTTGCCTTATTAGCATCGCCGCCCTCTTTTTCCACCTGTTTTTTTGCATCCAGAGCTACTTTTTTAGCCATTTTTTTAGCAGCCTGAGTATCTCTATAATCTTGAATGGATGCGTCAAGTGATATAAATCCAATGGCGCTTGAAAATACCATAAAAATGAGGAATTTATTGAAATATTTCATGAATGATTCTCCCAAACAACTAATATAAATTTGCTCAATATTTGGAACATAGCAAACACATAAAATTGAATGCGAGTTTTTAAGTAAATTATTTGTGTGTGCGGGTTAGAGAAAAGAATTTTTGGGCAAGCTGCGGAAGCCTTTGAGCAGAAAAAAAGCCTAATGAGCTTAACAAGCGCGACATCATGCACACGTGTAGAATACGGCCAGCCAAAAAGATTCTTGAATAGTTTTTTTTCCAGGCATTTTGGAATCCAACAACATCCCCGCTTGCTACATACGGAGCAACCAAAGCACCAGATAGTAGACCTAGTGCCAAACCGTCACCAGTGGCAGGCGGAATTGAAGCGGCTGCATCACCAATGTAGAAAATATTTGGCCGAAAAGAATAAGAGCGTATGCCAAATTCTGGAACTTCTGCGTGCATCCAATCAAAAAGCTGCTGTGATTCAAGAACTTTTAGAAGATTTTCATAACCGGGCTTTTGAGCAACAGTAAAAAGATATGACTCTGGGGTTTGCCCTGACTTTAAAACACTTTTTTTTATTAAGCAGGCAAGGTTAATAATGCCATCATCTACAATCGTTACCCCAGCATAGCCACCCTGAAAAACAAACATCTGCAACAAATCAGATGGGATGTTACCAGATTTAAAATGAGCCTTGATACCAAGATAGGGAAGTTCTAGGGGTTTTGCTGATTGATGAAGCAAGTGCGCTACCCGACCAGTACCAAGAATAAGCGAAGCGCTCTGAAATATTTCACCAGACGATGTTGTAACGGTATAAAGATCTTTGTCATTTTCAATCTTTTCAACTGATGTTTGAGTGCGAACACCGATGCTACACGATTGCGCATACTGCATAAGTTTATGATCAAAGTAGTAACGAGGCATGCTTCCAACAGCTGTAGGAAAATCAAATGAGAACGATTGAGATCCTCGAACAAACGTGGCACGTCGAATATAATTTTTTGGTTCTATTCCCCAGCGTTTGAGCAGTGGTAAACATTCAGGTGAGAAAAATTCGCCACAC
>CAZOKN010000129.1:0-1153 GCA_964580525.1 uncultured Rickettsiaceae bacterium
CACGGCTATCTCTCGGATCCACTCTGCTTAGGCTTGGCGCGCCGGAACTGGCGTTTGAGCATTTTAAAGCAGCCGAAGCTGAAAACCGGGATTACCCGCCGACGCTTTACGGGTTTGCTTCGTATTAAGCCGTAAAGAACGACCCGCAGCAGTCCGTCGATTATCAGAACAGGGCCATCACCCTTTATTAAAAGATAAAGACCTGGCCAAAAGACGACGCCGATTTTTATCCGATCAGAAACGATCCGGGCTTTCAAGAGCTCATCGGAAAGTAAGTCACGAGCTGCGCCGGGTCTATTTAGACCATTGCGGCTCAAGAGTAACAGATACCGGATTCGGAGTTAGCCGCATAGTTCCGACCCGGAGCCCTTCTGTTTTTGCTCCGCGGGCCCGGTTAAACTTTTTTAATGCCTCGAGGTTATTCATGACCTCAACGGTGGCTGTCCGATAACCTTCCTTCTGAAAAGTAGCTGTGAGCTGAGAATCGAGGCTCTTTCGAATTTTGCAGGGAGCAACACAGGATTCACCGGAAGAAAGCCGGACTGATGCACCGCTTGGATTCGAACTAAAATTTAAAATCTCAAACTGATCGGCAGGATTCTTGTTCTCCGGTTCCGCCGGTGCCGGCGCCTTTGTCGGCTGGCATCCGGCAAGCGCCAGAAAAAAAACGCTTAGAATTATATTCGGTAGTTTTTGAACAGACTCCCGCCTGCGCCTGGCGGGTAGAATATTTGAGGATAATATTGGCATGCCACTCCGTAAAAGTTTCCAATTGGGGATCGCCAGTCTGCGTTATTACTATATCCGGCAGCCTGGCTGCAATCGGGCCGGCTCATTTGCTGCCGGCAAAATTACAATATTACCGGTAAGCAGGCCCGAAAATTAAAAGGAAGCAGAGGGATCGCTAAACCTGAATTATTCATCAATTAAGCATTTAAAAGCCAAAGAGAGGCGCCGAAGTTTTGTTCGACGCCTCTCCTGGCGGGATAACTGCTAAAAGAAGTCCGGTGGAGCCGGCTTCTCGTTTCTGTACTTTCTCAACCGGCTTAGGCCCACAATTCGCCGAGTTTCACGGCCACAGCGTCGATGAATTCTTCTGTCGATAGCCCGGCATCCTTTCCAAGACCAGCCAGCAGGCACAGGTCTCCTGTCA
>CAZOKN010000129.1:1163-1648 GCA_964580525.1 uncultured Rickettsiaceae bacterium
GGTTGTGGTTACCGCGAGTTCGAGTGCGTCTGCAAATCCGGGCAGGTCACTGTTGCCGTCAAGGAGGCCGCGTTTGCGAAGTCCACCGGTCCAGGCGAAGATCGAAGCAACTGAATTTGTTGAGGTGCGGCGGCCCTTCTGTTTTTCATACCAATGTTTTTGCACCGTGCCATGGGCTGCTTCGTACTCTGTGCCGTTAGGAGTATCAAGGTATGAGGTCATCATACCCAGACTGCCAAATCCTTGGGCGACGAGGTCCGAGATGGTATCACCTTCGAAGTTCATCAGAGCGAAGACGAAATTGCCCTTGGCTTTGAGAAGCTGGGCCACCGCGTCGTCAATCAGCGAGAAGTAATATTTGATCCCCGCTGCTTCGAAGTCGGCTTTGCGCAGCTTAACCTCTTCGGCAAAGATGTCGCGGAAGCGGGCGTGGTAGATCTTGGAGATCGTGTCCTTGGCCTGAAACCACAGATCAATCTTTCGAG
>CAZOKN010000130.1:0-1622 GCA_964580525.1 uncultured Rickettsiaceae bacterium
TAGGCTATTTTTACCAAAAAATGACATGCATCCGCGCAAATTATGTCGGAAATGAGACATTTTTTGTGGGAAAACTGGATTTAGTGAATACCGGCATATCCAACGTCAAGGCGTGGCAGCCAACGGTCAGCGGTAGGTATATTGTCGTTCACCGCTTTTAACGTGTTTGATGTGGAGAGGAATTAACCACTTAAATAAAAAAGCAATTTTATCTACTTATTTTATTTAAAATCAATATCTCAAGATTATATCAACACAATATTATTTTTCTAATAAGGGATAAGGAGAGTTTGAAATGGGTGAGCAATTCGATGTTTTTCTAAGTTACAACACTAAGGATAAGCCAGAAGTTAAGGAATTGGCGCGATTATTGCATAAACAAAACATTAAAGTTTGGTTGGACGAAGACCAACTTGTACCGGGACGACTTTGGCAGGATGAGTTAGAAAAAATTATTCGTGAAGTAAAGACAGCCGCCATATTGATAGGGGAGGATGGATTTGGTCCTTGGAGTAGCATGGAAATGCGTAGTTGTATTTCCCAATTCACAAGAAGAGAATTACCTGTAATCCCAACGTTTCTACCGAATGCTTCAGATGAAGAAAGGCTACCCGATTTCCTTCAAGAATTCACTTGGGTAGATTTTAGAAATGGATTTGCTAGAGAGCAAATAGATCGTTTAATCTGGGGTATTACTGGTTCAAAACCAGATAAATTAAAAAAAAAGTAGTTGATGAAATACCTCAAAATAGACTATTGCGCATTCAAAAAACAATGGAAAAAGATCTAGCTTATTTTATTGGACAACAACAGGAATTTTCTCAAAAAAATGAAAAGGACACTTTGGAGTATCTAAGAAATCAAGTAGATAGAAGTAATAAAATTATTAATGAAGTTTCGGAAATTATTCAAACATCTATCTGTGATCATCAGAGATTTATAATAGAATTCATAATTAGACTAGCAGATCTTTCCTACGATCTAAAAGGAAGGAGAAGTTTAATAAAATTAGAAAGAGGTCTGTCGGATTTATTCATATATTTTCGTCAATCATCGATAGATATCTGTACAAATAGCGGAAATAAATTGGAACAGTACTTTCAATTAGATGGGCGTCATCCACCGAGGTTTATTGTAAAAGGACTAAGACAAAGCGATAAACATATTATTGATTATTACCGACATAATTGTGATGCATTACCGGCTACTTATTCGTTTGAAGCGAAAGAAAATACAGCATTTCAGAGGGTAAATAAAGATCAAAAATTTTATTTTTCTAATAATATTCCGGAAGAAGCTAAATCAACTGTTCCCACTAAAAAATACATAAATAAGCGATTAATTAAAGATGAAGTTGAAAATTATAATTTGTGCCTAGTTGATAAGAATTTGAAGTACAATAGCCATGAGAAATATGCGAGTGAATTAAGGGATACAAGCTGGGAAAAATGTTGGCTAGGGTACGATGAGACACTTCCTTCTTACCGATCCTTCTATAAATCTACGTTAGTAATACCAATATCAATAAGCCATATAGATATTCAAACAAAGCAATCCCTATCTATTGATGGGAATTACGATAGGGCTATATTCGGTTACCTTTGTTTTGATGATGTTTGTGC
>CAZOKN010000131.1:0-1583 GCA_964580525.1 uncultured Rickettsiaceae bacterium
TTTATGGAGAGAGTTATTCAAAGAAAATCCGGGCTATAAATTTAGATTGGCTGAATTTGAGATTAAATGTTCGTCCGGTACTTATGTAAGATCACTTGCAAACAAGATGGGCGAAGAATTTGGCTGCGGAGCAATAGCTTTTGAAATAAACCGTACTGAGGTTGGCGACTATAAAAGTGAGGATGCTTTGGTTTTACAAGAACACTAATTTAAAAACTTAGCTGGGGTTTTATTGAGTCGAACCAAAAACTGTGACCGATGTTATCTGGATGAAATTGATCACTGGCACTGATAGATTTACCATATTTAGCTTTGCTCGGCGGTGTCTTAGTTAAATCAACTTGTACTATATTATTGTGTTTACTAATTTCGGAGCTAATAATGTTAGCGTATTTCGGGGCCATCAGTTTGTAGATGATCCTTAATGGAGCTGGAATTGCTTCTGCATCGAAAACTCTGCCTGGTCCAAGTATAACTATTTTTTTAGCTAACGGCTGATACAACTCAACAACTGATTTGGTATCTTTTTTAAATTGCTCAAGATTAGTTAGTCTAAAAAGATCGTTAGAAGAAATTACTAAAACGATTATGTCTTGCTTTTCAGAAGGTCTCGGCATATTTAATAGATCGCCCATTTTAGAACCGGAGATTGATTCATTTCTAAAAGTAACAAAGTATTTTTCAGCTAAATAGTTGGCTGTTCGACCGCTTAAACTAGTCTCAAAGCTGGTTGCTCCAACTCCTGCGCCAACACTATCACCAGTTATAAAAAGTTTTAAAGGAGGATTTTTTTTATCTCCAAGGACGGCTGTAGTTTGATATTTAGTTTCAGCAAGCTTTCTACCAATTTTCAAATAGTTGTTTGAGTAGATATATTGCAGGATAACGTATGCAATTAATATTAGTGATGTGATAAGAAGGATATTCATTCTAGTAATATGTATTCTAAACAATGTGAGTTATTTATACCATTAATTTGATGCCGGTGTTTGATGGATTATTCTTTAAGCAGACTTAGCAGATTAGTTGGTTTATCTATTAAGTAGTCTGGTTGGGATTTTTGAAGTCCGGCTTTTGAATTAAATCCCCAACTTACGGCAATAATTTCAATGCCAGCCTTTTTACAAGCTACTACATCTCTAATTTCGTCACCAATATATATTGCTTTGTCTTTAGATAGAGAATTTTGCTTTATAAAATTAAGTATAGCTTTATCTTTACCAAACAGACTCACATCACCACATACTTGATCAAAGATCAAAAGATCATTTTGTTTTATAAAAAGTTCAACATTTTGTTTACTGTTTGAGGTGAGGATGTTTAATGAGTAACCTAATGTTTTTAATTTTGTAAGTACTCCCGGCAGGCCTTTAAAAACTTTGAGGGTTTTTATTTGAGATTGCTGGATTGTTTTCATATCGAGGGCGAGAAAAGGTAATTTATAGAACGGAATTTTGAGTTTACTGATTAAGGCATTCGCTTCTAAATCTCTAAGTTTGACCAGATCTTCATTTGAAATAGGATTAAGATTATATTTAGTAATTAATGATTGGACGATTTCAAGAAAATTAATAAACGAATCA
>CAZOKN010000132.1:0-1578 GCA_964580525.1 uncultured Rickettsiaceae bacterium
CATGCGTATTGAGTGAGAGCAGTATAGGTATTAATTTATTTTCTATGTCTTTTAACTCTGTGTTGCCGTATATTCTATTGTGTGTGATAAGGGCTATATAGTCGGCTGATTCTGTAGCACTTGGAATTCCGAATGCGTATTCTCTATGCGTAATGTGCGGTTTAATTTCCACAGACGCAGTAATTGATGACTCTTTTGGTATGTTTTGAAGTGCATTCTCAAACTCATGATCCTCTTTTGTGGGTTCGTAAAAATTACACCAACAAGAAGGGGTTGTGGGTAGAGGGCTATAATGATAATTCGTTCTAAGCGCAATAAGTAACATTCCTACCAGTACGATTTTTATCAGCCTTTTTGAGGCAATCGTACCAATTCCAAAAGTCTTAAGAATTACTTGTACATGTCCTATTCCATAAATTGTTCCAAGAATCAGTCCGGGAGTGGTTCCACTATCGTAATGGAAATTGATGCTTTTGGTCTCACGGATTATGTTTATTAAGAAATCAGGAAGAGAGATTAAAAGCCATGGGAAACCGAGTAGGTGTAAAAACGAAAATGGTTTGAGAAGTTGCATATAGTAATTGCGTGAACTTTCACTCAGAAAATGAAATTTTAAAAAGGATGGACTTGAAAATCCCTCAAGAATCTTAAAAAGATTGGGTTCTCCGTAATCCTGTAAAGCCCAATGAGAGTTTTGAGGAGTAAAATGCGGCATGACAATATAAGTCATTGTGACAAACCAAACAATACCAATAAGAAATGTTAGTATTCCAATGCTTCTTTTTTTCCAAAAGAAAAAAACAAAAATTCCTGTCATTGCTATAATAAGTGAGATCTGCTCTTTTGTAATAATTGAAAGACCAAGGAAGATCCAATACCATTTCCATTTTTTGACATGTGCAAAATAAAACAATGAAAGTAAGAATGGAATTGCCAATGAAACACCGTGGAAATCATAAATATCTGTCCACTGCATTCCGGGATTTAATAAATATATTGCTGCAATAATTATTGCAGCAAATTTATCCTTTAAAACTTTCAATGAAAGAAAGTATGTAGGAATAGCTCCTATTCCTAGGAAAAACGATTCTGATACAAGGAGCAATCTAACGTCATCTTTGAAAAAATACAGTGGAGATAATAGAACAAGAATTAAATCAGCGTGCACTGCAAATCTTGAAACTATTTCTTCTGGATATCGGAGTGAAAAGAAATGACCATGAAGTGTGAACCAAAGGGTTTGGTCCATATTTGATAAATCATAAAGCGAAGCAAATGCATTGTGACGTGCGATAGACAGGGACCCTAGTATAAATATATATGTTGCAATAAGGGTGGATAGAAGAATTCTATCCCAGTACTCAGTTATGATGTGCTTATATGTTTTCCAATGCCTCAATTATGCTAATTATAGCAAAAATACATAAGTTAGAAGTTATTTTAGGCCTTTAATTTTTTCCCATTTTTCTCTTGGGCATTTTTTCGGCCAGTTCCGCCAAGCCTCTTTGTCGCGATATCGCGGGAATTCATTTTCTTCTACCCAGTGTAATTTATCATCATCTTTTATATGAGTTGTAA
>CAZOKN010000133.1:0-1562 GCA_964580525.1 uncultured Rickettsiaceae bacterium
GTCTCTAGCTTCCCCGTTGTCAAATCAAAAAACACCTTTCCTACTATTATTTATATTCAATTACTTACCTGATTTTAATAAGTTTATACAGGCAATATCGACTGGTTTGCCAAAATAGTATTTTGACATTTTGTATTTAAATTTGATAAACTCCTGCGGTGCAGATCACGAGTCTCTCCGTAGTCATGTTGGAAAATGGTCAAATACTCCAACGCTACATTATGCTGTTCAATAAGAACAAATGGGTGCTACCAATAGGCAACACGGTATAACCATAATAAATTATGGTCACCAAACCCCGACACGTAAGTCACCCATCTGCCGTCTGCGCGCAAGACCCTTCAGCTTTACAATCACTGAAGGTATTTGTTAGGCTGCTGCTATTGAAGGACTCACCTCCTTCTTTAGCGCAGCTAATTCTGTAATTGTCAGCTTTTTTGGCCTGAACTTGTCTTTATTAACCCACATGCGGTGCATGGTAACAGCAAGTTTACGTGCCACGGCAACGCGTGCCTTTGAAAAACCGATTCTCTTGGAAAGTCGCACACCCCACGCTTTTATGCTATTCCAATCGTTAGTGTTTATAAGCATTACAGTTGCAGCGTTCACCAGCGCGCGCCTTGTGCAAAAATCACCGCGCTTGGATATCCTGCCAGAATAATCAGTTTCGCCAGATTGGAACTGCCGTGGTGTTAAGCCAAAATATGCGGCAACATCTGCGGATTTTTTAAAACGCTCTGGATAATCAATTGCTGTATAAAATGATAAAGCTGTAATAGGCCCAACTCCTGGGATCTCCATGAAGCGCTTCACCATATCAATTGAATTGGCTATCTCTTCAACTTTTTTGGTCATGGGTTTTATCTGGTCGCAGGCTTCCATATACAGATTAAGGGATGGTTTAATGATGCTTCGTATATTTATGCCCCTATCTTCTGCAAGTGCCACAGCATCTATCACACGTTCATGGAATGTTTCAGGCGATACATTCCCACGCGGAACCAACAGGCCAAATGGCTTTAATATGCCGCAAATATTATTCTCAAGACTAACTCTTTGCTTTACCAGATTATCACGCATGATCAGTAAAGCCCTTGTTTCCTGCGCTGCCTGCGAGCGTATTACAACCACTTTTAGAAAATCTTCTCCCCCCATACGCAGCAGTTGCGCCAGGCCACGTGCATCATTGGTATCTGTCTTATTGCGGTAGGTGGAAAGAAAACGGTGCGCCTGAAATGTTTCCATGCAGACAACTTCAAGCCCTAATTTATGCAGGCCTGTATAAAGCCAGCTGCTCATACTGCCTGCCTCCAGACCAACTTTTATCGGGCGGGAAATATCAACTCTGTTCTGAATCCAGCCATAAATATCTGCCGGACGGGTTAAACTACTCCCTTTGCAAACCTGCTTGCCATCACTATCTATAACACATATTGCCGTGCTCTTCTGCGATATATCCAAGCCTACATAATAATCATATTTACTCATAACCACCTCCTTTACCCTTTGTTAAATATACCCAATATAACGATTTGGGCACTAAGGGGAAGCTAGAGCATAGG
>CAZOKN010000134.1:0-1549 GCA_964580525.1 uncultured Rickettsiaceae bacterium
TTTGTCAGTTCCGCCAAAACATTCGATTAGTCAAGTTGTGAAAGTGCTAAAAGGTTAAGAGTATCCAAAGTTGCTACGCAAGAAATATAGAACAAGAACATTATGAGCAAGAGGATACTTTGTAACAACAGTGGGTATAAATAGCGCAACAATAAGAAATTACATAATAATATACCAAGAAAAATATTGGGGTTTTCGACACAAAATGAGCTTATTAAAGAACTTTACAAACAGAAAACTTTAGGTGTTGCATTCTATTCTTGACTCCAACCCTTGCAAAATACAATCAACTATTGTTAAAATTTCTATTAGAGTATTAATTCATTGCGGGAGTGTTTAAAAATGAAAAAATTTTTTGGTCTATTTTTATTCTTATTAGTCAGCAACTTTTTATGGGCCGCACAAAATGAACACGGCACTTCTGCTGAACTAGAAAAATGGCCCAAATCGAATAAATACCCTAACTGTGGAACGATCATTCCGACCGGGAGAGAACTAATAGATGCTGTTAGCGATAACAACATTACACGTGTTAACCAGCTCATTGCAAAGCAAGTTGATATAAATTTTAAAAACAAAAATGGCAACACTGCTTTACAAACGGCAGTTATATTAAATAATCTAGAAATGGTAGAGGTTCTTCTTTGTGCTGGTGCCAAGACAAATATAGGAAACAGCTATGGCGACACTCCTTTAATGATGGCAGTTACATTAAATAATCTAGAAATGGTAGCGGCTCTTCTTAGTGCTGGTGCTAATCCAAATACACGAAACAACGATGGCGACACTGCTTTAATACAGGTTGCTGGATTAAATAATCTAGAAATGATGAAGGATCTTCTTCGTGCTGGTGCTGATCCAAATATAGGAAACAAATATGGCAATACTCCTTTAATGAGGGCTAGTGAATTAAATTATCCAGAAGCTGTTACGATGCTTATTAGAGCTGGCGCAGATATACATGCAAAAAATATCCAAAAAAATACTGCTCTTGATCTAGCAAAACAATATAATTATCAAGATATTCTTTATATTTTGAATATTAATAATATTCTGAATATAAAGAAAGAAAAAGACGATTATTGCAGTATGCAATAATCTTTACAAACGGCTTTCTGGAGCACCTAGTCAAGCTATAGCTTTTGTGATAGAGAGTTCAAGAATTTGATAAAAGACGCCCTGCTTTACTCATGAAGTAAATTAACCGTAAACCGTTGAAGGCTTACCATGACAACCTGGGGAATTGCGCCATTGAAAGCTGCTATCCATAATGAAAAAGATACCACAGAGCGCAAGATATTCATCATGTCAAGGTCTACCAACGTTAGTTTTTTTAGCAGGAAAAATATTCTTTATTTCATTCCAGAAACTATCTGATATTCTGAGCATTAGAGTATCTCCTTTTTTGTTTTGTTAAAGTGGCTATTTTAGCTGATAAACAAAGGCGATGCTCTACTGATTTAATTTTCGGATAAGCTCTAAGAAATTACATAATAAATTAGGTAAAAGAAGAAAAGAGAATGTTGCAGACAAAGATCTGGAGAGATAT
>CAZOKN010000135.1:0-1546 GCA_964580525.1 uncultured Rickettsiaceae bacterium
CAAGAACCTTATACCCCGGAGGGCATAACTTAGAGATACAAATTAATGGCGCTATTTTAGCTTCCCGGGCATTTGAATTAATTAAATAACAAAATTTCAACCATCAGAGCGATCAAAGATATATGAAAAAATCTAAACAAATTGAACAAGGCGGAGTGGACGAATATATTAAAAATTCACCTACTCACGTCCAAGCAAGTCTCACAAAAATGAGATCTGCGATTGAAGAGGTGGGTGCGGGCGCCGTAGAAACAGTCAGCTACTTTCAAATACCTGGTTATTCATATGAAGGATATGACTACAATGGAATGTTTGTATGGTTTAGTTATAAGGAACCTTTTGTGCGACTACATGTCATTCCGCCTGTGATTGAAACTCACGCAAAACAACTTGCACAATATGTGACCACAAAAAGCGTCGTTAGTTTCCCAATTGACAAAGAGTTGCCTATTGCGTTGATAAAGGAGCTGGTGAAGGCAAGTATAAAAGTAATGAAAGATAAATCTTAAATTGCCCCACGCAAAGCAGGTGAGAGATTATTTGACAACTTGAGAGTAATTCTAAATTCTGAATTATTTTTAACAAATCTTTCCCAAATCTTCTTGCGTGCTAATATAGCCTGCAATTGGTGCGTCAGCAAATTCATCTTTTCTATTGAATCCATTTAGTAAAACAAAACATTTCATGTTTGCATTGAGTGCCGACTGTACTCCGACCATTGTATCCTCAATAACAGCGCACTCCGATGGTTCTATATGTAATTCTTCTGCAGATTTGAGGTAAATCTCTGGGTCAGGTTTATGACGAGTCACATCCTCCTTGCAAATTATGGATTTAAATTTTTCATAAATACCAAAGTGTTTTGTTAATTCTTCAATCACTTTTCGCGAGCTCATAGAAGCAAGGGCGAAAGTTAGTAAACCAGTGTAGTTTTTTATAAATTCCACAGTAGTCCCGATTGGTTGGACATATTTGGTTATATTGCCTTTGTACTCTTTTTCGTAATCCTCAATTATTTTATCGATTAATGGCTTTTCGTTTTGCGCAAGCACATCGTTGAGAAAGCTGATGGTTGTTCTGCCAACCATTTTATTTATTGATTCATCTGGAATTGCCACATTATAATTAGCTGCTGATTTTTGGATAACTTGAAAGCGTGGTTTTTCGCTCAATACAAGCACACCATCAAAGTCGAAGATTATTGCTTTAATCATAAAAGAGATTATATCAAGTTCGAATCCGGGGTAGGTATTTTTGCTGTCCAGCAGGGATTCCCTTCGTCCTGAGCATTAGCCGAAGGACTCAGGATAAACTTCTCATCCCCGCAAGTTCTTCAACAAGCTCAGTACGCCTATTAGTACCCAGCCTTCCTTCTATGAGCAATTGCTTCTTTGATCTATTCCACTGAGCTTCACTTTCCAGAATGTTTCTAACGTTAGCCAACTGATACTTAGCAATAGCTATATCAATTTTTCTGTTGTCTGCATCTTTGGTGGGACTATTTGGCACATATTTGAATTTTGAGGGTAATGCGTTAGAGCGACGA
>CAZOKN010000136.1:0-1544 GCA_964580525.1 uncultured Rickettsiaceae bacterium
TGGCTGGGTATCGCGGCCTACCAAGCTCGCCTGCCTATAGCGCTAGTAAAGCAGCTGTTAGAGTTTATGGGGAGGGTTTGCGTGGCAGTTTGGCTGGGGATGGTATTGGTGTGAGCGTTGTTACTCCTGGCTATATAAAAACCCCAATGACGGATGTAAACAACTTCCCCATGCCATTTCTTATGGATGCTGGCCAGGCGGCTAGGCTTATTATGAGGCGGTTGCAGTGGAACCCTGCGCGTATTGCTTTTCCGCTACCGCTTTATTTCGTGGTGTGGTTATTGAGCGTGGTTCCGCCTTGTTGGACAGATTGGATTTTAAGGCGGTTGCCGGGCAAGAAGGGGATGGAGGGGTGATTCTCGCGCTGACTCTAATTCTAAAATAACTCTTTAGAGCCAGAGCGATAATCTTTGCCTTTAATTGCAGCTTTACTCCAAGCCATGCTTTGTCTTCCTCCTATGCTCTCTGCGTCATAAGAAGATTTATGTGGCTTTTTATCAGAAGTTCCTTGAGTGGTTACGCTAGATCTATGATGATCCGGATCCTTCGATTCGAAAGATTTACTATTAGCAAATAGTAGTTTTTCTTTATGAAGCTGTTTTAGTACTGCACCAGCATCTATTTTTAATATTCTATCGTCTACTGTTGCAAGATATTCAACACCTTTTCTGGTTTTATTTTGATTGAAGTTTGTAGTCAAAGGGGTTGCAATAAAATCAAACCGTTCGTCATAACTTAAATTTAGTATATCTAGAGGTGTTTGACCTCTGTCATTCCTGACAGAAAAATCTGCACCTGCTTTAACTAAATCCCTTATATAGTCTACATCATGCCTAGCACAGGCAATATGCAGAGCTGTATGCCCACCTTTGAATTTTGCATTAATATGTCTTCCGATATCTCTGTGGTTTATAACTGCATCAAATAATGGACTTTGGTCTTCGTGATCTCGAATTTTTTGTTTATGACCTTTTAGAACCAGCAAATGTAATAAATTTTTACCTTCACAATCAGTAGTGAACGGATCGGCACCAAGCTCCTTTATTAACTTCGTACAAATATTGCTCATCCCATTTGCGGCGATACCCATTAAGGCCGTACTTTGCCAATCCCAATCCATCCTGTGGTTAATATCAAATCCAGGGCTTGCAGCAATTTTTCTTAATATATACCATGCTTCTGGATGTCCAGGTTTACTATCTTGAAAATCATGTATAAAGGCGATCCTTTCAAAGATAGTTTGTCTGCCGTATATCAGAATATCATTATAATTAGTTATTCCGTTAGATTTTCGGAAATCTTCAATATCAACCCAGCTGCATTGGGGTGTGCTCCTGTGATATTTAAAATTCAACTCGCCTTTTGAGTCTAGAGATAGGTCGGATGTTCCCAGTGTCATACGTTTTGTTGGTTTGAAAGGTGTGATTTTTCCTTTAGGGATAGACGCAGGTTGTGTAAACCCTTGATGAACAACGCTATCAATATCCCCAGAAAGTAAAATTGAAAATTTTCCTTTCATATTTTCTGGAATACCTTTGCCTTGT
>CAZOKN010000137.1:0-745 GCA_964580525.1 uncultured Rickettsiaceae bacterium
GAGTCACATCATCGCTATGAACCGGATTTTGTTGTTGAACTCAAGGATGAGATCGTGATGGTAGAAGTAAAACCCGAAGGAGAAATTAGCACTCCAGACGTTCAGGCTAAGAAAAAAACTGCCGAAAAATATTGCGAAATAGTTAATAAAAACAATGGTAAATATGGGATTACAAAGCTGTGGAGATACATAATTATCCCGACAGAAAGAATTACGATTCATGCAACAATAGATGGATTGCTGAGAGAATGATGCGGTTCACCAACTTCGCTGGTACGAAATTTGGCAGCGTATAAACTCTGACCCAACATCGGAAGAAATTAAAATTGAAGAAAATTCAAGTTAAAATAATTGAAAACGCGAGCAAATCTAATCTACACAAGATATACTATATCAATAGTAATTGAATAGAATCTAGTAAAAACATCTATGACAAACCAGCCGCCACCAGAAGAAATTGGGCAAGAAATGCAGCGGAAAGCTGCCGCAAAATCTGTGGCAGAGGCAAATGTATATTCACTAAATAATGCCTATCTAACTCCACAAGAAAAACTGGAAGTAGAAATGTGGTTTCAATTTCCGGGCGACATGATGCAATGGGCCTTTGTTATAACAGCAATTTATTCTGTTTATAGTCCATTGTCGTGGGTTAAAATTATAATTGTTACACTTTTAGTGAATGTGATTATAGGAATTTGGAACTGGTATTTTTATAAAAAGAATCTGATCAACAAGCTTTATCTTA
>CAZOKN010000137.1:755-1512 GCA_964580525.1 uncultured Rickettsiaceae bacterium
TAGTTGGATACTGTATTTAGTTGGATTCAGTGCGGCGGTCTTTCTCTTTTTCAAGGGCGCAATAGTACTGGCAATTATTTCTGCGATTGCTCCATTTGGCTTGTTTGCTGCTGTTGAACCAAGTATGTTCATTTATTCAATCTTGGCAACCAGATACCATATGCACCCGAAATTTGCCTTTTTCAAAAAGGAATATAACCACATATTTCCGTTTGAGCAAGATTTATGAAGCCAAAAAATATTTATTAGACAATATTGTGGATCGTTTCAGTAGTATTTTTTGCATACTTAAAATATTCTCTTTATTTTTCATCATCGTCTCCATTGCCTCCTACTTTATCCGCAGTTGAAAAACATATAATGGATCAGAAATAAAAATAATTGAAAATGACGCTTACCAAGAACACGAAGAGGAATAAGTCTATTATTACCATGAATCTGAATAAAACATCTCTTTACGATATCGTGCAGATAATTAAACAAGACTGGAAATCCGTTTATTTTTCTGCTAAGCCGTATTTAGAAGCTATGGAACATCTTAACTCAATTAATGGATCTATCGGGCAAGATAGCGGTAGAGAGATAATACTTTATTTTCTTATTAATTCCAAGCAATGGAAAGGACAGACTGCCAGAGAAATCAAGCTTCATTTAAGGGAACTAATCAATGAAAACAATGAACGATAATATAGCAAAAAACATAAAAAAATGTTCATGTGATGATACGCAATGCGCAAAGTGTCTTAGTATGAATTGC
>CAZOKN010000138.1:0-1509 GCA_964580525.1 uncultured Rickettsiaceae bacterium
ACCATGTAGCAGGGGCAACCATGAAACGGTTCAACATCATCCTACTGGCAGCCACGGCACTCAGCCTCAGCGGTTGCGGCGATACCCTGCGCAAACTCGACCAGATTGGCGACCAGCCGCCATTGACCAAGGTCGATAACCCGCAAATGCGGCCGGATTATAAGCCACTCTCGTGGCCTCTGCCCGACCCTGAGGGCAATTCTACCCGCACCGCAAACTCGCTGTGGCAGCCAGGCGCGCGCGGCTTCTTCCGCGATCAGCGCGCCACGCGTGTGGGCGACATCCTCAAAATCAACGTCGCCATTGCCGATAGCGCCAAGTTCGACAACACCACCAACTCCGGCCGCACCACCAGTGACAAGTCTGGCGTGAACGCGATTGGTGGTCTTGAAACTAAAATCGGTAAGCTCATCCCACTTTCAGGCGTACCGACCGACCCCACCAACCTCATCGACATCAATGGCAATACGCAGATGAATTCGAGCGGCAAAATTGACCGTAAAGAGACCATCAACACGCAAGTGGCGGCACTCGTCACCCAAGTGCTACCCAATGGCAACCTTGTCATCGAGGGGACGCAGGAAATTCTGGTGAATTACGAAGTGCGCGAGATTTCGGTACGCGGCGTCATCCGTCCGCAAGATATCACCTCGGATAACGCCGTAGATTCAAGCCAGATTGCGCAGGCACGCATTGTCTATAGTGGCCGTGGCCGCGTTAGCGATCTTGCGCAGCCACGTTGGGGGTCGCAAGCTATCGAGATTCTTTCGCCATTCTAGTGCATTGCCAAGGCGTCACTCTCGTGGCATAATGTGCGCATGAACACTGCACAATGTTACATCCTTGGTCTGATTTTGTTCGCAGTTGCGCTGCTTGCCATTGTCTCGGCTGTGCGTGGCAGACGCCAGAACAAGCCTCTTGCACTGAATTTTTTCCTTGGCAAAACCCTCGAGCCTACGCGTAAAGTGATGCGCGCTCACACAGCGGTTTTGTTTACCCTTGCAATGGTGATGGAGTTGCTCGCGCTGTCGTTCTTGGTACGCGCGCTGGCGGTATAACTAGTACTACACCCCTCGGCCAGCCGATGGCGTGTTAAGCCCACCAAACGTTGGCGGCGCAAAGCTGCCAAGTTCATTCATCGAGACTTCATACTTATCAAGCGATGGCGCTGGTGCCGTAATTTCCACTGCAGGCGTCCGCTCTGTTGCAATTTGAGGGGCAGGCGATTTATCGCCAAAACCGATTGATTCTTTGAGGTTTGTAAGAAATCCACCATCGCTAAGCGTATTACCGCCGCCAATGTTGCCAATGCCCTCTGCAAGGTTGTTGATGCCTCGCCCGCATTTCTCGACAACGCCAACGCATGTATCGAACGCAATCTCAAGAATGCCTTTAGATAAAATCGGCTTATCGAGCATAAACTCTCCCTATTCACCTACAATATACCATAAATCCCTAAAATTTGGTTAAGAGAATTATGACAGTTTTGTGACAATTGGAGACGTTACA